>JAFDVL010000031.1:18698-46180 GCA_018268995.1 Acidobacteriota bacterium | reverse complement strand
CTGAATTGAAAACCGATCTAATTCCTAATTCCTAATTCCTACTTGTATTGACAACTTAAGTTAGAAAGACTGCGGCGGAGCAACAAACAGGATGTTTGTTGTACAACGTCTGCCAAAGCGTAGTGCAAACATCCTGTTTGCGCCTCTAACTTAATTTGTCAATACACCTACTCAAACGAACCGTGTCGCCCTTTGCCTTCTGCGAATCGTTGTGCGCCTTCGCGCGAACCCGCTCGCAACGAATCCAGTCCGTGCCGAAATTCATTTTCCATCGCGTCGGCAAAGCTCAAATCAAATTGTTCATACGCCGACAAGCGATCATTGCGCATGCAAATCTGCGGAAACTTCGCAATGTCCTGCGCGAGTTGTTCTGCGGCCTGTCGCGCTTCCCCTTTCGGCACAACACGATTGACCAAGCCCAGTTGCAAGGCTTCGGCTGCATTTACTGGCCGCCCCGTCAAAATCAAATCCAGCGCGTGACTCAAGCCAATCAAGCGCGGCAACCGTACAGTCCCGCCATCAATCAACGGCACGCCCCAACGCCGACAGAACACCCCGAGTACCGCGTCTTCTTCTGCCACGCGCAAATCGCACCACAACGCCAATTCCAACCCGCCCGCCACCGCATAGCCCGAAATCGCGGCAATCACAGGTTTGCTCAGCAACATCCGCGAAGGCCCCATTGGCGCATCGCCATCCACTTCCACACGATTGCCTTGCCCCGCTGCGACAGCTTTCAAATCCGCGCCTGCGCAAAACGTTCCGTGCTCGCCATACAACACGCCGACGAGCGCAGAATCATCCGCATCAAAGGCACGAAACGCCTCGGCCAATGCTTCCGCCGTCGCGCGATTGACAGCATTGCGCACGTCGGGGCGCTGCAAAATGATCGTCGTGATGGGGCTGGATTTTTCGATGGAAATTGCCATATTTTGCCTCGTCTATGTGAGAGGGCGGCACGTCCTTGGATTCGTGCAACATCTTTGCTTTACCTCTGCCGTCCAGTTCTGCACGACTGTAGTGGGGGCCGCAGTTTTTGCGGAAGGGCTCCGCCGCTGGTTGAGATTCGCCATTTCCCGCCTTTGCCCAGTGGCGCGAGGATTTCGTAGTGATCGAATTTGGTATTGGGGGCAAGGGGCATAGGCTTTTTCCTGGGAGCGCACGCGACTCGCGTGCTGAGTCTTGCGGAGCGAATCCATTGCGAGAAAGGCTATGCCTTATCCAGCATGGCACGCGGGCCGCGTGCGCTCCCAGGGTGGTAATTACACCTTCTCAAACTGCTTCGATTTCGACGACCGTTCAATCGCATCCAGCACTTTGTTATTGCGCACGCCGTCCTCGAAATTCGGCGTGGGCACTTTGCTGGTATGCACGGCGTTCAGCAAATCAAACACCGTGTGCGTGAACGTGTGTTCGTAGCCGATGATGTGCCCTGGCGGCCACCAGCCCGCAACAAAAGGGTGTTTTGCATCCGTCGCCAGAATCGTCTTGAAGCCGCTGTTCGGACCTTCTTCTCGATAGACTTCCAGTTCGTTCATCCGTTCCAGATCGAACACGATGCTGCCCTTGCTGCCGTTAATCTCGAAGCGGTTGTAATTCTTGCGACCAAGTGCAAAACGCGAACCTTCAATCGTGCCAATCGCACCATTGCGGAATTTGACGATGGACAGCGCGGCGTCATCTACATCCACCTTGCCCATCTTCTTCGGATCGTCGGGCATGGGGCGCTCTTTGATGAAGGTTTTGAGCATTCCCGAAACTTCAGTGATTTCACCAACCAGATACCGCGCCAGATCAATCGAATGCGAAGCGATGTCACCGAGCGCGCCCGAACCGGCAACGGCTTTGGTCAAGCGCCAGACGCGCGGGAACTGCGGATCAACGATCCAATCTTGCAGATAGGTGCCGCGATAGTGATAAATCTCGCCGATCTCGCCTGCATCAATCATCTGCTTGGCCAACGTCACCGCTGGAATGCGGCGATAGTTGTGGCAAAGCATGTGAATCACTTTGTTTTTCTTCGCGGCTTTCAATACCTCTTCGGCTTCGGCGACCGTGTTCGATAAAGGCTTTTCGCAAAAGACGACTTTCTTGGCATTGGCGGCGGCGATGGCCTGCGGCGTGTGTGCATCGCCGGGCGAACAGATGTCAATGATGTCAATGTCTTTGCGCTCCATCAGCTTACGCCAATCGGTTTCGGTTTCTTCCCAGCCGAGATTCGCGGCGGCGGCGTTGACGGCGGCTTCATTGCGACCACAGATGACTTTCATCACGGGTTCGACCGGCACATCAAAGAAGTGCGAAACCTGTCGCCACGCATTGCTGTGCGCGCGCCCCATAAACTGATAGCCGATCATTGCTACGTTAACTTTCTTTTTCATTCGTTACAGACCTCGATAGTGAACTTAAGTTAGTAATAATCATCTGTGCTGAGAGCTGCACAGATGAGTTGAATGGACTACAAATGCGAATTTGTGATTGAACGGATGCAAAATGCGCGGGTAATCCTATGCCGTTCTCGCGTTTGGCTCAAGGGCAGGATGCGCGCCAAGGTGGCTGCGAATGGAAATCCAACCCTCCCTCTTGCAGATTGCTAAGGCAGTGTATGGAGTTCAAGAATCAAGGCCGCAATTCCTCTAGCAACGCTTTCGCGTCCTGCAAATCCGCCGTGTCAAAGCCTTCGGTGAACCAGCCGTAAAGTTCCGCAAGCATCTGCTGTGCTTCGAGAATCTTGCCCGGTTGTTGCCAGAGACGCGCGAGGCTCATCATCGCGCGGAGTTCCAGCGATTTCGCCTGTTGCCGCTGAGCAACCTTGATGGCTTGGTGAAAACATTCTTCTACCTCGGCTTGGGGGGCTTCGGACTGCAACAGCAGTTCGCCTCTGAGCCGGTAAATCTCCGCTTCAAAAAAGCGCTCCCCAGATTGCTCGGCAAAGGCCAGTGCCTCAGCCAGCAAGCTGAGTCCTTCTGCAAGCTGGCCTGTGGCTGCGCACGCTTCGCCGAGCAGCGCCAGATAGCGTGACCGTCCCAGATCGGCTTCAAAGGCGTGCATGGCCGTGAGGCCTTCGCTCATCTGCGCCACTCCCGCAGCCACCTGTTCCGTCGCAGCCAGCGCCCACCCTCGGCAAATGTGTCCATTCGCCATCCATTGCGGAAAACCGTGTTCCGTAGACAAGGCGAGGCACTCTTCGGCCAATTCCCTGACACGCTGAGGTTCCCGTCGGCTGATGTGCAACTCGGCGGCTAGGAAGGTGGCAAGTGCCATTCCGAAGGGGGAAGCGTCCTGCCGCGCAAGGGCCAGCGCCTGCTGGCTCTGCTGCAATGCCTGCGCGGGATAGCCCAGATACCACAGTGACGCCGCGCCCATGAAAAGGCCGATCATCACGGGATTCTCACCTGCATACACGACCTCCTCGCCGTAATGCGGTTGCGGATTCCAGACCGCCAGCATTTCTTTGACATGCGTACAGGCCGAGGCAAACTCTCCCCCATAATTGCAGCCTGACGTCATCATCTGGTGCCCCCAAATCGTCGCCGCCGGGGCTTTGGTACGAACCTGCGCCAGGAATTCTTCTCCCAGTTTGAGCGCCATGTTGTTATCCCCGCCGACCAGATAAGATCGCCATTGCCCTACCATGATCGTCCATAGCTCCGGCGGATCGCCAAGTTGCTGCGCCAGTTCCCGAGCGCGCGTGAACAGTTCCCGGCTCTCCTGCGAAGCCAATCCCCGGCAAGCCCCCAGTGGCACGGACAACGTGATTTGTAGCGCCAGTTCCTGTCGCGTGCGCGCGGTCGTGTCCGGCTCCGATTGCAGCAGCCCCAGTCCGCGCCGCGCCAGCGCGACGGCCTCCTGATAAGCAAAGACCCGCGTGGCATGCTCCGCCGCGAGCCGGTAATATTCCGCCGCGCGCGCATACTCCCGCCCGGCTTCATAGAGCGCCGCCAGTTGGTTGGCCACACTCGTTCGCTGTTCGCCGTAAAAACCTTCCAGCGTTTGCGCCACTTCGCGGCTGAGTGATGCTTTGCGGGTAATTCGCAACGCCCCATACAGCGCGTTCTGGTATAGCACGTGAACGAAGCGATACTTGAGCGTCAGTGTGCGATTCGGAAATTCGCCTTCACTCGTCACCTTCACAAACGCAAACACGCGCTCCAGCTTTTCCAGTCGCTCTTCGACTTCATCGGCTTCCAGATTCAAAACCTGCGCCACGACTGCCGAATCGAATTCGTAGCCCTGCACACTTGCGGCAGTGAGCAGCTTGCGATCCTCTTCGCTCAGTTGTGCAATCTTGCGTTCGATCATCCCGCGCACCGATTCCGGCAACTCGCGTTCGATGTCGGGCAAGGTTTGCGCGAGCATCCACCTGGGAGCGCGGGCGTCTCGCCCGCTGGTTTCCATTGCAATCACGCAGCGATCTCGCAGGTAGCGCACGAGGTCAGCCATAAACAACGGGCTGCCTTCTGTCTTCGCGTGAATCAACTTGGCAAAGTCGGTCGGGAAACCATGATTGGGAAATTCGAGACTGAGATACTGCGCGATTTCGGCTTCGTTCAGAAACGCAAGCTGCAACTCCCGACAGTAGCCCCGCGCCTGCAAATCCGGCTTGATCTGCAGGAACGGATGCTTGGCCAGCAGCATATCCGAAGGCCGATACGTCGTCACAATCAGCACGCGCATCGCATCAAACTTGCCCGCGAGAAAACTCAGCAAGTCAATCGTCGAGACATCGGCCCAATGCAGATCGTCAAAGAAAATCACCAGCGGCTGTTGCTCTGCGACGGCTTGCAGGAAGCTCGCCAGTTCGCGCTTCATCCGCTCCTGCGAAGCGGCTTTGACCTCACTCAGCAAGCGTGCGGATTCTTCACTCTCACTGTTGAGCGGCACGACCTGCGCATACCACGTCGGCGCAAGCTGCTTCATCGCGGTGGCAAACGAACCCGGCTCGCTACCGCTCGCGGTACTGTACCGTAGCAGCGACTCCAACGCTTCGAGCAGCGGCAAATAGGCTTCGGTTCCCGCCAGTCGTTCCGAACAACGCCCGCGCGCAATCGTGCAGTGATGTTCTGCCGCAAGCTCGGTGAGGAAATCTTCAACGAGCGTCGTCTTGCCGATGCCCGGTTCGCCCGCGACGCACACGAGCGAGCCACGCCCATCATTAGCCGCTTTGAAGGCCACGCGCAATTCGTTGCGCTCCGGCTCGCGTCCAACGGTGTGGCGAAGTCTGCTTGAAACAGATGATGACCGCTCTTCCGCCAGCCCGCCGCAGAAGTTTTCCTCGTCCGCGCTGATGTTCGCAAACGGCAGGACGACGATGGAAGCGGACGCCTCGGTACGGTACGGGGAGCGGTAGCGATCTGGCTCTTCCGCGTCGGGTACAGTCAGCGGCACCAAGTCGCTACCGCTCCCTGTACTGTACCGCGCGGTCGCAGTGGTTTGCAGTTCCTCCAGCCCCGCCTTGCGCAGCCCATCCAGCAAGTGTTCAGTAAGTTCTGCATCCAACCACTTGCCGTACTCCTCCCGCGCCAGCGCGCCGAAGTTCGGCACGAGCCCGAGCAATTCCCGCAACGCCGCGCGCGCGGGTTCCCGTTCGCCAAGCTGACCATAGGCCGCAGCCAGCGCCGCGTGCGTCCAAAAGTAGCCGGGCACGTTGACTTTTAGGGCGCTTTCCAGCGCGCCGCGATAATCACGTTTGTGATAGGCAAAGGTAACGGCAGGAAAATGAAACCAGCCCGGATGATTGGGGTTAAGCTGCATCGCCCGTTCCGTTATACCCAAGCCGTATTCCCAGTCACCGGAATAGGCGATCAGATTGCCGAGAAATCCAGTGGTCGAGCCATCCATTCGATTCAGCGCCAATGCGCGCTCCGCTGCCGCGCGAAAGGCCAGGAAATCTTTCTGGAGGAATAAAACAGCGGCAAGGGTGAAGTGGGCAAGGTGATTGGTTGGTGCCGCCGCGACCGCCTGTCGCGCGGCGGCGTGGGCGCGGCTTAGGGAATCGGGTCTGACGTTGTAACCGTTCGCGTACTCGTGCCAGTAAATTACTGACAGTATGGCTTGGCAGTCGCTGTGGCTGGGCGCACTGGCAACCGCCGCTTCCAGTATCTCGCGGACTTCAGCATGCTCTTCTGCGGTGACGCGCTCGAAGTAACCGAAAGCGCGTAGCACAGCTTCATGTGCAGAGTATTGACGGGCGCTCCTGCCGCGTAGCGACGCGCTCATACTATGCACCAGCGCGCCATACTGATCCGCCACGGTCGAGACAATGCGCGGCACCAAATCATCCTGCAACGCGAAAATGTCTTCCGCGCGAAATTGCCGGTCATAGGTTTCGGCCCACAGATGCGCGCCCGTGCTCGCATCCACCAATTGCACCGCGACACGCAACAGCGCGCCCGCCTGCCGCAAACTGCCTTCCATCACATAGCGCGCGCCGAGTTCCTTGCCAATCGCCCGCACATCGCCGGAATCATTGGTGTACTTCAATGTCGAGCCGCGCGCGATGACGCGCAGGTACGAGAAACGCGACAAGCCCGTCACGATGTCTTCCGACAAGCCTTCTGCCAACGCTTCCAACTCCGCATTTGCGCCGCGCCATTTGAACGGCAGCACCGCGACCCAAAAGCCTTCGTCCGCGCGCGGAGCCGACACCGCAGCCGCAGGCAACATCATCGTTTCATCATCGCCGCTTCGTTGTTTTACCGTGTCGCCGTGTCGTTCAATGTCCTGCAAAGCTTGCGCGACTTCGCTCGCCGTCGGACGCTGGCGCGCGTCCTTCGCCAGCATTCGCTGTATCAAATCATTCAAAGCCGCAGGCAGTTCCGGCTTCCACTGGGTCAATGGCAACGGCTCCTGCAATGTGATCGCGTGCAAATATCCGACCAGCGTTTCCGCCTGGAACGGATGCCGCCCCGTCGCCAGTTCATAAAGCACAATGCCCAGCGCAAAAATATCGGACGGATGACTCACGGTTTCGCCGCGCGCCTGTTCGGGCGACATATACGCGACCGTTCCCATCACCGTGCCCGGCGTCGTTTGTTGTACCAGCGTTTCGGCCTCTTCCTTCCGCGTTCCGCGTTCCGCACTCCGCGTTGGATTCAGGCGTGCCAACCCGAAATCCAGCACCTTCACATAGCCGTCATCGCGCACCATGATGTTGTCCGGCTTGATGTCCCGATGCGTGATGCCTGCGCTGTGCGCGGCGCTCAAGGCTTTCGCCATTTGCTGACTGAGCGACAGGAATGTATCCAGCGAGTTGTCGGCAGCAATCACGCTGCGCAACGTGCGCCCCGCGACCAGTTCCATCACGATGAAGCGCCCAGCCGCGCATTCGCCGATGTCGAACACAGTGATGATGTTTGGATGATTGAGGCCAGACGCGGCTTTCGCTTCCTGGATAAAGCGACGCACACGCTCGGCGTCTTGGGTGAATGCAGCGGGCAGGAGTTTGAGCGCGACTTGGCGGTCGAGCCGCGTGTCTTCGGCCAGCCAGACTTCGCCCATGCCGCCCGCGCCGAGTGGGGCAACAATGCGGTAATGCGACAGGGTCGTATTGGCTGTGAGTTCCTGGTTCATCTAAATCTGATTGGGTCTCAACTTAATTTCGACAGATGCCCTATTGATTTGAGTTTGCAGGATAGTGCATCTCCAACAACCGCGCGAGTGTGGAAGCCCTTCCGGCGCGAAATTTGATGTGATGCAGGTAGGCTCATTTGATTCGCAACACAACGAACGTCACGTCATCATCTTGTGGATGCCCTGCTCCCCATTCGTCACCGAGACGAACCAGCGCGGCGATGATTTCTTCGGCGGATTGTTGCGCAAGTGTGGGTAAGGCTTGGTGAATCCGCACGTCCTCCAGCATCTCGCCATTCACATTAAAGCGTTCGGGTAAGCCATCGCTCATCAGCACAACGACGTCATTCACGGCGAGCCTCAACTCCTGCTGCTGATACTGATACTTCGTCATTCCCCCCAGCGGCAACGCCCGCATCGCCACCTCTTCGACTTCATTGGCAGCCGCGCGATAAATCAGCACGGAAGGCATTCCGGCGATGCTGACACTCATCTGATTACCGCACACTTTCACCATCGTCATCGCCATAAACAAGCCGCGCAATTTCATCTCTTTCAGCACGGCGCTGATGCGATGAAAAATGTGCGGGATGTCGGGATGATAGGCCAGCGAGACGAATAGACTCTTGACTGACGCGACTAGCGTGCCTGCCTTCAAACCGTGTCCCGTCGCATCGCCCACCGCAACGGTGAGCGTGCCGTCTTCGCCGAGATGAAAGTCGTAGTAATCGCCGCCGACTTCCGTTGCCGTTTTCATATACGCGGCGATGTCAAGGTGAGGCAGGCTGGGCAATTTCTTCGGCAGCATCGAAAGCTGCAATTGGCGGGCTTCTTCGAGTTCAGCGGCGCGGCGTTCGTTTTCAGCTTTGACTTTCTCGTGTTCGACGGCAGCGGCGGAGAGTTGTCGGACCTGGACGAGTTGCTCTTCCAGGCTCTCGTTGGTGCGAGCGTATTCGCGCGCCAGATAGAGCGACAGCGCGAACATCAGCCCGAAACTGCCCAGGGCATACGCCACGATGTTGGGGCGGGGGGTATAAAACTGAAACTGAAACAGCGAGAAGCAGAGAATGCCAACACCAACGATCCTTGCGCCGGGGAGCTGGCGGCGCATCGCGCTGACCGTAATTCGTAGCATTTCCAGCATAAGCACTGCCGCTACAAGAGTGGCGGTCTCCGCCGAAAATTTTACCGGCCATACCATCATCCATAAGACTGCCAGGACTGCTACTGCTGCAAAGAACCATCTCCGGCTAGGCAATCCCAGGTTGAAGGCGCTGTACAGGAAAGTCATGAGCGCGAAGAGTGCCCCAAAAGCGGTGAGATTTTCCCCCCACAACGTCAGATAATATCCTAAGGCCCCCCAATGCGCTGCAACAGACGTAATGAAAAGGATATCGTTACTTCCCTGGAGCACCAGAAACAATCCATAAAAGAGGTTGCTGCGCTGGCGCGCAAAGAACACGAAGAGGAGCAGATGCAGCAAGCCGAAACAGAGAAAAGCAGTGCCCTGGGAGAACTGATACCTGGCAGGGAACGGCCAGGGGCCATAACCCACTCCGCGCTGACTCCCCGCCGCGCCGAATTCTCTGAAGCGGCTGCGGAAACCAATCCCGTCAACTCCCCAGGGAGATTCATCATTGTTCCTCAACCACCAGGCCAGAAAAGAGTTCACATCCGCCGTCTGCTGATGCGAGTACCGCACCGCGATCACCTGCTCCGCCCCACTCTGCAACACCACCGCCAGCGGCAACGCATTCGGATTGAAGACGGTTCTATCCTCGCGCGTTTTGCCGACGATGCCGAAGCGTTTGAGAAACTTGCCGTTGACATATACCTCCGATGCACCGAGATGCGCCATTTCCAGATTCAAAGCCACATTCGCCAATTCCGGCGCGACGCGCAGATGCAGGCGGAACCAGCCAATGCCGTGCCAACTGCTCGGACTTTCTTCGGGTTTGAGGGAATTCTTGAGCGTCGCCCACGCGCGATCATCGAACTGCGGATCGGCAAAGCGCGGATCATCGTCCGGCGCATACTTCCAGCCGAGCTTGTCGAGTTCGACGGCCTGGCCGTTTTGCAATTGGTCGGCGGTCAAGACCGTTTGCGCCTGTGCGGACGTAACCGCTATCAACATCAGCGCCGCCAGCAAACACAGTTTTCGTTTGTGCGTTTTCGTCATAGCAGTCAATTGGCTTTCAGCTATCAGACAAGCTGAATCTCGAAGGCCGCGACGGCTTGCTTTGGAACATCTACGACGAGATTTCCGCCGCTGACATTGACTGGCAATGCTGCAAGTTTGACTTCGTTGGTGTGCTGGAACGTATTGCGCGCGCGCATGTCGCTGTGTGTCAGCACGGTGCCGCGTCCTTCTTTGGCCTGCGCTCCGCCTGCGAATTTGATGCGTACTTTCATTGGTGCTTCTACGGACGGATTAGTCAATGTAACCGTCAGCCGTTTTTCGCGCAGCGAAGCCGAGCCTGTCAGCCCGGCGATTTTGGCGGTTCCCGTTTGCATCGGAACGGTCAGGTCTTCCGTGCGAATTTCCATCGGGACGGAACGCGCGCCCAGATGCGGGCGATACATTTCAAACACGTAATAAGGCGGCGTCCGTGTGTATTTGTCTTCGTGCGCCAGAAAGAGCGAGTGAATGCAGTTGATGGTTTGCGCGACGTTCGCCATTTCAAGTTTGTCAGCGTGGCGATTGAAAATGTCGAACGTGATCGCCGTGTGCAACGCATCGCGCAGCGTGACCGGCTGACTGAGAATGTATTCCGGCTTGATCTCTTCGCCGGGTTGATACCAAACGCCCCACTCATCCAGCACGAATTTCGTGTTATGTTGCGGGTCGTATTTGCCCATGATTTTCCAGTGTTCATTGATGACGGTTTCCGTGCGCAACCCTTCAAGCAGCACTGCGTACCAGTCCGCTGCGTTGAAGTCCGCGACCCGTGTTTTGTTGGTGCGAAAATCAGAATAGAAATGCAGCGAGAACCCATGAACACGGCTGCGATGACCGCCCTGCATCGCCGCAAAAAATCCTTCCGTCCACGCCAAATCCATATCGCGTGAATGTCCGCGCGGGCCGGTGGCAACCAGAAACGGCTGAACGTAAATCGGAAATTGTGTGACGTACTTGCGATATTCTGTGGCGTACTCGCTCGGTTTCATATCGCCGCCACAACCCCACGATTCATTGCCAACGCCCCAATATTTAATGCGGAACGGTTCTTTGTCACCATTCGCCGCGCGTTCATTGGCCAGCGATTCTGTGCCAAGCGGAGCGTTGCAATATGATACCCAATCGTGAAATTCCTTAGGCGTGCCTGAGCCGACATTGCCAGCGAGATACGGCTCCGCCCCGATCAGGCGACAGAGCCGCATGAATTCATGCACGCCGAATTGATTGGACTCGGTGGCGTGTTTTCCCTGCGGCATTTGCTGTTCCCAATAGCTGTAAGTGCGCGGACGTTTCGAGGCTGCGCCGATGCCATCGCGCCAATGATAGCCGTCCGCAAAACATCCGCCGGGCCAGCGCAAATTCGGCGCGCCGATGCGCTTCATGTCATCAATGAATTGCTTGCGCATGCCGTCCACATTCGGAATACGTGAATTGCGTCCCACCCAAATGCCGTCGTAGATCACGCCGCCGAGGTGTTCGATGAAATGCCCGTAAATGTGCGGATTGATCACGATGCCTGCTTTTTCAGGTGCTAATTCAATCTCAGCATCAGCGGCCATCTTATTGCCCGAAGCTACGAAAGCGCCGAGTCCGGTGTAAGTTGCGGTTTTGAGAAAAGATCGTCTTTGCATATTTGTTGAGTGTTTTGAGGGTGATTGATCCTAACGGCGCAAATTAAACTAGGCCGCACATTCTTGAGACTTCAATAAACCTTACATCAATAACTACGATCAGCAATTGAAGCGGTGCATTTCCAGAATAACTTATAGCGGTTTTCAGATGGGTGCGACCTCAACTGCACGGCGCGGTACGGTACGAGGAGCGGTAGCGACTTGGTCGCGGCGGCGCTGGACCAAGTCGCTACCGCTCCTCGTACCGTACCGCTGGTCGCACGCACTTGAAAACCGCTATATCGTGTTTTTAATACCACAACCTAACGTCGTCCTCTTGGGCGCGACCATCGCCCTATTCGTCGCCAAGCCGGGCAAGCTCGGCGATGATTTGCGCTGAGGTGTCTTGCGCGACAGTCGGGGCTTAGCATATCGTCAACTCCGAGAAACCGATGCATCATGCTGTGATCTTGATACCTTGACAACCAGAAAGGCGTTCATTACTGTCCCAAAGTCCTGCAAGGCTGTCAATCAACCGCAATTGTTTTCATAGGCAAACACGCATGCGTCCCATCAAATCTGTCGTTGATTTCCACTCTGAAATTTATCAAACCAACTTTGCGTCGAATCTGGCTAGCGTCGAACGACTGCGAGAGGAACTGCAAAAATCCACGCGCGGCGGCGGCGAGCAATACAACCAACGGCATATCAAACGCGGCAAGCTGCTGCCGCGCGAACGCATCGAAATGTTGCTGGATGAGGGTTCGTACTTTCTCGAAGTCGCGCCGCTCGCCGGTCACGGCATGAAAGACGAGTTCATCGGCGCGGGCGTCGTAGGTGGGGTTGGCCTCGTGTCTGGCAAACAATGCTTCATCATCGCCAACGAAGCGACCGTCAAAGGCGGCGCAGTCAGCGAAATCGGCCAGCGCAAAAATGCGCGGCTCGCTGAAATTGTCGCCACGAATCAGTTGCCTTCGATTTCGCTCGTCGAATCGGCAGGTGCCGATTTGCCCGTGCAACACAAAATCTTTGTGCCGGGCGGTGCAGGCTTCAAGGAAATTACCCGCCGTTCCAAAGCGCGCATTCCATCCATCTCCGTCGTCTTCGGCAATTCCACCGCAGGCGGCGCGTATTTGCCAGGGATGTCGGATTACGTCGTGATGGTAAAGAAACGGGCTCAGGTGTTTCTAGGTGGCCCACCGCTCGTCAAAATGGCAACGGGCGAGATCGTGGACGAAGAGAGTTTGGGCGGCGCGGAAATGCACTCGAAGATTTCCGGCCTGTCGGATTACTTAGCCGAAAATGAATTGGACGCCTTGCGACAGGCGCGTGAAATCGTCGCGCATCTCGAACGCAAGCCACAGCCGCATCGCATCGCAGTCGAAGAACCACTTTATTCCGCAGATGAACTGCTCGGCATCGCTTCGGCAGATGTGCGCGTGCCGTTTGAAGTGCGCGAGGTGATTGCGCGGATCGTGGACGGTTCGCGTTTCGAGGAATTCAAGGCGCGTTATGGCACAACGCTCGTGTGCGGCTGGGCCTATGTCCACGGCTTTCTCGTCGGCATTTTGGCCAACAACGGCGTGCTGCTTTCAGAGTCCGCGAATAAAGGCGCGCAGTTTATCGAACTCTGCAATCAGCAAAATATTCCGCTCCTGTTTTTGCAAAACATCACAGGCTTTATGGTGGGCCGTCAGTACGAAGAACAAGGCATCATTCGCAACGGCGCAAAGCTCATCAATGCCGTGTCGAATTCAACGGTGCCCGCGATCACCGTAATGATCGGCAGCAGCTACGGCGCAGGCAATTACGCGATGTGCGGGCGCGCGTACGATCCGCGTTTTGTTTTCACGTGGCCGAATCATCGCATTGCAGTGATGGGCGCACAGCAACTTTCCGGCGTCATGGAAATCGTCAAACGCGAGGGTGCGATCAAGAAAGGCGTACCGCCGAACGAAGAAGAAATTACGCTGATGAAGAACATGCTCGAAGCCCAGATCAACGCCGAAAGCGATCCCTATTTTGCTACGGCGCGCCTGTGGGATGATGGCATCATTGATCCGCGCGACACCCGTACGGTGCTGGCGATTGCGCTGTTCGCGGCACATCAAAAGCCCTTCACCGGTACGATGGAATGGGGCGTGTTTCGGCATTAAAATGTGAGACGGGTGCTCAGCATAGTGCGGGTTGGTTACTCGTGCTACATATGCAACGGAATCTCATGACCACAAGCAGGCAAAAATTTGATTGCAGGAAAAAAATCAGGGTCGCGAGCCGTATCGTAGACTGTCCAGTCTACGATACGGCAGCCCTGCTCTTGGCTGAATCCCGAAAAGCTTGCAGCCGCTCTATTGGCAATACGACAATGCGCGCTCGGTGGAGCCGAACCATCTGGCAGTGCCAAAACTTGCGCTCCGCGATGGCGATTGGAAGCTGCTTTCGCATCTTGGATTCGACCAACTGGAGTTGTACAACGTGCGCCGCGATCCAGGCGAAACTCACAATCAGGCGCAACAACAACCAGCGCGCGTCCGAACAATGCTCAAAACACTCCGGCAAAAGTACGAAGAAATCAAAGCTACACCGATTCGCTGAGCCACAGTATCAACGGCAAATATTCGTGGGAATCACAATTTATTTGCGAAATGCCTGAAGAGGGGTTGAAGCGATACGAATTTCTGGTTATCGTCAACCTATCGCTACCGTCTCGCTGCGACGTAGCAACAGCAATAAACATACGGGAAAACCCCTGACATACTGACCAGAGTAATTCGCCAGGAATGAGGCTGAACAAGAACGGAAACTGCACTCTTTTAGCGAAAGATACGAATTATGCCAATTACGCTGGCTGATATTGCTGAGGCGCTCGGCGTTTCTAAAATGACTGTCTCGCGCGCCATCAATAACGATCCGAAAATTAAGGCGGAAACGCGCGAACGCGTCATGGAAGTCGTGCGAAAAATGAATTACCGCCCGAACCAGAATGCACGGGCACTGGCAACGAATCGCTCGTATTTATTGGGCCTTGTCGTCCCTGATCTGATGCATTCATATTATGCTGAGATCGCCAAAGCCATTGAATCGGTTGCGCGTCCGGCGGGTTATGAAATCCTGCTTTGCACCACGGATGAGAATGCAGCGAAAGAGGTCGCGGAAGTCGCTGCCCTCCGGCATCGCACCGATGGCCTGATCATCGCTTCGGCGGTAGCCTCGCCCAACGTTCGCGTGTATCGAGAAATGATTCAGGAAGGGACGCGGATGGTGTTGCTTGATCGGCATTTCGACCGAATTGCCTGTCCTTCGGTCATCACCAACAATGTGCGCGTGGGCTTGCTTGCCACCGAACATTTGATCGCCCTGGGGCATCGTCGCATCGGACATTTGCACGGCCCCGATGTACGCGTTGCGGATGATCGCCTGGAAGGATACAAACAGGCATTGATGAATCACCAAATTGCCTATGATGAAGATTTGGTGCGCAGCTGCGGCTTTCTGGAAATCAATGGCTATCAGGCCATGCGGCGCTGGATTGCCGAAGGCAATTTGCCGACTGCGATCTTTGCAGGCAATGATCCGGCAGCAATTGGCGCGATCAATGCCTTGTTTGAAGCAGGCCTGAACGTCCCCGATGAGATGGCAATTGTTGGCGCAGGTTGCATTCATTACGGGGATTTGTTGCGTGTCCCCCTGACAACGGTGGGATGGGACATCGCCAAAATGGGGCAACAGGCAGCGCGATTGTTGATCAACGCGATCACGATGAAATCCAATAAAAACAGTCCGAATAACGCGCCGAAGCATTTCTCCCCAACTATTATTCCTCCCCAACTAATTGTGCGCCGCTCCTGTGGTGCCATCAGATGAGGCTCTCGACATGATTCGATTCACTGCACTGTTTCTTTTCCTGTTGTTAAGTTTACGAACTGATGCCAGTGATCAGTGGCCGCAATTTCGCGGCCCTGACGGCACAGGGCATTCAGATGCTCAGGGGCTGCCGCTTAACTGGAGCGAGACACAGAACGTAATCTGGAAAACCGCGATTCATGACCGAGGCTGGTCATCGCCCGTGATTTTCGGCAAGCAACTCTGGCTGACCACCGCAGCCAAGGATGGGCGGCAACTGTATGCGCTTTGTCTGGATCGCGACACCGGACGCGTCATTCGTGACATCAAACTTTTTGATGTTACTGATCCGCAGTATGCCCATCCCTTTAATACCTACGCTTCGCCAACGCCAGTGATCGAAGACGGGCGGGTGTACATCACTTTCGGTTCCCCAGGCACAGCCTGCATTGACACGAAAAGCTTCAAAGTGCTGTGGGAACGGCGCGACTTTGAATGCAATCATTTTCGCGGCGCAGGTTCTTCGCCCGTCATTTTTCAGAACCTGTTGTTGCTGCATTTTGACGGCAGCGATCATCAATTCGTGGTGGCGCTGGACAAACGAACTGGCAAAACGGTCTGGCGCACAAATCGTTCGATTGATTTTCAGGACATCCTGCCGAATGGGAAAATTGCAGCTGATGGCGATATGCGCAAAGCCTTCGCTACGCCGCAAGTCACCAATATCAATGGTCGTTGGGAAATGATCAGCCTCGGCGCAAAAGCGGCGTATGCCTATGATCCGTTCACCGGAAAGGAACTCTGGCGCGTGGAAGAACGCGGGCAACATTCCGCCAGCACACGCCCGGTGCTGGGACACGGCATGATTTTCTTTCCGACAGGATTTTCGACCGGACAATTGTTCGCCGTTCGCACAGGCGGCAATGGATTGATCACCGATTCGCACGTCGCATGGAAGGTAAAACGCGGCGTTTCCAACAAGCCTTCGATCTTGTTGATTGGCGATTTGATTTTCATGATCGGTGACACGGGCATTGCCAGTTGTGTCGAAGCCAAAACGGGCAATATCGTTTGGCAACAACGGATCGGCGGCGAATATTCCGCTTCGCCCGTGTACGCAGATGGCAAAATCTGGCTCTTCAGCGAAGAGGGCAAAACCACGGTCATCAAACCCAGTCGCACTTTTGAGATGCTGGCGGAAAACAAACTGGATGAAGGCTTCCTCGCCTCACCTGCCATCGTCGGCAAGGCTTTTTATTTACGCACGCGGACGCACCTGTATCGCCTTGAAAATCGTGGGCGCTAAGTCACAAAAAAAGGATTCGCGGTAGACCCGAAAATCACAGCGAATCCTGATAAGGAGTTACAGTTAGAGAAAAATCAACGGCTTGAAAAAGAAGCTAAAATCTGGCAACTGATGAATCACCGCAGGACTTGTTAACGATCCTGACCCTATCGTTCAGGTAAGATGTCATTTCCCTTCAACCTTGGAATAAACCGCATTTCCCAACCGGACAAACGGGCCGTCGTCTTCTGATAATTCATCTGTCACAGAAAACGAATGCACGGCAATGATGCTGAGCGTGCGGCGCAATTTCAGGGTCTGTCCTTTGATTTTTACCGGATCAGCCATCGAGCGAATCGCTATCGGACTAGACCAATCGCCTTTCAAATTCAGCGCCGCGCCGCCCGCCAATTTTTCAGTGGTGATACAGGCTTTTGTCGCCTCATCAAAAGAAATCGTAACGGTTTCTTTGTACGCGCCATTGTCACTGGTTCCAGCCACCTGACCTGTCACCGATTTTCCATCCGCATTCCGGGTAAAAGTCACTACGCCTTCGCGCACGCCCATCCCCAGGGCGCTATCACGTCCCTTATATTTAAAGCTCCACGCGCCAACAAAATAATCAATGGATTGTTTTTGCTGCGGCTGCGCGACAGAAGTGCGCGGCGGACGTTGTGGAGTTGGGGGAGCGCTTGCTGAACGTGCAGCCCCATTCGCTGCGGCGGGTGCTGAGGCGGCGGCACTGGCGGGCGCAGCAGCGGCAGGCGTCGTGCGCTTCAAGGCAACCTCAAACTCAAATGGATTCCCATTAAAATCCAAAGCGCCTTTCCCTTTCAGGGAATCGCCTTCCAGCACAAAACTGTAATTGATCACCAACGCCGCCTGTGGAGTCTGGACTTCGGCTTTGGCCGTCACTTTGCTCCCGTCAACCTTGATGTCTTTTAGTTGAATGTCACCGCGCATCCCGGTGATTGTTCCGGTTAGGGTGTCTCCTTCTTTTTTGAAAGAAGCTACTGTGTCGCGTTCTCCCTGTGGCGAGGAGGTCTTTCCCTCCCAGCGCCCGGTCAATTTGTCGTCCTGCCCCAGCGCCGCCCACGTAAACAAGTGAACCATGAGAATGACAAGGATGAAATGAATCTTTCGTTGCATGAAATCGCCTCCTTCAAAGTGAATAGACTTGGATTGAGCGTAAGCTGCAATTGAATTTGCGATGACCCTGCCCTTTGCGCGCGGGCGAATGGCAGGTGAGTGATTGGCTCTGATGATCTTTTCGACAGCCAAAATGTTTTTGCTTACCTTCCGGTAAGTAAACGATTCCGGGGTTGGTGTCAAGTGACAAGCTTTCCTAAATGCACAGGCCAGAGCATCTTCAAAGTAATCGGAAACGCAGCCTGCTGAAGCCCACACGCAGTAAGGGCAGCTTTAGAGCACGTTGTGACGCCCTTACTACGTGCGGGCTTCTTCATCCTTGAATCTTGACAAGCGGGGAAATCAGGTGGTAGCTTGCCGCTCGGTAAGGAAATCAAACTTAACATCTGAAGCCCGTGAAAAAGCCATTAGATTTCGCTGTTTTTGTTGTAGACCTAAGCCATCGAAGCCATCCCTATCTCATTGTCTCGAACTCGCTAGGGTCATCTCCCAAAACAAATCGCGCGATTTTTTTGAGTCACCTAACAGATGATTTGAACTGAATTCCTGATCTGTCAGTTTGCGAAATTGCAGGAAACAGGATGAAAGATCGAACTCTTAAAAAGGCCAAGTCGGCGGAAGTCGTTGAGCAATACTTCCATCAGGATTTTGTCCCGCGCACACGGAAGGCAAGCAACTCGACACGCCCCCAAAGCAAGGCTTCCGAAGCCAATGATGTCGAACGGTTACGGCAAATTTACCGGGCTGCCGCCTGGTTGTTCTGTGAAAAAGGCTATGAAGCGACTTCCATGAGCGACATTGCCGAACGCGTAGGAATTACTAAAGCCGGGGTTTATCATTTCATTCAAGGCACAAAACAGGAACTGCTGTTCGACATCATCAGCTATGGGTTGGATCGGGTCGAAGCAGCGGTCATCGAACCTGCGCGAGCGCTCACAGATGCCGAAGAACGATTGCGCTTCATTGTCGAAAACCATATCAGCCTCATCATCAGTGGCAGCACTTCCGCCGGATATAACCCCGTCACAATTGTGGTCGAAGAGGTTTCAGGTCTTTCACCTGCGCAATTGAAAACCGTCAATAAGCGCAAACGCGAATACGTGGATTTGATCCGTGACACGCTGAAACAACTGAACGAGGAAAGCAAACTCAAAGACGTTGACCCGACCGTTGCCGCGTTCAGCCTGCTCGGAACGATTCTGTGGGTCGCGCGCTGGTATTTACCTTCAGGATTGTTGACCAGTGAAAATGTTGCCGAAGAAATCGGGAAATTTGTTTTCGGCGGACTGCTGAAGCAACCCAATCTGACAACACAAAAATAAGCGCTTCGGCAGCTACTCTTTCGTTGCATGTCCTTCGACCAATTCGATTCGCATTTTATCGGGGCCTTCGATGAAGGCGAATTTGATCTTCCCGCCTGCGACTGAACGAATATCATCGGTGACACTCACACCTGCTTTGCGCAACTGTGTCAGCGCAGCAGTTAAATCATCCACACTAAATCCGATGTGATCTACGACATGACCTTTGGTGGACTCAAACTCGGTGCGCCCCTTCCATTGGTCGGCATAAACTTTCTTTGGATATTCAATTGGGTAAATGATGATATTGACGTTATCCATCATCAACGACATGCTCGGCCCGATTTGCACATCACGATAGATGCGCGGCGCACGGGACATCGTTTTCGGGTCACGCCCTTTGGCTCCGAAATATTTCATATACCATTCGCCTGCGGCAATCGGATCGGCACTGAACAAATGAATGTGACCAAAGTTATGGTGTCGCGCGGTGTTAATTTCAATCAGAGATTTATCCGGCCCTTCGACATAGGCGTAATAGAACAGTCCCCGCGCATTTGCATTGCCGCCAATATCACTGATGTCTGTGATCGGCGTATTGAATCGAGTGCCAGAAGCGACTTGTTTTTCACAGGTCGCTTTCATATCCTCCGCCCCCCAACCGAAATGCCACACGGTCGAAGTGAAATCAGCAACTGGCGGCTGGTTGACCTTGGTAAAGAGAATCCACGATTTTTGCGCCCACACAGCATCCATCAATCCGGCAAATTTTCCTTTCTCGCAGTCGAATTTACTCGTGTAAAAATCAATTGCTGCTTTCGGGTCAGTCGCGTTGAGATGCAGATGATGAAAATGTGCCGCCAGCAACGGCGCAGGCATTGGCGTAGCTTCCTGTGCCGCATTTGGTGTTGGATTTTGCGCCATCACGTTGAGCAATACGAACAAGGCAACACAGATCAGGCCAGGATTGATTCTTGTATTCATATTCTATGCTGTCGCGAAAGTGAGTGAAAAAGCGAAAAGTCAAAATGGGGCAGAGCCTTGCCTGAAAGTAGCCCGGTAAAGGCCCAAACCAGGAGTTTCAGGCAAGGCTCCTCCCCTTCAGAGGAAACCAAAATAACGAACTAATCTGTCGCACGTACCCAGCCAAAAGCGGCATTGCTGCGTTGCCCACCACGATTCAGGTATTCCGCTTTTAGCTTCTCCAGCGCATCGGCGGGAAGTGCTTTGCGTTTTTCCTTAACATTGATGTTGTATAGCTTCGCGGCGTTCAAGCCGAAAATTTTCGCCTTGTCTGCTTTCGTGATGGGCTTGTAGCCGAATTTCTGGCACATCTCATCCGAAATCTGAAATCGCTTGAAGGCATCAATGCCCCATTGCGGCGATCCCCACCACAAACAATCCGTGCCCCAGACAACGTGATCAGCACCATAATATTTAAGATTCTTGCCCATTCCGTGCGCGCAGAGTTCGGGATGGACGATGGCGAGTGTGTTGAAAAAGCTACCGATTTCGCAGTAGACATTGTTCATTTTCGGGTTGCGCTTTTTGATGTCCATCAGGATTTTGTGCCATTCAAAATCGCCCGTGGTCGGATCATAGTTGTTGTGGTCTTTGTCCAGCCAATCCTCAGCACTCTTCATTCCCTGCTCGCTCTTGCCGTGCTTGATTGCGGAGTGGTAGATGACGAAATTGAAATCTGGATGATTCAACGCCGCTTTCTCGATGTCTTTTGGATTTGCCAGATGACCGAGCGTGCGGGATTGATAGGAATAGCCTTTATGCACGCTGATGAGTTTCAATCCACGCTTCCGTGACTCTTCCATAAACCACGCGGCGTTGTCGTCATCCACCTGAAAGCCATTGCCCGTTCGTGCCGGGTCTGTGTGGCAATACCATTTCCAGGATTTGACCTTGTACAAGTTAATTTCGCGCTCCATCTGCTCAATGGTTGCGGCCTTATCAATCTTGTTTGCGGTCTTATCCCAATAGTGGTTCGGCGCAAGGTTGCCTTGATTGAGCGCGCGTTGCGTGCCGCCTGCCAGTTGATTGATCTTCTGCGCGGCTTCAGCCATTAACCAGCTTGGCAGGATGCCACGGCTGCGGGCATTGCGCTCCAGCACTTTGCCATCTTTGTCTTTGTTGATTTCAAGTGTCGGCACGCCGGAAATCACAACGATGGACGTATCGCTATCAAGCAGCATTTCTTTGACGAACGTGTTGAAGCTGTAGGATTCAGCATCGTTCTTCAGGTTAAAGCCCATGTTTTTCATGAACTCGTTGCTGCGAAAGTTGAGCGCCAATCCGTTCGTAAAATGCGCCTGCACATCAATGATGAAGTATTCATCTTTCGGCCATTTTTCATCGTACGCGGCGCTTTCCCAGGTTTCGACATCGTCCACTTCCCAGTAGGTTTTGCCATAGGCCATGTTCGATGCCAGAAAGCAGGTTGCCAGCCCCATCGAAGAACGCATAAAGTCGCGGCGTTGCATCCCCAGTTTTTTGGCGCGGACTTCAGACAGCTCGCCAATTAAATGCTCAACGTGCTTTTGTTTTTGCGTTTGCGGACGCGGCTCGAATTCCTCATTCGAGACGGCCTGCGTCGGCATGGGCGAATCCACGCCTTTTTTCTGATCACGTTCTGCTTTACGAATCCACATAATTTTGGCTCCTCTGAAAAAGTAGGATAGGCGTCCCGCCTGTCCACATTCACAATCAATACAATTACAGGACAGACGGGATGCCCATCCCACATTACAATCAACGCATGACCGCACGGCGTGCCGTCGCCGACTCCGGCAAGGCAAAAACAAAGAGCGTCGAACCGTTCTGAAAATTCCGTGCCTCCGGCCAAAGCGTGCCCATTCCCGCCGTAAAAATTGAACCGAGGCCCGACGGTACAGCGATGTATTGGCGGCCATTCACAGCGTACGTGACCGGCGAACCACGCGTGCCGGAACCGGTATTGAAGGAATAAAGTTGCGCACCCGTTTTGGCATCGTAGGCCAGAAAATTGCCTTCAATGTCAGCGGTAAAAACGACATCCCCCGCCGTCGCCAACAGCGAAGAGGTCAGCGGATATTTCATCTTCACCGTCCATTTCTTCGCCCCGCTGACCGGATCAAACGCGTCAATGTGCCCGTACGCCGGTTCATTTGGCGGATTCATCGGAACAATCGTGCCGCCGACAAATCCGCGCCCTTCTTTCGCTTCCTGTCGGATCGGAGTGATACGCCCGCACCATTCGATGCCGTGGTTATAAAGCAGTCCGGTGCGAGGACTGTAGGCAGCGTGATTCCAGCTTCGTCCGCCGCCCCAATGCGGGCAAACAACGGTGCTTTTGCCGGGCGGAACTTCCAGTCGTCCTATTTGTGTGCCGTCTTTCTCAAAGCTTTTGACCCAGTTGACGGTTTCAATGTGCGGCCACGCATTCAGGTACTTCCCCGTCACGCGATCCAACACCCAGACATATCCGCCCTTGTTGGTATGCACCAGGAGCTTTTGTTTTTTGCCGTTTCGCTCAATGTCAATCAAGGTAGGTTCGTAGGCAGCATCAAAATCATAAACATCGTGCGGGACTTCCTGGTAATGCCATTTCAGCTTGCCCGTGTCAGCGTCCAGCGCGACCACACAGCCCGTGTACAGGTTCGCGCCTTCGCGGTCGGAACCGTAAAAATCCGAAGAAGGATTTCCAATCCCCCAGTAAATCAAATTCAATTCAGGATCGTACGTTCCCGTCATCCAAGTTGCGCCGCCGCCAAACCTCCAGGACTCAGCCTCCCATGTTTCAAACCCAGGTTCGCCCGGCCCCGGAATCGTGTAAAAGCGCCATGCTTCTTTGCCTGTCCGCGCGTCAAAGGCATTGAGATAACCGCGATGTGCGCTGTCGCCTCCTGTCACTCCAACAACAACTTTGTCTTTGACAACAATCGGAGCAGCGTTGATGTTGCAGCCACATTTGCGGACGTCTTCGACTTCGATATTCCAGACTTCCCTGCCCGTTTTGGCATCCAGCGCGACGACGTGATTGTCGAGCGTGCCCATAAACACAAGGCCGTAGCCTATGGCGATGCCACGAACCGAAGTTCCATACGGAATCGGGCCGCTCGGCAATTTGTAGAAGTAATGCCAGAACTCTTTTCCTGTCGTTGCATCCAGCGCAAAGACGCGATTGTACGAACCGACCAGATACATCACGCCATCCACCACCAGCGGCGTGGCGTTCAATCCGCCCTCTATCTTGCCAGTTTGAAATGCCCAAACAGGTGCAATCTGCCTGACGTTCGCGCGGTTAATCTGATCCAGCGTGCTGTAGCGTTGCCCCGCATACGTGCCGAAGTACGTCATCCAGTTGTGCGGCTCTTTCGCGGCATTCGCCAATCGTTCGCCCGTGACCTCTTTCATCGCAGGCATCGGCAAACTGGTTGTCGCGTGATCTTCCGGCCCCGGTCTGCGGGCTGCCGACGTGGACGTAGCAGACGAATTCACTGCCGCCGCATTCCCTTTGGGCAAGGACATCACGTAGGCCGCGAGCTGACGAATTTGCTCTGGTGAATATTGATTCTTGAACGCGGGCATTGCCGAACCCGGCACGCCATCAGTAATTACACGTGCCAAATATTCTGGCGTAAATGTGCGGCCTTGTAACGCAGGCGCGCTGCCGTCCTTGCCATTTGCGCCGTGACAATAGGCGCTGCTGCACGTCGGATTGAACAACTTGCTCCCCTGTGCAACGAGCGCGGCCTGATCTTGCGGATGTGCCGACGGGCCGCCGTTGGAACGTGCCTGCCAGGTGACAAACACAAACAACAGCCACACAACACAAGACCAGTAGCTTTGCCGCAAAAATCGTTTTGACTGCCTTGCGTGATCGCGCATTCTTTCCTCAATTCAACAGAAGTGGATCAGTACCGCGACCAGTAGGGAGCGTCTTCAAGTGACAGGACGTTTCCTATCGGTCGCAGTACTGACCCCGCTTCCAAGTCAATGCTTTTTCTGTCTGGCGGTATAGGCCTTTGCCTGCTGTCCGACAATGTCCACCAAATTGCCCATCGCCGCCTGCACGTCAATCAGGTGCAGTCCCCAATTCGCCTGGACTTGTCCATTCGTCACAACATCGCCCGCGATTTCATCGGTGCGCGGGTCAGCCGGATTCCCATTCACTTTCAGCGCCAGATACGATCCTTTTTCATTGGAAACGCATTGCGCCGTGAGCAGCCCAGGCACGTTGACAAAAGGAGTCTTGATCGGTTGTTCAGGTGTCACCCACGGACTTGGCGCGGCGGCGGAACTCCCGCTGCTTCTGGTCGCGGACAGATAAGCCCGCAACTCGCCGCTGCCTCCGGCTAATGCTGCCGGATTGGTGCAGGCGGCAACCAGCCCTTCGCCCGGCACGCGTCCAAATAACGAATTGGCAGGGGGTGGAACATTTTCACGAAAGGTCACATACGAGATCACACATCCGGTTTGATCTGCGGAACGACACAGCGGCATTTTCTGAAACTGTCCGCCAACATCCTTGCCTTTGGGCACAGCGACGTTCATCCCCAACAGCAAAGCGGAAACAATTCGATCCTGAATCGGCTTGCCGTCAATTTCATTTTTGATGAGCTGCATTAACACGCCTGAGCCTTGCGAATGCCCAATCAACACGACGCCGCGACCTTTGTTGTCGTGTTCCAGATAATATTTCCAGGCGCTCAAAACATCGTTGTAGCCAAGCGCACGGTCTGCGGGCATTGGCTTGCCTGACATATTGGCGCGCAACGCGGTTAACGTGACTTGCCGATAGAGCGGTGCATACGTTCGGCATTGTGAGCCGAATCGGGCAAATTGCGCCTGAATCACGCGCTGCTCTTCTGGCCCGGCAGTCATATCGCTGTTGGGCGTCGTGTCCAGCGAAACAGTCGGATAGACATAAAAACAATCTATCGGCGCGTTAGGATTCGCCTGGAATTTCTCTTCTTGCAGCTTGCCATCGGCGTGAACGATGGTCGTGTTGAGATCAACGGCGCAGGCATCTTTGCGACCGGGTTTGCATAACCAGGTTTCGTCTTTGCTGTAATCATTTGCAGGTTGTGTTTGCCCCCAGCTTGCCGAAACACACAGGAACAGTAAGGCACACGTCACAACGTGAGTTGTTTTTTGAAGCATAATTTTCCTTCTCAGATCGGATGCGATAACCAACTATGTCAGCCTTGCAATGCCTGAGGATGAAGTGGTAGCGGCATTGCTCTCTGCATGAAATCTGCCGTACTTTCGGCGCGAGGTCAATGACCAGCGAAACAAAAGTTAATGTGATCCCCCTTGCTGATGCTTTCCGCCTTTCGCCGAAAGCATTAGCTTGATAAGTTCTTCTGTCACCTTTGGCTCAAGCCCTTCGGTATGCCCTTTCTCAAGGCGAACCACATCAGCGACGACACGACCATCCTTGCAATCAGGAAACATGAATAGCTGTGCTTTGCCCGGCGCAGGCAACAATCCCCATCCCGGTCGCAAGAGATTCAGTCTGGTGCTGTCGTAGATATAACCAGCCTTCGTGTCCGCAATTTCGCGGGGCGCTTGTCGTGGGCCGCAGGAATATTTCCTTGCCCAGTCCGAGTTCTCAGGCACGCCTTTTTCATCCACTTCGCGCTGTCCGGTTGAGTAGATGAAAGAAAAATCAGCGGTTGGCAGTTCGCGCAATGCAGCCATCGCTGAGGCTGTTGCCGAGGCGGCAGCGGGTGCGGTGGCGGCGGGAATCGTTCCACTTGTTGGCGCAAACGTCGCTGAACGTCCGGGATTCCCGCCCAAACGCCCGCCGGACAGGCTCAGCCAGCCATCCACTTTGTCCTTGAAAAAGTCGGTGCGCAGCAGCCGATTGGAAGTCATGCCACCCTGCGAATGGCCGACCAGCCAGAAGGCTTTGATGTTTTCAGCGCCGAGCTGTTCGATGACGAAGTTGACGATGTTTTGCAGGTATTCATCATCCGCCGTTGACCACGCTCGCGTTGGCGCATTTGGCGTCGCGACGACCAAACGATGTTTGGTCACGAAATCCAGCAACGGAAAATAATGTCGCTGCCAATTTCCGTACGATCCGCCGCCGTGCAAGCTCAGGATGAAGGTGACTTTTTCGCCCTTTTTCAAATCACAGGGATAATCCAGGAAATACGTCCGCCGCGTTTTCATCTCCACCACGTTTCCCTGATTGATGACCGTAGCGCCGGAGCATTCGCTGTCAGGACAGTGCAAATACGGAGTGGTGGAACAAGTTGTCCCGGCAAAGCGAAATGGCTGTTCCTGAGCAATCGTAATCCCAGCAAAGCTAGATACTGCCCCGAACAGGAGCAGCAATCGGATGAAGGTTGGTGACTTTTTCATATTGGGTTTCACCTCAACTTTTGGTCGTGATAACAGCGTCACTTTTTTAAATGCTCATCGAACCATTCGATGGCGACTTTGATGGCATCAACACGCTTCTCGCGATAAATGCCGTAATGCGTGATGTCGGGGTATGAAACATACTTCTTTTTTGTGCCCGGCATTCGGTCATAAGCCAGCTTGGCGTGATCTTTGTTGTCAAAGAGTTCTTCTTTCTCTGCGACGATAAAGAGCGCCGCACAATCTTTGATTTTCGCAGCTTCATCAATTGGCGAATACAACATCACCTTGTTGCGAATGGGCGCGCCGATCAAATTCCCGATGGCTTTGATGCGGGGTTCGGGATAGCCAATTTCACCGCGCGCACGTTTCATCGCTTCCTCATTCGTCAACCTGCGTTGCTCGCTATCGGCCACGACCCAGTGAGATTCAAAAGCACCGACCTGACTGACTAAGGCTTTGATGCGCGGGTCTTGTGCGGCTACCCAAAAGACGTGGCCGCCGGAATAGCTGGAGCCACGAATGCCGACGCGATTTTTGTCTACCATCGGTTCGCCCATCGCCCAACTGACGACGTTCAGCCAATCAGTCAACTGCTCCATCGGATCAACGTATTCGCGCAATTCTTCGACCTCGGCAGTGAATTTGCGGCCATCCTTTTTTTCAGGTTTCGTGAGCAGCACAATCCGCCCATCGCTTTGTCCCCAGCCACGATAATCAAAATCAATGACGAGGTATCCGGCATTTGCCAGCGCAATCGCGTCATACCGAAAGTTGGCAGCCGTCCCGCCCCAACCGTGCGCCTGAATAATCGTCGGCAACACCTTTCCGGCATTGGATTTCAGCGAGAAGATTTCAGCTTGTAATCGCACACCTTCGCTGATGATGTTCGCAGTCCGAAAATCAAGATTTTCCGGGGCTTTGAAATTCGTGGCGATAGTCTGCTGTTGTGCTGCCGGATCAGGCGGACGGGTCGGTGCGGTTTGCTGTGCCAAGCTGAAAGTCGAACCGATGATGAATACGAGTAAAGAAACGAAATGCTTCACGTTTTTTCCCTAAATTGAAGGCACAAACAAGAGGTTTGCGTTACAGATTCGCAGAAAATCTACAACAACCATTTACAACTAAGTTTTTGACAGACAACCTGGACTGCCTTGATTGACCATTGATCACTTCCCATT
>JAFDVL010000031.1:0-18684 GCA_018268995.1 Acidobacteriota bacterium | reverse complement strand
AATGGGAAGTGATCAATGGTCAATGTCGTCTCACAAGCATTATCAAGCAACTTAGTTTTCGCTGTACTCGCTTGTTGCGCTGACTAAAATCAGGCGTGAAGAATGCGCTCTTCACGCCTTCTCATTCCTAGAAACTCAACCGCGCTGCAAATTGGAAAGCCCGTGGCCCGCCAGTCCCAAAAATCGGACTGACACGCGAGGTCGCCTGCCCGAACAAGTTGTTTGGATTGGGACGCCCTGCCGTTGTAATTACGCCAGAAGAATTGGCTACGGGACGAATGTACGCAGCACTGGCCAGCGAGCCCGAAAAGCCGCCCAGATTGGCGATATTCAAAACATTGAATCCTTCTGCAATCAGGTTCAGCTTGATCTTTTCGGTAATCGCAATCGTGCGCGTCAATCGCAAATCGTGTGCGATGAAGCTATCACCAGAAGAAAAATTATCGGGCAAGACGATGAACGGGTAAGCGGCACCAATGGCATCGCGCTTGTCGCGTCCGATTTGTTGTAGCGGCGTGTCTTTCGATGCGGGCACAGAAGCGTTATAGGCAGCTACCAGCTTGCGAACATCCGCCACATCCTGTCCACGCCCAAATGAACTCAGCTTTGTCCCCGGCAAAAGATAAACAAATGTCCCATCGCCTTCAGGATCAAAAGTGCCCATTTGCACAGTGTTGATGTCGTGGCTGCGCATTTGCCAAATGGTTGAAAGTTGCCATCCATTCAGCATGCCGCGCGTCAGGCGATTGCCTTTGGTGAATCGTGGTAATTCCCAAATGCCGCTGAAGGTAAACTGCTGTTTCGGACTTGCCCCGGTCAGGCCAAAGTTTTGCTTGGAATCGGTGAAGCTATTCGGTGTCGCGCCATTCGCCGGAGCGTAGGTAGTGTACCGCTGCAACGCATATGCTCCGGTAATCATAAAGCCTTGTGAAAATCGCTTGTCCACTTTGACCTGTAAGGCTGAATAACGCGAAAGGATGCTGGGGCTGCCGTAATAAATAATATTCGTTGAGCACAGCGCTTTGGGGTCAAGCGCCTGAGCCGAAGAGCAAACAGGCAACACAGGATTGCGCACAGGTACGTTAACGCCGCTGCTGGCGACAATGGAATAGCCACTAAATCGGTTCCAGCGATTAATGTCTTCCATGTACCCTTCGTACGCGCCGAATTTGACGCCCCGCCGCATGACGTAATCCGCCGAAACGGAAAGATTTTGTCTGATTTGTCGCTGCACTCCAGCATTGACGTGAATGGTGTAGGGGGTGCGGAAGTTCTTATCAAAAACGGCTTCGCTCAAATAGGTCGGGGCTTGTTTGCGCACATCAATATTTCGGATGGACAAATCTTGTCCGTTGAATCGTGCCTGCTGAGCCCCAAGGATTCCGCGCAGCGTCGCCAGATAATTCACCATTTCCTGTCCGGTCAGATTAGTTGCCGCAGCCGTGGCAAAGTTGATGCAGGTTCCTGCGACTGCCGGGTTGCAGCTCGTATTCGCCCCCAGCTTGGGATTGCCCAAAGAGGAAGAACTGGAAGAAGTCAGCCCAATCCCGGCTGGGCCATTCAGAATTTGATCCTGCAATTTCAGATAGCTGCGATTGGCTGAAGTGTGATGCAATGAAACGCTGGAACGAATCACCGTCTTGTCATTGATTGACCAGGCAAAGCCGACCGCCGGATCAAAATTATTATAATCCTGCGGCACTTTATCTGACTGAATGCCCAACGCCTTCAGATAGGGCGAGCGTTCGTAATCGTGATAGACAATATTGTCCTCCCACGACCAACCCAGCCCATAATTCAAGGTGAAATTCTTGCGGATCTGCCATCCATCCTGCACATAAAGCCGGATGTGATTATTGCGTGCCAGCGAATCGAAATTCTGTTTGACGGGCTGAATCGGATCACCAATCCCAATGGTCAAGGCCCCCGTCATCGGCAATTGCAGCAATTCGGCGAACGTGGCGACCGGGCCGGTATAGCCCAGCTTCAGGCTGGCGGGCAAGCTGGCATACAAGGTCGGGTTCGTGGCAGCAATCGTCGCAGGATTGAAGACACCAAAGGTGCCGGCAAAATTTCGATTCCAACTGCCGTGACTAAAGATATGTTCCCAGTTTGCGCCAAACCGCAGCCGATGCGTGCCCAGCGTCATACTGACATTGTCTGTGTATTGATACGTGCGCGGATGGCGATCCTGCGGCACATTGGCGTTGTTTCCGATGCTGAGTCCACCAAAGAATGAAATCAACGTACTGCCGACACCTACGCAGTAGCGGGGGTCTCCTGCCAGCGACTCGCATTCCTTTTGGGAGGGTGCGTAAAGACGATTGCGGAAGTAGGAATAGGAAAATCGAAAATCATTCACTAAGCGCGGCGTGAGCACGCTGGTGATTCCCAATTGTGTCTGATAGGAAAAGTTGCTCGAACCAATCCAGTTCGATTCCATGCCTGTGCCTGAAATGCTGTCATTCTTGTCAATGTTGCCGCGCAAAAACGCTGTGTGTTTTTGATTCACGGTGTAATCAATGCGCGTGCCGATCAAATGTTGATCGAACGGCACCTTGGCAACGTGGTTATAGCCAAACAACAACGGATCGGAAAACACGACCTGCTGCGCACCGACCTGATCGCTGCGTTCGTAATTGGCAAAGAAGAACAGCTTGTTTTTCTTGATCGGGCCGCCAATCGTTCCGCCATATTGCTTCCGCACAAAGAATGGGTCTTCCAGCCGCTTGCGTGTGCCAGCATTATTGCAAAGCGGACTATCAGTAGATTGTCCGGTACAGGGACGACGCAATCCCGTAAAAGCGGCCATGTTGTGATCGCGGAAATAAAGAAATGTGCTGCCGTGAAAGTTATTGCTGCCGCCACGCGAAATGACGTTGACTGCGCCCGATGAAACCGTCCCGGTCGAAAGGTCAAAGCCAATCGTGCTAATTTGAAATTCCTGCACCGTTTCCGAAGAAAAGTTTTGCGATGTGCCGCCCGTGATCCGGTCATTAGCACGCGCGCCATCCACCGAAATCGTCGTCATATACGAGGGCGCGCCGCCTACGCCAACCTGAAAGAAATCGTTTTGATTCAGCACCCCGGAGGTGGCCTGATACGTCACGGTCACTCCGGGTTCCAGCGCGGCAACGGAAAGAAAACTTCGGCCATTCAACGGCAAACTTTCGATTTGTTTCTGCGTTACCACACCGCCTAGTCCCGAATCCGAGGTGTTCAGGATGGGCGCACCGCCCGCCATCACTTCGATAGTTTGATTCGCAGCGCCAATCGTTAACGAAAAGTTCCCGGTCGCCGTATTTCCAACCTGAACCGTCAACGCCAGAATTTGCGAGGAAAACCCCATCATTTCGACCTTGATTTCATAATCACCTGGCACCAGATTTTCAGCCGAGTAATTCCCTTCTGCACCTGTTGTGGTTTTGCGCACAGCCCCCGTTGCCTTGCTGGTCACGGTGACAATCGCATTGGCAATCACTGCTCCCGTAGGGTCGGCAACCAGCCCCGTGATTGATCCGGTCGCATTTTGCGCAACAATGAGCCGGGCAGGAAAAAGCAGGCACATCGCTGTCAAAATGATTGACAACGAAGCTGTCAACGAAGTCTTACTTAGCAAGTATGTACAGCAAGCGGGGTACTTCTTCATGGTGCTCTCCTCTCGAAGGGTAACAATTGGCTTCTTAACCGTTGATGGCCGCAGAGGCCGACGACTATTGATAGCTGGACACGAGATGAGCCTGCTGCTCATCACAACTGATCATCGTTGCGTCGCTTGATGTGCCGACACGTTTTCATCCCTGAATTGTTATTTCGTCAATTTGAGAACTACTAATTTTTACTGTCAATTATTGATGGTTGGCGGGAGACTAGCAGGATATGCAGGGCTTGGCACCTAACGAAAGTTAGGAAAGGAATATTATTTCCGACCGGTCAGTAGGTTTTTCAAATTCAGACTAAATTGAGGTGGCGAGCCTGGGCAACGGCCTGCGTTCGGCTGCCCACATTCAGCTTCCCGAAGATCTGATTCAGATGCCATTTCGTAGTCCCTTCGGTAATCGTCAGGCGCGCGGCAATCTCCCGATTTGATAGCCCATCGGCCACCAGTCGCAGGATGGAGAGCTGTGTTTTGCTCAGCGGTTCAATCAAAGTGTTGCTGGCCGTGGGCGTGACCTGAAGTGTGGGCGGCACGGACTTGCAGGAAGTGGAAGAATGCGCTTCGAGTAAGCCTGCGATAAAGGCGGGAGCCAGTTTTCGCAGACGCGGCAGCAGCGCGGCAAGGGCTTCCCCTTCATCCAGGAAAACGCGGCGATACCCTTCCGGCGCGGCCAGTGAAATGGCCTGTCCCAATTGGTCGAGCGCTGCTTCCCATTGATTCATGGCTTGATAAACCACTGCTTGCAGCACAGAAATGCCAATCAGACTATTCCATCTGCCATGTCGTCGTGCTGACTGCTCGATTTGCTGCAACAAGGACTGTGCCGCCGGTAGATTTTTTTGCGCAAGCAATAATCGAACTGAAGTGAGATTTTCCTGTTCTGAACGCGACTTCGCCGAGGCAGGTAAATCATCCAGTGTCCGTCTGGCTGCCGCCAGATGTCCTTGTCGCAATTGCAGCTCCGCCGTGACAACGCTGATTTTGCGAATGCGGCGTTGATTCCCGGAGTTCACCGCCAAAGCGCGCGCCGCCGCCAGCGTTTCCCACATGGATTCAATTTCACCCTGCGCAAAATACAATCGCGCCAGCGTGCGTTGCCCAACTAAGGCGTAATACACCGTGCCCATTTGCTGGCAGAGGGCGATGCCCGTTGTCAGGTAATGATAGGCCCGCGCCAAATCGTTGGTTTCGTAATACATCGCCCCCAGCGGCACATACACCAACCCGGCAATCAGCATTGGCTGTCCCTGCGAATTCAAATACTGAGTGGCCGCTTGTTCACAGGCCTGAATCGCCTCGCGCAATTTGCCCTGCTGATTCAACACCAGCGCCAGAATCCCTGTTGCCTCCAGTGTGGGCAGGTAGTGTCGTAGCCTTTGCCCCAGTGCGATTGCCTGTCGCAGCGTTTGGATCGCGGTCTGACGGTCGCCCATCAATCGCTGTGCCTGCCCCAGGTGACTGAGCACAGTTGTGTGATAAAAGGATTCTGTCCCTCCCAACAACGTCAAAGCTTCTTCGGCGTGACGAATTGCCTGCGCGGGATTATCCCGACTCAGCGAAAGAAAGGCGCGAAAGGCCAACAGCATGCCGCGATGCAACGGCAAATCATCCGGGCGCTGATTTTCGACCGCGAGTGCGGCGTAGGCTTCTCCGGTCAGAATTTCACCGCGCAAATAGAGAATCCAGCCTTTATGCACCAGCAAATCTGTATGCGCGCGGACAACGCGTTCGGGCAACGCATTCACCCACCCCAGCAAAGTGTTATATGCACCATCACGACAGGCATCTTCAGCCCCGCAACGAATCAGCCGCACCGCCGTTTCATGATCGCGCGCAGCCAGTGCATGGCGAATTGCCTCTGGCATTAAGCCTTGCGATTCGTGCCAGCGACTTGCGCGAGCGTGCAATGCTTCCTGTTCAGAATCAGTCAGTTCCGCCCGCAAAAAATCAGCGAAGAGATGGTGATAACGATGCCAGTTGCGCTGGTCATCCTGCGGAATGAGAAACAGATTCGCCCGCTCCAACTCAGCCAAAATCGTCTGGCTGTCTGTACGTTCTGTCACGGCATTGCAGAGCGAGGCATTGAAGCGATCCAGAATTGCCGTCTGATGCAAAAACTGGCGAATTTCAGCGGGTTGCTGACGCAAGACCTCTGCCGCCAAATAATCAATGATGTCGTGGTGACCCACATCAAAGCCCTGCATTTCAAGCACAGGTTGAATAGCTCCTTCAGAGATGGCTCGCCCGCGCAACGAAAGCGCCGCCATCTGCAACCCGGCAATCCAGCCTTCGGTATGATCCTCCAACATTTGAACGGTTTCATTGGTCAAGGCCAACCCCATCGTTCGCTTCAGAAACGCAGCCGTCTCTTCGCGCGTAAAGCGCAAATCCTGCCAGCGAATTTCGACCACTTCCCAGCGCGCCCGCAAGCGTGGCAATGGCAGCGAAGGCTCTTCCCGTGTGGCAATAATTAAGTGGCACTGCGGCGGCAAATGATCCAGAAAAAATGCGATGGCTCCGCGCAACTCTGGATGGCGGATCAGATGATAATCATCCAGCACCAGCACAACCGATTCTGACAAATTCGCCAGATCATTGATCAGCATGGTCATCAGATGATTCAGCGGCGGGAAATTTGGGTTTTCCAGCAGAGATTGCGCCACCTGCCCCAGACGAACGTCAATCGTTTGCCACGCCGCGATGAAATGGGCCAGAAAGCGCACCGGATCATTGTCATCCTCTTCCACCGAGAACCACGCCAAACGCGGGCAAGTTTGCTGTTTATGCACCCACGAAGCGATCAGCGTAGATTTGCCAAACCCTGCCGGAGCCGAAATCAACGTCAAACGATGCCGCACCCCTTCATCCAACCGTTTGAGCAAACGAGGACGAACCACCCAATCCATTCGCTTGGGAGGGATCGAAAGCTTCGTCGTCAGAATCGGTGTAGACATCTCTTGCGTTAGCGCTCTGTGCTTCAACTTATCGCTGGATGAGGCAACAATAAGCCCTCAGGCTAAGAGAATCAATATCAGCAAATTGTTTCAGGAAAAGCCCCTTGCACGGTCGTGCCGGGAGAAGAAAGAACTACGGCGTTTCCGCCTCGTCAGGTAGCGGGACTGGAAAATTCACTTGCCAATCAACTTGGACGCGGTGGTAAAAACAAACTATCCAAAACATCTTCCTTCTTTTCCAGCGGCATCGTAGCCAGTTTCAAACAATCCTTCAATAAGCGGGAGGCATTCAAATAATGAATGACATCCGCTGTCTCTTCGTCCGTTAATTCCAACGGATGTCCAATATCTTGATGCTGAATCAGGATCGCTTGTTGTTGCTCGGCAAAGTCCTCCCATTCATCCCTCGATGCATCTTTCGCGGGTGTTTTCAAACTGTCCAATGCCCCTTTAAACCCAGTCAATTTTAGTTGGTGGGCGAGAGCGCGGGTGCGGTGACGGGCGAAGTGCTTCTTGGCGAGGTCGCTGCCCAGGGGGAGGTTGAAGGCGAGGGCGCGGACGCTGTCGAGGACGCGAGCGAGGGCGCTGTCGAGGGCGCTGTCGAGGGTGGAGACGCGGACATCGGCTTGCTGGAGCCTTAGATAAATGTATGTTTCCTGCGCCAGCCTGCCTTTTGTTTCGCTCGCATCCCGTCGTCTCGTTGCCCACCGCAATAACTCAACGAGGTTTTCGTGCTTTTGAATAAATACATCCAACTGCTTCCGAAATGCCTGGATAAATTCGTCGCCATCGTCCAACAAACTGGTCGTGAGCAAAAACACTTCGCGCCAGCGCGACTCGTGGCAATGCGACAGCAATCTCTGCAAAGTTCCTTTCGTCACATTGTCCACGATGTAGCGAGCGGTGAAATATTCCTGAAAGGTCAGGTGGGAAAACGAATGATAGTCACGGGAACGGGCAGTAAAGATGCCGTGTTGCGCTTCAATCGTTTGCAACAAAACCTCACCATCTACTTCCTCCTCGTGTGGCGGCACCTTCACGACATAATTGACCAATTCCTTCTGCAACAACTCTTTCCTGATAAAATACTTGTTTTTCTCAAAAGTAATTGCCGCAACCTGCGCAAACATTTTCTTCTTATGACCAAGGGAAAGCGTGCCGTACACGCTGTCTCGTTTGATGCCGCGCGAGGAATCCCATTTCTTCAGCAACGCATCCATCGCCTCTTCGTAAATCTCTACGCGCCGTTGCGGGATAATCAGCGTTTCCTGATACGACAGGCAGAGCAGCGTCAATAATAACGGACTGGACGCGAGTTCACGCAAATTTCGGTTTTCTTCTTTGGCGAATTCTTCAATCAACCTTACCCTGATGTTCTCATTGTTGCGAAACCAATTTTTGACAAACTGCTGAACCTGCTCATCATTGAAATCCGCCATCTCGACATACTTGAAATTCTCAAATGTATATTCGTTCGCCGCGAGACGGCAGGTAATCAAACATTGCGTCGAATCATATTTTTTGATGAAGTTTTGCATTGCTTGCACTTGTTTCAGGCGTAGCCCATCCGCTTGATTTACTTCATCCAAGCCATCGAACAACACAACGGCATCGCCGGACGCCAATAATTTTTCGACGAATGGCATCGCTTCCGGGAAGGCACAAATCTCAAATTGCTGAGCGATATATGCCATCAATTCCAGCTTTGAATCCGACCACTCTTTCAGCCAGACGTAGATCGGTACTTTGTCTATATTGCCTTCCGCTGAGTTGAAAGCGACCCATTTCATAAACGTGGTTTTTCCTGCGCCCGGTTTGCCAAGAATGAACAAATTCCCCTCTTCACGCACGAGCGCAAGACACCCTTTTCGTTCAGCGGAATGATGTATTTCTGGATCAGCAGCACGAGCGAGTAATTCTTCAAGAGCAAAGCGTTGATGCGCGGTTTGTTTCGATAACACGTATGCGTCAACGTAAATCTCGCTGAGTGGAACAGGCTCTGGCATTCCCAATACCTGCATCGTGCCGTATAGCTTTTTAATTTTGGCGCGATATTTTTTCGCCGCGCCTTCCCACTTGAATTCTTTGTATTTTTCTTTGGCTACATCTTTGGCTTTGCTTGCTATGTCTTTGCCAAATTTATCCCAGGCCCATGAGGCAGCCGCGCCTGCTGTGATTCCCATTGTGATTGGATCTGGCATCGTTTTGACCTCCAAACGGTCTGGACAAATTCACAAAAAATGTACTGCAAACATCCTGTTTGCAGCTCTGTCGCGGGGACGAATGTGCTACCCCCAATAAGCAATTTAATGAGCTGCAAACAGGATGTTTGCAGTACAGTAGGGGCTAAATGCTCGCGCAGTAACTCCAAGGCCACGATTGCCAATCATCAACCAGACGTGCTTTGACAGGATTTTGCAAAACGTATCTTACGATTCGCCGAAACTCTGCCTCATCGCGGATGTAATGATCATAGCTTTCATGTTCCCAGAATTCGCCTGTTCGCTCTAAGACCTTATTCGCCTCCTTGGCAGTATAACTTTTCAAGGAATGCATGATTTTTGCGAGAGTTGGCATGGCTGACGTAAATGAAGTGTGGCCTGCTGTATCCTTCCCCTCAACTAAGTTGTCGGCAGACAGAAATGGGGAAAGCACAACGTGAACGTGATTTGACATCACGCAATAGGCACGAAGGCAATATTTCTGCTGATCAAAAAAGTGTAAGCTCTCGACAATGATTTGAGCAATCGCCTCTTCGCGCAGCCAATGCGGCCCTGTCGTTGCTTGATGAAGATGTTCTTCAAAAGCCGCAAACCACTCGCGCCTAAACTGTAAAAACTTCGCTTGCCAGGCGTCAGGCAAATTGGACTCCGGCCTTTCCATTTGCCGTTGAAGCCGCTTCGTTTCGTTTTCCAGCCATTCCTTTTTCTGCCGATATTCCGCAATAACACTTTGAGGGATTGATCCAGCCAAGCGATATGTCACAAAAAACGTAGCACCAGGCGGAGCAATGTGAGGCAAATTTCTACGGTAATATTCTTTGTACTTAAACTGAGACATAAGGCTGAGATGTACTGCAAACATCCTGTTTGCAGCGCCGAAGAGCGACTCTGTCAAAGTAATAATACAAGCCGCAACTAGTTTTTTTTGAGCCGCAAACAAGATGTTTGCGGTACATCAATAATTCAAATTCGGCGAAAGCCAGCGTTCCGCCTCCACCACCTCAATCCCCTTTCGTTCCGCATACTCTTCCACCTGATCGCGCTCAATTTTCCCCACCGCAAAATACTTCGCTTCGGGATGCGCGAAATACCAGCCGCTAACAGAGCTTGCGGGATACATCGCAAAGCTTTCGGTCAAATGCACGCCCGCGCGTTCTTCGGCTTGGAGCAAGTCAAACAACTTGCGTTTTTCGGTGTGATCGGGACACGCGGGGTAGCCGGGGGCGGGGCGGATGCCGCGATATTTTTCTTTGATGAGTTCTTCGACGCTGATAGTTTCGGCTTGGCCGTAGCCGAACACTTCGCGCGCTTTTTTGTGCATTAGTTCGGCGAAGGCTTCGGCCAAACGATCCGCGAGCGCCTGCGTCATAATCGCGTTGTAATCGTCGTGATCGGCTTTGAATTTGGCGACTAATTCATCTGTGCCGATGCCTGCAGTGACGGCGAAAGCGCCAATGTAATCAGCTCGTCCGCTGTCTTTCGGCGCGATAAAATCGGCTAAGGCTTGGTTGTATTGACCGGAGCGTTTTTCCTGTTGCTGGCGTAGGGTGCAAAGCGTGGTCATCACTTTGGAGCGCGATTCATCGGTGTAAAGTTCAATGTCATCGCCGACCGAATTGGCGGGGAAGAATCCAAACACAGCACGCGCACGAAGAGATTTGTCTTTAATGATTTGGGCCAATAATTTTTGCCCATCTTCGTAAAGTTTCGTCGCCTGCTCGCCAACGACTTCATCTTTCAAAATTTTCGGAAAACTGCCCGCGAGTTCCCACGTATTGAAAAACGGCGTCCAGTCAATGAACGGCGCGATTTGTTCGAGCGGGAAATCATCGAACGATTTGACGCCGAGGAATTCCGGCTTTGCCAACTCGCTTGCAGCCCAATCAATCGGCGTTTTGTTCGCGCGCGCTTCGGCCAGCAGCAAGCCTTTTTTCTGTTCACGATTGTTCAGATAAATTTCGCGGTCTTTGTTCTGTTGTGCCTGATTTTTGAGCGCGAAATCGCCGCGCGTTTCGGGATTGATGAGCGCACCGACTACCGGAACCGCGCGCGAAGCGTCGAGGACGTGAATGACGGGCGGTTCGTAATGATGCGCGATTTTCACTGCGGTATGCACGCGCGAAGTCGTCGCGCCGCCAATCAGTAACGGAACCGTAAAGCCCTGCCGTTGCATCTCTCGCGCGACGTGCTGCATTTCATCCAGCGACGGCGTAATCAAGCCGGACAAGCCTATGATGTCTACGTTGTGTTCTTTCGCGGCGGCGAGAATTTTGTCCGCCGGAACCATCACACCGAGGTCAATCACTTCGTAGTTGTTGCAGCCGAGCACGACGCCGACGATGTTTTTGCCGATGTCGTGGACGTCGCCTTTGACCGTTGCCATCAGCACTTTGCCTTGCGCTTGCGGGTTGCCGCTCGCAGCCTTTTCGGCTTCCATAAACGGCTGCAAATAAGCGACAGCTTTTTTCATCACGCGGGCGGATTTGACGACTTGCGGCAGGAACATTTTGCCGGAGCCGAACAGATCGCCAACCACGTTCATCCCGTCCATCAACGGGCCTTCGATGACGCGCAAGGGGCGTCCGTATTTCTGCCGCGCTTCTTCGGTGTCGGCGTCAATGTAATCCACGATGCCTTTGACGAGCGCGTGTGATAGGCGTGCTTCGACGGAGCCGCTGCGCCATTCGTCTACAACAGCTTCGGCTTTGTCAGCTTGCTTGACGGATTCGGCGAATGTCACCAAACGCTCGGTCGCGTCAGGGCGACGATTGAGCAGCACGTCTTCGACCCGTTCGAGCAGGTCTTTTTCGATGTCGTCATACACGGCAAGCTGGCCCGCGTTGACGATGCCCATATCCAAACCCGCTTTGATCGCGTGATACAAAAACGCGGAGTGCATTGCTTCGCGGACGTGATTGTTGCCCCGGAAAGAAAACGAAATGTTGCTGACGCCGCCGCTGACTTTCGCGCCGGGCAGATTTTGTTTGATCCAGCGCGTCGCTTCGATGAAGTCTACAGCGTAGTTGTTGTGTTCTTCGATGCCGGTCGCAACCGTCAGAATGTTTGGATCAAAGATGATGTCCTGTGGCGGAAAGCCGACTTCGCTCACCAGTAAATTGTAAGCGCGTGAACAAATCTCAATGCGGCGTTCGTAATTGTCCGCCTGCCCTTTTTCATCAAACGCCATCACGATCACTGCCGCGCCGTATTGTCGAATCAAACGCGCCTGCTCTAAAAATTTCTCTTCGCCTTCTTTCAGCGAAATCGAATTGACGACGGCTTTGCCCTGCGTGCATTTCAAGCCTGCTTCGATGACCGACCATTTGGAAGAGTCAATCACGACAGGCACACGCGCGATGTCGGGTTCGGACGCGATCAGATTCAGAAAATGCACCATCGCCTTTTCGGAATCGAGCATTCCTTCGTCCATATTCACGTCAATCATCTGCGCGCCGTTTTCGACCTGCTGGCGTGCGACGGCGAGCGCTACTTCGTACTGATTATTCAAAATCAGCTTGGCGAATTTGGGCGAGCCGGTGACGTTCGTGCGTTCGCCGATGTTGACGAAATTCGTTTCGGGACGAATCGTGAGGGCTTCAAGGCCGCTGAGTCGCAAGTATTGCGGCGGATGCGCAGGCGTGCGCGGCGCGATGCCTTTGACCGCTTCGGCAATCAACTTAATGTGATCCGGCGTAGTCCCGCAACATCCGCCGACAAAATTCAACCAGCCATTCGCTGCCCATTCGCCTAATTGCGGAGCCAATGATTCCGGCGTTTCAGGAAAGCCTGTTGGTAATAAAGGATTCGGCAAACCTGCGTTCGGGTACGCGCTGACATAAATCGGCGCGATAGAGGAAAGCTCTTCGATGTAAGGCCGCATTTCTTTTGGCCCCAGAGCACAGTTGATGCCAATGCTGAGCAGTGGTGCGTGTGCAGTGGCGTTGAAATACGCTTCGACGGTTTGCCCCGACAACGTGCGCCCGCTCAAATCCGTAATCGTGAACGACAGCATCAACGGCAACGAATAGCCAAGGTCTTGATACAACTTTTGCACCGCAAACAAGGCCGCTTTCGAGTTCAGCGAATCAAAGACGGTTTCGACAATCAGCAAATCCGCGCCGCCATCAATCAAGGCTTTCGCCTGTTCGTAATACGAATCAGCCACTTCATCGTATGTGACAGCACGATAGGCCGGATCATTCACATCGGGCGATAGTGAAGTCGTTTTATTTGTCGGCCCCAGTGCGCCTGCGACGAAGGCTACACGGTCGGGGTTTTCAGCCAGGAATTTATCTACCGCAGCGCGCGCGACTTTCGCCGAAGCAAGATTCATCTCGTAAGCCAAATGCGACATACCGTAATCCGCCAGCGTCACGGATTGCGAATTGAACGTATTGGTTTCGATGATTTCCGCGCCTGCTTCAAGATACTGGCGATGAATGCCCTCGATAATGTGCGGCTGCGTAATCGAAAGCAAATCGTTGTTGCCTTTGATGTCCGAAGGCCAATCGGCAAACTGTTCGCCGCGATAATCCGCTTCTTCGAGCTTATGCCGCTGAATCATTGTCCCCATCGCACCGTCAATGATGACGATGCGTTCGGAGAGAAGTTTTTGGAACGTAGAAAAAACAGGAGATGCCATAATAAAAAATGGATGAGCAATCTGAAGAATTCGAGGAGAGGCGGGTTTATGGATGCGTGTCTATGACCTCTTTTCGAGCCTAATGGCAAAGCTGCATACTTTCATGAAATGAAACCTCGCCTCAGTAGTTTTTTCACCAAATACATCCGTATGAGCGCGGTTAAAAACAGGTGGCTCGGCTAAAGGCTCATAGATAGGAGTATGCTCTACAGTTTGGCCTGGTATTTTGCGGACCGCTGCCACAGGCAAAATGATTACAGCATTGTCAGTTGGTGTCCGTGCCCGTGCCCGACAATCTTCTGGAGTCGAATATTCTTTCCAATCTGTAGACATACCGTCTGTCCGGGTAGGATGATTCCGAAAAGCACCAGGGATTGGCTCGCCATTAGCATCAAGATTATTTTTGTGAACCCTCATATAAAGAATCGCATCATCTGAGATCGGTTCTTTCTTCCAAGGTGAAGTTATCTCGTCAGCCACGTCAAAATCCATTCGTTCTTTGCAGATGTTTCCAGCTTGCCCTTGATAATATCTGTCCGCCCGCCTGAACCATAATAATCAGCCGGTTCACTCATATTTTCCGGGACGTTGATTAATAGCTCACGCTTTGATGTTTTCCAATGAATATCAAGGCTCCCTTTCGGTCCAGGCAAAATGCGCGGTGGCTCAATCCAAAATCCATGGGGTTGTTGGCGAAAAGATATGGCTACCTGCAAAATAAAATCCGTGGCGCGTTTCCACGTTGTTTCTTGAAATCCTGGGCTTCCTTCTTCATCCCAATCGTCTTCCAGATCAAGAATATAACGGGAGCGTTCGATGGCTTCTTTTAGGCGGATACTAATACGCGCTGTTGCAGGTTTTGAATAGGCAACCACCGCATTTTGCGATCTGCCTGTTTGTGGCAAATTACGTTCGGCCCTTTGCCACGGAGAAATCCCTCTAGTTAAATATTCAGGCATGCCCCCCCGATTTAAGCTTGTTCTTTGCAATTGTAAGTTCATGAAACAACCTCCGTCTCTTGTTCAAATTGAAGGCCGCAATGATCCAAGACCTTGTTAAGTGATTGTTGGCCATTACTCAGTACTTGATGATAATTGATCCCATCTTTTTCGATGACACAAATAAGCTGAATAAAAATACCATCCTTAACAGAAAGCGAATGGTCTAAGATCAAATTAAACCGCCCGTGAATGTCGGCATCATACCAATTAAAAATCAAGCCATTTCCAAGTCCGTCTCCAAGGGATAAATCCGATTTATTCGGTAAACTGAGTAGAAAATCCTTCGCTGTTCCTTCAGCTAACAGACAATGCGCACCATAAACAAATGTGTGATTTTTGAAAGTGAGATTTTCTTCGACCGAGCGGAGCCACTCTTCGCCACAGGCTAAAACCTCTGGTGAGCGGGGAAAATCTTCATCAACAAAATTAAGCACTGTCCACTCTACACGATCAAACTTTAATCTGTATTGCCCTAAAGATTTCAGAAAGACATTAACACCATTTTCAGCAGGAACAGCCATATTAGTGTCTAAGCGGAAATCCGATAGCGTTACCCCAAATCTTGAAAATGTATCGTACAACCCTTCCAGAATACATGTATTGCCAACTAAGCTAAAAACTGGCCGCTCAAATGTACCGGCATAATCAATCTGATTTCGATTAATAGTAAGTGTTCTCATTTCAACCCTCCCAATAGTGCCTGCAAAATCCTACCAAATAAACTGAGTGCGTCACAATCTCATCTTAGAAGGAGGCAGGTTCATCAAGGTTTGCAAATCTGCTTCAAATTCAGCCACATCATAATGCAGCGGGATTTCCCGACTGGCGAGAAGCTGTTGGAACTGCCATTGATTCAGGCTGGCTAATTGACTTGCTTGCCCCAAGGTCAGCTTATCTCGTTGGAAAAGCGCAATCGCCAATTCCTGGATCATTTCATTCGCTGTCAATCTGGTTGCCCGCAATAGCTCAGCAGAAATTACTACACTCATAATGCTCCTTTCATACGCGCGGCATTCCATATCCTACCACGTGCAACAGTTTCCGAAACGCGTTTTCCTCATCCGCCAGCACGACCAAATACTTCTCGCCCGCGCGTTGACAGAGCTTTTTCAGGCGTTCGTGTGTGGCAATCGCTTCGGCGGTTTCGGCGTCGCGGCATTCAATCAGGATGGCGTTGCCTTTGTGCTTCAGGGCGCGTGCGTTGCGCTCGGTTTTAGTGATGAAATGCAGCACGGTGTCGGGCAATTCCTGCTCGTCGCGCTTTTGTAAAAACTCGCGCAGTTCGGCGATTTGTGAGCCGTTCTCAATAGCGGCGATGGATTTTTCCTGGCTCAGCTTCCACACCTCGTCGCTTTCTTTTTCGGCCCAGGCTTCCAGCAGCAATGCTTCATCCAACGACAAGCCGCTGCCGCTGACCTGAATGCGCAGACTCAGTAACACAGTCAAGGTGGCGCGTTCCTCAATTTCTTGCGGCGTGTATTCGTTCGTCAGTCCGAGGCAATACGCGCCCAGCGTATTCAGGCGGAAATACAGCAAGCCGTCGTAACGACTGAAGAAATCCAGATCGTCTGCGCCCCACAAATTGCGATAGTCTTTACGCGCGCGTTTCGGATCAATGTACGCGACATCTACCATTCCCAGCGTTGCGGCGTATTCAAACAGCAAGCACAAAATGTAGCGCCCCTGAATGATTTCAAATTCGTTGTGGCCTTCGTAGCCCAGGCTGCCGTGTTCTTTGTCTTCAATGTAGAGTTCCCACGCATTGCGCGTGACTAGAAAATCGTACGCGGCGGCTTTCATAAAGCGAAAGAAATCGTCCACCGCAACCCAGCTTCCGACCGGGCATTGTTCCAACGCTTTGACGATCACAGAACGGCGGCCTTCGGTGGCGGTCATCTGTGCGCCTTTGCTGTATTGGCCTTTAACTTCATCTATGCGGTTGAATTCGTCCAGCAGTTTGGTTTTTAGCCAGCGTTGCCAGAGCAGGCGCAAGGATTCGGCAGGTGCAGTGGAAAGCGCGGCGCGTCCGGCTTTGGTGAGCGCGAGTTTTTTGCCGTTCAGTTCGGCGAGTTTGCCCGCCTGCGCCAGTAGCGGCCACGCGAAGGCTTTGATCGCGCCGATTTCGGTGTCGCCTTTTTTCGGCTTCGCGTTGACTTCGTAAAAATCGCCATCGCGCAAGACCTTCGCCACTTCTTCCATCGTTGCGCCGGAAGCCTGATTCGTTTTCTCGCTCGCGGCAAGTTTGCCTTTTTCGATCAGGCGCAGGATGGCATTTAATTCCTGTGCGGCGGCGCGTTCGGTGCGGCGCTCGGTCAGGGGGACTTGCTTGACGGTCGTCGTGATCTTCGGCGGTTTGCGCGGCATCACGTGAATGCCTTGTCGGTTGATGATGCGAATGCCTTCGTCATCGTCGGCGAGTTCCCATTCCTTTTCTTCCTGCTGAATGAATTCCGGCAATTCGGCAGTCGTTTTGAGCTGGATGGCTGCGGGCTGCGGCACAAAAGCGCGCAAACGTTGTTGCAAGTCGCGTGGCATCTGCCAGCCCTGCCACGGATTGTTGTAGCGCGCCGTGCTGTAGATGAACAAACACAGCGCCGTCGGATTGCCATAATACGCACGCCAGCGATCTTCGGACTTCTGCGCGAAGACAGGCAGCGCGTTGTATTTTGCTTTGAATCGGTCAGCTTGATAACGCCCCTCTTCGTCCCAGACGGCTTCGCTGACGGCTTTCTGCTGAAGGTCATTTAGTTTGCCCCATAAAATTTGCAGCCCATCGCCTATTAAGGCGCGTTCGAGCAAGGCAATCAATTCGCCTTTGCGAGCAGCAGTTTCTTTGGTCGGCAAAAGCGTCACCAGCTTTTTCAGTTCATCTACCGTTCGCGTGTCCAGCGCCTGTTGGACGGTGGCAAGCGTTTCGTTTTTCTTCTCCCAGGGCATGAAACTTCATCTCCTTTTGCGCTGTCAGTTTGCGAGCCGCAGTCTAGCACGAACCTAAAAGGAGAGGGAAAGAGGAGAAGCTGTGAAGAAGAGGAGAAAGAGAGCGGAGAGATCGCTGTAGTGCGATTGACCAATCACACTACAGCAGCCTTGTTTACCGGTGCCTCAGTCTTTGGCAAATAGTCGGAATGTCATTCCGACACTGATAGTGATCGGATAACCAGGAGTGGCGTGAATGCGAGAAATCAAATCTGCACCGGGGCGAAGGCGTGACTCAAAATAGTTCTGAGTTTCCCAGTACCGTTTGTTCGTCAGATTATCTAACGCCAAATTGAATTCAATACCGCGTCGAATCCGGCGATTCAGGCTGAAATCCAGGACATCAAAACCGGAAGCAAGAATCGTTGGGTCTTCACCGTCCAAACGGTAGTGATTGATGTGGCGATAGCGAAGTGACCCGCTGAAGCCGTGCCAGTCGGCCAGCGTCAATCCGACATTGGCTACCAGCCGGGGCGCGGAATCTACATAAATTCTTGGCGTTTCACCCCGATAGAACGCATTGCCGACGCGTGTGATGCCAGCGCTGAAGCTGAGCGTTCGGGTCAGTTTGGCAGAGGCTTTGGCTTCGATGCCATACGCACGGCTGGGGCCTTTGAATTCGATGCTGCCATCATCCGGGATGTAGACCTGTTCATTGCTGCGATCAATCAGGAACAGATCCGTACTGACCGAAAAACGATTGGCATTGAAGGCGGCTCCGGTTTGGTAAAAATCCGTCGTCGAAAGGCGCGGGCTTTCGGGACGCTGAGCAACGCCGCGCGCATCCTGGCTGGAAATGCCGCGACCATAATTGAAATACAACGTCGCGGGGATTTTCAGGCTCGGAGTGAAAGCTACATTGGCTTTAGGCTGAAAGCGCGATGCGCCCTGCACGCCGGAAAAATCAGGCTGCACGCGGTCACGCACATCGAAGCGGAAATAATCGAAGCGCAAGCCACCATCCAAATGCAGACGACCTTGCCACAGATTGATGCTTTGTTGCACGTATCCGGCGGTGTTTGTCACGCGGGCATTCGCTTTTGTCACCAGTGCATCAGGTGTAAAAAGCGCACGATTCGGTACGCGCCCAATCGAAGGGTACAACCCGACGTTGATTTGATTGTCGTGGTAATTTGCGCCCGCTGTAAACAGAGAGTGATTGCCCAAAATTTCAAACGGCTTCAGGTATTGCGCGTTCACGCCTTGTTGCAAACGCGAATCGTGCTGCTGA
>JAFDVL010000030.1:11355-160481 GCA_018268995.1 Acidobacteriota bacterium | reverse complement strand
AATTCATCATACCGTCTCCTTTGAGAATCAGGAAGATGATCGTGAAACGCAGGCATTGTACAGCAGGGTTGCGGCAAAGTCAGGAATTACTTGTCCTCTTGCCTAATCGCCTGCTGCGAACTACTATTCATGCCGCCTGACTACAGCCGTCAGGTGAAGTCCAACGTAGTATTTCAAATCAAAATAGCCGGTACAGGAGGTAAGCTCATGCCCCGTTGTAGCTTTTCCGTCTGTTGGGTAGGTGTTTGTTTACTTAGCCTTATTTTGTTCACAGCCCTCTCAGCCGATGATCTTGATCACATTTCAATTGAAGGTACGATTCGCGATAGTTCGCAACAAAGAATCGTCAATGCTCGCGTTACCGTAAAAGCGACCGCAACCGCACAAGAACGTACAATTACCAGCGATGCAGAAGGTCGCTATCGGTTCACTAAACTTTTACCGGGAGAGTATGAATTGCAGGTGGAAGTCCGAGGCTTTCGCACGGTGCAATATAAATTTAACGCTGCTGCTGGCATCGTCGTGCGGCGCGATTTCAAACTTGATGTCGCCACGCTCAGCGAACAAATTACAGTTGAAGCAAATAGTGACCAGATTCTTATAGACACTTCACGCACTGTTGTTGGCAGCACCATTGCCAAACGGCAGATTGACGATTTGCCCATTGAAAGCCGCAACATCAATGATTTAATTTTCACCTTGCCCGGCGTTGCTCCGCCTGCTTTTGATGATCGGCAATTGGCAGAAGGCGACACTAAAGACCGCTTTCGCTCCTCGCCCGAAGAAGCCGGAGTCTTTGCCCTCAATGGCAGCACACCCTTTTCTAACAACCTAACTATCGAAGGTCTGGACAACAACGATGATCGTGGTGCGCGTGAACGCTTTGTGGGGGGCAAGAATAAATAAAATCCACGCTCTTTTAGAATCAATAGTTTACAAGGAGCTACAAAAATAAATTCAATTCAAAATGTAGCTATTAACTTCAAATTTCTTTACAAATACACGAAATAAATCAATTTTTAATCTATCTAAATAAATCAATTTTCTTGCTAATTGTGATAGGAATAAACGAAATTTTCCGAGCCATTCGATCACTACCCAGAAAATTAGCGTTTTTGTGAGACTCAAAAATAAATGCCCATTCTCCCCAGATAAATGCAACAAGATTCTCTAATAAACGCTAACACAGGCTTCTCCTAATTTGCTAATTGGTCTATCGGATAACCAGTTGCCATTAGACTTGAAATTTAGAGAGCTGCTATTCCGTCGACCAGAGTCCGAACTTCACAAAAAATAAGTGGCATCCAACCTCGTTTACCTCTTTACACCACCCAACGCACTCCACATTTCAAGCAAAGCCAGGAGTTTTCCCAAGCTTGAAGGGCGGGGGCAAGTTTCTGCTTGCGCACTTGCAAATAGACGTTACGCAAGACCAGTGAACCCGCGATACAAAGAATCGCGAGCCAGAAGAAGGAAAAGTTTGAGAGCATAGGAGCGAGAACCTTAGCTAGTGCGGGAGAACCAAGGCGCAACATCGTCATCAGAGCACTCAACATTGTCGTGAGTACGAGACACACGATGAACGGCACCAAACACCCAAAGAGAAACCCGCGCAAAGGCGGCGCGGCGGGTGGCGCGACACTCTGCGCCAGGTAGGTTTGTTGCGAACTCGTGCCGCCGATAAAACCGATCTGCCCGTTGGCAGTGATCCCGGTTCCCGACACGTTGCCAGAAGCTGTGCCTGACATCCACAGCATGCGATAAGAAGAAGTGTTGTCGGACTGGCATTGCGGACAATTCGTCATTGATGGTTCTCATTAAGGGCTGGTTTCGGTTGCGGTAGTAACATCCTTATTGGCGAGCAACTTTCCCTCAGAAAAGTAAACAGACAGGGAAGAATGGGCGATTCAACTTGTCCAGTCTGCTATTCCGCATAACCCAATTTTCTGGGGGAAACCACACTACCAGCAGAACAGGGAATGACGGTAAGGCCAGACTTTGCTATGCTGCGCTTGCTCTTTGAAGATCAGTAAGTAGTAGCTCGGTAAAAGCGTCCCATGTTGAGACTGCCGGTACATCCTGGATGATGAACGGCGCGACGATTCAATATAGGCAATGGATCGTCGCGCACATAAAGGAAGTCGGAATAGTAGTCGAGAATTCGACTAGCTGGCAAGAGCAGGAGCTTTGTTTTCCATCAGGGAGATTGTTCTGATGGAAAACAAAGTAAACCTCAAGCCCATTTATTTAGCTGAGAAGCTGCTTCGGATTCGGCAAATAATGGGCTTATCACAAAACGAAATCCTTGCTCGGATGGGATTGAGTGAGAGCTTGACCAGGAGTCGAATTTCAGAATATGAAGCAGGGTTTGGGCCACCCTTACTCGTTCTACTGCGCTATGCGCGCTTGGCCAATGTTACTGTAGATGTCTTGCTTGATGACGAATTAGAACTGCCGACTCAATTACCCAGCCCACAGCGGAGCGATGGAATTCGTCGCACGCCGATAAAATCACCCATAAAATCAGCCGGGAAGAAAATAAAGCAATGAACGTTTTGCGCCCGAAGGACATTGGAGTGGCCCGTCTGTTATCGAGCACGTAAAAACGTATCAATCCTGACAACGAAAACCGTAGAAAAATTGATGCTCCGTCGAGTTCCACGGTTGAACGTCCGCGCCGATGATGCGGTCAACATTACATTTATTAACTCGCCTCTTATAGTACGCAACGGATGTCAGTTTTTCTGGGCTTTTGAATGCTCGTTTACAGCCCACCCATTGGTATTAAAGTGAAAACCCCGAGACAGCCGTTTGATGATTATTAGCCAGCTAGATTTTCAGACATGCTAAAAGCTGAAGTAATGAAACCGATCCCGAATCAAAATGAGCCTATGGTGTTTGTGACGCAGCGAGCGAGGTTTTGCACGACCTTTTCGCAATTTTGTAACGGATAAACTCGTGTAAGACTTACATGAGTTTCCAACCCTGGTAAAAATCTAAACAGAGTGTTTGGCGGTTGGGCGAATTCGCTAAGGGTTGCTCCTGTGGGCTGCGACAGGTCAGTTTTGTTCTAACGGTTGGCAGAGGCGGGACGCGTAACCTTGGGTTTTCTAGCAGGTATAACCTTAATCCGAACCCAGGCATTGCCAACTCCAGTGCATTGTTTGGGCTCACCATCATCCCCGTCTCTCCCCCAGTAGCCATTATTTTCGTAAGTATCGTCTTCGTAGCCAAGGTGAAGCGACATATCTCCACTGACATTATCGGGAATGGTATAGGTCTTACCAATCATTTCTCCGATCCTGACAAAAGCTTTCATCCCAGGAACTCTAAACAACCCATGATAAAATTGATTGGTACGCTCACCGAGCGGATCAACATAGCGTTTCCACGTCTTGCCGTGCCCGCCAGTCTGAACACATCCACCAGCTTCTAAACTGACTATATCTCCTGCTCGGAAAGTAATGCCCGCATATCGAGTATCGCGTTGTTTGACATTTGGAGTGTCAATTTTCCATATCCCTGCTCCAGCAGACTGTTCCCTTGTTACTTCTCCGCCGCGACAACCTGGAAGATAACCGATGATTCGATTTGCCATCCACGTGCAGGAATAAAGCACGGGCAAACTGGTGAATGTTATTTCAAGTTTTTGGGATTTCTTGTCCCAAATGAATTGAGCGCGAGCACCAAGCTTCCCTACAAGCTCACCACTCTCCTTACCAGGCTGATCCGCAGCGATTGCTAATTTGCTGATCCCTTCCTGCTTTAGATGTTCTTGCAAACAACTCCAGATTTCGGGGGAAACACTGTTAAAGACCACAGGATCGCATTTCCACGCTGGAACACCAGCAGAAAGCAGGCCAGTGCTTGAAGCCTTAGTAAATGGAACGTACAAGGAAATGCAGACCCCGATAAATGAAATGCAGGCTCTAACTAGCCATTTGGTGACAATTCTCGGTTGGGTTAGGTTCTTCATACAAACCGGTAGCAATGTTGAAGCATTGATGATGTGAGTTGCTCGTGATCAGCCTCACGATTTTAATCCCCTAAAAGCCCTGACATCTCTATATTTCAGTTATCCAAAAGTTGTTTATGGGTGGCACGCTGTTATACAAATGCTACGAACTTACTCTTTGTTCCTTCAGGGTGAATGAGAAGTGGCATAACATTCTACGTTGATATTTTGGAGTTGCCCATTCATGCCATCGCACCACGCCTTGTGAAAGATTCGCTCACAATGTGCCATATCAGCAGAGCAAGTGGGAGTGCTGCTGTAAACCTGTTGCCCATTAGCACAACGAGAATCTGTTTCATTGAAGGCTGGCCCCCAATACCCTGAAGTGATAAAGAGTTGAGCCGGTGATCCCCATAAACCAGAATATTGCACAAACAGTTGCCCATTTCTTGGTCGAGTCTTTTCCCCCATGTTCAAGAGTCCGCCGCTATCTCCCAGTGGTGTCCCATCCCACAAGATCGCCTGCCCACCTGTCCAGGTTTCTTGTCTTGTAAATTTCGATGATTTTAACGCTTTACTATCCGGGTAACTGGAATGCCCGCCTTCCTGTACCCAAACTTTCGGATGCTCTCCTTCCCATTGAACGTCGCCAAGGTGGTATTCAATGCCAGTGTGGCCAAGAAATGCCACTGTCATAGGCTTCAGGGCAGAATCCAAATGGACAGCGATGCTCTCCCAATCTCCCCCATGACTAAAATCAAAAGAGAGAAAACTCGCATCATTGTAGGAATAACAACGCCAGTATTGAAGGGTGACGCCCCCGGATTTATTGGGATAGGTATGCACATACGTGATCCAATCCTGCGGCCTGTCCGGTTCACCAATTTGGTCTTGAACTTTGACATTGTTAAGAAAATAAGTTGTTTGTTTGCAGAAGCTCCGCGTGAGGTTTGAAGAAATATTCTGTCCGCCTCTTGGCCCGGTCGCAAATTCTTTATTTAATAACTCTGCTTGGTTGTTCAATTTCACAGATGTCGCTAGGCTTACTCGTTCCGATGTTGTGCTGTCATACGCATTCAGACTTGTACGGGCGAGGAGCCAATCAACGCTAACAGGATAATTGCTTTCGCGTTGACCGTGATAAACGATAGGCGCGAATCGCTGTGTCAACCAATCCTCAGTAAGATCATCTATCCCGTCCTGATCTTCATCAAGAGTATTATGAACGGAATCTACCGCATCAATGGCGTTGTTGGCTTCTCTACCAGCCTGCTCAGTTTGGCAATCAGAAGCTAAAATACTATGTAGGTTGAAATCAATCACGAGAGACGTTCTGGTCGGCTCTTCCTGGCGACTATCAAGATTCAATTTATTATCTGAATCGGTTGTGAAGCGAACGATCTTTGTCCTAAACCCAGTAGCAGTGACAACCAGAAAGTGGTTTCCAGTGGGGATACCCGTGACCACATTCAGTTTGACATTGCGGAGTTCATACCATCCCTGATCATTTACTACAGCGGAATGCTCGTTATCTAACGTTACACTAACATTGGCGGGCTTTACAGCAGGGCATTGCTGATTGGTAATCCGGCCTCTAATTGAAACTACGTCAGCGGGCTTGGTTGATGGAAATAATACGGATTCATTGCTAGATGCTTTGGGCTGAAAGACCTTGCTCGGATAATAATCACGCTCCTTCAACAAAAAAAGTAAAGAAAAAATAATCACGATGAAGAGAGCAGCTATAGCTGCTACCAATTTGGGGTGACGAGATAAGGGCATCATTCACATATTAAAGGCGAGGCCGCAGATGATACGTGCGAGATAAATGATTTGACACCAATTACCTCGCTAACAGGTGATTATGGCAATCAACGAAGCCTTATTGCCTGTAGACCAGCTTCTAATTCCTATTGCCTGGCGGCAGATTGGTTCCCTTCAACCTGTCGCCAGGTATAGAGGCTACTTAAACTCACCACGGTCTTAGCGCGCGACGGGGAGAATTCCTGTTACTGGACGAGCACTAATGCGAATGCCTGCCCCATCTGGCGCGATAACAATAAAGCGGTCATCTTGCGTTTGCGAAGCATATTCGTGGTGAGAGCCATCGAAAGCCTCAAAAATAATCGTGTAACTTGAGGCCCCATCGAGTGGCACTAACCGCGAATCTCCCCACACCAAATCGTCAAGCCTAACATCCCGCGTCCTCTGTTCTTGTCGATCAACCGTCACTGTATAGTTAAAATGAAACCATACCTTATCACTTGTTCCAAAGCCGTGATGTTCAGTACGAATCCATTCGCACACACTGGGATTGTTGTATCGCTCAGGGCGATGAGTCCAGCTACTTCCTTCAGCTCTCTCTACAACGAATTGGACAGAGTTGGGAACAATAATTCGGTTAGCTGGCTCGTTTGGCCCACAATGAACCTCAACTTTATCGTCGCGATCTGATTGTTGGTTATCTTGTGGGGTTGAGACAGAGATTCGGTCAGTAACAGTCACGCTTTTAGTGAACCGAATGAGGATTTTGCCCGGCGATGCTGGAAGACCAAGAATGCCAAAATTGAATCTCGCTTCGTGACGGGTTAATCCGAAGAGACCAAAGGGGCCACGCCGCTCAGTATAAGGGATAACCAATGTCCCTTTGGCATACGATACGCGTTGATTAGCTGTGACCATCAACAATGATCTGGGGACGCTAAACGTTAGCGACTGGGTACTATTAGTCGCCGCTACTATTTTAGACCCACCCATTTCTAATGTTGGTGCGAGGTCTGGGGCGGCAGCTTGTGCAAATACGCCATCAATTCGAAGATTAAATGTTTGCCCGAACTGCGGTGGAATGCCGGCACCTGTTGGCGCAACCTCAAATTCTGGTGACCAGCGCGTTACCTGTGGAAACTTATTGCTGAAGGGTAAGATTAACGCGCCCTGTGTGACCATTTGCGCTAAAAACTTCAAGTCTTCAGCAGTGCGACGTTCAAGGGCATCAGCAACAGCAGCAATTCGTTCAAGTTGTGTACGCCCTAATTGATCCAACTTGTCCACAGTTTGATTAAGGGCATCCGCATAGGTAACCCGCATATTATTGATTGCGGCATTTGCCTCGCTCCCTGCACGAATAAGTAGTCCATCTGCGACAGCGCCTGCCCTTTGAATCGAAGAGTCGAGCCTATCAGCAAGTCCATTAAATACTACGTTGAGCGCCATTCCAGAGAACGCACCAAGCCCTTGGGCAGACGTGGGTTGAAATGGATATATGAGGAGAATGCAAAGGCAGATCACGTGAATAAATAATTGCGAGATGTTGTCTAGGAGTTTACTATGCACCCACATAATTTAATTTCCTTTCAATCTAGCTAAATCTAAAGTGGTATCAGTTTGCGTATTCGGGGGATCGAAAGTTCACAAACCTTCTCAGTCCGATGAAACCATAGTTCCTTCATCTTGATTTCATTTTCCCCCAAGCACTCAAAGCGAGCCTGCCGTAGCTGAAAATCCAGTCGGAATCGCAGATCGCGAAAAAAACTATTTAGGAACTGTGTAATGAAATAACTACCAAGCTTCGGCTTCGATTTTATCCAAATTACACAAGGCTAAGCGAAAGCGTGGGTGGGGCGGCCCACGCTCCTCGGTGAAGACATAATGCTTATAGTCCTACAGCATAACTCCGAAAACGGTCATCTTGCGTGAGAACCTGCCCGTTATAGCGGACTTCTGTGGACGTGCCATCAGACCAATTGAGGCGGAGAATGTAGTTAAATTCCCACTTATCATTCCCATTCGTTGAAAACGAGAGTTCTGTCTTCAGGCGGCTTTTGAGTTCATCTCTTGTCCAGCCTTTTCCAATATTAAGGGCCACGTTGTGATCTGAGTGATCATTCCAGTGCCCCCCAATATTGTTGGCAGCCGCAATCACGGTATTGCCGTGTTTTACCGTTATTGTGACGAGCGAGTCGTGATCCTTATCGTTAGTGGTCGTCTCGAAGATGGCTTCTGCTGAATCCAGAGTGACATCTGCGTTGGGCTGAGCTTTGCCAAAAGCTGCCGTATTCAAAACGAGGCTGATCAAAGTTAATAGCCAAAGTAAATTCTTCATTGTTTACCCCTCTTTCTGGTTTTGTTCATCAATAGTTACAGCACACTTCATCGTGTGGCTTATTTGTGAGAGCTAACTGCTCTCACTTGGTAATCCGCAAACCAATCGCAAAAAACCGCATCCAGTAAAAATAATTTTCCGGGTGGTGGATTTTGGGGTAATTAAGAGGAATGTTGTATAATTTCCTCTTCTCAGAGCTTGTATCGTTATTCCGTAATATTTGAGCAGAGGTACCGCGATGGCATTTGAATCGATTGACAATCGTTCACCTGCGGCGTTGGATGTGCCGCAATTGCTCGCCGCTTGGAAGCATGGGGATCAAGCGGCAGGTGAGGAGTTAGCGTCAGTTGTGCAGTCCGAGTTGCGCCGATTGGCCCGCCACTATTTGAGTCAAAAGCCCGGTCATACGCTACAACCTACGGCTTTGGTTAATGAAGCCTATCTCCGACTGATTCAGAAAGCGCAGGATGTTGAATGGAAGGATCGCTCACATCTCATAGCTATTGCCGCTAACTACATGCGAGAGGTCTTGGTAGATTATGCTCGTAAAAATGGGAGCAAGCGGCGAGGCGGAGATTGGTTGCGTGCTACATTTGAGGGGGTCGCCGAAGTAGAAATAAGAGTAGACAGAGACCTCATTGCACTGGACGATGCCTTAGACGCATTCTCAAAAGATTTTCCACGACAAAGTAGGGGAGTCGAATTACGGTTCTTCGGCGGCCTGAGTGTCGAAGAAACTGCTCGCGTTTTAGAAGTATCTGCTGACACAGTGCAACGCGACTGGGCATTTGCCAAGGTTTGGTTACTGAAAGAACTAAGCCCAAAGGCCTCAAACCCAGAATAGTTTTATCACTTGAATTATCGGCCTGATGTGAGTCCCGAACGATCTCAGCAAATCCAGGACATCTTTCTTGCAGCCCAAGCCCTTGCAGCTTCCGAGCGTGAGGGGTATCTGCTCAAAGCCTGTGCTGGCGATGATGAATTGCGGCGAGAAATCGTGGCATTACTAAAATTTGACGAACCGGCTAAAGGTTTCCTCGAATCTTCTGCTCTTGAAATACAAGCCCAATTGTTGGCAGAAAGGGGGCAACAATTGCCCGCAGGCCATCGGCTTCACCATTACGAAATTATCTCGAAAATCGGTGATGGTGGAATGGGTGAAGTGTATCTAGCAAAAGATAATAAGCTCCAGCGCGAGGTGGCCTTGAAAATTTTGCCTACTCATCTGAGCCAAGAGCCTGAAAGGGTAAGCCGCCTCGAAAAAGAGGCCATTGCTGCATCCCGGCTCAAGCAGCGAAATATCCCTGTTATTTACGAGATCAATGAAGACGTCGGAGTGCATTACATCGCAATGGAGCTTGTTGAAGGCCAAGACCTGCGGAAAATGCTGACCAAGTCTCCCCTCAGCGTGAACGAAACTGTTGCCATCTGCGGTCAGATCGCAAGGGCCTTACAAGCTGCTCATGCAGCCGGCATTGTCCATCGTGATATTAAGCCTGAAAATATTATGCTTCTCCCGGATGGAGAAGTGAAAGTGCTTGATTTCGGTATTGCCAAGCTACTGCAAGCCCCAACCGACCCACAACAGTCAAATGCAGAAGGTAGCCGCCGGACAATACCAGGACTTGTTTTGGGTACCCCCGGCTACATGTCTCCTGAACAGGCAGGTGGGCGAGGTATAGACATAAGAACAGATATTTTCAGCTTGGGCGTTTTGATATATGAGATGCTCATAGGTCAGCTACCCTTCTCCGAAAATAATGATACTAATTTAGATTCGTATGCACTCCCCCGTTCTCTCTTGAATAAAGGGCCGGGCATTCCTGCTGAATTGACGCAACTTGTTCTTACTGCCTTACAAGTTGAGCCAGATCGAAGACAGCAAACGATCAGTGAACTTTTGGCTGATTTGGAACGAGTGAAGGCGAAATTACTATCTCCAGTCGTGATGGTCGGGCGAGGTGAGGAAGCCCCCAATCCATTACTCTCAGAATGGAATTTTTCACTACGTTTACGAGACTGGCTTAAAAAAAATCCCAATGGGGGGAAATTGGCAATCCTCGCTGCAAGTGTTGCTTTGATAGCGATCTTACTTAGTCGCTACGTCGGGGCGGCAGCTATCAGTGTCATCTTAAAACCGCATTGTGAGGCCACGCCTGTCGAGTTAATCTTTGGCTATGTCATTGAGTTGAATGCGGGGCTCTTTTATCTAATCGGCGTGCCGTTGGTTATCGTAACTGGATTTCAATTACTCAAATTTGCAGACAGCATCTTGCGCAGCCTGGTATCTGTCGGGCGACTTGTAATAAACCCTCTAATGCCAGCGCATACTCACACGCACCCATTTGAGGTAATAAGTCAATATAACTCCCGATTATTTCGAATTACAGCCCCTCTCTTTATTATTTTTGCATTAACAGAGGTTGGTATTCCTGAATATCTTGGCAGGCATCAGGTTGCATTTGGCTGGGTACAATCGCTTAACATTAAGAATATTCAGGGAGCAACATATTCAAAATTATTGGCAGACCACCGTGTGGGAGAGATTCCCCAATTGAAGCAAATAGAGCAGAAATATCCGGGATGTGAGATCAGGATAGATGAGGTGATTGGCGGACATGGGATTGAGGATCAGGATGCATGGCGCACAAAATTCAGACTTTTTCTGGTTATCGCGTTGGGTTTACAGATGGCGTTCATCTGTTTTGCCCTTTGGCTTGCCGCCAAAATCGTTTTTCTTTTTGTCCTCTTAATACGCTTATTGTTGAATCGCCCGAATCAGCAACTGCTCATCAAGTTGAAGTTCGACGATAAAAATCACCAGTTCGGTTTGAGTGGTTTTAGCCAACTCTATAATTCCTTTCTAGCGATGATCTTAATGATCGCCATCGTCTTTCTCTTAGGAATAATTGCCAATGTACCTAAAGGGACGAGCTTTTTCGGTGGCCACGCAGGGTGGCTACTCATTGGTCAAGGTTTGCTGATTGGGATTGGCTTTCTTGCCCTGACGCTCATAACAATTGGCCCGGTCTTAATCTTTACCCAGTTGCTCACTTCTGCGGTGAGGCACAAAGTAGACGAGATTGAGTTGGAAGAATCAAGGCTGGAGAGAGAAATTCGGTCAGAGAAAAACAGTGATAAAAGGAGTCTTTTAGAATCAGAATTCAGCCAATTGCAAAGGGATAAATCGCTCGCCCAGTCCCAGCGCCCTTGGCCCCAAAAAAATTCCCTTTATCGAAGACTCTTATTGGCCAGCATCCTGCTACTTTTTGTTCTTCCAATTGTGATTGAACACTTCGGCTTGCTTGAAAACGGCCATCCTGTTTCAGCCTTAATTTTGGGACTAGCAAAATTTCTTCGTTCTCTCTGCTGAGCGATTTTAATTTAGAGAACGAACAGTGCATCCACTGGTTGCTAGTATTCAACGTTGAGTTGATCTGTCAAGGCACCCAAGAAACTAGCCTTACAGATCATCTAACATTTTTTCTCGAAACGTTTCGCCGAATTTTCTCATATCACCATGAAGGTGTAATTTTCTTCGCACCGTCTCGTAATTTGCGAGGGAGTTTATTTACAACCGCCAAGGACAGGAAAGGCCTAGCGGCCAACAAAGGGGAAAAATGCCCGAGAAACCCAAAATCAAATTGTCGCTCTTCTCCAGTACGCGACAATCCATCAGCCCGGATTTCAAATCCCTTGTTACCGTTTCCAACGGTCTTCACCAACTCGTCCACCGGGAGTTTCATACCGGCCAGCCGCCCGTCTTTGAAGTTGATTTCTTTGATAATTTCGGCGACGACTATACGGTGTTAGTCGCCGCCAAAAAACATCATGACGCTGGTTTTTTCCCGGTCAAAGTCGCGCTTGGTTTGACCCAACAAGTTGATCTGATGCTGCTGCCGAAAAAGAATCGCTATAATTTTAGCGAAGCCACCTGGGAGAAGCTTAAACTGGCTGATCCCGCCCTCGTGCAGATTTTTGTGCGTGGGGCAGCGAGTGAAACTGAGGCACGCGGCTTTTATGAAGAATTGCTCGACGGCACGGATCGGCAACAAGATGCCATAGCGACTCTGCATAACATCACTACTGCCCTACACGCGGTTGAACTTCCGGTCGGCAAGCCGCTGGATTATTTCAAACAACTGATTTGGGAAGGGCAACCGCCGCAGCGAGATCGTTTTTTTGCCTTCGCGGATGAGATGCTGGTGGAGCAAATCAAGCAAGCACGCGCGCACGGTACGTGGGTCAACGCACCTGCCGTTACCCACCCTGGTGCGACCAGTGCTTTTAAGCAAGTGCAATTTGGCGAGGCGAATGTGGAGTTGGCGTTTCACGAGCAAGATCGGCGCGACATTGACGGCGTCTCCTGCGTCAAGATTGAGGCGGATATAGATTATTTCAAAGACCCGTTGGCACATTTCCTGCTAGAACTGATCCCGAACGCCATTACCCACAACCAGACCGATCCCAAAATTGTCTACTTGCTGCGGTGGATTGCCGGTCGCCACGCGGGGGTGCCGGAGTTCAATCCCCCTTATACGCTCGAAATCGCAAGCAATTAGCCTGACGACGCGGGTCGTTCCTTCGATGCACTTGGTGTCGCCATCTTGTCAGGTCTGGGCTTTATCAGTATTGTAGGTAGGTGTTTTTGGTCGCTACGCACCAGCAGATTCTTGCGCCAGACGCCTAGTTTTCAGGCAGCAGCTATGGTAGGCGCAGTCAGATAAGGCGTTGGGCTGCCATTCACGAAATTTATCACTCTCAGCGTTACAAAGATGTGGGCTATGCGTATCACCCCACAAGAGCCAATGTTTACAGGGTTTTTCGGCAGCCAGCCAAGCTTTGATAGCTGGTTTCCAATCATAGAGACAAGCTCTGCTCGTAAAGGCTTCAACCTGTCTAGCTAATTCAAGTTCGACAGCTTTCGTTGCCCGAATTGAAAGAGTAAAGAGGGAACCATCAATGAATTATCAGGTTGTCACCAAAACCGTCACCGCGCAGCCGCTCGCCGTAGTGCGGCGGCGCGCGCTTAGTCGAGACGTGGGTCGCATCTGGCAGCCGGCGCTTGATCTTGTCTGGGAGTATCTCCGCCGCCAGGAAGGGTTGCGCGCCGATGGGCATAATTGTTTCCTCTACCATCATCCCGCCCAGCGTGATGCAGCGATGGACATTGACTTCGGCGTTCAGGTCATTCGACCCTTTGAGGGCGAAGGCGAGGTGATCTGTACCGAGACGCCCGCAGGCGAAGTTGCCATGAACACTCATGGCGGTAGCTATGACAAACTTGCTGCTGCACATAGCGCGATCCATGCGTGGCGCGCGGCATCCGGTCGCGCCTTCGGCGGATGCTCGTGGGAAATCTACGGCGATTGGAGCGACGATACGACGAAGCTCGAGACGCAGGTCATCTATTTATTGCGTTGAAGTCGATCCTGAACGCCTATGGATAAAGGCGAATTGCGGGGCTCACAAAATTGTCTGGTTGAGAGTAAACGGCGTTGCAAAAAGCAATGCTACCTCGACAAGCTCCCCTCATAATTCAGAACAACCGCCCGATGCTCCCCGCTTAAAGGCTGGCCGTCTCCCGTTCCACTTGGATTAGGGGCTGCCAAGCGCAATTTCAGGGACTTACCTGCTGGCGTGCGAAGCAAACGGTCTTTTGTTGCTGCCAGAGAGAAAGGGAGAAAGATTATGAATCCAATTCGCACTATCGCAATCCGAGTGCTCCCGGTAGCATTCGTCCTGTTGGCGCTGTTGAACCTGCCTTTCGGCATCACTGCCGCTACCAAACAAACACGAGGCGCTGGGGCAAAACGCGTCCGCCGCTGCAAGATGGTGACCGTGAATGGCGTCCGTAAAAAGCGTTGCCGGATGGTAGTTGTCCGTGCCCGTAGGTCTGCGACAAGCCTTGCGACAACCGCCGCGCCGCCACCACCAGACACCTTTCCCACCATTGGAACAAAACCCACGCCGCAATTTGACAGCACTTGGCCTTGCCAACCGCAAGGAGATGCCACTCCAACTTCGAACGGTGACATTGATCTAAATCGGCTGAAGAATCGAGTTGACGAAGGGGATTTCAAGGCGACGACGATCAACTCGATTCTCGCCTTAGAAAAACCCGTGGGCGTTTGCAATAAAAACCGCAGCAAATGGAACCCAACGCAAACAGATGCCATACAGCAATTCGAAGGAACCCCCATTGTCATTGAAGGTTTCCTCGCGTTGGTCAAAAATGGTAGTGCTTTGCAGGGGGGGCGTAAAGAAGGTCAGGAATCGTGTAATTGTCATGGTGATGAGGATCAATTTCGCGATTTTCATATCTGGGTACTGCCTGAGAAGAACGCTAATCGGGGAACTTCCTCGGTGGTCGTTGAGATGACACCACCGGTTCGATCCAAACACCCAACTTGGACGATAAAAAGCTTGTCCGAGATTGCCAAGGGTGGCAGGCGTATCCGGGTTAGCGGCTGGCTCTTGTTTGACCAGGAGCATTGTAGCGAAGTCGGCAAATCACGAGGCACGGTTTGGGAGCTTCACCCCGTCATCAAATTCGAGCAATTTATTGATGGTCAGTGGAAGGAGTTATGAAAATACGGAAGGGCATCAAGTTGAAGGTTCGGGCCAGGATTGCTAACCCGAGTGAAGCTCTCACCCGAACAATTAGTAAACAAGCCGTTCAGCCTTTGTTTGATAATCCTCGTAGTGCGTTTGCGGAGCTACAGGTAAAAGTAACGGCGGTAAATGTCTCTATAGCGGGGGAGATGCAAGTGTCCTTCGTGATCAAAGGGGAGTGCGAGGCGACATCCGACTTCGCCGCCTATACAAGCGAGGCCATTCAGCAAATGCTTGCAGACTTTGCCAGCCTGCTGGGAATAGAAAAATTGCTCATTGATAAAATCACTGAATCTTAACTTGTCATGCTGAACTACCAAGTGAAAACCGAAATCCATCTTGGTCAACTGCAAGGCCCAAGTGCAGTCGCGCTCGATATTGAAATGGCGAATTGGCGCGTGCCGAGTCAGGAATGGATTTCATTGGTTCAGGTTGCTTACCGGGAAGCAGGCGAGATTCACGTTGTCGTGTTGGATGGAAAAGACGCGCAGACTCCCGAAACCGTTCGCCCTTTCTTGCTCGATCCGAACATTACAATCGCTGTTCATAATGCGGCTTACGATGTAAACAAACTCCAAAAACATTGGGGGCTTCATACCCAATCGGCGTTTTGCACGATGAGCGCGGCGCGCAGAGCAGGTGAGAAGAAATATTCCTTGCAGGTTTTGGCGAAGAAATTCTTAGGCATTGATCTGGACAAGTCGGAACAAACATCAGATTTTTCACAACGCCCGCTAACGCCCGAACAAATCGAGTATGCCGCAAAGGATGCGGCCTGTACCTTGTTGCTTTGGGAATACCAGCAGCAGGTCGGCTGGTACAGTCCTTATCATCCCAAACTGAAAAGTAAGAGTGCGGAAAATGCGTTGCCCGCAACGTTTGCCAGCCAAGCCCCAGGCTTTGCCTTTCCGCCTGAAACTTCCAAGCTGGGCGCAGCAATATTGGAAGTCATTGGCTCTATGCCACACAAGTTTTCACCAGAGCGATTGATTGCCAACATCACGAGTGAGCGATCTGGCTATTTGGGGTGGGTGCTGGATAGCAAATTGGGAACCGACGTCATCCCGGACAAGAAAGAAGTTCTCGCAGCTTTAGCCACACTCGAAAGTCAGGGCCAGGTGCAGGTCATTGAACGCCGTTATGTTTTGGTTTAGCTAATTGTTGATGCAGTGCGCAACCTAAACGTGTGGCTCCGGCTCACGTCAGGAATATGGGTTTAAGTTCACGCGCTCCAATTTTGTTCGCTTGCTCGGGGGCTTTCTCGGTAATGTTGAAATCAACCATCTTCAGGCCAAGGATCGGCAAAGGCTTGGAACATAAAGTTCTCCATTCTACGGTACAGCTATTGGAACAGGAAGATTCTGCCGTTTCCTTGGAGAGTTTGAAATTGTAAACTACACCGTTCTTGGCTCAATTACGGCCTCGTTGCGGGTTTTGGTACACAAGCTTGAATGCAGGCATTTCTTTTAGCTAGGCAACTCTGATTGCCATTGGGGCAAGGGTACTTCTTGGCACATTTCCCTTCACAGGTCTGCTGTCTGCTCATGTGGGGTTTGGTAGTCGGTCTGTCTTGACTGAAAGTGGGTAAACACAGAAGTGTGAAGAGAAGCAAGATCATTGTGTTTTTGCGCATAGCGACTCCTTGAGATTTTCCAATCTTCTACACCTCGCCTGATGTGGAGTCAAGATTGTGACCGGGCCATTCAGTTTTTGGTTGAATAGACCACAGATGCAGCGGGACAGGCAGGTTGACACGGATTCAACGTACCTCGATTTTGTGTTGCCATATAGAACGAATGACATTTAGCTAAGTCAGGGTCACCTCACTGTAAGAGCGGGCGTACGTCAGGACACTTACAAAACCATCACAGTGCGAGACTGCGCGAATGACCTGTTTCGATATGATCTCTGAAACAGGAGAACGCTATGTTTGATGTTACGTTTTTTCTTTATTGGTTAATTTTCGTCGCCAATATCCTTGGTCTTCTCTTTTGGGCCTATCAGACGTGGGAGAAAAAAGAAGAACTTTCGCGCCGTCAAATCGCGCTCCGCCTGGGAAAGGGCGCGCTCGTTTTTCTCAGCATTCTGTGCATCCAATTCTATCTGGCACTAAGGATGGTTTGAGTGAGGTTGGGGCAAAGCGCAACCTCACAGAATTCTGTCCAGAATATCTTAGAAATTCTCAAATAGCTTGCCCATCATGACCGAAAACAGATAGGGAAAGCTGTTGGGCTTTGCCTGGATAGACGTCATCTCCGTTGTGGGATTGCGATCACTGACGTCGCAAGATATTACCTCAGTTGCAAGGTACGACCACCATTCTTTCCTATCTGTTTCCAACCTCGATGAGCATACTATTCGGTTGTTTCCTGAACTATCCCAGCCCTGAAGGAATCGCACCGTGCGCTCAGCCTTATCTCCGGTCAATATTGAGGAACTCTTCACAGTCGGCCTGAATTCTCTCGGTGCCCTGCTCTCTTGCCCAACTAACCCCGTCCGCGCTATAAGACCTGAGCAGCCACTGTTGCCCTCTGCGCTATCGAATCAGGAGAACCCATGCTACGACTTCTACTGCTTGCCCTTTGGCTTCTTTGGCCAGTCAATACGCGCGTACCGAATCCGCTCACGAACACTTCAACAGCAGAAACCAAAGCTCTATCCCAAGTCTTGCCAAGCACCGCGCAACAGCCAGGCAGTACATCTTCTTTCTCGGCCCGGCCTTTTCCACACCAGCGTTTTGCTGCGTCCAATGATCGAGGGATTACCGAAGTGCAGTGTGTGCGACTTAACGCACAGTGGTCGGTCTGCAAGCATATTATTCCTGATCTTTTCTTTGCACTCGTCAAAGATCGCCGCATCGTCGGCACTTGGCCGGGCGCAATCATTGCCGGTGGTGGGTCACGCTATGAAGCCGTTATTGCCGATTTAGATGGGGATCACAAAACAGAACTGATCGTGGCCGATTGCACAGGCATCAACACCGCTGGTCATGTCTTATGGCAACTTTCGATCTTTCCGAATTTCGAGGAGCGTGGCTTCTCGAAGCCCTTGCAGTTCACAACCGAGCAATACGCAGCAGCAGGCACGTTTCTTCAAACGCCCGGTGATCCGTTGTGCAATTTGCTCATTACCGAATGGCAGATGCGTGTTTTTGAGCCGCGCTCAGAAGCCTTCAAAGCCTACGATTACATTGGGCGCTGGTATCACTACAAGGAAGGGGCGCTGGAACCAATTGTCGGTCGTCAATTCCGTGTGCGGCGCTGGTCGGATGACTGGTATCGAGTCCCGCTCCGTCGCCAAACGCCCTATGATTGGCTCGCGCATCCAGCATCGAAAACATTTACGGCAGAACCGCTCACGCGCACGGACATTGTGGCGGAAGTAAGCGGGGAAATTGTTCGGGTCGCCAAGGTCGCAACGGAACATGGCAGCGAACGATTGGACATCTCCCTACATCTGCAAAACGGCACAACCCGTGAATATCACCTCTACGGCGACGATCTGACGGACGAGCCTGACCAGTTCTGTCACATTGGAGAGGCACGCACTGGCATCCTCTTCCCGCAAGACTATGAACCTGCTGATCTCAAAGCCTGGTTGATCGGCAAACAAGTGCGGATGGTAGATTACAAAAGCCCCTTCAATGCTGTCCGCCGTATTCTCTGGGTGTGACAGTCATAGCTACGGCGGCTGGCTACACTTTCACAATTCATTTTCGCTAAACGCAGGTAAGTCTTACATGAGTTTGCGAACCTCTGAAAATCGCGCCTGTTCATTTGTCAGCGGTTTGGTGTACCCGAAAGGCGTTTGCTCCTATGGTCAGAAACAGACAGGGAAATGAATATGCTTCTCGTTGCCAAGGTTCTTTCTCTTTCTTGCGAGGAAGTTTGTGCTGCAAATGAACCCACGCGACGAATTAACAAGAGGAATCTTCACATGATGAAGCTTACACACGAAGAAGCCCATCTCCTGGAACGCGCCAAAATCCAGGGCTACGTCACATCTGATGTGCGCGATAATTACGACGCAGTGACAGAAGCATATCGGGATTGGTGCCGAGTCCAGCGACGACCATTTCTCCATATTGCCTTGGGGAATGAAACGGCACGCATGATTTTCAGCCTGCTTGAAGCCGACGCCACTTGGCGGGCCAAAACGGAAAAGCAACTACGGCAACGGATACCGACGTTCTGTTTGTACGATGCAAATATCGAAATCGAACCTGATTATCTGATTGCGGGGCGGGTCGTGAATGAACTACTGCCAGAACTTCAAGAGTGGCTCTTGGAGTTATCGAATGATGCAATCCACTGCATTCACATTAGGCAGCGGTGATCCATCCTAACGGCGGGTTGATTCGGGTAGGCGAAATCAAAATTTCGAGGGCGGAAAAACATGATGCCCGTTCTGCAACACAGAAATCCTTCGCTTCGCTTTACAAAAAAAAACTATCGGAAGCGCGTCAACCTGTTGTGTTGATGGGGTTCAACGCAGGGGGATGCCATTAACTTTTATCCTAACCAAGTGTATAGTCAGGCAGCTCAGGATTCATCTGCATTTAAGCAAACAATTTTTCGTGCTATCCGTTATCTGAAAGAGGGCTCTCCCTAAATCAGGATTAGTCCCTATGTGGAGAAGCTAATGACTAGACCCCGTTGTTTGGCATCAATAGCCTTAGTCGCATTCTTAGTACCGCTGCAACTAAATTGTAGAAAAGTCACTCCAGCTTCACCTAACGAAGGGGTGACTCAGGAACTGGCGCGACAACGTGCTAGACAGATAGCTGACCTTCGTTATCAGCTCAGTTTTGAAATCATCCCTGGGGCGGAGCGATTGAAGGGCCAAGAGCAAATACACTTACAACTTAATGAAGTCGCAGACCAGGTAACGCTCGACTTCCGTGATGTAGACCCGCAGGGAAATCTGCGCGAAGGGGCCGTAAGCCGCGTGGTTGTGGATGGGCAGGCGGTGAACAATTTGCGTCAAGTAAATGGACATCTTGTGATCCCTGGAAGTTATTTTCGGGTAGGACAAAACTCGATAGAGATTTCCTTTGAGACGGGTATCGCGTCAGCGGGTCGCCCGATTATTCGGTATCAAGACAGTGATGATCAAAGCGAGTATATCTACACGCTCTTTGTCCCGATGGACGCCAGCCTTGCCTTTCCGTGTTTTGACCAACCCGATCTGAAGGCACGTTTTACGCTTGACCTTACGGCACCGGAAGCCTGGACAGTAGTCTCCAATTCCGCCGTCGAGCGTACCATTGCGGCGGAGCGATCTGGCTATCGCCGTACTTACTTTGGTGAGACACGTCCGCTTAGCACCTACCTCATGGCTTTCGCCGCAGGGCCACTACGAGAGATAGCGAATTACGACACACCGGTTCCAATGCGTATATTTGTGCGCCAATCAAAGCTGCAACGTGGTCAGGAAGAAGTGCCGGAAATTGCCCGCTACGCGCGTGATGGCATTCGCCACTTAACGGAGTTCTTTGACCAACCTTTTCCTTTCCCGAAGTTTGATTTACTGATTCTCCCTGGATTTCCGTATGGTGGAATGGAACATGCTGGAGCGACCTTTCTCAATGAAGAAGCCATGATCTTCCCTACCGTGCCAACGCCCAGCGACAAACTTGGGCGCGCAGAGATACTGCTGCATGAATTATCGCACCAATGGTTTGGCAATTTGGTGACGATGCGCTGGTTCGATGATCTTTGGCTGAAAGAAGGCTTTGCCACTTACTTGGGAAATGAAACGCTGGCCTCGCTCTCCGATCCCAACAATATTTGGAAACGATTCTATCTGGCCAAGCGTGCTGCATATACCCTGGACGCAACGAAAGGAACAACCCCTATTTATCAGGAAGTGCGCAACTTGAAAGATGCCAAGTCCGCCTATGGAGCCATCGTTTATGAAAAAGCGCCAGGACTACTTCGGTATCTCACGTTTGTGCTAGGGGAAAAGGCCTTTCGCGATGGAGTGCGTCTCTTTCTCAAAAAACACGCCTATGGGAATGCCGAATGGAATGACTTGATTCAAGCCTTCGAGAAGGCTTCAGGACAGTCTCTCGAACATTGGGCAACCGCTTGGGTGCGCCAGCGGGGGATGCCACAAATAGACCTGGATTATCGTTGCAATGAACAAGGGGTGATTGATCGCTTTATTATCAAGCAACGGAACGTGCTGGGCGAAGGCAATAAATGGCCCGTCAAAACCCAACTCTTATTGGCTTATGACAAAGCTACACCAATCATAATCCCTACCCAATTCAGTGGCGAGCAGGCTGAAGTGGGTGAGGTCATCGGGAAGAAATGTCCGGCCTATGTTTTCGGTAATTATTATGACTACAGCTATGCGCGTTTTTTACTAGATACACACAGCCAAAAGGCGATGGGCGAGCGATTGGGCACAATCTCTGATTCATTTCTTCGCACGATGCTGTGGAGTGCGTTATGGGATAGTGTGCGCGAAGCTGAGATGTCGCCGTCAGAATATATTTCTCTGGCGGTCAGGCTACTTCCGACAGAGAATGACGAAGAACTGATTCGCAGTCTCCTGAATCAATCGACAATCGCCTTTCAGCGATACCTTTCCCCTGCCCAACAAGCAGTGATTGGGCCACAACTTGAAGCTCTCTGCTATAACCGTATGATGAAATCTTCAGAACAAGGCTTGCGGATCACCTACTTTCGCGCGTTCAGTTCTATCGCCAGCACGCCAACGGCACGCCATCAACTCAAGGAATTGCTCGCCGGAAAAATCGCGGTGCCGGGAGTCACCCTCAAATCGCTTGATCGCTGGGGAATTATCATGAGCCTACTGGCGTACCACGATGAAGAGGCCGAAGCCTTGCTCACCACTGAGCGCCAGCGTGATCAAAGTGACGATGGCCGCAAATATTCCTATATGGCGGAAGCTGCCCGTGACAATGCCGAAACGAAGCGTCACTATTTTGATGATTACCTGCACAATCGTGCCGTGTCCGAAGACTGGATTGCTGGGAGTCTCGGTGCGTTCAATTATTGGAACCAATCATCGCTCACATTTCCCTATCTAAAGCTGTCTCTTGATGCCTTGCCGCAAATCAAGCGGGAACGCAAGATTTTCTTTGCGCTCGATTGGCTGAATGCTTTCATTGGGGGACAACAAAGTAGCGATGCCCTAACCCAGGTGCATGATTTCTTACGAAGCAACCAACTTGATAAAGACTTGGAATTGAAGGTGCTGGAAGTTGTAGATGATTTAGAGCGGACAGTAAGAATTCGGTCAAAGTTCATTTCGCAATAAATCTGTTTCAGAGCGATTCTCACCAATACGGGTACAGAGATATATCTCCCCTAAATGACTACCTCGTGGAATCAGCGATGGCTAAAAATATTACCCCCTTTTCTGCGCCCAACCTCAGCATCTACAAAATCGCACGATAAGGTGGAATTAGGAATCATCGCGTCGCCCGCCCATTCTGCCTTGCCCTTCTCGTTTATGCCTTCGCCAATTGCGCGACGATTTCGAGCGTGGCATCAATCTCTGCTGGGCTATTGTAGATATGTGAAGTTTGGCGCACTGCCATTCCGCCCTGCGCACGCACGCGAATCTTTTTGCGCCGCCATAACTCATCCATCAATCGAGTTCCTTCCACCTTATCCACGCCATAATTGACGATGGAACAGGCCAACGCCGAATTGACCGGCGAGAAAATCGTTACGCCTTTGATCTGCTGCAACCCTGCGCGCAACCGCTGCGAGAGTTCCGCGATGCGTTGGAAGCAACGCGCCGAACCGATGCTTTGGTGAAATTCCAGCCCCGCTTCCAAGCCAATCAGATTGGAGAGATTGCCTGTGCCGAATTGCATCAGTCGGAAGATTCCATCTTCAGATTTGTAATTGTCCCAATTGCCGCTGGCGATGGTCGCCCAAACGTCTTTCATCCGCGCTTCACGCACATAGAGCAACCCGTTGCCGGGTGGCGCAAACAACCATTTGTGCGGACTGGAAGCATACGCATCACAGCCGATTTCCTGCACATCCACCGGCAACTGCCCGACCGCTTGCGCGCCATCCACTAACGTAAACAGACTGTGCTGTTGGCCCAAAGCACAAAGCTGACGTACCGGCAAGACGATGCCGTACTTCGAGGTGATGTGTGGTACGGCGATGACCCGCGTGCGCGGCGTGATGGCATCAGCAAAACGTTGGAGAATGACTCCTGGATCATTGGCCGGAATGGGAATCGGAATCTTTTTGACGACGATGCCGTAACGCTTGGCCCGCAAATCCCAGCCGCCCTGTGCGCCGGAATGTTCCTGATCAGTAATCAAGACCTCATCACCCGCCTGCAAATCCAAGCCATTCGCAATCTGGCTGATGGCAACGGTCGCGTTTTGCACGAGTGCAATCTCGCGTCCCTTGGCGTTGAGCAACGCTCCGAGTTTGGTGCGCAGGTCTTCGTACTTGCGATAGCCCGTAATGTATTCGACATGCTCAGGCCGGTAATCATAGTGCGCGATGGTGCGTTCATTCTCACGCATGTGTTGGATAACCGCGTCAATGACCTGCTGAGGCCGCGCACCCAGCGTGCCGGTATTGAAATAGGCTTCGTCCGCAGGGATAGGGAATTGCTGGCGAATCCAGCGCCAGTAAGGCGGATCGCTCGGCTTTGGCCAAGTGGAACTGTCTGGGCGGATTTCCGTTGCGTTCGTGAACGGCAACCAGCTAAACGCGGTCAGCGATTGGAAGAAAGTGCGACGATTGAGCATGAACTCTCCTTTGGTTTTAGCAGCAAACTTATCACGGCGCTTTACCCCAACACCATCCAGCTTGGAGCACCTTCACTAGAGTTAGCCGTCAGTGTTCGCTGAGGGGAAATTCGCGCAAGCAAACTTCAACTGATGGAGCGTTGGTCATTACATCACCAACGTTTTGTTTCTGACAACCAGCTTACATCGCATCTCCGTCGAAGAGATTACGGATAGGAGCGATTTATATCCGACCGAGACGCCACGGGTGTGTCAACCTAAGAAGCACTCGCTCACGAATCCCAAACAGATAGGGAAGAAGCGTCTTGTGTGCTATCGAGACAAGCCCTTCTTGCCACGTGCGATGCTAAACAACCTCGCGGGAGAAACTGCTTGATGCACGCCCTATAATCTTTACTGTCTGTTTCTGCGCGATTGGCAGCCCACGCCGGACACCAGAAAGAAACGCATGTAAGACTTGCATGCGTTTTGGCTCGACAAGTTGGCGAGTGGTGCATCGCGTATAAAATGGGCATTGGGTTTGCTCTATAACTTCCGCCAGTACGCTTTCAGAGAGGGAATCTATTTAACCCTCAAGTGGCTTGTTTATGACGACAGAAACAGATAGGGAAGAATGGCGGGGTAGGGTGATCCCCGCGCGATTTCCGTCCGGCGCGTGCGGATGAGGGCGTCAGCAGGAAACGCCTCGGTAGCAACCTGCGACCAACATTCTTTCCTATCTGTTTCGAGACGTAGAAAGAAGCCGCTTCAAATTCAGCACGACCATACGTGAGAAGTCGCGGCGAGATGAGGTCAGCATTCAAGGCAGACACCAGCAATTTCTCCTATCTGTTTCCAGACGTGTGAGGGAATATAGTTTTGTGACCAGCAAGCGAGTCCCAGGAAGTCCTAGCCAGAAGCGATCCAATTCACAGCGCACGCAACAATTCTTTCCGATCTGTTTCCGGTTTTGGAAAGATCGCTCGGCATTTGCTGTGCCGGTTGATTGTAGTAAGCTGCTCTTGCCGGTGTATGCACCAGTTGCCGGTAAGAATCGGGGGAGTCTTTGCCGTCCCATAGCACTACCGAAAAAGGAGTACAGTGGCGTTTGTCCTTTGGCAAATCCCAGACGTTGAACCGCCTGCTCAACCGCTCGCATGTGCTCCATAGAAACGAAAAGGATTCATTCAACGTGGGCAGGAGAGAACAGTTTTTGGCATCGCTCAAATTCGTGATTTTCAGACCCGAAAATGTCTTTACACTTTCATACGATTTTGTCGCTTTCTGAATTGCATTCGGGCTGCTCTTGTCGGGCAAGTGTCTAAAAATGAGTGAATTACACGTGTGATAATCAATTTGATTTTCGGCACGTCGAAGCAAAAGTGTAAAGTCATTTCCGGCGTTCAAAACGGCAGATTTGAGCGATGCCCAGTTTTTTGCAAAACCAGTAGGATTGTCGTCCACTCAGAGTAGCGCGCCGGAAGCACCTCGGCACCATCGCGGCACGGCAAATGATCACCGTCCACACGAAAAATACCCGTGACTTTCAACTGATTGCAGATTTCACTATTTTGTAATGGGAGTTGGTATAAATCTGAGAGACTGCCGCGTGTAAACATTTACAAATAACGTGTTGTCATTTATTTTTCTGCTTCAGCCGACCCCATAGAAAATGCCCCACCCAAAACGAATGCGCCTAATGCCGCTTTCATAATTCTATTCATTGGGCTTTTGCGGATAGTTGCATTATAAGTATGCCCGTTTCGCAGATCAGAATTAAGTGAACCCAAAGGGAGTGCGACGGATGTTGCTCCCACAAGGTTGGAAAAACTGAGCCAGATGCTATGAAGGAAGAAATGATTGATGACTATTTACGGCTTCGGATACTGGTGGGGTATCTAGGAGAATCTGCACAATTTGCCTGGTGGAATACCTCATTCTTCCAACCGGCCAGCAGAGCATTCCTTGACCCTATATTCACGAAGACATCTCTCCTGGCCAAATATCATGGCATTCGAGAATCTGCGCGACGTCTCCACGATGAACGCATTGGCGTGGGTAATGTATTCCATCTTTTTCGTTTGCCGGAAGAGATCGAATTGGAGATTCATCGCCGCCTTGAATCGCCCACGAATGCAAAACGGTTTGAGGGCGAGTTAACCAATCAGGAGCAGGCGCTTCAATTGCTGCGCGAACTTGCGCAAGGGGAGAAAACGGCGTCTGAGGGGCCTATCAATATTGGCAAAGTGACAAATCTGATGACACGCAAGATGATACAAGAACTCGCTCGCCCCTATGTGGCTGCCTTTCAGCAGCGAGTCCAGTCATTCCCGTATTTTATGGAGGATCGTGAGCGAGGCTAACCTGTACACGACACAGCTTCAGGCCGGATTAGGGTTGATTGATGAAACGAAAACACTCTTAGAGTTATGGGCCCCTGGGATGGATGTATCGAGGTTATTGCAGGCCGCCTTACATTCAGGAAGTTTTCCAACTGTCGCAGCACGTAGGCTGCGCAACATTATCGCAGAATGTTTTGCCCCCCGGTATTTGGTGAATCACGGCGCTCCGGCTGAGCATTTGAAGCACCTTTTGCCGCACCTAAGTTCGATGGAGCTACAGCAACTTTTTTTGCTGTACACCGCCCGGGCCAATGCCATTCTCGCGGATTTTATTCGGCAAGTTTATTGGGTGCGGTATGCCGGTGGGCATGTTGAAGTATCGAATGAAGATGCGCGACGATTTGTCGAAAGTGCAATAGATCATGGCCGAATGGCAAAGCGCTGGTCAGAGAGCACCGTTCGCCATGTTTCCGGGTATTTGTCAGGGTGCTGCGCAGATTATGGAATGCTCGAACACGGCACTAAGTCGAGCCGAAGGATTCTGCCCTTTCGCATCGCGCCCAGGGTTGTGATGTATTTGGCTTATGAAATCCATTTTGCTGGAGTTGGCGACAACGCGATGCTGGGACACGAAGATTGGGAGTTATTTGGGCTAAATCGTTTTGATGTGCTGGACGAAATTAAGCGACTTGCATTGAAAGGAATGCTGATTGTGCAAGCGGCAGGGGATGCCGTCCAGATCAATTGGAAATTTCAGAATATGGAGACTGCCTGTAATGTCCTCACTGAAATCTAACTTTGCCGAATTACGCACGCGCGTGCGAGATGGACGAGAATTGGGCTATGCCAGTTTTGAACCTATCTTTTATCTGATCTTCTCACCTGCTGAAATCCTGGAGGTCAAGCGGCAAACGCCTGCGTGGATTGCCAGCTTGAAACGAGAGGGGTGGGAAGTACATCGGTTTTCGATAGCTGAAGAAATCAATTCGTTATTGTCCACCGACCCTCGCTACAAGATTTGGTTGATGGCGGATCGGCAAGCACCGCTGGAATGGACAAGAGCGAATCAATCCATTGCGAATGCTCTCAATGGCACGAACGGATTGCAGCGCCGTCTTGAAATGCTCCTCGAAAGGCTGGAAGGGAAAAAGAATACGCTTGTTCTGGTGACCGACTTAGAGTCATTGCATCCTTATTTGCGTATCGGTGCAATTGAATCGAATTTGCAAGGCAAATTCCACGTCCCGACCATTTTCCTCTACCCCGGTGAACGTGCAGGAAAGACAGGATTGAAATTTCTGGGATTTTACAATGAAGACGGAAATTACCGATCTGTTCATATCGGTAATTGAACACTACCTGAAGCCCCGCTCTTGACGCCGAGCGGTGATTTTCTGAAGCAACGTTGCCCCTTTACTCAGCAAGACCTCAGCATAGGCTTGTCACCATTATTTTGTATTGATTATGAGCAAAATTATCCGTGAGCTTTTCGACGCCAATAAAAAAATTGATCGAACGATTGAAAAAGTCATCACCTATGGCACTTCACAGGAAAGTCGCTTACGTGGAGAAATTGCCGAGTACATCGTGACGGAGAGCATTGAACAGCAGTTCACTCGGCTGCTCGAACGCATGCAAGACGCGATGAATGCCGGTGGTGAAAACGAAATCGGAGTATGGGTGTCGGGGTTTTATGGTTCTGGTAAAAGCTCATTTACGAAATACCTGGGACTGGCTTTTGATAACAGCATAACGGTTGATAACACGCCATTTCTGAAATTGCTGGAAGAGCGCTTGCGTACCAAACAGGCAAAAGCCCTACTCGGAACGGTTACTAACCGCTTTCCAGCCGCCGTAGTGATGCTCGATCTGGCTGGGGAAATGTTGGCTGGTGCCACGCTTGCTGAAGTTTCGTCTGTACTGTATTTCAAAGTCCTTCAGTGGGCTGGATATTCACGAAACCTGAAAGTCGCAGCGTTTGAGCGTCGCCTGGAAAAAGATGGACGGTGGCAGGAATTTGAAGACAAACTTCAGCAAAGATTGCCTGACGTAAGCTGGAAGGATTTGCAGGATGATCCGCTGGTTGTGGACAGCTTGATCCCGCAAATCGCACACGAACTTTACCCTCAGCTTTTCTTAACGCCAACCGCCTTCAATACAAACACACAAGATTTTCTGCAACTCGAAACACAACGTGTCGAAGAGATGCTCGCCATCATCCGGGAAAAAAGCGGCAAAGAGCATGTCATTTTCGTCGTTGATGAATTGGGGCAATACATCGGAAACAGCGATCCCCAAATCTTGAATACGCAGGGGCTGGCGCAAAACTTGAAACGAATCGGAAACGGTAAGGTCTGGTTCATTACAACTGCGCAGCAAACCCTCACAGAAGATGATCCCCGTGTCGCTCTCAATTCCGGCAAGCTTTACAAACTGAAAGATCGCTTTCCGATTCAAATTGAGTTGGAGTCCAGCGACATCAAGGAAATTTGTTACCGCCGCTTATTGAGCAAATCGCCTGACGGTGAAGAAGAACTTGGCAAATTGTTTGATGCACATGGGCAAGCGCTCCGTCATAACACCAAATTGAAAGAGGCGAAGTTCTACGATTCCGATTTTGACCGGAAAGACTTCATTGACCTCTATCCATTTTTGCCCGCGCATTTTTCTATTCTGCTCTATCTGCTAGGGGCGTTAGCCAAAACTACTGGTGGTGTTGGACTGCGCTCGGCTATTAAGGTTATCCAAGACGTTTTAGTCGAAGGCAATGACGGACGAAGCCCGGCGGCGAATCAGCCCGTTGGATGGTTGGCAACGACAGTCACTTTCTATGATTCGTTGGAAAAAGAAATCCGCCGCTCGTTTTCTTCTATTCACCAGGCTGCGACGAACACGATCACGAGTTACAAATCTCCTCTTCATACGGAAATCGCCAAGACCGTTGCCGTCTTGCAAATACTCGGCAATTTGCCTGTTAACGCCGAAAACATCGCTGGCCTGATTCATCCTTCGCTTACGGCTGTCTCTCGTTTGGATGAGATTCGCGGCGCAGTAGAAGAGATGCTGAACAACCCTAAAGTCCCCCTCAGTGAAAAAGATGGGGAATTATATTTTCTCAGCGAGAAATTGCGCGATATTGAAGCAACGAGGGGCTTGATTACACCGCGTGAAATGGATGTGTCGCGCATCTTGAATACTGCGCTGCAAGGCGTCTTTGATCCGTTGCCCAGAGTTTCAATGGCGGGAAACTTCACCGTTACCACCGGGCTAAAAGTTCGATCCGACAGTGAACGTATTACCAGTCTGGCTGGAGAAAATAACCCCGTACAATTGATCGTGAATCTGACGGCGGAGAATTATGACACCAGTCGCAGCGCCCTGGTGGATGAGTCACGTGACCGTAAAAGCCAAAATGTAATTTTCCTGATTGCCCGCGAAAATAAAGATTGTTTTGATTTGGCGCGGGAAATTCATCGGTGCCAACAAATCGCGGAATCACATCGCAACGAACTCAACCAGGAAATCAAAGATTATTGCGCGACCCAATTGGCGCGGGCAGACGCACTGACGAAGCAGTTAAAAACGAAACTCAAGCAAACGCTCAGTCAGGGTTCATTTATCTTTCGTGGGCAATACACCGCAGTAACCTCAATGCAGGAAGATTTGCTGGAAGCTGCCAAGAAATTTCTTGCGCCTGTCGCAGAACAAGTCTTTAGCCGTTATGCCGAAGCGGGTGTACGTGCTGACACATCGTTAGCAGAAAAATTCTTAAAGGTGGGATCGCCCAAATCGTTGACGGCTGAAACTGACCCTCTCAATCTAGTCCACCTGGCGGCAGGGAATGCGACTTTCAGACTAGATCATAAGGCTATCCTTAGCGTTAAAGACTATATTGAGCAAAACGGTTCTATTGACGGAAAGCGATTGTTAGATCATTTTAGTGATCCTCCATTTGGCTGGTCGCAAGATACATTGCGCTACATCCTCGCCGCGATGTTGGTGGCAGGCGAAATCAAACTCAAGGTGTCGGGGCGTGAAGTCACAGCCGCAGGACAACAGGCTATTGAAGCATTGAAAACCAACAAGAGCTTCGGCCCGGTGGGTGTTTCCTTGCGTGACGACCGCCCGTCAATGGAAACATTGGCTCGTGCTTCCGAACGCCTTACAGAGTTATTAGGTGAATTGATCATTCCCCACGAACCCGATATTAGCAAAGCCTGCGTCAAGCAGTTTCCAGGCTTTCAGAAAGAGTATGGGCCGCTGTCGGAGAAGCTAAAAGCGCTACATCTGAACGGTGCGACGCGGATCGAAGCACTAAATGAAGAATTGGCTGATGTGTTGGAAACAGACGGTTCTGATGTGCCACAACGCATCGGCAGCGAAGTCTCGGCGTTGTATGACAACCTCAAATGGGCAGGCGAAGTGAAACAGGCTTTAGGGAAAGGGTTGGACAAAACAATTCTTGATTTGCAGACACATCAAAACTACCTGAGCACCTTACCTGATTCTGGTGTGCCAGGAACGTTGCGCGATGAATTGACCGACGTGATGACGACGGTTCGGAGCCGCTTTCAGAAAGAGGATTTTTATCGCTATGCGACAGAACTGAATTCATCTCTGAACCATATCCAATCACGTGTGCGCGAAGCTGTCACCGCTCAAAAAGACGCACAGCGTAACCGCATCAAAGACGGCATCGAAGACTTACAACGATTGCCGGAATGGGCGGAATTGACGCAGGAAGAACGCGGCAATGTCGTCACTACGTTGGAAGCCTTGTTGCTGGATGCCACGCCCGATTTGGACGGCTTCAAGAAATTATTAGCGCGTGATTACGATCTCAACTCGCAATTGAGTGCGTTCCGAGAATCCATTCGCAAACAGGGCCGAGAAAAACAACTGCAACGATTGGAAGAAGAGCGCGCCAAAGTGAAAGAGGAAGCGAAAGTTGATGGCCCGGTCAAGCTGAAGAAATCGGTTGCTGTGCCTGCCAATGTGACGACAGCCGCGCAGCTTGAGGATTTGATTCTTCAGCTTCAGGAATTGAAACAACAAATGGCGCTTGGCGCAGAGATCGAATTGAACTTTACGATTCAGAATTAGCAATTATGGCCTTTGATCAAACGACCCGGAATCGCTTGCAGAAATTCGTCAGTGAAGCGCGCAAAGTGCTGACCGAAGAGTTTACCCGACAGTTACAGAGCATCTACGGCATTGACCCGGAATCCGCTTCGATCAGTCCATTAGATCGGCTCCAAAATCTGGATGATGCACGACGGGAAACGGCGAAAATCCTACGGGCGACGCTCGATCATTACCGCACGACAAACCCGACCGAAGACACCAAATCCCTGCTGGATCGCATCGTGCGCGAACATGCGTTTACGATCCTCAATCGGCTGGCGGCGCTACGGATGGCTGAAGCACGGGGCTTGCTGATTGAATCGCTCGCACAAGGCTACAACTCCAAAGGCTTTCAGCTTTATGCCCGTGTGGCCGGAACGGGACTCGGCGAAAAGGGCGATGCGTATCGGTGTTATTTGCTCAGCCTCTTTGATGAATTCGCGCTGGATTTGCGTGTGCTGTTTGATCGGTTCTCGCCGACTGGACGATTGTTTCCACGCGAAGCGGCGTTGCTCGAAGTTCTGGCGCTGATGAATGACGCGGAAGTTGCGCCGCTTTGGGCCGAAGACGAGACCATCGGCTGGATTTATCAGTATTTTAACTCCAAAGAAGAGCGCAAGAAGATGCGCGACGAATCCGCCGCGCCGCGCAATAGCCGTGAACTCGCCGTTCGTAATCAATTCTTCACACCGCGCTATGTCGTCGAATTCCTGACCGACAACACGCTGGGGCGCATCTGGTACGAAATGACCAAAGGCGAAACGCGGCTGAAAGATCAGTGCCGCTATCTGGTGCGGCGTCCAACCGAAATCTTCCTGAAGCCAAGTGAAGAAGCGCCGCCCACTGAAGAATCCGCAGAGCAAAATCTCTCGCAGGAAGAATTACTCAAACAACCTGTCTACATTCCCCATCGTCCGCTCAAAGACCCGCGTGCGATTCGGGTGCTTGATCCGGCGTGCGGCTCGATGCACTTCGGGCTGTATGCGTTTGACTTGCTCGCAGTGATTTATGATGAGGCTTGGGAGTTGGAAGCCGCGCTGGATGGCGTTGATTGGCAGCGGGAGCCGGGCGATCAGCCGTTGCGCGAAACGTATGCCGACAAAGAGGCGCTGTTGCGCGATGTTCCGCGCCTGATTATTGAGCGCAATTTGCACGGCATAGACATTGATCCGCGCGCGGTGCAGATCGCGGGCTTGAGCCTTTGGTTGCGGGCGCAGCGGGCGTGGCAGCAACAGGGATTGAAACCTGCTGACCGTCCGCAGGTGCGCCGCTCCAACATCGTGTGCGCCGAGCCGATGCCGGGCGAAGAGGCGCTGCTGAACGAATTCATCGAGCGCCATTTGTCGGCTACGCCCGAACTGCGGTTGGTAGCGCAACTCGTGCGGCGTGTGTTCCGGGCGATGAAGCTGGCGGGCGAGGCCGGTTCGCTGCTCAAGATCGAAGAGGAAGTGGCCGGAGCCGTCGCCGAAGCGAAAGCGCAATGGCAGGACGAGACCAAAACGGAACAGAGACAAGGCAGCCTCTTTGGCGATCTCGCCAAGCACGAACAACAGCGGCTGGCGTTTGAGGTGGCGGAGATTACCGACGAAACATTTTGGGAGCGAGCCGAAGGCAGTATTTACAAGGCGCTACGCGAGTACGCGGAGCAAGCCGAGAATGGTGGCGGGTATCAACGGCGGTTGTTTGCGGAAGATGCGGCGCGAGGCTTTGCGTTCATTGATGTTTGCCGCAAGCTGTACGATGTGGTGTTGATGAATCCTCCGTTTGGAGCATTTAGTAAGGCTTGGAAAGCCCAAGCTAATGCGGCCTATCCTAATTCCGCTAATGACATCTTTGCTTCTTTCGTAGAAGGCTTTCTGCATCGGCTTGTATCATCTGGCGTACTAGGTGCAATCACTAGCAGAACAGGTTTCTTTATTACATCTTTCACGGACTGGCGACAGAAGGTACTTAACAAAGAAGCTCGATTATTGTGCTTTTCTGATTTTGGTGGTGGGGTCATGGACAATGCAACTGTTGAAGCTGCTGCTTATGTGCTGCAACGTAGCCAGTCCTCTGACAGCCTAAACACTACCTCTCCTTTCCTGCGACTCCTAGTACAACGAGATAAGCAGCCTTGGCTTGCCAAGGCAATTGAGAGTATTCAAGCAGGTAGCAATCAGGAGAAAATCGTTTATTGGGCTGGTTATAAGCAGTTCGCTTCGTTGCCAGATGCCCCCTTCGTTTATTGGGCAAAATCAGAGACTTTACGCAAACTATCAAAGTGGCCAAGTTTTGAACCCAACGCAGCACAAGTTCGCAAAGGGCTTAGAACAGGAGATAACTTTCGGTTCGTTCGAGCCTTATGGGAAATTCCACAAGCAGCATTCACGCCGGGGATTTCCCACAAGGAATCAGCCGAAAGGCGAGAACTTTCAAAATGGGTTCCATTGGTGTTAAGTGGTTCCTCTCAACCTTGGTTCTCACCTCTACTTGTTGCCTTAAATTGGTCGAGAAATGGAAGAGAGCTTCGGCAGTATGTTACCAAATATGGCTCTCCTTCCCGGCTAATACAGGCAGAAGATTTTTATTTTAGACCTGGAATGAGTTGGACACGCCGTGCTGCTCGTTTTATTCCTTATGCAATTCCTCAAGGATGTATTCCGACAGGTAGCCGCCCGATGGCGTTTCCGAATGATGGAAATCAATTCGTATCACTTGCCATTAGCGCATCACGTACCGCTTCCGCATTTATGCGGTTTTACGGTGATTGGTTCACACGCCCAAATTTTCTTGAAGGAAAAGTAAAACTATTCCCTTGGCCAGAAATCACCCAACATCTTTCTACCCGACTGGATGATTTTGTTAGAAAGGAATCTGAACAACGTCGCAATGAGTATCAAGGACACGAACCATTTTTCGAGTACGTCAAACCATTCAGTATTTCCCTTGAAGATCAAAATAATGCGGTTAGTCTTGATTGGGCGAGCTTGCTTGGTATTGATTTTGAATCTCAGATCGAATCTTGCTTTGGATTAGATCATGCCGAAGCCCTCGAACTGCATCACGAATTAGAAGAGGCCTTGGTAGCAAGAATGAACTTGAGCGAGGCCGAGGAAGAGGATGAAGAAGGGGATGATGACGAAAGCGCTGAGCTTGTCCTTAACAAGTCAGAACGCGGGCAGAGAGAATTAACAGTGTCACACGTATTAGGCTGCGCCTTTGGTCGGTGGGACATCTGCTTTGCCACAGGCGAAAAACGTGCGCCCGACCTGTCCGATCCTTTTGCGCCGTTGCCCCGCTGTCCGCCCGGCATGCTGCAAAACGAGCAAGGGCTGCCCGCCGCACCATCCGATGTTCCTTCCAACTACCCGCTGCGCATTTCCTGGCCTGGCATTCTGGTGGACGACAAAGGCCACGCCGAAGACATTGAGCGGCGCATCCGCGAAGCCTTGCAAGTGATTTGGCAAGACCGTTTTGACGCCATCGAACAGGAAGCCTGCGAAATCCTCGGCGTCAAAACGCTGCGCGATTACTTCCGCAAATCGGCGGGCTTTTTCGCCGACCACCTGCAACGCTATTCCAAGAGCCGCCGCCAAGCGCCGATCTATTGGCCGCTATCTACCAAATCGGGCGGCTACACGCTCTGGCTTTATTACCACCGACTGAACGATCAGACGCTGTACAGTTGCGTCAACAACTTCATCGAACCGAAGCTGAAAAATGAAATCACGCCGCTGGTCAATGGGCTTCGCGCGAAGGGCGCGAACCGCAGCCGCGACGAAGATAAGGAATTCGAGCGGTTGCAGGATTTCGAGTTGGAGTTGCAGGAACTGCGCGATGAATTGTTGCGGCTGGCGCAACTGCCGTGGCGTCCGAACCTGAACGACGGCGTGCAAATCACCGCCGCGCCGCTCTGGTCACTCTTCCGCCTGCCCAAATGGCAGAAGACGCTGAAAGAGACTTGGGGCACCTTGGAAAAAGGCGATTACGATTGGGCGCATCTGGCGATGACGATCTGGCCTGCGCGCATCGTCCCCAAATGCACCAAAGACCGCAGCCTGGCTATCGCGCACGACCTGGAAGATTTGTTCTGGGTGGAAGACGTGAGCGGCTGGCGTGCGTTGCAATCACCCCAGCAGGAAATCAAAACACAAATCGAACGGCAACGATCCACCGCACGAGATCGCGTCCGCCAATTGCTGGCGGAATTTGCGCAAGGCAACACCATCAGTGCCACCGACATCGGCGATCAACTGGCGGCAGGTGCTTTTGATGATCGTGAGTTGACGCTCTTGCTTTACCCCACACGCATGGCCGAAGTCGTTTGGGAATCACCCGTGCTGGCGCAGCGGCTGAACGTCAAGCTGCCGCCGAAAAAGACCAAAGCCGCCCGCGAAAAATTCATCAAGGAAATCGTGAACAAAGGCTGCGGCGAAGTTGGCACGATGTTAGAAGCTGCACTAAGTGGACGCGCAAAATCCTTCGCCGAAGTCTGGGCCGAACTCGAACGCGGTGACCACGATGATTTGGCCTTGGCATTGGCGCTGTGGCCAGAGCGCGTCGTCGAGAAATGCACCAAAGACGTGACGATGGCCGAAACCCAGGGCTTGCGCAAATTCTTCTGGGTACAGCATCCAAGTGATGAGTGGCGCAAACGAATCAGCATTGAAGAAGAAATCACCAACGAAGTTGCGCGACGGCGTGGCGTGCCAACGTCGGCGTAACCAGATGTAATCACCATGAAAATTGCAGAATACATTCAAACTGAAATTTTCCTTGCGCGCTTAAAACAAACCTCTGTGCTGGTCGTGTACGATCCTGAGCGGCGTTATCGAGAACTATGTCACGGCCTCAAAACCGACACCCGCATCGTCATTGACGCCAGCGAAAGCAGCATCGAAAGCCGCACCACCGCGCTCGATACCTTACGAAAACTCGGCGAGCCAAACACCAAGCTGGAAGGGATGATTGTCTACGTTCCGGCGAAACGACCAGCCAACGATCCACAACGACAGCACGATCCGTTCACGTTGTACGAAGCGTGTGGCTCGGTCTTTCCCCGCCTGGACGATGACGGCGACGAATATCTCACCCTCTGCCTAAAAGCCAAGCCGGATTACGCGACCGAGATTCGGAAAATCTTTGCTGAAAATCCTGCGCCATCGTTCGACGTAATTGACGCGATTGGCGGCGGTCAAAACTGGCCATTGTTGCGCGCTACGCTCAAGGCAGAATCTGCCTACGATATTTTGATCGCATTGCTTGCGCCGACCGAAACGCAGAGCAACGCCCTGAAAGAACAAGAAGGATGGAGCAAAGAAGCGCGTGATTTGCTGAAGGCCACCATCGGGCTGGAACTGAAAACACGCGGCAAAACCTGGTCGCCGATTGCCGAAGAGTTGTGGCGCTTTTTGTTGTTCAGTGAATTCGTCTTCGATTTGCCGGGCGAGTTACCCCCATCGTTGGCGACGGTTCCGTGTGCCAAGCGGGAAGCAAAAACGCTCATCAATGATGTCTGTGATCGGTTGCGCAGTGACGTGCGTTATCGTGCGAAATACATCGAAGAAGCCGAGCGCATCGAGAAAGAATTTGATCTACCAAACCAATGCCGCACCATCGAAGACCTGGGCGAGCGCGATACATTTTACTTTGAAGAGCGCACCTTCCTGCGCCGTGCGATTGAGGGCTTGAGCAAGAATGATTTAGATGTGCCGCGCCAATACCTAAGCCGCCACAAACGCTCCGTCTGGTTAAGCAAAGGCGAAAGCCAGGAACAATGGGAATTAATCCAAGCCGCACTGAAATTGATCGAAGCCTGTGATGTACACGATAACCAATTGCCCGAACATCAGCGCACACAAACATCCTTGATTGATTTTTATGTCAGCAGTCTGCGCGAAGTGGATCAGTTGCAGCGCGAATTTGAGCAATCAGTAGGCGACTTTCACGACCCTTACGAGTTGATGACCGAAGTCGTAAACCAAGCTCGTAAAGCCTATCGTCGGCTGATTCAGAAGGTGCAAACCGCTTTCGTGAGGCACCTGGAAACACAGGGCTGGCCCCCGGAAGGAAGGCTGGTGAATGGCGACGTATTTGATCGCTTTGTCGGTGAGCGATTGAAAGATCGCGGGAAGCGCGTTGCCTATTTTATGGTGGACGCGCTGCGTTACGAGTTGGGCGTGGCATTAGAAAAATTGCTGGAAGACGATGGCGCGGTGGAATTACACGCAGCCTTTGCCCAATTGCCTACGATCACGCCGGTGGGAATGGCGAGCCTGTTGCCGGGAGCCAAAGCTGATCTGACATTGGAATATGAGAAGGAATCGCTGGTGCCGAAATTGGCAGGGCAGCCCGTTACTAATGTCACGCAGCGAATGGATGTGTTGCGCAAACGGTTTGGAGATATGTTCGCGGAAATGACGCTCAACGATTTTGTGAGAGGCAGACCCAGGATTGCCCCAACAGTTACCCTGTTTGTGTTGCGTAGCACCGAAATTGACAGCCAGTTGGAAAATAACCCGGAAACCACGCTAGGGCTAATTCCCAGCACCTTGAATATGATTCGTGCCGCACTGCATAAGCTGCGTGGACTAGGCTTTCACGAAGCCGTCATCGTTACGGATCACGGATTCTTCCTCAACACCCACGCCGAAGCAGGAGACGTTTGCCAAAAGCCGCAAGGAAATTGGCTGATTAACGCACACGACCGCATGTTGTTAGGCACAGGTGACAGCGACAATCACAGCACCGTCATTGTCGCAGATCGGCTGGGCATTCGTGGCACGTTTGCCAAATGTGCCGTGCCGCGAAGTTACGCCCCGTATCGGGACGGACATCTCTATTTTCACGGCGGCGCATCGTTGGCGGAAGCGGTCGTCCCTGTGTTGGTTATGCGGTTGGAAGCTGCGGCAACCGACAAGCAGAAATTCAAAGTCGAGATGAATTACAAGAATGGAGCCAAGCGCATCACGACGCGCCTGCCTGTTATTGACATAACTGTTTATACCGACGATCTCTTTGCACAGGAATTAGAAGTCCTGTTAGAAGCGCAAAACGAAAAAGGAGACGTCGTTGGCGAGCCTCGACCAGGCGGCGAAGTGAATGCAGCAACGGGAACGATTACGATCAAACCCAATCAATCGGTTCAAGTGGTGTTGCGCATGCACGCAGATAATGACAGTAAAGTCATTGTCAAAGCATTGAACCCCAAAACGATGGCTGCATACAGCAGCCTCAATTTAGAAACTGATTACACGGTGTAATTCATGGACGCATTAGATCAAAAACTCAATCACGTATTTGATGGAAAAGTCGTGCGCAAGGACTTGCTGCACCGCATCAAAAAAGGGACGAATGTGCCAACCTTTGTGTTGGAGTTCTTGCTAGCGAAATACTGCGCCAGTAACGAACCCGCCGAAATTGATGCTGGAATGGAAGCCGTGTTAGCCACTTTGCAGGAAAATTATGTGCGCCCTGATGAAGCCAATGCTGCCCAGTCGAAAGTGGCGACCAAGGGCAAACACCGATTCATTGATAAAGTGCATGTGCGTTACGTCGAAAAAGAAAAACGGCATTGGGCTGCGCTGGAAAACTTCAATTCTAACCGCATCGCCATCGGGCAAAAGTATTACAAGGACAATGATCGTTTGTTGGAAGGCGGCATCTGGGCGGAAGTAACCGTCGTTCACAATGATGTTGAGGATGATGACTATGCCTTCTACATCGAAGAGTTACGTCCCATTCAAATCAGCCGCTTTGATTTTGCGCAATACGGACAGGGCCGCAATGAATTCACACGCGATGAATGGCTCGATCTGATCATGCGCTCGGTTGGCTTAGAGCCAAGCAAATTGACTACACGCCTGAAGCTTCATTTCGTCGCTCGCTTAGCACCACTGGTCGAATCAAATTTCAACTTCATCGAATTAGGCCCACGCAGCACAGGCAAGTCGTATTTCTTCAGCGAATTCTCGCCATATTCAACTTTAGTGAGCGGCGGACAAGCGACCAAAGCCACGCTGTTTTATAACAACGCTCGTGGCAAAGTAGGATTGGTCGGCTTTTGGGATACGGTCGCCTTTGACGAAGTCGCTGGCATCAAAGTGCGCGACCAGGACACAATTCAGATCATGAAAGATTACATGGCGAATGGCCGTTTTTCGCGCGGGACAGAAGTCATTGCGAATGCGAGCTTGGCCTTCGTCGGCAACATTGATCTGTCTGTCCAACAAATCGTGCATTCGCCCGTTCACGATCTATTTCAGCCGATGCCACCAGAGTTTGATTTGGCGGTGATAGACCGTTTCGCCTGCTATTTGCCAGGCTGGGAAATGCCCAAAAACAGCAGCGAATTTTTGACCAACAATTTCGGCTTTATTACCGATTACCTGGCCGAAGCCTTTCACTATATGTTCGCGCATACGAACCGCTACGAAGAGGTCAACAAGCGTATTCGGCTCGGCAAAGCGGTTGAGGGGCGCGACGAAAAAGGCATTAAGAAAACGGTTTGTGCGTTGCTGAAAATCCTACACCCAGCGAATAGCCCAAGCGATGAGGAGTTTGATGAGTATGTTGCTTACGCTGTGGAATGTCGCCGTCGCGTAAAAGAGCAATTGAACAAACGCAAACCCGACGAGGAGTACGCCAAGATTCACTTGTCGTATTTCAATAAGGCCGGTGCCGAAGTCGTTGTTTATTGCCCAGAATCTAAAGATGCGCCTGCCACACAATCACCAGTCCGCAAATACCAACGGACAACATCAAAAAATGCAGAGATAAAGTCAGAGAATGAGATTAAGCCAGCAGAGACTGTGACGGAAACTGCTGAACCGGAATTGAAAGAGCAGCATTTTACGATCACGTATGACGCTACGGGGTACAGCTATGAATCCATCATCGGGCCATATTTACGCGGTGCCAGTGAGGTGATCGTTGAGGATACCTATATCCGCCTGACTCATCAGATTCAAAATTTTACCCGCCTCTGTGAACTCTTCGTCAAAGCAGGAACCTTCAAACGGATTACGCTGGTCACTAAATTTGATGCTGACCCGGATACAGTTTCAATCCAGGAGAAACTGGATGAAATTCAGCAGAGCTTGCTGGAATTTGATGTTACCTTTGCGGTGCAGGTCAATCCGAACCTGCACGACCGCGAAATACGCTTGAATAACGGATGGGTCATCAAAATTGGGCGCGGCTTGGATTTTTACCAAAAGCCAAATGGCTATTTCGATATTGGCATGTTTGATCTCAGCTTGCGCAAGTGTATGGAAACGAAGGTAGACATCTTTCAGGTGCCGACTAACGGAAACTGAGTTGTGAGGGTTACCCTTCTTTTTCAAGTCCGTACTTCTTGAGCCAATTGGTCAGCGTTTGATAGCTGGGAAGCCCTACGAGTTTGGTGGCTTCGGTTTTATTGTTATGCGCTTCTGACATCGCGCGTCGTAGGTAGTGCGTGGCGACTTCTGCTATGACTTTTTGCAAATCAAATTTTCCTCCCAGCGGTTGATGCAAGATTTGTTCTGTCGGGGCAATTGGAACAGGAAGCATCGCACTTTGCATTTCTGCTTCCGTGATTTTGGAGCCGCTAGCAATTACTGCTGCCCGTACTAGCGTGTTCTGTAACTCTCGAATATTGCCGGGCCAGGAATGATTGAGTAAGAGGTTCCTGGCTCCCGGCGACAGTTTCTTCTGTTCCAACCCAAGTTCTTCAGCACTTTCCTGATTCAACTTGTCGAGCATTTTATCCAGCAAGAGGCCAATGTCGCCCTGGCGTTCTCGCAGCGGCGGCAGTCGTAAAACAAACACGGCCAGACGGTAGAACAAATCTTCCCGAAAAGTTTTCTGTGCAACTTCCTGTATGAGGGTGCGATTGGTAGCGCTCAGGATACGCACATCAATCTTTTCCGGCTTGCTGGCACCAAGCGGTGTGACCTCCTGTTCTTGAATGACCCGCAACAATTTAACTTGTGCTGGCAGGGGGAGCTCGCCAACTTCATCCAGAAAAATCGTGCCGCCATTCGCTTTTACGAAATGCCCTTGTCGTGTTTCCGTCGCTCCGGTAAATGATCCCTTCCGATGCCCAAAAAGCTCTGACTCAATCAGATCGTGTGGTATCGCGCCACAATTGACGGGGATGAATGGCTTATGTTGGCGCAGACTAGCATTGTGGATAGCTCTGGCGAGTAGTTCTTTGCCCGTGCCGGATTCACCTTCAATTAACACCGGAACTTTGCGGATAGCCACCTTGCGCGCCAAAGCAAGAATTTTCTTCATCTCTTTGCTTTGATGAATGATGTCGGCAAATGCTGCTGTTTCGGGTGCGGCTCCTGCGCTCAATCGTTGCAACTCATTATCTGGTCGGCGCAATAACTCAGGGATATACTCGGCAGAAATGTCGAATGGAACAGCGGCGGTTCGCACCCCTGCTTCAGGAGAAGATTCGAGAAGTTCAGCCGGGAATCGCGTTTTGGCCAGGATTATCCAGACTGCGCTCATCGCTGGAGTTCCCGGACTGAGGTGAAACGTAAACCTGACATTGGCCCCAGCCTGACGATGAAGATTTTGGATCAAGCGCACGACAGCTTCATAGATTTCCCCAAAATTTGTTGGTGATGTGAGGTTGATCGGGTACCACGAAATCGGAGTGGCTGTCTGTGTTTCCAACCAATTTATAAAATTCTGACTTTTCTCTTTAGGATAATTTGAGAGCAGTTCGATCTGGTCGTACGTGCGTGTTTTGATTGCCGCACAAATTGGGCCTAGACCTGCCCCTGCTGCACTTTCAGCCGCTCGCAAGTCTGCTGATCCCATCCACGCTAATAAGATTTTGTCCATTATTGCAACCTACAAGAAAATTTCTATAAATACAAGAAATCTTATAAGAGGCGAGTGATTGGCCCTATTTTATTGATGTTTTTGGCTTCTAAGTGCTGGCACAAGAAATGCAGAAGAGGCAGTCGCAACACGAATTCTCTGTTGCAATTACAGAAGGGAACGAATTGCTTTGCTAAACGATCCCTCCTCACCAGGAGATTTTATGATGAGCAAAAGAATTTATTTGGATATTGAAACTTTACCACCCACTGAAGAAACCAAGACGGTCATTTTGCAAGCCCTGCGGCAACAAAAACTCACAATGCAGGAAACGATCAATGACGACGATCTAGCTATGATGGCAGATGAAGAATATCGCAACGGTGCGTTGCACGGGGAGCGCGGACGAATTCTCACGATTGGCCTACTGATCGAGGAGAACGGTGCCATTTTGCAGCAAGGATGTTTAGGGCGTGACCGCGAGACACGCCAATACCATTTGGATGAAGCGCGGACGTTGCGGTCTTTTTGGAAGTTGGTGGCGGACTTTAAACCCAGCCACGATTTGTTCATTGGGCATAACCTTCTCGATTTTGATTTACCGTTTATTTATAAACGTTCCATCATTCATCAGATCAAACCGACGATTCATCTGTCATTTCGTCGGTTTCAATCCCAACCCATTTTTGACACCATGTGGGAATGGTCGTGCTGGCGGCATCGCATTTCTTTGCATGACTTGGCCCAAGCCTTAGCCGTTCCTTCTCCTAAAGCAGCCGGTGTGACCGGAGACAATGTGTATGACCTCTATCAACAAGGTCGGCACGAAGAAATCGCGCAGTATTGCATGCGCGACGTCGTATGTGTGCGCGATGTGTTTCACCGACTGCGCTATGAAACGGCCCCTCCATTGTTACCTGCCGGAATAACTCCTCTTGAAAACTCCTTTACGCAGGCCGCGAATGCTATTGGCGCAGCTATTAGATGAGCTGAAAAAACTACAGGAGCAATATGAAACTTGTGCGTGTAAAAAAACGGCGTGCTCTCCATGGGGCGCAAAGTCTTTCGACCAAGGCAACGGTTTATTGCAATTCCTTGCCTTCTAACATAGGCTATCTTCGTGTCCCAGTCAGAGCCGTATCCTCGCCCATAGTGACGCAGCCTCGGCTCGATCATTTGTGCCCCAATAATCCAGTAACCGTCTTTTCAGCCGCAGGTGAGCCTTTTGCGGATCACAAGGTTGAGATCAAACTGGCTATACAAGCAGACCTGAACTCAGCAAACGATTGTCCAAAGCCTATGGGGACGATGTCTGAAACAACCCATCGCATTCATCTTGCCAAAGCAGAGAAGAGTTTGGAGCGATCCTTCGCTTCTGTAGGGCTAGTCGGTGAATTGAAATTCTCGCCAGCGGAATACACGCAAAATGGTGAAGCGGTACGGGGAATGCTCCAGGAACAGCGAAGCAATCTGGCCAAAATTCCTGATCGAGTTTTTGTGGCTTTACTGGTTTTTTGCGCTCGCTATGAAGATACCTCTATGGCAGGTTTCTGGTCAGTTTTTTTACACCGCTTAGGATTGCGCAATGATGCCCTCAATCAGAACGCTTGTCGCCAACGCTTTTACGAAGCACGGCGCAATCTCGCTCCCCTGTACTTTCCGGCTGAAGGATATGCCTGTCTGACACCGATTTCCTTTCACGCGATCATTCCGCAGGTTTGTGTGCCAGAGATGGTGTCGTTATTGCGGCATATTGGGCAAGGAGCAGGTTGGGATGCCGTCGCTGATTTGGAGATCAGCGAAATTGAACGACAGCTTCAGCTTGCCGCCAGTAAGATGAGGATGACCAAAGCAGTTTGTCGTTTCGTTAATGACATCCATTCGCGTAGATTGGCGGCACAGCTAGTGCAGGATTTATGCGAAGCTGCGCACTTACATCAGCGCGGCGTTTTCCTTTCCCAACAGATAGATTGCCTACTTGAGGATCGTCCTGTGCAGCGCGAAATTTGGAGCAAGCTGATGACGACTGAGGCCACCCGAGATGAAGGGGCGGGGCTCAATCGTTCTTTGTTTGTCACACCTCGTTGGCAATGGGATGTCAAAGCACGTCAAATGCGGATGTATATCCCACGCCAAAATGTCATCAGTTCATCGCGCCCCGCAGCGTTTGTGGTAGGGCCAGAAAGTTTTCCTCTTCAGACACAGCGGCGCGATGGACGATGGGAAATTGAACCAACCTATCTCGCACGGCTCCCCCTACATCAGGCAAGCTCGTTGAAAGTCGAATTGCGGGCTGAGAATAATGTCTGTTTGAGGAGTTGGAAAATTGCACCGCTGGAAGGAAAAGTCTTATTTTTCCAGTTGAATGCCGCAGGCACATTGGCCATGCATGTGCCCATAGAGCGTGGAATACCCACTGGCGAATACCTTTTCCTCTTGCGCAATGACTGCCAATTACGCGAGGCGGAAGCTGTAGTGAAACCGCTGCGCAAATACTATCCTCCACGCTATTTTGAAAACTATCAGGCGTTACTAGCGGAGCTTTCGCCTCCCCTGCAAGTCTTTGTTCCCTCCGCAGGCAAGGAAGAAGTCCCTGAGCGAATACCCCTAGCCGAAGGATCACTCAACCAGCTTCGTTTGGAAGGAAACCTGTTATCAGAGGCCGACGATCCCCGTGGGATAGCCACGTTTACAGGGGCAGCACCAGAAGTTACGCTCACGGCGCAGTCTTGGGAAGAGATCAAGCACTTGCAATTGCAACTACGAAATTTGACGCCTACGTGTGAGGAAGATGAGGTAGCGCAATTATATTCACTACAAAATTTGCGCCAGGAAGACTTTGCCATCTGGTCTGAAACCAGGCAGAAATTGCGAATTCAATTAGAGAATCTTCTCCCTGCAAATACGATTGGGCGTTTCCGCATTAAGCTGTTACGCGGCTTACAAAGCGCGCAGTATCTGCCATTGGAATTTAATCTTGTACCTGCGCTACACCTGTCGCCATCATCCGCAGAATTTGCTTCCACGCTCTACACAGCAGAAGACGCGCCGCATGTACAGGTAAATTGTGCGGTGACGCATCAGCTTACCAGCAGGGAGGGAAAAGTGGTCTGCATTCTGCCGGGGCTACACGAGATTCAATGGGCCGGACGCGAGACGGAATTTGAAGCAACGCTGGATTTCGGGCATTTTCGCTTGCCCTTACGTTGGTATCCTCATCTTCTGCGCGCCAGAATTCACACTCCGCAATCTTCTGAATCCTGGGACGCGCCACCGCCAATCTTCCCGGAAGAGAAACTCTCATATCGTGATTGGTTGACTATCGAAGCTATCCCGGAAGCGGAATATCATCTTTTTGCCGGCGAGACAAAATTTCTGTCGGGGCAGTTTCGAGAAAAAGCAGGGCTACAAACTCGTCTTGGTAGCCTGAGCGATTTTGTTGCCCGCAGTGCTGCACAGCAAGTACCGATTCGTATCGTCGTCAAACATCAACAGCGCACGCATACCTTACTTTTATTGGTCGTCACGAAAAAATCAGCAGGTCGCTTTGATGACGCAGGAGAGCGAATCCGCGATATGCGTGTCGGGCAACAAGTCTTTCATGCAGATTATGGGCCGGGCGCGCTCGAAGCCTTTACGGACACCACAGTCGGCACAGAAACTATTCCTACCGCGCAATTTCAGTTTGATCGTTACGCGGACGTCCGGTTTCTGATCCCGGTCAATCGCCATTTGCCCATTTCTGGGTACAGGCAAAGAACCTCTCTTCAGGCTGCTCCAAGCGGGCAGAGTCGCAAATTTACTGTCGGCGAAAAAGCCAAAATCGCTGTCGGCGAAACCTTATAACTTCACTCGGGGTACGAACGATGAATACCAGTATGAATGCAATTCAAATGACGGAAACGCTGCGCCAAAATTTCATTCGTTATTTGCTGACCACGTTCAATGTCGAGCGTAGTGATGCTACTTTGGGTAACGCCATTCGACGCAATCTGGAAGCGCCGGGTGTGCTGTTTCGCGGCCCATTTCTGGAATTGAATCCGCCCTACACGCCGGGCGCTACGATCCGTGCGTTAGCCGATGAAGGGATTGTGAACAGGACACTCTGTCGCTTGCGCGAAGATTTGCCCATCGTTGATCGCCCGCTCCCGCCAGATCGCCCTTTGTATTCGCATCAGGAAAAAGCGGTACGAACCCTGCTGAGCGAGCAGCGCAACATCGTTGTCGCTTCTGGGACAGGAAGCGGAAAGACAGAGTGCTTCCTGATTCCGATTCTGCACGATTTGCTAAGTGATCCTGCGCCCGGCGTGCGGGCCTTGTTGATTTACCCGATGAACGCGCTCGTGAATGATCAACTGGATCGGCTCCGCAATCTGTTGGCAGGCACGAACATTACCTTTGGCCGCTACACCAGCGAATTAAAGAAGACCGATGCAGAGGGCAAAAAAGCGAATCCTACTGCGCCAGCCAATGAAGTTATTTCCCGCGAAACCATTCGCGGGAACCCAAATCGCGGGATTGCACCAAATCCGCCACAGATTCTGATTACCAACTACGCGATGTTGGAATATTTGCTGTTGCGCCCGGAAGATTCGCCGATCTTTGATACCAGCCGATTACAGTTTCTTTGTTTGGACGAAGCGCATACTTACACCGGCGCACAAGGGATTGAGGTTTCAATGCTCCTGCGTCGGCTCAAACAGCGATTGGAGAAACGACGCGGAGAAATCCGCTGCATCGCTACGAGCGCCACACTTACGGAAAATGATCGTGAGGCGGCAGCCAGTTTTGCCAGCAGTCTTTTTGGCGAAGATTTTCTTGAGAAGGATGTGATTTTCGGCAACCCGCTCGATCTGACAACGTTGCACAATGCAACTGATCCTACCCCGACGTTAGATGCGTGGCTCCAACTTTCCGGCGCATTACGGGAACGCTTGCGCCAAGCCATTGGCTCTGGGCAAAAGCGGAACGCCACCCTGATCGCAGAGGCTGCCGCTGAATTTCTAAATTGTAAATTGGCAACGCCGGAGCGAATTGCTGCGGCTCGGCAACAAGCGGGCGACAACGTGAGCCGTTTTTTGTATGCGGTCTTTCAGGCGAATCCGCAGCTTGCACAATTACGCCAACTGATGCGCAAAGATCCCATCGAATTGCATGAGGCCGGACAAGCGTTATTCGGTGCTGAAGCCGCCACGAGAGAACAAGCAGAGGATGAACAAACTGCCGAAGCGGTTTGCCGATTAGTCGAAATCGGGGCGATGGCGCGCGAGTCCGCTGACACGGTGCCACTTTTACCGGCGCGGTATCATTTGTTCGCACGTGCGCCACAAGGTGCCTGGTTGTGCCTGAATCCTGATTGTAAAGCGCCGGAAGGAACTACCGGATGGAGCCATCTTTTCTTATCCAAACGCGAACAATGTCCTCATTGCAATGCGGCGGCGTTTGAATTGACGGCCTGTCGCAATTGCGGGCAGCCGTATGTGCGGGCCTTTCGGCGCGAAGGCGTCTATCACACAGAAGGGCGTTTTGAGAGCGACACCTCTGGACAACGCTATTTTACCTGGCAACCGCTAATGTTTGATTTTGATGCCAATGACGAAAGTGAGCCGGAAGAGAGCGATGATACAAGCTCGTCCGGTAAAGTAAAGATTTGTTTACATTGTCGTCGCCAGCGGGATGATTGCCATTGCCATAGTGATGCTTGTTTGGCAACACTGCACCAAATTGAGGATGCTAATGGACAGCCGAAAGAAACGCTCGGTTCCTGCCCGCGCTGCCAGGCGCGCACGCTTGCACAAAGAGAAATTGTCACCTCGATTAAAGTCGGAAGCAGTGCGCCGTTAGCGGTTCTGACCGAAGAACTCTATCGGCTTTCGCCGCCTAGCCCACGCCCGGAAATCCGCAGCAAAAGTGGGGAAGGTAGAAAATTGCTGACGTTTGCCGATAGCCGACAGGGAGCTGCACGTTATGCAGCTTATTTGCAGTCCAGTGTGGACAGCACACTCTATCGTCATTTGATCGCGCAGGCGGCGGCTGACTTAAATCAAAAAGGTCGCGTTCCCGATCTGGAAGATTTGGCGGATCAGTGTGTCAATTTAGCTGAAGCGTATGGGCTGTATGGGGAACAGGCACAATACGCGACAGGTGCAGAAAGACGCCGCCGCAAGCAGGAAGCGGTAAAACGGATCGTGGCCGAGTTTTGTAGTCGGACAGACCCCCGCCATTCGCTGTGGGCGCTTGGTCTAGTCGGTTGTGATGTTCATTTTCCCACGGACATTTTGCCGGATGAATCTCTTTGCACTGAGTTTGGACTTGCACCACAAACAATGATGACGGTGCTGCAAGCCTTGCTGGATACGGTGCGGTTGGATAAGGCAGTAACGATGCCGGATGGCGTTGATCCACGAGATGAGATTTTCGGTCATTCCAATGCGACGATTTATTACCGCTTGAGTGGTTCCACGCGAAGTCAATACGAAAAAAATTGGGTGAGCGACAAAGAACAATATGCCCAGCGTCAGGCGCGATTTGATTATGTGCGGCGAATTTTGGCAGCCAGAGGAAAGAGCACGGACGTCGCTGATGTCCAGGATGCGCTAATGCACGCCTGGCAATGGATCAATCGGCATCGCGTGTTTGTCGGCACAGAGTCAGGAGCCTGCCAGATCAATTACCAGCGTTTGATCTTTCCGGCAGGAAATCAATGGTATCGCTGCAATCGTTGTTTGCGGTTGTCCACGCGCTTTTTGGGAGAGGATGTTTGTCTCTGTCCGTCGCGTGGATGTGAAGGACAACTGGAATCGTTCGCAGTAGATGAAGCCACCGAAGATCATTACCGCGCCTTATTCAGCCGGACGCCAGTGGCGATGCGTGTGGAAGAACACACCGCCCAACTCCAACCCGAAGCCGGGCGCGAATACCAGGAAAAATTTATCAAGGGTGACATCAATGTTCTTAGTTGCTCTACCACCTTCGAGATGGGCGTAGACGTGGGGGAGTTGCAAACCGTCGTACTCAATAACGTTCCTCCCGGCGTGGCAAATTATCGCCAACGTGCAGGGCGCGCAGGACGCCGTGCGAGCGGTGCAGCGTTTATTTTGACTTACGCCGCGCCACGCCCGCATGACCGTGTTTATTTCTCTAGTCCCACCCGCATCATTGCCGGCGAAGTGGCAGTTCCACAGTTGGCGGTGAACAACCGCATTATTTTGGGCAGGCATTTGAATGCGACCTTACTGGGGCATTTCTTCCGTTGGCTCTCCCAGCAGGGGCGAACCGATATTATGCGTACAGGCGCATTTTTCGCTCCGAACCTGCCCGATGGGCGGCATGTGGATTTCTTAGAACAATGGCGAAATGAACGCACGACGGAAATAAATGACATCGTCCAAAACTTCTTTCTGGAAAACCCTGACGCTGAAAGGCAAGCCCCGGAAGCGTACTTACCCCAGCTCACCACTGCTCTCGCTGCACGCCGCCAGGATTTTGAACGATGGGTTAGCGAATATGATCGTCTCTGTGACAACGCCATTGAAGCAATGAGAAACACACGCGACCGCAATGAGCGCGAAAATGCGAACAAGTTGTTCGCGCGCTTTGCGGCCTTGCGTGACCGCTTATGCAACGAATCGCTCATTGATTTTCTTTGTCGTGAAGGCGTGTTGCCGAGCTACTCTTTTCCGATTGATTTGGTGGCGCTTCGTTTGCCCGCAGGCCGTCAATACCGGGATGAGCGATATGCCAATGAATGGTTACGACTGGAACGCGATAAGAAAATCGCCATTGTGGAATATGCCCCTGGTGCTGAGATCGTGGCTGATAAGCATCTGTGGCGTAGCGTGGGCGTGACGATCCGAGAAGAACTCAATGATTATGAATACCGTGTCTGTGAGACCTGTCGGCATCTGGATCGCTCCGAGCGTGGCGGCTTGCCGATTAGCGGAGCTTGTCGCGTTTGTGGCAATTCTGACCCTGGAGATTCCTCTCGCTATATTGATCCCGATGGTTTCACGACGGACTTATCCGCAGGTTTACAACGCGCAGGTTTACAGGTGGATATGGGGGTAAATCGTTCGCGGTCTTTCTTGTTGGCAACAGGACAAAATGTCAAAGAAGAAACGATCACTGTGAATGACCGGCCTTCTATTCATTATGCCTACCGGCGTGATGGCGAACTGGTTTCCATTAACAGTGGCGAGGAACCGGATGGGTTTTGGATTTGTGGGAAATGTGGGATGCACGTTCCACCGCCCAAGACCAATCGCAGACGCCAGCAAGCCCAGCGTCACGCGACTCCGTGGGGCGAGAAAAACTGCGACGGTACGCCGCAACCAGGTGGTTTAGGCCACGCCTTCAAAAGCGATACGTTACATTTACGTTTTGAAAATACCAGTGCGATGACCTTGCCTTCAGGGCAGGATTTATCGTTCTGGCGCTCGCTCACGTATGCGTTGTTAGAAGGCGCGAGCCTCGCCTTACAAATTGAGCGACGCGATTTGGATGGCGTTGTACGCCCGTTCACGGTGAATTCTTCAACGAACCCTGAAGATAACTTTTCGCAGGAAATTGTATTGTTCGACAATGTTCCTGGGGGAGCCGGCCACGTCCGACAGATTGCCGAAAAATTGGAACCCGTTTTGCGCCAGGCGCTCATTGTCGCCCAATGCCCGGAATGCGAGGCCGAAACCAGTTGCCCGAATTGCCTGAGAAACTACGGCAATCAGATGTACTGGGAAGAATTAAAGCGCGGCCCCGTCGCACGATTTTTAGAGTCTGTCATCCACGAGACATTCCCCGCTAATCTGGATGATCTGGCACCAAGTGCCGCCTTTGTGTCAGCCATAGACAAACCTCGCTGGTTCGCACAGGAACTTGTGGCTGCCGAGCAGGAAGTATTGATTGCCGTCGCCAGTATCACACGTGAACGTCCGCAAGGCGTAAGCCAGCATTGGTTGGATATGTTGCAGGAACTGCTACGGCGAAACGTTCCCGTTACGTTGCTCGTCACATCGCTGCCGCCTATCAATCGTGCGCAGCCGGAAGAGGCGGGACTCATCAATCATTTATCTTTATTGGTGCGCGATGGCTTGCGCCTGGGTCTGATTGAAAACAACTTGCTGCCAATGTGGAGCGTGTGTATTGATCCGGCTGGATTGCGTAACCGCGCTATTCATATCAGCGGCACAGACAAACGACTGACTGCACAAGTGGGAAGTAACGGTTTGGTAACGACCATTAACAGCGATGCGGTGAAAACAATTGCGGAACAGATGCGGAGCCTTCCCGTTCAGGCGATCCAGTCTGAGCAGCTTGAATTTCCTCCGCATGTGCGAGTCATTCGTGTACGAGAAGGCGAGCGAATCACCGAAGCAAAGCTTTTTGGCGGGATCTTTCGCCGCCCCTTGCAATCGCTCTCTATCAATGATCGCTACCTTCGTTCCGACCATCACGAGGAACGGCTCCGTGCCTACCTGAAATTGATTGTTGCAGCGCCAGAGACTCGCCCCCAAATACGAATTGAAACCCTGGCAGCGGAAATCCATTCATCACCGCAATGGTATTACTACCGCACCTCGCAAGAACAACAGCAAATGTTTGCGCGCCTCAAGCGGGATTTCCTTGGTCTGGATATTCAATATCAGCTTGCCTCGCAGTTACCCCATGATCGGATTATACATTTATGCCGAATGGATGGCACAAACGCGCGCATTGGCATTGGTGCGGGATTGGATTTCATTCGCTACAACGGGTACACAAAGATGACCGACATCCTCATTGAAGACCCGCTTGCTTGAGGATGGTGCCAACAAGACTTTGCCTCACTCAAAGGATAGGTGTATGCACAAAAAAATCATTTGGATCACACTATGCCTGGCCTCATTCCTGCTTTTGGGCACCGGGAGCCTCTACGTTTGGCGTCGCCCTCATCCGGCCTTGCCGCTCACGCCGCAGTTACTCACAGCCATCCAACAGCGTCCATTACAGTTTGAGCCAAACGAAGGGCAAGCCGCTACCCCTGTCAAATTTCTAGCGCGCGGGGAGGGCTACCAACTCTTTCTCACCTCGACAGAAGCTTTGTTGGGATTGCGAAAAAGTGATTGCGGGAAGCAAACAGAATCAACGAATCACCCGTGTGATCCGGCACTTGTTGCGCTGCAATTAGTCGGGGCCAATCCGTCGCCGGTCGTACAGGAACAAGAAGAATTGTTGGGCAAAAGCCATTACTTTCAGGGGAACGATCCCAAAGCCTGGCGCACAAATGTACCCACCTACAAAAAGGTGAAATATGAACAGGTGTACGAAGGGATAGACTGGATTCACTACGGCAAACAACAACAACTGGAATATGACTTTGTGGTTGCGCCGGGCGCTGATCCTCACAAGATCAAAATGCGATTTGCAGGCACTGAGATGGTAACGCTCGCCGATTCAGGAGACTTGGTGCTGACGGTGAACGGGCATGAACTGAGGCAACAGAAACCGATTTTGTATCAGGAACAGGAAGGACAGCGCTGCGAGATCGCCGGGCATTATGTGTTGGATGCGGACGGGGTCGTAAGTTTTGCGGTGGGTGCATACGATCCGACGCAACCGCTGGTGATTGACCCGGTACTGACGTATGCGAGCTATCTGGGCAGCTCCAGCCAAGATGTAGCGACAAGCATTGCGCTGGATTCGTTCGGCAATATTTACCTGACGGGTTTTACAACTTCCAGTGATTTCCCCACCCAAAATCCACTGCAACCCAATATCGGCAGCGGCGGGCAAAATGATGCCTTCGTTGTGAAAATGAAAGGCGATGGCTCGTCGTTGATTTACTCGACCTTTTTGGGCGGTAACAAAAATGACCTGGGAAATTCCATCGCCGTAGATACGGCAGGCGCAGCGTATATCACCGGGCAAACCGAATCTTCCAATTTCCCACTCGCGAATGCCTTGCAAAGCACTTGGCAGGGGAAGTGGGACGCCTTTGTTGCAAAGCTTGCGCCAGGTGGTTCAGCACTGATGTATTCCACCTACCTGGGTGGCAATGAAGACGATCAAGGAAACAGTATTGCAGTAGATACGGCTGGCAATGCTGTGTTCACGGGTCAAACTCGCTCCTCAAATTTTCCTACCTTTAATGCCCTTCAGCCGACTTATGGCGGGGGCAATATTTTCACAGGTGATGCGTTTGTGACCAAAATCAACGCGAATGGTTCGGGCCTGATTTTCTCGACCTTTTTGGGCGGCAGTGATGGGGATGAAGGCGGCAATGGGATCACCGTAGATCAGGCTGGAAATATCTATGTGGTGGGCGCGACGGCTTCCGCCAATTTCCCCACTGTTAATGCGCTACAGCCAACCATTGGGGGTGGCAACTGTGGCGGGACGCAACCTGCACCATGTTCAGATAACTTTCTTGCAAAGTTGCCCCCTAATGGTGCGAACCTGATCTCCTCAACCTTCTTAGGGGGCAGTTCTAGCGAACGAGGGCAGGCAGTTGCGCTTGATCCCGCTGGAAATGTGTACATTACGGGCAGCACCGCTTCTACTAACTACCCAATTGTGAAGGCGTTTCAGACCACTCTCAAAGGCGATCTGAATGCTTTTCTTACCAAGCTCAATAATCAGGCAAACACAATTCTTTATTCCACGTACTTGGGCGGGAAAGCTCAAGACTGGGGGACGGCAATTGCGGTTGATGCCACTGGCAGGGCGGCTATAACCGGGCAGACTTCTTCGCCGGATTACCCACTCAAAGCACCAGTTAAACCTGCTATTGGAACAATGAGTTGCGGGTCTTATCTTTGTGGCGATGCTTTCGTGACGACCGTTGATACGAATGAAGCAGTCAATAATTCGCTTACTTTCTCGACATATTTGGGGGGCTCAAACCATGATCGAGGCTATGGCATTGCGATGGGTGCCGCTGGGGGGATTTATGTAACCGGCATCACACTCGCAAATGATTTCCCAACCGTCAACGCCTATCAAAGCAACTTCCGGGGTACGAATGAAGCCTTCCTCGCCATCCTCGGCGATCCGTGTGTCTATGGCGTCACGGTGCAAGGCCAGACGTTTGCAAATAGTGGGGGGAATAGTCGCGCCACGGTGACTGCTGCTAATGATTGCAGTTGGACAGCGACCAGTGATGCCAGTTGGATATTTATTACCTCGGGTAATAGTGGACGCGGTAATGGCACCATAGAGTTCTCCGTGGCGGCTAATCCGAGCGGCGCGAATCGCAGCGGCCAATTGATGATCGCCGGACAGCCTTATACCGTCCGACAAGGAAATTTCACGTACACCATCACTGGACGGATTACCGCGTCGAGTGCAAGTCTTGCAGGTGTAACAGTGTCACTTTCAGGAGCGCAGACGGGCGTGACAACAACGGATCAAAACGGCAATTACAGTTTTTCCGGCGTGCCAGTCGCGGGCAACTACACGATCACGCCGACCAAAGCAAATTATAACTTTACCCCTGCGAAGCGGACATTTGGCAACCTGTCTGCGGATCAAGTCGCGGATTTTGCGGCAACCACTGTCGTCGCGAATGTTTCCGGCGCGAGTTACGCAACTGGCAGTGTGGCCATCGAATCCATTGTCTCCGCTTTTGGGACAGAATTAGCGACTACGAGTGTGCCCGTTCAGAAACTCCCTTTACCGACGGAATTGGGCGGTACCACTGTAACCGTGAAGGACAGTGGTGGGGCACAACGCCTTTGCCCACTTTTTTATGTGTCACCTTTGCAGGTGAATTATCAACTTCCGGCAGGCATCGCGACCGGCCCAGCAACGATTACGATTACGAATGGCAACGGCATCAACTCGGTTGGCACGGTTCAGATCGTATCCATTGCGCCGGGCATCTTTGCTGCTAATCAAGATGGTCAGGGCGTGGCTGCTGCCTCTCTCTTTCGGGTGAGTGCGAATGGTACGCAACGTTATGAACCGGTCGCACAATATGACGCGACGCAAAAGAAATACATTCCGCTTCCGATTGATCTTGGCCCGGAAAGTGACAACGTGTTCCTCTTACTTTTTGGGACAGGGATTCGTGCGCGAAGTTCTTTGCAGGCAGTCAGTGCCTGGATCGGCTCCACCAAAGTTGAAGTGCTGTACGCCGGAGCGCAGGAGGAATATGTTGGATTGGATCAGATCAATCTACGCTTACCTCGCTCAATGGCGGGGCAGCGCGACCAAGAGATTGTCTTGATTGTGGAAGGCAGCCCAACCAACCCAGTTATAGTTAGTTTCAAGTCCCTTTCCACTTCTCCGCTCCAAGCAACGCGAGCGAAGTAATTTAGCGATGTGGAGAGGAAGTGATTGGCAACAATTACTCTACATTACAATTTCGTATCCTTACCGGCCAGTAGATACAACGAGGAACGACGGCAATGGGAAGTCAGGCAAAAACACAAAAGGCTTAGCTGCCCTCACAACAGCCAAGCCCTTTATGTTTTTCAGAATTCTTGGGGGCAACGTCCCACGCCTCACACACAGGACAATTGCTGAACCCCTTTAATTACTGCGTTCATCTCACAGGTGAACTCACGTTCGTTGGCAGAAAAGGTTCCCAAAAGACGCGCATTTTTTTGACTGATATTTTCTTCCAATCTCCGCGTCGGTAAAACGAATTTGCCTTCCCTCAGCGGAAGTGAACTACTCGGCCATCGCCGAGCTTTCTACAAGCTGAATAAATCCAACTGGTAGTCTGCGAGGGAACCTCTTACGCCAACATTTTCAGCAGGCCATCCCGCTGCCGTTGGTTCGCTGGTCATTCTCGCTTCGCGTTTCATTGAGGCTGCGGAAAACAACGCCTTCGCTGCCCCCGTCTGACTTGCCTCTCGACGCGCACTTCCCCGCGTCCCTGCGGGTGTTTGGTGCGGCCATTACAGCCACTTCCCACTTCCAATCTACACAGCGAATCCGCCCATGCAAGCTTTTTCTTTCTAGTCTACCTTATATTTTAATGATGAAGATGTGGCGAGAATTACTGTGATTCCTGCCTAGCCCCACTATTCTTTCCTATCTGTTTCCAGACGCGATGCGCAAGCTATTTGAGCAGGGAGCTATCCCACCCCTAAAGAAGTGGGTTTGCGCTCTAGCGGAAGTTTTAGATCAAAAAGCGTTTCCTGTTGCTCCAGACGAGCCATTTCCCGGTTAAAGAGGTTGTGATCCAAATTGACAGGCTCGACGATGGGTTTCGGCAGACAGGCAGTGCAAAGCCAAACTCCGTGAACTTGATACAACTCCGTGACCTGACGCGAAAAGAGGTCTTGCTGGCCTTGCCGACGACTGCACTGTTCTTCGTCCTGCCGAGAACAATTCGTGCAGCCCGCACACTCACATTGTTGGCCCCAGACGGGTGACATAGCATTTGATTCGCTAAAGGAAAGTCAGCAAGCATTATGAGAAACACCTCGCCGTCTGACAATGATTTAGTGGAGCCTCGCTTCAGATTGGGCAATGCAACGCGTCCGCTACCTACTGGTGCTGAGTGCTCAAGCAGCTTGTGCTTGTGATTTCTCAGCCTGTGCCTTCAGCTTCTCGAATTCCGCGTCATTCACAAAGCGTCTGAACACTTCGAGCGGCGCGTTGAGTTCCTTGAGCGTGGCCACAACCGATTGCCCGCCTTTCCAGTAATGGTATTTGGGATCGCTATCAGTCGGAATAATGAGCGTGCCGCGCTCATCCAGAAAAGGCTTTGTCATAGGTTTCTACTTTCGTGTGGGAAAACGATGCGCTGCGCTTGACGCATCAAAGGCGCAGAGTATGCCGCAGCGAGACAGTGGGAGCAAGTCAGGCGAAGAAACAAAAAGATTGGTCTGTTTTCGTCTGCCACGCCTTCCGTCAAAAACATCTTCTCGCTTCAATTTGCTGGTATAGGGGTGTCGGTAGCGAAAACCGATACCAATCTTTGGTGAAAATAAAGGGGGGGGCTCCTTACTAATAATAAGGCGTACAAACTGATTGAGAGTTCAGGCAGCATCCGTAAATCCATTGGTTTGAATGCCGCTCAGCCTTAGCGATACAAATCACAAAAAATCTACCGATACCCCGTTTCGCAATGCGCAAAAGAAAATCGCCCGTGGGTGAATCACGGGCGGTGAGTGAGGATTAGTCGTGAAGTAAAAACCGATGATAACGAAATGATCTCTCCGTAAAACGAAAGCAGCAGAATCACCAACGATGATCTGCTGCTGGGGTGAGGACAATCTTTAACGTCATCTCTGACGGAAACTTGTGAGCCTCTCGGATTCTGAGTGGGAAGAATCCTGATAGCGGTCGTTTCTGGAAGAGGCTCATTGCTACCACGAGTTAGATTTGGGGTCTTCCCGTCCGGCAGCGGGCTTGGCCTGGGATGCCTTGCCATAAAAACTTGTCAGCGGCTCAACTCTCTTGGTTGATTTCCGATTCGCAAGTCACGTCAACGTGGTGTGCCCCGTTCTCCAACGTTGACGTCACTTGCGAATCGAAAGCTGTAACTGCCACTAAAATCCGACCCCCGTGTCCTTTCTAGCGGGCAGCTACACGAGCGAGAGGAGCGCGGCTCCAAACTCGAAATCTGGTAAAAAATCGTCTCTGGGCGGAATCTTTACGGGCGGTTGATGAGGCACCGCCGATAGATGTGAGGTAGACAATCGTGTTGCTGTTCTTAACAGTGCAGGATTAGCAGAGGAACGGTTCGAGCAATGAACCTAACTAATGGATTGGTGAGGAACCATTAGGTGTGAGGAAGATTCCCGCTACGAGAACCGCTCCCTGCTACGAAAGTTATTATCAATCAAAGATCACGTTTCTTTTCAACTTCATCTCTCGTCTGCGCAATGAGTAAATACAATATGCGTGCCACACTTTTGCAACACTTCTCCACATTCACATAAATCACAGAAAACAAATGCAGTAATCTGTTTTGGGCCGATCTTCTCGCAATTTTGGGTTAGCCGGACAAGGCTCGCTCGTCCACAATTGGCGACAACCGTTATTTATCACTGTCAACAATCGGCTACAATCGCTGTTGCTGTAATCAAAAGATTTCAAGCAGCTTGACGAATTGGAAGGTGAACACAACGATGACGGAGCCTTTGCCGAACTGGATAAAGTGAACAAGGCCACCGTCACGGCGCGGCTGAGAGGATTGAGATTTGAAAATGATGAATTGATAATCGAGAATGGGAATGTACTGGAAAAATATCTCTCGTTCAGCAATCAGCAAGCCGATTTGAAGCGCGTCGGTCAACGATGCCGAAGAAAACCGTATGCCAAATATCCCACATTGACCGAGGCCGAAATCAAAACGCTGGTCGTCGCAGATAAATGGCTGGCCGCACTTGATGCCGCCATTCACGGCGAGATGGATCGCATCAGTCAGGCGTTGACGCAACGTGTGGAAGAATTGGCCGAACGCTACGAAACGCCGTTGCCGCAGATGACGAGTCGCGGAGTTGGAGCAGAAAGTAAACGCACATCTCGCAAGGATGGGATTCACATTATGAGTAAAAAGTTAATCGTACTGCCGTCCGACTACACCGAATGGCTTGCCAGTCTAAAGCAACGGATCAACGGTGCGCGCCAACGGGCGTTATTGTCTGCCAATGACGAGCAGATTCGACTTTATCACGACATTGGTACGGACATCTTGCAACGGCAGCAGCAGCAGGGTTGGGGGGCAAAAGTGATTGACCGCCTCTCCGCTGACCTGCGCGCCGCCTTCCCGGATATGAAGGGATTTTCCAGCCGCAACCTGAAATACATGAAGGTTTTCGCCCAAAAATGTCCGACGCTCCAAATTGGGCAGCAATCTGCTGCCCAATTGCCGTGGTTCCATCTCATCGTCTTGTTCACCAAGATTGACGACCCCGCTGTGCGCGAATGGTACGCGCTCCAAACTGTCCAGCACGCCTGGCCCCGCGCCACGCTGGAAGTGCAGATCAAGAACAAGCTCTATCTGCGTCAGGGAGCTGCCATCACCAATTTTCAGCAACAGCTTGCTGCGCCGCACGCGGCACTTGCGACGCAAATTCTCAAAGACCCGTACCACTTCGATTTTCTCGGACTGGGGGACGAAGCGCACGAACGCGACATCGAAAACGCCTTGATCCGGCATATCACGCGCTTTCTGCTGGAACTGGGCGCAGGCTTTGCATTTGTCGGTCGCCAGTTCCGGCTGGAAGTCGAGGGCGAGGAGTTTTTCATTGACTTGCTTTTCTACCACACGCGCCTCAAATGCTACGTCGTGGTGGAACTCAAAGCTATCGCCTTCAAACCCGAACACGCGGGACAACTCAATTTTTACCTCGCGGCAGTGGATGCGCAGATCAAGGCGGATGATGATAAACCCACGATTGGCTTATTGCTGTGCAAGACCAAGAAAAAGCTGGTGGCGGAATATGCGCTGTCCGGCATCAACAAACCGATGGGTGTCGCCGAATACCAGCTTGTCCGCGCCCTGCCGGAACCGCTCGATACCAGTCTGCCAAGCATAGAGGAAATCGAAGCCGAGTTTGCCGCCTCGTTGGAGACAGAAGAAACTGAATAAGTCAGATGCCATCTGACTTATTGTCAGAGCGTGTGAAACCTTTAGGGCCAAGCAGAATCGCACCGCCAAAGTTATGAATGAGAGCTACCCAGAACTCTTCCAATCCGTGCGCGAACTCGCCGCCGCGCTCAACAACCTGCATCAACAAGCGGTGCGGCAATACACGCCCATCGTGCAAACTATCATGTGTTCGCGCAGCCGGGACGTGCGCCACATCGAAGCGACCTTAGATCGGTTGCTCGACCATTGTGGTTATGAACCGGCGTTGCAACTGTTCAAGCAATTGTGTCGCTATTACTTCACAATTGACCCTGCTGCGACCGTCAGCTACATCAACACCTACCGTGAATTTTGGGATTCTGAAACGGGGGAAGAAACGGTATGAGTGGAGAGATGAAACCGAGCTACAAACAGACGAAGATTGGAGTGATTCCAAAGGATGGAGAAGCTTCCCCATTACCGAGAGGGAACAGGCAGCGAACATAATGGGGCTGGCGTTCCTGCACGGCTTACCGCATCCCAAGTTATAGCAGCGGGGCAACAGAAAAGCCCATGAAAGCAGGGCCAAATAGTAAGAGGGAGTCGTTGGACTCCCTCGGATTCGGCAGCGTCTCAGCCATTAGAATTTTAGCTGCCAGTTGCCAATCATTTTATCATTCGCGCCCTTCTCTCCTCAAAATCTTTGCCTGGCTTACGCTTCTCTACACAAAGACCTTGACAGTGTTCGGCAATGTTCGGTAATGTTCGCCATTGTACGGAACCAGTAGTTATGAGAAGAATATGTTGACGCCAAGGCAAGAAGAAATTTTACAGTTCCTATTGCGCTACCAGGCGCAACACCATTGCGCGCCAACCCTCGCGGAAATCCAGGCGCACTTCGGCTTCAAGTCGCGCTCCAGCGTGCAGGAACAACTCACCGTCATTGAGCGTGAAGGGTACATACAGCGTATTCCGAACGCCACACGTGCGATCAAGCTGCTGAAGGAACCAACGAGCGATCCTGAATATCGGTTGCCGTTACTGGGAAAGGTCGCGGCGGGCAAGCCGGTGGAATTGCAGTACGCCGATGAAACCGTATGCGTCCCAGCAGACCTGTACAAACCCAATCGTTATGCACTCATCGTGAAAGGCGACTCGATGATTGAGGCTGGGATTCTGGACGGCGATCTGGTCATCATTGACCCTGTGGATACGGTCGAGAATGGCGCGTTGGCGATTGTCTCGGTGAACGATGCCGGTGCGACCATCAAATACTTCTACCGCAAAGGCAAAGAGATTTGGCTCAAGCCCGCGAACAAGCGTCATCAGACGCAAATCCTGACCGCACCCGCGCAAGTGCGGGTGCAAGGTGTGTTCGCCGGGCTGATTCGCCGCAAAATCAAATCAAGTCGTTAGGATCAGGGAAACAGCGGCGACGGATTGAAAGAGTGAAAGCCCCCCTCTTTCGTGGGTTTCGTGTGCCTAGTTGCCGCCAGAGAAACTCCCCAAACTTGGATCGTATGTTGACGAAGACTTTACCCGTCAGTGCCGCACCACAGGCTGCGCTCGCGGCGGCTGTCGCAGGCCGCACGTGTACGCTCTGGGGTGCGCAGGCAACTACTTTGGGCTTGAACGTCGCCACGCGCGTGACGCAGCAGGGGCGCACTGTGCGCTGGATTTGCGGCGACAATAAGTTCGATCCCTATCGTGTGGCCGAGGAAGCCGAAGCACTCGATATGTATGCCGAAGTTGCGCTGGGACAGATGCAGATTGCCCGTGCGTTCACGGCCTATCAATTGACGGAGTTGGTATTGCGCCTGCGCCCGGAAAACGAAACGGGACTGGTGATTGTGTCGGGGCTGTGTACGTCGTTTCTGGATGAAGACGTGCCGAACACCGATGCGGCGCGACTTTACTATCGCACGCTCTGGCGCACGGTACGGCTGACAGCGCAAGGCTTGGCACTACTCGTCATTCAGCAACCGCCGCGCTTGAAAACCCGCCGCAGTTATTTTCTCGATGATTTGCAGCGTGTCTCGCATCGCGTACTGGATGTGAGCGGCAAAGAGACCGTGACACTAACGACCAAACTACGCGCCGGACTGCAACACCTCACAGAACAGGAGAGAAACCAATATGGGACGAACCGTGGCGACGTTTACGCAAATGCTCGACAGCTACCAGCAACGTTGGAACAAGGTGCGCCGCGCCTTACGGCAGGAAGACCAATTGGAATGGGATCGTTTGTTTGAGACGGCACGCCTGCATATTCAGGCCGGGATGTATGCCGCCGCGCCCGAACCAAAGGAATCCATCTATCTGACAATGCTGCTGGGGTTGAGCAAACGAGTATCGGCCCTGGAAGCTGAAAATAAAGCCTTGCGCGCCCAATTGCAGTTGCCTGAACCAGCGCCGGTACAACTGCCAGTCCCTATCACTTTCAACCAGCCCCGTTTGTTGCCTGCGGAGAATGACGATGAAGACGACGACCATTGAGGGCTGGCTGTTTGATTTGGAAGAGATGGGGACGGCGCTGACGCTTTGGGTCTACATTGACGACGGCCAGTTACTAAAACTCACCGACGAATTTCGTCCGCCCTTTTGTGTGACAGGCGAGATGGAAGCACTCAAACGCTTGTGTGCGACACTCTATCGGCAAGGCTTGATTACGGGCGGGCGTTGGGTCGAGCGTATCGAGTTCTGGTCAGGAAACACGATTCAAGCGTTTGAATTGAATGTCGCCGATGCGTCGCTGCTGCCGAAATTGCGCACGATGGCCGCCGCGCTGGATGAGCATTTCCAGTTCTACAACTTTGACATCCCCGTCGCGCAGCATTACTGCACCCTGCGCCAATTGTTTCCGACCTGTCGTCTCACGGCGGAGATTGACCAGTTTGGGAATGTGCAGGCGATTGCGGCGACGGACTCGATGTGGGAGATGAATTATTGCCTGCCCGATTTGCGCATCCTGAAAATGCACGGCGAAAAGTTACAGCCACTCAATCCCCACAGTCGGTTGATCCTGGAATGCGCCGACGCGGAACTAACGCTGCCATTACAAGCGGATGCCAATACGATTGAGCAATTCAATGCCTTCCTCGCGGAGCAAAATCCTGACCTACTGCTGTCCGAGCGCGGCGATACGATTTTGATTCCGACGCTGCTGCAACTCGCCAAGCAGACGAACACGCCACTCAAGTTAGATCGAGACCAGGTCGTGACGACGCGCCGCATCGAAACGGAAGGGCGCACCTACTTCAGCTACGGGCGTGTGATCTACAAAGGGCCGAACTATCCACTCTTTGGTCGCTGGCATCTGGACGCCACGAATTCGTTTACCTACCACGAAGGGAAACTCGCCGGGGTAATCGAACTCGCGCGGCTCTCCCGCACCCCTGTGCAACGGGTCGCGCGCTTGTCACCGGGTTCAGCAATGAGCGCGATGACACTGGATACGGCGCTGCAACAAGGAATGCTTGTGCCCTGGCGCAAAAGCGAGCCGGAAGCCTATAAATCGGGCTTGTCGTTGCTTACGGTAGACAAAGGCGGAATGGTGTTTCAACCGCCTGTCGGAGCGTTTGAGAATGTCGCAGAAATCGACTTCGCCAGCATGTACCCAAGCCTCATGGTGCGCTACAACCTGTCACCGGAAACGGTGTTGTGTGGTTGTTGCGAGAACACGGAAGTACCGGAAGCGCACTACAACGTCTGTCGGAAGCGACGCGGACTCATGGGCACCACGCTGGAACCGCTGATTGAACGACGACGACAATTAAAGCTGCAAGCCAAGCAGACCGACGATGAACACGAACGCGCGATGCTGGCGGCGCAGCGCACGGCGATCAAATGGATGCTGGTGAGTTGTTTTGGATATTTGGGTTATAAAAATGCGAGGTTTGGCAGAATTGAAGCGCACGAAGCTGTCACCGCGTGGGGCCGGGAAACGCTGCTGCAAGCGAAAGAGCTTGCCGAAAGCTACGGCTATGAAGTGTTGCACGCCCTGACCGACAGCCTCTGGATTCGCAAGCCCGGTCTCAATGAAAACGACGTGAAGCAACTCTGTGATCGGATCACGATGGCGACGAAAATCGAAATGTCGCTCGAAGGCGTCTATCGGTGGCTGGAGTTCTTACCGTCCAAATCAAATCCCACCCGTCCTGTCCCGCATCGGTATTTCGGTTTATTCACGCACGGCGAAATGAAAGTGCGTGGGTTAGCCTGCCGTCGCAGCGACACACCGGAATTCATCAAGGAAGTGCAACAGCAACTACTCGCCTTACTCACCCAAGCGCACACGCTTGCCGCCCGTCAGCAGATGCAGCCGCAGTTGGATGCGCTCGTCCAAACATATCTCGCGCAACTTGAGCGCGGGGAGATCGGGGCCAAACAACTCGCTGTCCAACAAGTCTTGAGCCGAGAACCGGAAGAATACGCCGTCAGCACGCGCGCCGCCTTAGCCGCCGAGCAGTACCGCGCCGCTGGTGTGCCGGTGCATCCGGGCGAACGGCTGAGCTATGTGCTGAAGGACACGAAGGCCAAAGACAAGACTGAGCGCGTAATGGTAGCAGCGAGTGAAACGCCAATCGTTTACGACGTGGCTGAATATATTCGCTTACTCAACGCCGCCGCCGCCGAAGTCTCGTTTGATGGAGTCGGGCTGTAACGCGGCATTGATTTCACAAGTGGGAATCAAATCCAAATACCCATTCAATCCGCGATTCAGAATTCGCCGAACGGTCGCGCATAAACGCATGTAAGTCTTACCTGAGTTTCTTTCTGGTGATCTGATGCCGTCTGCTCACTGGGCCGAAACAGATAGGAAAGAATGGTGGGGTAGTGCGCCCATCAAGGTGTTTCTCGCGCGACGTTGGTTGGAAGCGAGAGCGGCAAGGTGAACCTACGAGGGCAACAAACCAGCCCCATTCTTTCCTATCTGTTTAGGACTCGGCAATAAGCCCTCTCAGAAGCACAGAGTGCATTGATGAGCAGGGCTGGTTCGCCTTGAACATTGCGCACACGACGAAGCAACGGCAATGAGGAAAGCAAGGCACGCGCAAAATCAACCGACGTGCCGCCGCCATCACTTTGGCGCGAGCGCGAGCAATCAGGTACTATTCCCACCGTATTCTGTACACAGAGCAATACCCATAACAACCGCAGACACGCGCGTCCAGAAAATGTGACGAAGGCGCGCTTGGCAATAGGAACGCTCATGAAAACAAGACAGCAACGAAGCCGAACGGTGAGGATCATTTCGTGCCTCACCTTATTTCTTCTCCTCTCTCTCTCCGCGCTGGCGGCGACACGCTTTGAGATTTCGTATCCCGCTGAGATTGATGCTGGGCCGATCACTGGGCGCGTGTTCGTCATCATCTCAAAAAACAATCGTGTCGAGCCACGGTTGCAGGCGGGTTCGTACAACGCTTCCGTACCGTTTTATGGGCTGGATGTGAACGCGCTCAAAGCCGGTGAGACGGCGGTGCTTGACGCGGGCGTACTTGGCTATCCGGTGGAGAGTTTGAGCCAGCTTCCTGCGGGTGATTACTTTGTGCAGGCGCTGCTGAACGTCTATACCCAGGTGCAGCGCAAAGACGGTCACACGATCTGGGTTCACATGGATCAGTGGGAAGGTCAGCAGTGGAATCGCTCGCCGGGCAATCTGGTCAGCGAAGTGCAGCAAATCCGCCTTGACCCGGCTGCCGGATTCAACGTCAAGCTCAGTTTAACGAAGAAGCTGCCGCCCGTTGTGATTCCGCCTGATACCGAATGGGTCAAACGGGTGAAGATTCAGAGTAAGTTGCTGACCGAATTCTGGGGCCATCCGATGTACATTGGCGCGACAGTGCTGTTGCCGAAGGGCTACGAGCAGGACACGAATCAGAAGTATCCGGCCATTTACATTCAAGGCCATTTCGGACTTGGCGCACCGTTTGGGTTTACGACCCTGCCACCGGCGATGGCGGAAAGTGAGGAGCAGCGACAGACGCGGTTGAAACGCAGCGCGCGCGAAACGTCGTATGAATTCTCGCAGGCGTGGATGTCTGACGATTTCCCGCGCATGGTCGCCGTCACGTTTCAGCATCCGACGCCGTACTACGATGATTCGTATGCTGTGAATTCCGCCAACAACGGGCCGTATGGCGATGCGCTGCTCACTGAGTTGATTCCGTATCTGGAGAAAAACTTTCGCTTGCGTGCCGAACCACAGGCGCGTGTGCTGACAGGCGGTTCGACGGGCGGCTGGGAATCGTTGGCGTTGCAAATCCTGCATCCGAAGTTTTTCAAAGGCACCTGGTCAATGTATCCCGACCCGGTGGATTTCCGTCGCTATCAAATGTCGAACGTGTACGAAGACGACAATGCGTTTGAAGTGCCGAGTGGCGATTGGGCAAAGTTGATTCGCCCGCTGTCGCGTGATGCCAACGGGCAGGTTACGTTAACGATGCGCGAGATGTCTCGCTTGGAAGCAGTGCTCGGTAGCAACGTGCGTTCGGGGCAACAAATCGCGGCGTGGGATGCGGCGTATGGGCCGGTGGGCAAGGACGGGTATCCGCGTCCGATCTGGGATCGGCTGACGGGTAAAATTGATCGTGAGGTCGCGTTGTATATGCGCGACAACGGCTACGATCTGCGCTATTACCTGGAAAAAAACTGGGCGCAGATCGGCCCTGATCTCGTCGGCAAAATTCACGTCTATTGCGGCGACATGGACAACTACTATTTGAACCTTGCGGTCTATCACTTGGAAGATTTTCTCAAAGCCGCCGACCAGCCGAAGGCCAACGCCGTGTTTGCATACGGACGACCGATGAAGCCGCACGGCTGGCAGCCGTTCACGAATGCTGAATTGGTGCGAATGATGTGGACGCGGATCAATCAAACGACACAGACCAAGACGGCAGCGAAATAGCGTCAGGGCAGTTGTTCTCTACGAATATTGCAATAGCTTATGACACGTTGGAAATTGCTACGAGACAGCACCGTTCTGCTCTGCCTGCTATGGGCGTTGCACCTGACGCTCGCGGCGCAGTCGCCGACCAAGATCATCAATTACGGCGGTGGTTGGAAGGATGGGCAAGTCAACGAACCCTGCATCCTCGTCAATCCGAAAGACCCGACGAAGCTGATCATGTTTTATTCCGGCATGAAGCTCGGCGGCAGTGCGGGCGCGATTGGCAAAGCCTGGGCGAACATGTCGGAGCCGTTGATTTGGCACGAAGACGCGGACAATCCGATTTTGGTCAGCGATCCTACTATTTCCTTTGAAGCCTCGGCCATTCGGTTGGATACCGTACTCTATCATCAGGCGCGCGACGAGTATTGGATTTATTACACTGGCAGCAATTTCAATACGCATAACGATGCGATTGGCTTGGCGACCTGTCCGGCAGGGAAAGACGGCTACAGTCAGGTCGTGCCGAATCGGATCAAACGGTATGCGGAGAATCCGATTCTGTCTCCCAACGGACAAGGCCGCGATGATGAAACGTATGTGTCGCAGGGCGCAGTCTTCCGCGAACGGGGGCAGTGGTATTCGCTCTATTCCTATCGCACATCGAAGGCCGTGTTGCCGGGCATCCGGTTAGCCACCTCGCGGGATGGGTTGCGCTGGGCGAAAGTACCGGGGGCGGATTTGTTGAGTGCCGCACCGGAACAGCAATACATCGAATGGCATCAGGTCTACAAAATCGGGCAGCGGTATGTGCTGTTGTATGAAGGCTACAATGGCGGCACGCGCTGGGGCGCGGATGTTGCGACGAGCACGAGTTTGACAAGGGGATGGAAGAAAGCGCCAACGCTTCTGATTGACCAGACGCGATGGCCTGGCTATGCAGATGAAACGCTCTTTCACGTGGCGACGCCGGCGCTCTATCAATTCCGGCGCAAATGGTATCTGTATTTTCAGGGCGCGCACTCCGGGTATTACATCAAGCAGCATTGGGCGTTATGGGGAATGGAATGCGATGACGTGCTGAAGCGGATCGCCGCACTGCCCTGATATAACTACAGCGGGCAGGTAAGCGAATCACTCAGAGGCAATTGCTATGGCGATTATTACAGCGAACTCAACTTGCGCTATTTGTGAAGACGTGTTTGATCCCGATAAGCCGCTCTTTGCAACCTGGGGTGTCTTTCCTGTTCCCGCAGGGTTGGAGCGGTATTGTGATGCCCCGATGCACTGGGATTGTTACGCTGGCTGGCCTTATCGCTCGGTCTTTGCTGCGGCCTATGCGCAAATGTGGATTGAGATTGAGCAGGAGAGCGCCTTCTGGTCAAAGGTCTGGTTGAATGACAAGGTATTGGTGACGGTCAATCCCGACGAACCCATTGCCGAAGTAGACGTGCGGTTGCTCCTGATCGGCAGTTGCATTCGGGTCAAACTGGCGGACTGGGAAAAATGGTTGAGGGAACAACCCCACCGCTCAGACCACCCGCTGGAAGCTGAGGCGTTGGCCGCCGTCTTGCCGTCACTGCAAGCTAATCTTCCGACCGCTGAAGTGATTCTAAACCGGATTGACTATGCGGCTCGACACGCGCGTTGGGAAAAACGGATGCAAGAATCGGAGCAGCGGCGTGCGCAAGAGAAAGCGCGGTTATTGGTTTACAACCAACGATGTGCCGCAGTTGCTGACCAGTCGCTGGTTTGTCCCTATTGTGCAGAAACCGAGCTTCGCTTTACCGATGGCCAAGATACGCGTAAGTCCTTCTTTCAGTGTCTCGCTTGTGGTCGTACATTTGGCCCCGATAATTTACAGTGAGCTTCCAGCAGCAGTGACCAGCCAAAGCAGTTTGTCTTACTATGCTCGTGGCCGCGACGCTATGGCTCGTAAAAAGGTCTTCGGCTGATCGGATAACAAGTCACTGAAGAAAGCTCCCAAGACAACTGTCTTTAGTTGGACAAATACCTTATTCCTTCAGGTGCGATTCTATGCGGCGGTCAGGAATGAACCACAGTGCCGCCACCGCAAAATATATCCCCATTGAAATCCACGGATGAACGAAAGCTAACGGCATGGCGACCAAGTACGCTACGAGCGAGAGGTTGCCTTTGAAATCGCTGCCGATGGCTTTGTGCAAAACCGAGTCCTTCCCGTGATGCCGCAACAGAATGCGCGTGAGGATTGAGTAGGCAACGCCAGCCATGAGCAGCACCAGGCCATAACAAATCACGGGAATCCGATGAAAATGATTCTGGCCCATCCAGCCCGTGACAAAAGGAATCAAAGAGAGCCAAAACAACAAATGGAGATTCGCCCACATCGTTGGCCCATTCACCTGGCGCACAGCGTGCAGCAAATGGTGATGATTGTTCCAGTAAATACCAACGTACACGAAACTGAGCACATAGCTAAGAAAGACCGGCAGCAAAGGACGGAGCGCGGCGAGATCATCCCCGTGCGGAACCTTCAACTCTAAAACCATAATGGTAATGATGATGGCTATGACGCCATCGCTGAACGCTTCCAGACGGCTTTTTCCCACGCGCATTCTCCTCTTCGTGCAAACTTTTCACGGCAGCTTTTGATCCCATCTCGCAGGCGTAACGGGCTGCGGCATTATGGGGGAATGACGAGGGATCGCCAAATTCGCTGCTAGTAAATCGGAAAGCTTCTTGCGCAGACACACGCCGCTTATTTTTCACGGACTCTCGGACACCTTTTATTGCTTTCACCGTCAGTAGAACCTTTGTGTGGTGGTGTCCTGTATGTGCGTGCATCAGCTTTCCGCTTACCTCGACACGCTTACCCAGTAAACCCTTATACTGAGCATACTGCTCGCCAGATAAAATGAGTTGCAGGCTGGAAACCTTCTTTTCCCGCTTCTCTCCACCGATGATCTTTTCATTGGCGTCCATGCAGATCGGTTTGATCAGATGGAGTATCCAATAGGGTTCCGGTGTATCGCCTTTCTTTACGCTTTCGTAATTCGGTGGCCCGGCGAAAGTTTTCCGAGATATTTTCCCCTTCAAGGTTACTGTTGCAGGTTCATAGGAGAGACAGACCTGTGGCTTCATAGCCTTCGTTGAAAGACCAACGCCGAATAGCAGCAGGAGCGAAACGAACCATTTCATTTCCGTCTTCTTCCTTCTCAGAATTTTAATCTCGTCGTCGGTCGGTAAGTTGCCAGGCAAAGCTATTTTATGGTGTCGTGGCAATTGTTTTTCCGGTTACAACCTTACCGCAACAACGCGAAAACCGATGTGATCATACCGCCGCTCTGGTTCAAATCGCAGTCGAAAGGCCGAACGCAACGGCCAGCCTTCATCGGCCCAGCAGCCACCCCGACGCGAACGTGAAATATCGCCGTTCCCGCTCCTGGTCGCCGTCGCCTTCGCGTCGTGCAAGTCAGGATCAGTGCCACCGGGTAAGCGGTTGTGATACCAATCACGGCACCATTCATAGATATTGCCGTGCATATCGTACAAGCCCCAGGGATTGGGCGGATAGCTGCCCACTTTGGCAGCCATCTTGAGCGAAGGCCCCGGTTCGGCTCCGTTATAAGGCTTGCCTCTGAAATTCGCTTGCTTGCTGCTCAGTTGATTGCCAAACGAAGTCGCCGTCGTCGTCCCCGCGCGGCAGGCATATTCCCATTGCGCTTCTGTGGGCAAACGGAATTCCCAATCAGGCGGAAGCGCATTGGATTGGCGGGCAAGTACAGTGAGTTTCTGACAAAACGCTTCCGCCTCGGCGAAATTGACATTGCCTACGGGATAATCATCGCCCGCAGGCAGTTCCGCCGTGAGTGGCCCCGGCAACGCGCCCATCACACGCCGCCAATCGCCCTGCGTCGCCTCAAACCTGGCCATCCAAAATCCTTTGGTCAACGTCACTTCAACTTGATTTTCGCCCGGACGCCGTTCGAGTTCATTGGGCGGACTGTCCATCATAAACTTGCCCGGCGGACACCAGCGCATTTTGATGCCGCCGATCTCGCGTTCATCTCCGGCTTGCAAGCTATCGAACGCTGAACGGGGAGACGCATTGGTAGGGGGTTGCGCCTGTCGCGCTGACTTGACGAGTGGTGTACAGAGTGCGGCGAAGGATAAGGGAAGAAGCAAGGAAATACCTTTTTTGTATCGCATGACGTTATGTGGTTACTTCTTATGACCTAGCAACCCGTTTACTGGGCGTGTGCCCAAACAGACCGCTGATGGCGGGCGATCCGGTCTAATGGTTGTTTACTGTAAACACTCATCTTTGGAGCAAGAATGAAAACCAAGATGAACTGCTGCTTGAGAAACAGTAGCTTTTGGGAAGTGGTTCTTTGACAGACGTCGGCACAAACGACCTTATCAGTAAAGATCAGCGATTCCCCACAGCTTAATTGTTCCCTCACCACCGCAGCTTGCCAAAAAAGTGCTATCCGGTGAAAAAGCAATTCTGGAAACAAGCTTCCCATCGCCGACAAAGGTCGCCTTTAATTTCTCCGTTTGTGCGTCCCAGATTCTTATTTTGCCATCTCGACCTGCACCGGCAATCAGCTTTCCATTGGCTGATACGGCGACGGCCCACACAACGCCTGCTGATCGCAGTAGCGTGCTCAATGATGGCTGAGACAAATCCCAAACATTGATCTCCCCACCAATTTGACTGCCACTGTCCATGATGGCGCTCCCAATCACAATTTTTTTATGGTTAGGGAAAAAGGCCAAGGCTTTCACCCAATTTTTCAATTTGGTTTTTTGCAGCGGCTGCCAACTTTTCGTATCCCACAGAATTGTGCCACCGCTCATATCACTGCTGACCATCAAATTCTCACCCCTTGCCATAGCGATGCAATAAATAGAGTCTGTATGAGCAGCGGGAAGCTTGTCGCGTTTCCACGTTTGCATGTCCCAGCGAGAGAGTGAGGAGCCATCTGCTCCAATGAGGTACGCGGCATCTGGCGAGAAGGCCAGCGAGCTTACTTTCAGTTTGAGTTGGTGCTTTGGTTCTCCCGTTCGCGCGCCCCAAACAAAAACGTCGCTGGTATCATAGCAACCACTTGCAACCGTAGTGGCATCCTGCGAGAGTGCCAGGAACCAAACCCAGCCTTTATGTCTCTTGAAATGTTGTTTGATCTTCCCTGTTTGTACGTCCCAGACGATGACCGTTTTATCCTGAGAACCGGATACCAGTGTTTTCCCATCGGATGAAAACACCAACGACATAACATCGCTGGTATGGCCTTGCAGTATCAATTGGGGAGCGCGTACTTGAGCACAAATCAGGCCCGACAAATGAATCAACAAACAGGTTAAGAAAAAAGTCTTTTTCATCATTTGGCTCTTTTACAGCGTTGCGAAAAATCTGTCGAACAATTCGGTCACCGGGCATGTGTGTCAACATCAAAGAAACCCGATGCTACGCCGTGCGCTCACGTGGCATAAATGTTCGGCTGGCTTTTGGCCGACATTTCATTTTTCTTTTTGCAGATTTGAGAGGGCATTGGGATAGGCCGTAACTGCCGCTAAAACCAATGGAGTTATCGCACCTTTGCCGGCTAATACATCCTGCGCTTTCATTCCATAAATTGCTTCATTGATGTTGTTATCTGGATTAAGGATACCACCCTCATCGTTCGCGTCTACCGCCAAGCCGTTCACTTTGCCGTCAATAATTGTGTAGGTGAACACATTGGCTTCATTGTTTCGTTGCGAAGCGGTTCCTACCGGGCCAGCCACACCAAGCATGTCTTTCATCAGCGGAATGCGCCCTTTGAGCAATGCCTCAATGGATTTATCCGTCATAAAAAGGACAATCATATCTGGGTTCTTGTTGCCTTGCGCCTTGAGATTCGGCTGCTCGCGAAAGCCAAAGCCGTAATAAACAGGCGGACTCCAACCGTTGGGCAGGCGACGAGAGATAACACCATAGCTGATGCGTGATTTCGGCATCACGATACTGATGCTCCGAAAGTCAGGAAATACTCCGATTGCTTTGGCGTTCGTGAGCAAGTCTCTCGGAATAGTGTCACCCTTCAGTTTGCTCGTGTAGGTAAGAATTTCGGCGGCGAGGCTGGATCGCTCCGCCGCTTTATCCACCTTTGCGTTATCTATCTTTTGTGAGATTCCTCGCTTGGGGAATAAAACCAAACTGAAACAGACAAGCAACAGCGTAGCCATTACTCGCATCGCCAGTAAATATTTGCTCATTATGGGTGCGCTCCTATGCAGTGAAATCTGAAGACAGCAGTTATTCCCTGCGTCTTTGAGTTGCTTCGCGTTATCCGCCCAACTCATTTGGGCTAGGGCATTCCAGTGCGATAAATGTTCAGTGGATTTTGTTGTCACTGTATTTCAAATGTTATGGGGTCACTGGTTACGTTAACCCAACTGTAACGATCAACGTCTATCTTATTGACTCGAACTAAAAGTTGATATTTTCCTGGCGTCCAGCCCCCGACCACCTGCCATTTACTGACATCTATCGTTGAGACTTTTGATGATTTGGCCGGAATAGAATGCCAACCGGGTGCGGCAATGCCACGGGGGAAGTTTTTTCCGCCACCGGGTCTGGCTACCCAAATTTGTACGATTTCTGGCAAGCGATAAATATCGGGTAATTCAATATGCCCTGTCTCGCCATTCCATTCGTTAGGCGAAAAAGCAAACGCCGTCAGCCGTATTTCATGTTTTAGCTGGTTCTTGATTTCTACATCGATAAGAATCGGTTCGCCTGCCTTGAAAATCGTTTTTTGTGGTTTGGGAATCACATAAATCGCAAGCTGCCGCTTCGGGAATTGTCCGTTGGACACATAGCCAAGAACACTCAGGAAAAAGAGGAGTATGAAAATCTTTTTTGCCATAGGCATTTGTAACTTGTGACAATTTAGCCACTGAACAGTTCGTTCACCGGGTCGAAAAATGGGCCATTCCGGTGCAATAATTGGTTGGGGGGACATCAGGCAATGTAAGCAAGTTCAATCAATAATCGTTGTTGATCTCGCCATTTCACCCACCCGTATTCATATTTTTCCTTTTCCGTGCGCGTGCTTTCACGAATCACCCATTTCACCATTAACCAATCTCCTTCGACCTTGACCGGATGCAAGAAGGCGTCTTTCGGTAGTTTTATTTTTGCCCCTTGCTTGCCTTTAAGCAAAGGAGATTTGGATCGGGTTATATCAACCGAAAATACTTTCAGAATATGCTGCCCCCAGGTTTCAAACGATAAAGACGGATCAGAGGCATTTACATATTTTTTCAAGCCCGTCTCTTCGTTTACGATCACTTCATAGCGATCCTTTATTTTCCTGACACATTTGAGCGCCAACAGGAAATAGCTGGGATGAAACGTAAACGGCCTAAAGCTATCGTTCTGATAGGGGAAACGACCATTCTTATCGTCATCGTAAAAAGTAAATTTGTACCAGAGGCTACCATCGGCATTGTAAATTTTGATGAAGTCGTGTTCTCCGTAGTGCTTGCTCCGCACAATAACGCCCAAGGTATTCTGAAGATTTTGATACTTGTCAAAGTGATCTTGCTGCGCCAAACCCACTATGCACAAATCTAATATCGCCGTTAAGAAAATTATTGAGTTGAAGAGTTTTCTCATCAGGACGTTAGCGCGATAGCGCGCAGCACTGAACAACTTGCTCACCGGGCGCGCGCAAGCCCGGTGGTAGGAACACTTGGCTTGCCTGGAAGCACGGGGTACAAACCAATTCATATTCTATGCCTACGTCTTCTTCAAGCCAATTTTTCAGGTCGGAAACAGTGAGGCAGAGATTTTGGGCGGCAGGAGAATCACTGGACGATGAACCAATCGTTGCCCCGTTCAGTGCCTTGATCTGCTAATGAGATTTAAGCAGTTCTTCTCGTTCATCGGCTCATAGCCCCCCTCGCGCCTAAACGCATGTAAGACTTAATTGAGTTTTTGCTGGTGCCCAGACGTGATCTGCTCAGCGGGCCGAAACAGACAGGAAAAAATGATGGGGCTGGGGTTCCAACAAGCAGTTTCTCCCGTGAGGGTGCTCGGAAGCGAGTGGGGCAAGATGAACTTACCGGGGCAGCAGACTAATCCAACCTTCGCTGGCGCTGTCGCAAAACTTTTACGCGGTGCATATTATGATGTAGGGGAGAGGCAATTTCGAAACTCGTGCAAGGTATTTGCTTCCCTTCAAACCCATCAAGCCAGCGTTGTTTTGATTTTCCCTATTCTGAATAAAATTTCATTGAGCGTTCAGACAGCTTTAATGATCGTGTGATAGCTTTTGCGAAAGGATAAAACAGCATGCGTCTGTTACTGGTTGAGGACGAAGAGAAAGTCGCGCGCTTCATCCAACGCGGATTAGAGGCAGAGCGATTTGCCGTGGATGTTGCCGCTGATGGCAGTCGCGCCCTTGCGCTTGCTACCAGCTACTCGTATGACTTGATCATTCTTGATCTGATGCTACCAGAGCAAAGCGGGACAGAGGTTCTGCGGCAAATCCGTGGGCGGGATAAACAGGTTCCCGTGCTGATTCTCACGGCCCGCGATGAACTCCGCGACAAAGTGCAGCATTTCGAGATGGGGGCAGATGATTACCTAACCAAACCTTTCGCGTTTGCGGAATTACTCGTGCGCATCAAAGCGTTGCTCCGACGTGGTGTTGTCAATCAGACATACGGGCGTGTCAACGTGTTACAGGTGGCCGATTTGGAACTCGACCGACTCACGCAACAAGTCAAACGGGCGGGACAAAGAATTGAATTGACGGTGAAAGAATATGCGTTGCTCGAATACCTGATGCTCAACGTAGACCGGGTGCTGTCACGCACGATGATTATTGAGCATGTCTGGGATCAGAGCTTCGACGGGGCGACAAACATTGTGGATGTGTATGTGCGCCACTTGCGCAACAAGGTGGATGAAGCGCACGAGCACAAGCTGATTCGCACCGTGCGCGGGGTCGGGTATGCGATCAGCGACGAGGAAGAAACATGAACACGCGCTCCATCCGCTTCCGGCTGACGGCGTGGTACGCCGGGTTGCTGGCGCTGCTGCTGTTGCTTTTTGGCGGCTCGACGTGGTTCGGGCTGGCGCATTATCTGCACCGATCCCTGAGCGAAGGACTTGCGCGGCAGGCGCAACAGATCGGTGAGAATTTTCTGGTGGATGTGAAAACGAGTGGCGATAGATATGTGGCAGATGAGATCAATGAACATTACTCGCCAGAGCAAAACGATCATTTCATTCGGGTGACGCGCGCAGATGGCAGCGTGCTTTATCTTTCGGGTACGCCCCTCAATCAAGGCTTTGATCCGACGCAGGTTTCTGCCGCGCCGCTGGCGCTATCGCGCGCGAGCACGCGGGAAGAGCACCTGCCAAGCGGCAGCGAATTACTCATTTACAGTCTGCCCTACACGGCACGCGACGGTAGCCAATTCGTGATTGAGAACGGCGCATCTGATGACTCCATCGAGAATGTGCTACGGGGATTATTGTTGACGCTGACCATCGCACTGCCAGTAGTGATTACGGTCGCAGTAGCAGGCGGCTACTGGATTATGCGGCGCGCACTACGCCCGCTGGACGAAATTGCGAGTGGCGCGGAACGCATTACCTCACACAACTTGGGCGAGCGCCTTCCGGTGACACCTTCCGGTGATGAAGTGGAGCGGCTCTCGCTCTCATTGAATCGAATGATTGAGCGGCTGGATGAGTCGTTCCAGTATATCCGCCGCTTTACCGCAGACGCCTCGCACGAACTGCGCACGCCGTTGACCGTGCTACGTGGTGAACTGGAAGCGATGGCGCAGCGTCCGCGTCTTGCGGCTGAAGTGCGTGACACCATTGGCAGTTCGCTGGAAGAAACCGAACGCCTCGCACGCATCGTGGAAAGTCTGTTGGCGATCTCACGGCTTGATGCCGGCGAAGCGCACATGGAACGCATTCGCTTTGATCTCACTGAACTGACTGGCACGACGGTGGAACAGATGCGGTTGTTGGCAGAAGACCGCAACATCGCGCTCAAATACGAGGCCAACAGCGACGTCACCATTGAGGGCGATCAGGCCCGAATCAAACAAGTCATCGTCAATCTGGTGGACAACGCCATCAAGTACACGCCGGAAGGCGGCACCGTAAAAGTTATGGTCGGACTGGAAAATAATCGTGCGGTGCTGCGAGTCGAAGACAACGGCACAGGCATTCCAGCCGCCGCACTTCCGCATCTGTTTGAGCGATTCTATCGCGTAGACAAGGCGCGTTCGCGGCAGTTGGGTGGGACAGGATTGGGATTGGCCATCGTGAAATCAATCGTGACGGCTCATGGCGGTCAGGTCACAGTGGAAAGCACCGAAAACAAAGGTAGCCAACTGCTTGTCGAATTGCCTTGCGCGGTTCCCCGTTCTGAGAGAGTGGATTAAGAAATGGGAATTCAGACTAAGGAGAATAGCAGATGAGGTTGGTCTGTCGGATTCTGCTGCTGATTGTCAATAGCCAGTTGCTACTGCTAAGTGGGCAGCCAGTTTTGTTTGGGAGAACGGCCAGAAACGCCCACACACAGGTCGCATCTATCAAGGTAAAAACAGAGGTGGTTAACTTCACCGTTTCTGTCACGGATCAGCAACAACACGCCGTGCCAGGACTGGAGCGCACGCAATTTGAAGTCTTCGAGGATAAAAGTAGACAGCAGATCGCCTATTTCAAGGTCGAGGATGCGCCACTTAGTGTGGGCATTATTTTCGATCATTCTGGGAGTATGAAAGGGAAGCTCAAGCAGTCCCACGCAGCACTCCAAGCGTTTATTGACACCTGCCACAAGGATGACGATTTCTTTCTGGTCGGTTTCAATCACCAGGTTGATCTCCTGGCTGATTTCACTGATGGAGACGCACTCGTTAGCAGGCTTGGCTGCGCCGAAGCGCGCGGGAACACGGCACTCTACGATGCTGTTTACCTGGGGATAGAAAAGGTCAAGCTGGGCCGCCATCGCAAGCGCGTCTTGCTCATAATCTCGGACGGTGAGGACAACAAGTCGCATTACGCTTACGGCGAGTTGCGCAAGCTACTCAAAGAAGCCGAGGTACAAGTCTATTGCCTGGGTATCGGGGTGGCATTCAGCGACGGGGACTTTCCGGCCTGGAGCCGGATTATTCTTGAAGAAATTGCCAGATTGACCGGTGGTCGGGCTTTTTTCCCCAACTCGGCGGCTGAATTGGAAGAGATAGCCGCGCGCATCTCTCTTGAACTGAGACAGCAGTACAGCCTCGGTTACATTTCGAGCAATGAACAACGTGATGGACGCTGGCGCAGGCTTCGTGTGCGCGTTACTCCACCGCCAGGAATGTCGAAACTAACCGTGCGGGCCAAGGCTGGTTATTATGCCGCCAACGGAAATTCCGAATAAGGAGAAACCAAAGTTGAATAAGGCGATCACGAGAGTAGCGCTACTTGGCTTTTTGCTATATGCGGTGTCAGCAAGAGGGCAAGAAGTTACGCAGTCATCCATCAGTTTGCAATCAGCCGTCGAACGCGCGCTCCAAAATTATCCCGCCATTCGCGCGGCTCAAGCACAAGCACAATCTGCCATTGCAGGGGTTGATCTCGCGCGCGTGGCGCTGCAACCGAAAGTAGATTTCCTCTGGCAACAAAACCTGGCGAGTCGGAACAATGTCTTTGGGTTGCTCTTGCCACAAGCTACGATTCCGGCGATTTCCGGCCCGGCCCTCGGCACAGGCAGTTTTGCCAGCACATTTGGCAGCGCGACAGGCGTGTTGGTTTCGTGGGAGCCGTTTGATTTCGGGCAACGCAAGGCAACGGTGGGATTAGCACAGGCAGCCAGCAATCAAGCAAATTCCAACATCGCTGTGACAAAGCTGGATGTTGCCGCAACAGCGGCGGACGCCTTCCTCGCCTGCCTCGCCTCGGATCAAGCCATCCGTATTGTGCAAGCTAATGTCGAACGGTTGAAGATTTTCTCGCAAGCCGTTCATGTCCTCGTGGACAATCAATTGCGCCCTGGCGCAGACGCATCACGTGCCGATGCTGAATTAGCGGCTGCGCATAATCAACTCATCCAAGCCGAACAAAATGCTGCTCTCGCTCGTGCCACGTTAGCTGAAGCGGTCGGACATGCAGGTGCAACCCTCGTGCTTGACGCTGGGCCGTTGCTGGAATTGCCGCCCGACAAGCCACTGGTTCCTGTGACCGATGTGGCACAGCATCCGTTGGCGTTGTCGCAGCAATCAGTCCTGGCGACAGTCCGCGCCCGCCAGAATATTTTGGCACACAGCTACTATCCCAAATTCAATTGGCAATCTGCTCTTTTCGCGCGCGGGAGTGGGGCATCAGTGGATGGTAGTCTGAAATACACGCGCGGCTTTTATCCCGACACCGCGAATTGGGCGACAGGGTTAACACTGAGTTTTTCGCCCACAGAAATCTTTGGATTACGGGTAAAGAAGAAGATTGAAGATGCCAATTACACCGCAGAGCAAGCACGCTATGACCAGACACTGCAACGACTGAAAGGCAATGAGGCGAAAGCGAAAGCCCTACTGGACGCCGCCCGCAAATTTGCGGTGAACGCGCCGCTGCAACTCAAGGCTGCGCAGGAAACGGAGCTTCGGATCAGGGCGCGCTATCAGGCGGAACTGGCAACCATCACAGAAGTCGCTGAAGCCCAACGCCTGTTGGTACAGGCCGAGGTCGAAATGGGGTTGGCCACGCTGAGCGTGTGGCGGGCATGGCTCGCACAGGCGAAAGCGAATGGCGATCTACAACCCTTTCTGGATTTACTGAAATGAACAGGCGATAGTCAGTAGTTGTTCACTACCGCCTATCAGCTACCTCTCAATTTATGTGGCTCATCAATACTGCTCTACGTCGCCCGATTACGATTCTCGTTGCTGTTCTCGGCATTGCGCTGCTCTCATCGCTGGCGTTCACGCGGATGTCAGTGGACACCTTTCCGAATCTGAACTTGCCCGTCGTATACGTTGCGCAACCCTACGGTGGGATGGATCCGCAGCAGATGGAAAGTTTCCTCGTGAATTATTACGAGTATCACTTTCTCTACATCAGCGGCGTCGAACACGTCGAATCCAAATCCATTCAGGGGGCAGGGCTGGTGAAAATCTTCTTTCACCCTGGCACGGATATGAGTCAGGCGCTCGCGCAAGTTGTATCGTATGTCGAACGCTCCCGCGCCTTTATGCCGCCCGGCACGGTCGCGCCGTTTGTCGTGCGCTATGACGCCGGCAGTGTCCCCGTTGGCTATTTAACATTCACCAGCGAGACGCGCGACGTAGGCGAGATTTCTGACTTGGCATTATTCCGCGTCCGGCCTGTATTCTCGACCTTGCCCGGCGTTTCTGCGCCCCCGCCCTTCGGCGGCAATCAACGTACCGTCATCGTGCGCGCTGATCCTGATAAGTTGCGGCAATATCAAATGTCGCCCGAAGAAGTCGTCAAAGCCGTCGCCGCAGGCAACACGATTTTGCCCGCAGGCACCCTGCGCACGGGTGATTTGCAGCGCCTCGCCCCGATCAATTCGATCATCTCCAATCCGCAGGAATTAGCCGCTTTGCCCATTCGCACGGGCAACGGCCCGACGGTGTTTGTGCGCGACATCGGACGGGTTGAGTTAGGTTCCGATATTCTCACGGGCTATGGTCTCATTAACGAAAGACGCACGGTGTACATTCCTGTCACGAAGCGCGCTGAAGCCTCTACCCTGGATGTCGTCAATCGCGTCAAAGCGGAAGTGCCAAATTTTCAAAAGCTAATTCCTGATGACATCAAAGTCGGCTTTGAATTCGATCAGTCACAGTACGTCAAAAACTCCGTCCGTACCTTAGCGTTTGAAGGCGCGCTTGGTGCAATTCTGACAGGTTTGATGGTGCTGTTATTCTTGCGCGACGTGCGGAGCGCCCTGATTGTCGTCATCACCATTCCGGTTGCATTGTTGGCAGCATTAGTTGGCCTCTGGCTTACAGGCGAAACCATCAACATTATGACACTGGGCGGTCTGGCGTTAGCGATTGGGATTTTGGTGGACGAATCTACTGTCGCCATTGAAAACATCCACTCGCATTTAGCGCGCGGTGAACACAAAGCCCACGCGGTTTGGAATGCCACACGAGAAACTATCACACCACGTTTATTGGCGATGCTCTCCATCTTAGCCGTTTTCGTGCCATCGTTTTTGATGGTCGGGGTATCGCGTGCATTGTTTGTGCCGCTGTCGTTAGCGGTCGGCTTTGCCATGCTCGCCTCGTATTTCCTATCGAATACGCTCGTCCCGATTTTGTCGGCGTGGTGGTTGAAGCCGCAAAAGCATGAAGAAGAACGCGCGCAAAAACGGTTTGGGAATTTACTGGAAAAGGGGATGCAAGTGCGCTGGCTTGTGCTGGTCGCGTACCTCATCCTCACGGTGCTGAGCCTTGTTTTTATTGGTCGCAGACTTGGCACCGATATTTTCCCGAATGTTGATACCGGATCATTTTCGCTGCGCTTGCGTGCGCCGTCAGGCACACGAGTAGAACGCACGGAAGTCATCGCGCTGAATGTTCTGAAAACAATTCGCCAGGAAGCCAACAACAACGTCGAAATCACTATCGGCTATGTGGGAACGCAACCACCCAGCTTCCCGGTAAATACGATTCATCAATGGACAAGCGGCCCGCACGAAGCAATTTTGTTGGTCAAATTGAAGCCCGGCTCCGGTATTCGCCTGAGCGAATTCAAAGAGCGGTTGCGCGAAAAATTAGCCAAAGTCGTGCCTGGTACGTCGCTCTCCTTTGAAGCCGGTGACATCGTCACGCAAGTCATGAACTTTGGCGCACCGACACCCATTGAAGTCGCACTCAGCGGCCCCAATCTGACGGCCAATCGTGGTTTCGCGGAAAAAGTCCTGGCGGAGATGAAAAAGATTTCGAGCCTGCGTGATTTGCAGTTCGCCCAGCCGCTCGACTATCCCACGGTCAACATCAACATTGATCGGGAACGCGCGGGGCAAATGGGACTGACCGTAGATCAAGTGGGACGCTCGCTCGTGGCGGCAACTTCGTCCAGTCGCTTCACGCAACCGAACTACTGGCGCGATCCGGCCAGCGGTGTGGCTTATCAGGTACAAGTTGAAATTCCGCAGGCCCGCATCTCTTCCATCGAAGATTTGCAAACCCTCCCGGCCACCAGCAACACCAATGGCAAAGGGGCAACGCCGATGATCGGCGATGTCGCTGCCCTCAACTACGGCTCAATGCAGGGCGAATTTGATCGCTACAATCAAGCCCGGATGCTGACCATCACCGGCAATATTCAGGGGGCAGATTTAGGTACTGTTTCTGCCGCTGTCAATGAGGCCATCCAACGTGCGGGCGAGGTGCCCAAAGGCATCAGCGTCAATGTACGTGGGCAAGTTCCCGCGCTGCAAAATACGCTCAACAGTTTGGGCCTCGGATTGCTTTTAGCCATTGTCGCTATCCTGCTTTTGCTGGCTGCCTATTTTCAATCCTTGCGCATAGCCTTCGTCACCGTGGCACCTGTGCCTGCCGTGTTAGCCGGGGTGAGCCTGGCGCTTTGGCTGACAGGAACGACGCTCAACGTCCAATCGTTTATGGGCGGCATTATGGCCATTGGTGTCTCCACAGCGAATGCCATTTTGCTGGTCACGTTCGCCGAACAAGCGCGGCAAAAAAGTCACGATTCGGTTGCTGCTGCAATAGAGGCGGCCCGCACACGGTTGCGCCCGATTTTGATGACCACCTGCGCCATGATCGCCGGAATGATTCCAATGGCGTTGGCGTTAGGAGAGGGTGGGGAGCAAACTGCGCCGCTTGGACGCGCTGTAATTGGTGGTTTGGTGGCTTCCACCATCACGGTCTTATTCGTGTTGCCTTTGCTCTTTGCTGTCACCCAGCGGAAAGCAACGGCGGAATCCGTCTCACTGCATCCTGAAAACTTCACCCCGGAAGAGAAGGTGTTTGCTTAATGATCCGTAAATCATTCTTCGTGATAATTGCTCCTTTACTGATGCTCAGCACAGCCTGTAACAACACGGTGAAATCCGTCCCAACGACGGCGTCGCCGCCTGCGACCAAGCCAACGGTCACCGTGACCAATGTGATTTCGCAGGAGTTGTCGCGCAACTTGCGATTGCCCGGTGAATTGCAGCCGTATCAAGACGTGCAATTATTTCCCAAAGTGCAAGGCTTCATCTCGTGGATCGGCGTAGATCGTGGCTCGGAAGTCAAAACAGGGCAGGTGCTCGTGCGGCTGACTGCACCAGAATTGGCGGCGCAACGCGGCGAAGCGGAAGCAAAAACGAACGTGCCTGTGGCGCAAAAGCTGGAAGCCGAATCACGCATCGCGGGCATTCGCGCGCAGCGTCTCGAAGCGGAAGCAAAGCTCGCGGCTTCAACCGCAACGTTCAATCGCATGAAAGCAGCATCGGCAACGCCCGGTGTGATTGCGGGTAACGAACTCGAAAATGCACAGCGCACGATGGAAGCCGATCAGGCGCGCGTGAAATTTTATCAGGAATCCGAGAAGCCCATCGCCGCGCAAGTCAACGCGCTCACTGAAAGTGAAAAGGCGGCGCGAGCTTCGGTCAACACGGTTGCCGTGAATCAGAGCTATTTGCAAATTGCTGCGCCGTTCGCCGGCAGGATCACCGAACGCTTTCTGCATCCTGGCGCGCTCGGTGGTACGACGCAACCCGTCCTGCGCTTGCAACAAATTACTCGGTTGCGCTTGGTGGTCGCTGTGCCGGAAACCGAACTCGCGGGCGTAGCAAAAGGCACGCGCGTTGAATTCACTGTGCCAGCATTTCCCGGCGAAACGTTTGCTGGAGCCATCGCGCGCATCGGCAATTCCCTTGACCCGAAAACGCGCACGATGCCGGTGGAATTAGATGTGAACAATCCCACCAGGAAATTAGCGCCCGGCATGTTCCCCCAAGTCAATTGGCCTTCGCATCGTCCGCGCCCGTCGCTGTTTGTACCGCTTTCGGCAGTCGCAACGACGACGGAAAAGACGTTTGTCATTCGGATCAAGAACGACATCGCCGAATGGGTAGACGTGAAGCGCGGCACTTCGATCAACAAAGATGGCAAAGATTTGGTTGAGATTTTTGGCGATGTAGCGGAAGGCGATGCCATTGCTGTGCGGGGCACGGATGAATTGCGCGCCGGTACTCAGGTAATAGTGAAAGCCGTGACAGCGAACAAATAAGCCGGGCACAAATAAAACACCAGCCTTCGGACTGGAACCGAAGGCTGATTCAATAACCTACTTGCGAGCAAGTGATCGCTTGCTCGCTTGGCAGATCAACTATCAATGAAGAGGGAGAAAATCAATGAAGAAACTTTCACGACGAGAAGCAATGGGAACCATCCTGACCGCTGGCGCAGGGCTTACGATAGCCGGAACAACTGAGGTTGTTGCACAAACAGCGACGACCACTATCGCTGCTGCATTTCGTGGTCAGCATCAGATCAAGCCGCTGCCATTTGACGCGACGAAGCTGAATGGTATTTCCGAAAAACTCATCAAATCGCATTGGGAGAACAACTATCAGGGCGCAGTCAAGGCGCTGAACGCCGTCGAGCAGCGACTCGCTACGATGGTCAGTGACAAAGACCTGCCCGCTTATGTCTACGGCGATCTCAAACGCGAAGAACTCGTTCGCACCGGCTCGGTCGTGTTGCACGAAATCTACTTCGGCAACCTCGGTGGCGACGGCAAGGCGGCTGGTGATGTGCTGACTGCCATCAAGCAAACTTGGGGCAGCTATGAACAGTGGGAAGCCGAATTCAAAAAGACAGGCAACGCACTGGGCGGCGGTTCGGGCTGGGTGATTTTGGCGCATAACTTCCATACGGGCGAACTGCACAATTACTGGGCGTGGGATCACATGCACAATGCGCCCTTCTCGCGTCCGCTGTTGGCGCTGGATATGTACGAGCATTCCTATCACATGGATTACGGCGCGGCGGCGGCGAAGTATGTGGATGCGTTTCTGCAAAACATCAACTGGGAAGAAGTCAATCGCCGCTTCACGAGCGCGCAAAAAGCAGCGGCCTTGCTGCGAGGGTAATTTCGCTTGAAGCATCACCAACATCATTCGATAACAGCCGCGTTGCTGCTCCTGCTGCTGTGGCCGGTGTACGCCAATACGCCGAACGGCAAGCGTATTGCGGTCGAGCCGCTCAACGGCAAGATTGCGTTAGATGGCCTGTTGGATGAACCGGACTGGGCGCAGGCCCCACTGCTCGGCGAGATTCAGCAACGCGAACCGAAGCCAGAGAGCGCCGCTTCGGAACGCACCGAAGTGCGCGTACTGAAGGATAAGGACACACTGTACATCGGCGTGCTGTGTTATGACTCGGAACCAAACAAAGTCGTCGGCACACAGATGGCGCGCGACGCTTCGCTCGAAATTGACGACAGTGTCGCCATCCTGCTCGACACCTTTCACGACCGGCGCAATGCGTTTTACTTCGCCACCAATCCGGCAGGTGCGTTGGTAGATGGCTTGATTGTCGAGAATCAGCGCACCATCAATTTCAACTGGAATGCGATCTGGAATGTACGCGCCAGGCGCACCGCAAACGGCTGGAGTGCGGAGTTTGCGATTCCTTTCAAGAGCTTGAGTTTTAATCCTGGACAGGACGTGTGGGGCTTCAATTTCTCGCGCCTCATCGTGCGCAAGATCGAGGAAGATCGCTGGGCGACGCCGCGCCTGGATGTCGAATTCACGCAAGTGTCGGAAGCAGGCGAACTCACAGGTTTTGCGGAAATTGAACAGGGGCGCGGATTGGATGTGCGACCGTTCGCCGTCGGACGCTGGATCAAGGACGAACGCGGTAATGATCGGTTTGAAGGCGATGTGGGGGGCGACATTTTTTACAACATCACACCGGGCTTGCGCCTCACTTCGACCATCAATACGGACTTCGCCGAAACCGAAGTAGACAACCGGCAAATCAACCTGACGCGTTTTCCGCTCTTCTTTCCCGAAAAGCGCTCTTTCTTTTTAGAGAACGCGGGCGTCTTTGATTTCGGGCGTTCGGTCGTGCGGCAACAGGAAATGATTCCGTTTTTCAGCCGCCGCATCGGTTTGCTTGACGGGCAGGAAGTGCCGATTCTCGCGGGGACAAAACTGACGGGGAAAGCAGGACGTTTTGATGTCGGGGCGCTGGCAGTGCGTACTCGTGCTACGCCGTTTACCGAAGCCAAAAATTATTTCGTGGCGCGGGTCAAGCGCAATGCCTTCCAGCAATCGTACTTTGGTGGCATTTATACCGAAGGTGATCCCGCCAACTCGGAATCAGGCCGCACGCTGGGAGCTGATATGCGTTTGGCAACCGCGAATTTTCTTGGCTCCAAGCGTAACTTCGCTGTGGATGCTTACGCGCTCAAAACTTCGCGCACGGGTTTAACGGGCGATGATACGTCGTTCGGCGTGATTGCCAGTTATCCGAATGATCGTTGGTGGGGCTACGCGGAGTACCGCCATGTCGGCAAAGATTTCAGTCCGGCGCTGGGCTTCGTGCAACGTCGCGCGATAGACAAATTCAGTTGGCGCACCGAATTCAACCCACGTCCGAAAAAGTTTCTTAACGTGCGCCAGATGTTCAATGAATTCCAGTTCACGGCCTATCGGCGCAACGATCTGGGCAAGATCGAAAGCTGGCGGTTGTTCACTGCGCCCGTCAACTGGGAATTCAATACGGGCGACCGTTTTGAGTTCAATTGGGCTCCCACGTTTGAGCGGCTCTTCGTGCCGTTTCAAATTGCCGATAAGGTCAGGTTGCCAGCGGGCGATTACCACTTCACGCGCTATCGTGCGGAAATCGAGACCGCCCCCAAACGCCCGGTGCAGGCGTTTGTGACGTGGTGGTTTGGCAGTTACTATTCCGGTCACGCGGATGAGACTTCGGCACAATTGCTCTTCAAATTCGCGCCGCACTTACAGGCGGGTGTGACGGTCAATCAAACCTTTGCCCGCTTGCCACAAGGAAACTTCGTCGCGCGGGTTTGGGCGTTGCGCGCCGATTATGCGTTCTCGCCGTTTTTCACAGTGGCGAATTTTATTCAATACGACAACGAATCGCGTAACGTCGGTTTGCAAAGCCGGCTGCGCTGGATTCTCAAACCGGGCAACGAGCTGTTTCTGGTGTTCAATCAAGGCTGGGAACAGGAGATCGGCGGGCTGACCTTTCGTCGCGTCGGCACGCGCGTTACTGGCAAGGTGCAGTACACGTTTCGTTTCTAATTCAAATTCGGAGTCTATATGCGATTTTTACGATGGGGCTTGATAACAGTGATGCTTGCGCTTGCGGCGCTGCCTTCTTACAGCCAAACGGCGAAAAAACAAGCGGCGCGCGAAAAGACGCCCTCGATCCTTTTCATCTGTGAACACGGCGCGGCGAAAAGCGTGATCGCAGCAGCGTACTTCGACAAGCTGGCGCAAGAACGCAAGCTGAAGTACCGCGCCGTTTTTCGCGGCACCAACCCCGATGCGGCAATTGCTCCCGTCGCAGAAAAAGGTCTTGCGCAAGACGGTCTGAAGACGCCAGCGGGGAAACCGCAACGGGTCACGAAACAGGATATGGATGCGGCTACGACGATTGTTACGCTCGGCTGTGCCTTGCCTGGCAAAGAGGCTGTCGCCGAAAAAGTCGCGGAATGGGAAGGCGTGCCATCGGTCAGCGAAAACTACGCGGTAGCGCGCGACGACATTGTGAAAAGAGTGCAAAGCTTGGTGGATGAACTGGCGAAGAAGGAAGCACCAGCAAAAGGAAAAAAGAAGGCCAAACGCTGATCTGAATTGAAGGAAAAATGCGATGAAAGCTGTACCTATCGTAACTGCTCTTTTGCTGCTGTGGCTGGCCGTCGCAGCAGCCCCGGCGCAGACCAAAATCAATTTCGATAAGGACAAGACCGGAGCGCCCCCCGCGCACTTCACGACGGCGCTGACGGGGCAAGGCAAACCAGGCGTCTGGATCGTGATGGCAGACAGTGGTCAGGGCAAGGTGCTGGCACAAACGGACGCCGACGCAACTGGGTATCGCTTCCCCCTTTGTGTTTACGAAAAGTTGTCGGTGAAAAACGCCGATCTTAGCGTAAAGTTCAAAACCGTGTCCGGGGATAAAGACCAAGTCGCGGGACTCCTGTGGCGCTATCGGGATAAGGACAACTATTACCTGGTGCGTGCCAATGCGCTCGAAAACAACGTCGTGTTGTACAAAATGCAAAATGGCAAACGCGAAGCCTTGCCGCTCAAAGGCGAAAGCAACTCGTATGGCAAGAAGGCCAAAGTCGCTGCGGGGCAATGGCACACTTTGCGCGTCGTAGTGACCGACAATCTCTTCGCCGTTTATCTGAACGATACAAAACTCTATGACGTGGAAGATGCGACATTCCCTGAAGCTGGCAAAATCGGCGTTTGGACGAAGGCGGATTCAGTGACCTACTTCGATGACTTGGAAGTGAAACGAAGCGAGAGTGGGCGATGAAATCTGAGGCAGGACGAACCATCGAGACGGGAACGCAAACGCACGGCGTCCGCTTTGGCGAAGCGTTCCGTTACTGGGTAAAGCTTGGCTTCATTAGTTTCGGCGGGCCTGCCGGGCAGATTGCGATTATGCACCGTGATCTGGTGGAGCAGCGGCGCTGGATTTCTGACGAACGTTTTTTGCACGCGCTCAACTACTGCATGCTATTGCCCGGCCCCGAAGCGCAGCAACTGGCCATCTACATTGGCTGGCTCTTGCATCGCACGGCAGGCGGCATCGTCGCGGGCGCGTTTTTCGTTATCCCGTCCATCTTCATTCTGCTCGGCCTCTCTTATGTATACGCCGCCTACGGCAATGTTCCGGCAGTCGCGGGCGTGCTGAGCGGCTTCAAGCCTATCGTGGTGGCGATTGTGGTCGAAGCCATTCTGAAGATCGGGAAGCGGGCGCTCAAACGCTGGCAGCATTTCGCCATCGCCACCGCCGCTTTTGTGGCGATTTACATTTTGCAGGTTCCCTTCCCATTGATCGTCCTGGTCGCCGCGTTGGTAGGACTGCTCGCGGCCAAGCTGTGGCCGGAAATGGCGATGGCGGCGGCGCAGAAAAGGACAAGCTCGGAGAGAGACAGTGCGGCCCCTGTCATTGACGATCACGCACCACCGCCAACGCACACGCTTCCGTCACGGATGCGCGCAGTGAAGATATTACTGCTCGGCCTCGCGCTCTGGGTGCTGCCGTTTGTGGCGCTCGTGGCGTGGCGTGGCTGGAGCAGTTTGCACGTTCACGAATACCGCTTTTTTACACAGGCAGCACTCGTCACGTTCGGTGGCGCGTATTCCGTGCTGGCTTACGTCACGCAGGCAGCGGTCGGTTCATACGGCTGGCTCACGCAAGCGCAAGCGGTGGATGGCCTCGCGCTGGCTGAAACGACGCCGGGGCCGCTCATTATGGTCTTGCAATTCGTCGGGTTTATGGCGGCCTGGAATCACGCGGAAGGTTTACCGAACACCACCAGTGCTGTGCTGGGCGCGCTCATCACCACCTGGACAACATTCCTACCGTGCTTTCTTTTCATCTTCCTCGGTGCGCCTTACATCGAGGCGTTGCGCGGCAACCGACATTTGGCGGCAGCCCTGTCGGGCATTACGGCGGCGGTGGTCGGTGTCGTGTTGAATCTAGCCTTGGTCTTCGGCGCGGCGGTGCTATGGCCGCACGGTCTGATGGGTGGAACGAACTGGTTCGCGGCAGTAGTGAGTATTTTGGCGTTTGTTGCACTCTACCGGTTCAAAGTGGATGTGTTGTGGGTCGTCCTGGCGGGCGGAATCCTGGGTTTGGCGAAGATACTCTTATAAGGGGAAACCATCAGCCTTATGAAATCAAGCGAGTATCCTCAAAGCAACCAACCGGGGAACACTAGCGAAATCGTAGTACGAGTATTCCGCCAAAGACTTACCCGATTGCCGGGCGTTGAGCGCAACATCCTGGCGGCTTCTGCTGCGGTCTTCCTGCTTTTTCTCGGCGAGGAGTTGTGGAAGAAATTCCTGCCGCGCTATCTGGAAGCACTGGGCGCGGGAGCCGTAACCATCGGGCTGTTCGGTACGGCGAAGGATTTCTTGGATGCGATCTATCAGTATCCGGGCGGCTGGCTGGCAGATCATCTCGGACGGCGACGCGCGTTTTTTCTTTTCCTCGCCCTCGCCTCGGTTGGTTATCTCATTTACCTCTTCAGTCCATCGTGGCCGTTGGTGTTCGTCGGCTTGGCATTCGTAATGGCGTGGTCGAGTATGGCGTCGCCCGCGATTTTCGCCATCGTCGGCGATGCGCTGCCGAAAGAGCAGCGCGCGATGGGTTTCACCATTCAGTCTTTCCTGAAACGCATTCCGATGGCCGTAGCGCCCATCATTGGTGGCTTGCTCATTGCGAGAATGGGCGTCGTCAGCGGCGTCAAGATGGGGCTGGTCATTACGCTCGCGCTCGCGGCGTTGACGGTCTTCATTGTGAGAATCATCAACGTGCCGATTGTCGTGAGTGCGCCGGTCAACATCGCAGGCGTCTGGCGTTCCTTTCATCGCGCGCTCAAACACTTGTTGATTTCGGACATCATCATCCGCACCTGTGAAGGGCTGGCGGATGTTTTCGTGATTCTTTATGTCACCAACGTTCTCCACCTGAGCGCCGCGCAATATGGCGTGCTGGTTGCCGTGCAGATGACGACTTCCATGCTGGTTTACCTACCCGCCGGAAAGCTGGCTGATCGCATTGGTCGCAAGCCGTTCGTCATCGCAACTTTTCTTTGCTTTGCACTTTTCCCGCTCTCTATCATGTGGGCTTCGGGCGTCACCTCGCTGGTCGTAGCGTTCGTCATCGGGGGCTTGCGCGAAATCGGCGAACCTTCGCGCAAGGCGATGATTGTGGATTTTGCGGAACCTCAGTTACGCGCGCGCACCGTTGGGCTGTATTACCTGATGCGGAGCTTGACGATTACGCCAGCCGCCGCGATGGGTGGGATGCTCTGGCAGCTAACGCCGGAATTACCATTTATGACCGCAGGCGTCATCGGCTTGATTGGCGTTATTATTTTTAGCATCACGGTCGAAGAACGCTATGCCAGTTAAGCGGACTTATTCATAAGCCAGCAACACACGCGAAGTCAGGCGCAAAGCGCGCCGCGCCGATAAGTAACACAGAGTATCGGCGCACCGTAAAAAACCGATGATCATTCCAGGCACACGACGGAACTCGCCGAAACCCATGTAAGACTTACTTGAGTTTATGTCTGATCCTGATGCAATTTGCTTATGGGGGGCGAAACAGATAGGAAAGAATGGTGGGGTAGTGCGCCCAACAAGCAGTTTCTCCCGCGAGGTTGTTTAGCAGCGTGCGTGGCAAGATGAGCCGATGAGATCAACAGACCAATCCATTCTTTCCTATCTGTTCGAGTCCTTGCCCATCTACATTCCCGATCTTACCTGTTCCGTGTAGAAGCTCGCTGGGCGGAGTTCTCGCATTGGTTTCATCACCGGTTCACTCGCGCGGCGCTAACCGCCAAGCCCCCAACATTTGTTCCAGCACAACTTTGTCGCGTCCATATCGCTCTTCCGTCGTGAGCAGGCCGACCGTGTACACGATCCCCTGATGGAGCATAATGGTCTCATCCTCAATGAATGTCCCTGGTCGTTTTTTACAACGATGTCGTGCAACGTATCGTCTTGCGGGTAATGAACCGAGGCGGGTGTTGCGTTTTTCAATGCCAATCACTTGCGCGGCCTCTTCCGCCAGCCATTTCAGATGAAGTTGCTCTAGCTCCTTCGCCTGCTTAACCTCAAGGGAGTTGTAGCTTCCATCCACATACAGATAGGCGCGTGGTTCCCAGGAGAGAACGATGCCGAATCCATGCTGCGGCGAGGGCGGCAGGTCACTGTACCCGGTTCGCCCCTTTGGTATTCTCACCGAATATCCATAAGCGAGATTCGTGTACCTGTTTTTCCATTTGGTACTTTGCGACTCTTCAAAGCGCCTGTCTGGAAAATTGCTGCAATGGTCATCAACCGCCGCGAGGCAGAAGGCAAGCATCCAGGCGAGACAGAGATTCATAAGAGTTCCAAGTGAACGGGCAATGGAGTTAACGCCGCCCCGATTGTACGCGCGGTCGTCGCAGGTTTATTTCTTGCTGCCTTTGCATTTGTTTGTGGCGATGTCCTCAACGTAAGCTCGCAGTTCGCCTTTCTCACGTTTGACGAGCAATTGATCCAGGAAATCAATCTTTGCTTTGGGCTTGCTGTTCAGAATTGATTGATACATTTTGAGCGTGCCTTCCAGTCCCGCCAAACTTACAGCCACTTTATCTTTTGCCTGCTCAGGATGCTCAATCATGAAGGCCGCGCTGGAGTAGGTCATCTGGGTGGCAAGCTCTGCCTCATTATTTTTATTCTTTGTCCCAAAGAGCGGCGACAGGTAATCAGTGCAGATTTCGACAGAGATGTCCGGCACTTCAATGAGCCACATCAAAAACCACTCGCGAACCTTTTTCGCATCTTTATGGAAGGGGTCAGATTCCAATAAGCGGGCGGCTTTGACAGCCGTCGCGCGTTCCTCTGAAGTCGAAGGGCCGCGTTTGCTTTGCGCCATCACCGTGAGGCAAAAAAGCAGACTCAACGAAAAAGTCAAAAGCGTTCGTCCCAAATTTTTCATAGCAATCCTTTCAGGTTTGTGAGGGGCAACGAAAATGATAGGTTCCGGGGAACAGGCAATTGATTCAGGGCATTCTGGCTTTCGGTTCAGGCGCTACGCAAATATCTGGATCATCGCCGGGGCTAATTTTCGCTGTGCCAGTTCTCTGAAGCGATGCTCCTGTTCGTTGTCCGTAAAGACTCGCTGGGGAATGATGGTGAACAAATCGCGCCCATAAAAAAGCAAGTAATGGCGTGGCACAATCCACATCTTGTCGTACATCGCCCACTCCAATTTCGACTCTGCGTGGGTCGTTTTGAAATGGATGCCCTGCTCGGAAAATGCGAGGTGATATTCTTCCTGGTATTTTGGCTCGCGCCGAAATCGTTGACGCGGCATCACGAAATAGCCGATGACATTTCCCATCAGCAACAGAAACCCCACCACGAACAGCGATTCCCAAATCCAGTTTGCGCCATTCAGAGAGGTCATGAGCAAACTGAATCCCATCACCGCAAGGCTCACGATCACGTCCGATTTTTTGAGGATCGCGCGCATCGCATAAAATTGCCAGGCTTCGACAAATTCATCTTCGGTGTAAGTAAATCGTAGTGTGATCAATTCACTCATGAAATTCGTGTCTGCCACACGGGGAAGACAGCCATCCCGTTACTCGCGCAATTCTTACGGATTGGCACTACGTGCGGGTGTCTCTTTCCTTTGACTGCTGCGACGACCCAAGCCTGCGGCGCGCGCACGCGGTGGTAACGTTGGTTCTAACAACGCGAGCGGTAAAAACACTACTTCCTCTGGGGTAGAAAAGACGAGTTGATCGTCCTTCCAGAGAAACGCATTATTGATGTCCCCAATGAGGCGGTCAATTTTGAAGATACCCGTCTGTTTGAAAGTGCTGATGTCATACGCTGAAATAGTAATGCGTGCGTCATCCGAGGCTAGAAAATAAACACGATTACGCAGCACGTCGGGAACCACGCCGCCCGTATATCCTGAGAGGAGCAGGCGGGGTTGCACGGGTAGGATAAAGCGGCCAATGGTTGTGCGTGCTTCCGGGTCTACCAGCATTCCTGTTTCGGTAAAACAATAACCATTTTCACAGCGCAAGACGCGACCACTCACGCGCAAATTCGCGTCCTTATTGAGGATGGAGACGCCATTGCCTGACAAGCCAAGTTTGTAGAGCGGCGTATCGTAATCGTTATAGGAAAAATCGTACCCGATGCCGTAAATAGCGGTCTTTGTCCGATCAAATTGCATACTGCTGATAATGCTCGATAGGCCAAAAATGCTGGAAGGTTCCGTTTGCAAAGGTTGCTCGTTGCCATTGGTATAAACCGCCACATTGTAAGGATTGGCTCCTTCTCCACCGCCCGGCGTATAAGCTCTAGCCACAATGATCGAGTCCGCTCGACCGGGAACCGGAAGCAGATCGGCAGCACGGATTGGACGACTGATACCACCAAAGGGGCCACTGGAAGGAGCATGCATCGAGAACCGCAAGTCAGGGGTCAAGTCAGGTAAATGAAGGCGACGAATAGACCAGCTATTGTAGAGCGCCACATACAAATATTCTTCCTGCTCAGACAAGGTCATCTGCCAGGGATCGCTGCCCACCCAAACCGGCGCTCCAACGATTCCGGTCTCAGGATCAAGCGGCACAATGCTATTGCCATAATCACCACCCCAACCAGGCGTGCTGGCATAAATCAGGCGATGCCGAGGGGAGTACACAATGGAATTATTTTCCAGTGGAATACGGCGTAATTGAGTTGAAGGTGGCTGCGGAAGCGGCACGTCATAAACTACCGGACGTAAGAGCGAGAAAGGCAGGAAGACAATACTTGGATTGTGATGATTGGATGCGGCTAAGCCCCAATTCCCGCATTTAATCAGACGCGTCGGTGTATCTGGCATGACGGCAAAATCCCTATAATAACCTTTGAGGCGATAGGTCTTGATGTCAAATTCCAGGAGCGCAAAATCAGACCCGCCGCGATAAGGGAAATAGACGCTTCCCCCCTTCGGATCGAACGCAATCGAGGATGAGAAAAGCACTTCAGTCGTGTAGAAACGTCCATTGATGATTTTGTTGGTCACATCAATGGCACGCCCGTTTGAGGTATACAGCAACCCATTGTTGAATTCGACCCACGTATTGAAGGCGTATGTCAGTCCGGTATTGAGGTTTTCCTCAACCGTAATTCCCTGATCGGTGATCTTGAATTTATACAACTCGAAGGCATCGGAATCCGTGTTGTACCCATAAAGCACATCCGGGGTATCTCCGAAAGCATATCGCTTCACGCCGAAGTATGTCCCCAGCTTCGGCTCGACCGTTTGTGGGCGCATCTTGCCATTGTCAAAAATCGCAATTCCCGCCTGCTGTCCATAAAGGGTGCAGTAAGTCGTGACCGCTACGGTTTCAGGATGGCCGGGCATGACGCGCAGGTAGGAGATGCCTTTTGCACAATCCTCTCGCCCTGAGAGAACTGGAAAGGTGAGATCAATCTGCCCGGTGCGTAAATTGATCCTTTTGACTTGCGGGCCGTCAAGACTCACATACAACGATCCGCCATCATCCGAGATCGCCAGGTAGCGCGCGCCTGCGCCCACTTCAATTGAGGAAAGAATTTGCCCGTTACTTGGATTGATGACCTTGACGGTGGTTCCACTCATCTGCCCACCATCAATAGATTCGGTCGCATAGAGGCGATCTGTTGCCTCGGAATAGGCTAGATCAAAGGCGCTGAGCGGGGTTGAGTAGCGTTGGGCTTGTGTGGGCGTCGCTCCGCAGAATACCAGCCCCAAAAGCATAAGAAAGTGCAACAAATTACGTGAGGACATTCGCATGAGGAAAATGTAGATGGAATTTAACTTCGTTTGCGCTGGCAAGAAAGCTGCCTGATACGGAGCATTACGCGCCCAACTTTCCTGCCTGTCATTCAATTACGGATTTGAGCGTCACCTTTTGTGACCAGACAGATTCTCCCGATCTTCCTACTTTTCTATCGCCTTGAGCAGCTTTTCGGCAAGATCAGGATTGAGCAGCTTGAGAATATTGTATTGCTCTTTGGCCGCTTCTCGGTCACCTCGCTGCACTAAGGCTTGTCCGAGGGAAAAAATTGCCTCGGTAGATTCAGGCTTCAGATGGACAGCTTCTCGAAATGTATTGATGGCATCATCATAATGCGCGGCTTGCAGTTGAATTCTGCCCAAATAAATGAAGTAATCAATCTCATTGGGTTTGAGTTTAATCGCTTTTTGAAGATTGGCTTCAGCAATGTCCAGTTTCCCAATCATCAGGTTTGCCATCCCATAATTCAGTGCGGCATCAGCATTCGTGGGGTCTAATTCTAATGCCCGTCCAAAACTCTCGGCTCCTTTTTCCCGGTCGCCCAGATTCATGTGAATCACTGCGAGTAAGGCGAAGGATTTACTCTCATTCGGTTTCAGGCGGACGACCTGCTGCTGATACTCCAGTGCATCTTTGGGACGCCCAAGCCGCATATAGGTATTCACCAAATTCCCATAAGATTTTTCATAATTACTATTCAGGCTGATTGATTTCTTGAGTTCCTCGATAGCTTCCTCATTACGCCCCAGCTTAAAGAAAGCAAAGCCGAGATTGTTATGAGACAAATAGTAAGAGGGGTTCACCTGAATGGACTTTTCGAGAAACGAAACAGCCTCAGCATAGCGTCCTAGCTGGGTCAGCGAATAACCAAGATTATTATTGGCCGAAGAGTTATCTGGTTTCAGCTTGAGCGCCTGTTCTGCGGCAGCGACGGCCTCATTGTATTGCCCCGCTTCAATACAGACATAGGAGAGACTTACCCAAGCGTCGAAATGAAGCGGGTTCTTCCGTGTGGCTTCGCGGTACGCTTCTGCCGCTTCCTTGAATTGCTTCTGCTCGGAGAGAGACTTTCCCTTCTTGTACAACTTCTCATCTTCCTTCTCGTCCTGCGACTGCACAGTAACAGGAGCCACGGAAACGGGCGAATACGAAAGACTGCTGTTTGGCAGCATAAAGAATAAGAACACAAGCAAAATATTCATTTGGATTCCTTTCCCGATAGTGAGCGCCAGCCGAACGGTTGGCACAATGAGTTTCTCATTTCTTGAAAAATGGTTCCTGGAATGCCTTAATCGCTTCTCTATTTTTCGTAATATTTGATTGTCCGAAAGGCGAGTGTACTTCCAGGCGACTGGCCAATCTCTTCCCAGGCTTCTTTGCGTTCAATCCAATCCCCCTGCGCATTAAGTTTGTAGGCGGAATAGGTTGCTTTGAATATTATCTTCCCATCACGACCATAGATCGTACTCTCAAGGGGATGGCGCTGTTGGCCTTCATACCGACGGATACTGCGGCCCGTGAGAGTGCCATTAGCATCAAAGGATTGTTGCTCCTTCATCCGATCCTTATCATCCCACTCCCACATAACACGGTAGAGCAAGTCTCCATTGGAATTGATGACTGTCTTCTCAATCTTGTGCCCTTGTGCGTCATATTTGAAAACCGCTTTTGGTGGCCCCGTCGCGCGTGGTTTGGCTCCGGGTGGGATCATGGGCGGTGGTGGCGGTGGCGGACTCTTGGGATCATGAAACGATTCGTAGCGAATCGTATAGTTCCCTTCGGCATCGTAAGTATACGTGTTGCGATTTTCATCCGTGCCGCACGAGTTCGAGAAGGACGATGATTGTATCTCACGCCCCTGCTCATCATAGACCGTTGCATGATTTCGACAGCGCGTGCCGGGCTGAATGTAGTGGCGAGGTTTTTCGATTGGCGTCCATTCTTCCAGAACTTGCTTGACCGGGCCAACGTAACCCGCAAGCTCACGATCCGATTTGCGTTTCACCTTACCGACTTGCCCAAAGGCAAGGCTGAAGAGGAGTAGAAACAAAATCATTTTCATCATGTTTTCCCTTGTCGGCTATGAAGTGCGCACCATTTTTTCCAGGTTGAGGAACGAAGGGGTCGGTACGTCTCTTGCGGGAAACTCGTTCTTGCGTGGCTGCCGACTGACAAGCAGTTTGAGGACATCGCCCGTCGCACCAGAACACCAACGCTGCGTGACAGGTCGCATTATCGCGCGAGTCAGATTCTACGATCAACTGAAAATTACTTTGCCTGCGACTTGCCACCCGGAAGGTCTCGCCATCTATTTGGAGAGATTCGCCAGCAAGATGTGCCTTGATCGCCAGCCGACGAATTGAGATTCCCTGCCTGTTTAAGCTCACACAGGTGATCCGTTCAAGGCATCAAGTGAAACCCAAATGGTATTGCTCGCCACGGCTGAAACAGACAGAGAACAATGAGGGGGTCTGCAATAATCGAATTGCCTTCTCCTTTGACGCATAGAATTGCTGTTGTTCTTTGGGAACAAAATCATCGTTGCAGCGATTGAAAGATCGGTTGATCTATCGAATAACGCTGAACCTCACAACGCTTAGCGAAACTTCTATGCAAAAATTTTTACGCGGATTCGGTTGTTTGGGCGTAGCCCTGGGCGTCTTTGTGACCTTTGCAGTGACGGAATTTCTCTTAATGATGCGCGTTCATCAGCAAGCGCGGAAGGAAGTTCACGGAATGCTGCCGGATTCTTTTCCCGTTTTAGTCATCGCTGACAAGCGGCCACAGATTGTTTGGGGCGACAAATTGGCAGAATTCAAAGCGACACATCCTGATTATTCGTTCCTGGTGCCACCTGAGAAGGAAGCAGAATACCGCCAACAAATCGAAGCCAACGTGCGCGCCCTGCAATCGCCGCCGAACTTTGACTGGGATTCTGAGTTGCCGTGGAGCGCATCATTCAAGATTGAAGGCCACGCGAATGGACGGCAACAACTGTTGGTAGACGCGACCTTCGATGATGACCGCATGAATGTGGGGTGGTATGAAGCGACGGAAAAAGAAATTCAGCCGCGCTATCACACGATGTATTTCGGCCCGGGTCATGTGTTGGGGACATTTCCAGTAGCCGTTTTGATCACCGCAACCCTTTGGATTGCTGTTGGAATCGTCTGGCGAGCGAAAACCAGCGGGAACAATTCGCTCACAAAATTGTCCATAGTACGAAGTAATGGAACCGACGTTTGATAGATTTGGTATTTGCAGGCAGCACAGAGAACAACCTGAGAGCGCCAGGTTGATTACGCTACAGGTTTTGAGCGATCAAAAAAGTTGCTCTCAATCATTCTCCTTTTTGCTAAACTCTGGTGCGCGCATCGCTGACCGACGTCTCTCGCTGATACTCAGTTGGCGCATTTCAGCGACGCGCAGCCGCATCAGCCCCAAAACAAAATTGTGGATTTTATTCTTGAGACTGAGCGATTGCTCTTGCGTGATTTACAAGAAGAGGATTGGGAGTGGTTTGCCGCCTCATTCAAAGACCCGTTAACACAAAGTCACATCTTATCGTTTCAGTCTGATGACCAATTTATCGAACGGTATTTCGAGCAGGTACTCCGGGTGGCCTCACAAAAAACACGGTTTTCTTATGCACCGGGTGTGGTGCTCAAGGCGGAGAATTTGCTGATTGGTTCCTTTACCTTGAGCCATACTTTCACGGGTTCAATGCAAGGGAGAATCGGCTGGCATCTGGACAGCCTTTATCAAGGTCGGGGGTACGCGACGGAAGCCGCACGCGCATTGCTGACACTTGCATTTTCGCATCATCAGGTGGCGCGTATTTATGCGGAATGCTTTGCCGCGAATGTCGCTTCGCGGCGCGTCATGGAAAAGTTAGGAATGCGACTGCATCGGAGCGGCTTTTTTCGGCGTTGGTTGCGTGGCATCAATTATGGAGAGCAGAAACCTATCGTCCGCTATTACATCCACCAGAGCGAATGGGTGGCCGGCAATTCCCAAGGTGATGGAACAAAGTAAATGGGAGCAGTAGGGATCGTGCTTCCTGAGCATAATGAAATACCGGAAGAGCATTTTTCATAGTGTCTTATTGCTTTGTGCAATCCCCTCTGCGTTTGGGCAGTCGGTGCATCCGCCTCTAAAACAGGTCAAGCGAGAGCACCGCGCGGCTTGGCGGAAAATCATTCACTGGCCGACAGACTGTGAAGATGCTTTCCAAAAGACCTACTCACCCGCTGATGATTTTGGTGGATTGGAATTTTATCGCGCAGGAAAATTTCAATATCTCGTTCAAATCACCTGCTACCCGGGTGCCTATCAACCGGGCAGTGTGGTGGCTTGGTACGATGCCAAGTCACAAACGGCGAGGCTATTGAAATTCAAGGGGCAGGAATCGCAAGATGACAAAGGGAAGGAATTACCATACTCCGAAATCAATGGATTGGTTACCTGGCGTTCCCAATCGCGGGTGCTGGAAATCTTCTCCAAATCTCGTGGGGTCGGGGGCTGTGGATTTTTCGGGCGATATGGGTTCAAAAGTGGGCAGCCAATCTTGCTCACAGCGCGCGAACAGGATTGTGAGGACACCGCTTCACAAAAATCGCTCAATCCTCGGCGGTGGCCGCGTAAGAAATTCTAGCGACCGCGACGGCTGCATTCTTTATTCGGTATGAAAATTGTTTTCCTCATCGCAGTTATTTTGTGGGGCGGAGTACCAGTATTTGCACAGATGATTGGCTCGTCCGTCGAGATCACGACGACGCACTCCCAGAACGGCAGGTATTCCCTGAAGTCTGTTCCCTTTGATAACGAAGCACCCAGTTTGCTGGGCAAATCCTACGTTTTTGCAAAGGGGAATCGCACGCCGTTATACACGCTTGAGCGCGCCTTTGATGCAGTCGCTGGAGAGAACACCTATCTGTTCCTGAGCAACGACGGCGAAGTCATCATTTACCTGATTGCCTGGGGCGAGAATGAAAAGCAGCAAGGACTACAAAGCGTCAATATTTATCGCCGGGGCCAATTTCTCAGGGGATATTCCAAAGATGAGATTACGGGCTGTGATGAGCAGAAGGAGCGATGCGAGTTGGTCTACTCGAATTTCGAGCAGGTGATTGATAAAGAGAAGAGTCGTTGGGGGACGCCCAAATATCGGAGAGTTTTCAAAGCAGACGTAGACGAGAAGGAGCGTTTTTTAAGTGACTTTGCGGTCTTCAGCTACGACGACATCGTTTATTTAACCGATAGCAAAAAGCGCGTGCATCTGTTTGATTTGAAAGAAGGACGTTTGCTACGGTCGGATTCTTTCGACCATCTCTTTGCACAAATCAAAGACAAAGGAAGGCACAGCCAAACCGAGTCCCAATCCTTCAAAGCCCCCATCTATTTGGACTTTCCGAAATTGAAGAATGGGAGCAAGGCGGAAACCAGTTTGGCGGCTTGGATTGGCATGAAATCCGTCGCGATGTCGGATAAAGAAGCAGAGCAATTCAAGCAATACAGTTTCAGCGTGTCAGGCTATCTGGCGCAGAACGGCAAATTTGAAGTGGTTTCCCTCGAAGCGGATGCCGCCTTGCCAAAGGAGAAAATTCTCGCCTTTTTCCAAGCGCATTGGTTTGTCGCGAATGCCATCCCGTCAGCATTGGAGAAATGGTATCTCGATGACCAGTATTTTTACTTTCGCCAACTGAACGACCGAACTGCGCGTCAGGAAAAGCAGCAAGAGCTAATCCAGCAGCGACAGGAATACGCCAAACGCCTCACGCTCGAAAGCATCAATGGGGCCTACATTCCGCAAGACCTGGGGGAGTGTTTTCTCGAATTGGATAAAACGCTGAAGGAAGTGGACAGAAAAGAGATGCAAGCCTTGCCCAACCGCGAGGAGATGATTCGGTATCATCACGGGCTGGGGATGTGGCTCAGAAATAATTGGGGGCTATGGGGCGGCTCGCGCTTGCAAAAATACTTCACCGACAAGGGCATCACGCATCCTGACGATATGTCCGGGATCATCTTGTGGCACTACTACGATTGGTTGACCGGGAAGAAAGAAACCTGGAAAGAGTGGGAGAAAAACCCCGGCAAAAGATAAGGGAGCGAAATCCGCAGTGGCGATGCAATTCGATAACGTGACATTTCAAGGGCCAGCGATAGCGGAGCCGGCACTGTTAGCAATCTTACCCGACGAGTACAGGCAACTGCTCACACAACTCAATGGCTTCATCGCCTTCGCGGGTGGTCTGCATCTTCGCGGCCTCTGTGATGACCCCGACTGGCATTCGTTGCAGAAGGTCTGGACGGGCGATCTGGCATTAGCAAAGCTCTACCCCAACCTTACCGAACAGGACATTCCGTTTGGGCAGGATTGTGTGGGCGATCAGTTTATTTTGCGGGATGAAGTTGTGCATCGGCTCTGGGCGGAAACCGGCGAGATTGAATCGCTTGGATGCGGGTTCAATGAGTTTCTCACGTATGCGGCGGTTGATCCCGTCGGGTATTTGAGTTTGCAACCATTGCTGCAATTTCAACACGAAGGTGGCAATTTGCAACCGGGAAAACTGCTCAGTGTCTATCCCCCGTTTTGCACGAAAGAAGCGGCGGATGGCGTTTCTTTGCGGGCGATTTCGGCGTTGGAGCGCATTTCATTTCTGGCTGATTTCGCCGCTCAGATCAGAGCTTGACGACTGCGTGGCGTAACCAAAATCTCATTTTAGGAAATAAGCCTATGAGTGTGATCAATTCCTCAGAAGGATTCCTTGTGAATCGAACTGGCCTGTATGTAATAGAGAAAAGGATTTGTCTATGACTACAAAGCACGGGTTTCTTCTCCTGACTCTTTTCTTCTTGCTGCCCGCCACTGGCTTTGCCTGTAGCTGCGGAACAGGTGATCCGCCGTTTGAATACAACCGCGCCAAAGCCATTTTCATTGGCAAGATGCTCGGCGGCACGGAAATCCTGACGCGTAAAAATCAAGACGGCAAACCCCTTTCCATCGAAGCCGGAAAGGTTCGTTTTCGCGTAGACGAAAATTTCAAAGGCAGTCTCGTCGGTGAAGTCATCATTCACGTCGCAAGTATGAAAGGCACGAGTTGCGGCGATTATGGCCTCAAGCGTGGTGTCCAGTACATTGTGTATGGCTATGGCGATGACGAACAGTCGCTGTCTACGGGCGTTTGTACGCGAACAGTGGAAGTGGAGAGCAAGTACGCGAAAGAAGATTTGGAGTTTCTGCGCCAATTGCCAGCCCCCGGAACAGGCGGCAATTTGCGCGGCAGAATCTGGGCAGATTTACGCGCGGGCGGTGCAACGCCGCTGCCGAAGATGAAGGTTCATATTCGTAGCGCCGATAGCCAGGATCAGGTTGTGACAACCGATAAGGACGGAGCCTTTGAATTGAAGAAAATCAAGCCGGGTAAATATCAGGTCGAACCCGAATGGCCGGAATATTACACGACAGATCGCCCCATCGTGGAAGTCATCGTCGAGGATCGCGGCACAGCAGGCGTCGCGTTTGAGGCCTACCGGAATGGGAGCATCCTCGGCAAAATGCAGGATGTGGACGGACGCCCGTACAACGGCAGTTTTCTCCATTTGGTTGAGAAAGGCATTGTAAAAGGTCGCTCCACTTATGGTCATTCAAGCGGCGAAGAGGGGCTGTTTTCGTTCTTTGGCGTGCCACCAGGGGAATATCTGATGTATTTGGAACTGGAAGGGACGGACTACAAAAAGAACAAGAACTACTATTACCCCGGCACGTTTGTGCAAGCCGAAGCCACACCGATCAAAGTCGGGTTGGGCAGCAAGGTGGAAGACTTGCTCTTCACGCTGCCCAAAGAATACAAAGTCCGCACGCTCGCGGGACAAGTGGTTTGGGCGGATGGCAAACCCGCCGCCGAGGTGGAAGTGATGTTGCTCTGCCCGCAAAGCGTCAAGGCGAATGGGCACGCGCTTGAATTCACACCACCAAGTGTCAAAACTGATGAACAGGGTCGTTTTCAGTTGGAAGGCTTCACGGGCGAGGTCTATTGGTTAGAAGCTCGTGCCACCAGGAAGCAGGATGGAAAGGCCGTCGAAGTTCATTCGCCGACCATGAAAATCGCCCCCACCGTCAATATGGAAAATCTGAAAGTGATCCTGTCAGAACGGGGGTTCTCCAATGGATGCGGTAGCAAGTAGGGGGACGAACCAGATTGGCAGGCAATCACCAGAGATCGGGTTCCAGTGATGATTTCGCCTCTAACAACCGTAGCAGTTCTCACAACGTGTTGCGTTGTCGGTAAGCAGTGACGGCCTCAATTGCGCCCTCGTGCATTTGTTCGGGGCGAACATAGCGCCAGTGCTTTTCAAACTCTTCTTCCGTCATTACCGATTGTACGACTCGCTCTTTCGCTTTGAGCCACTGTTCGGCCCAAGCGCGGATTTCGTCATTATGGTTGAGCGTCATTCGTGCTGCATGCATTGTGATGGGTTCATTCATACGAGACTTAGCCTACCACAAAACCGCGCCAAGCCGGGCAGATGTAGAGTGATATGGGTTCCTCTACATCGTAAGAACTCAAGTTCCCATCCCATCCGCAATTCAGAACTGAACAAACGATCACGCCGAAAGTCATGTAAGTCTTACATGACTTTATTTCTGCCGACCTAATGGCCTCTACCCAGCGGGCCGAAACAGATAGGGGAGAATGGTGATAGTGAGTCCCATCAAGCAGTTTCTCCCGCGAGAATGTTTGGAAGCGACAGCGGCAAGATGAATCTACAGGATAAACAAACCACCCATTCTTCCCTATCTGTTTCCCGCTCGGCCAACAGCCCTTCGCAATATCACAGTTGCACCAAATGCGGGACGAACGTGGATTGCACTCAACTTGGCTCACAAGTTCGTTACGCCTCGTGCTCAGATTCGTTCGATTGCTACTTCATTTTACTACCGCAATGATCCGGCGAAGTTGATCAATGGTTGCAAGAACGGCGTGTGCTTCGCTGAGAAATGACGCACATACTTCCCCAAGCTCTTCGGCTAAGACTGTGGCCTGATTCAGTATTTGTTGGAAAACTAAGGCTTGCGGTTCGCGCCAATTTAGTGGTTCGTTGTAGGCAAGAATGGTGAATCCTGCTGACTCCAATACCGGACGATAATCGGGTTTGAGGTGGGGAATTTCCCAAGCAGTAAAGGCGCATGGATAACCGGGTTTGAGAATCCGTTTTATCTCGGTCAGACTGTCTACCAAGTTTGGCAGCATTTGCAGAACGTCTATACAAATGACAGCATCGGCACTGTGGGTCGGCAGCGAAGTGTTTGCGATGTCGGCGACTTTATATTCTGCTCGAATTCCTCTCGCTCTGGTTTGAGCAATTTGGATGGCGACGTCAGATGTATCAATGCCAATGAGCGAGCAGCCCGTTTGTTTAGCGATTTCAATTCCCGCCGCCCCCATTCCGCAACCAACATCAACCAGGGTGTGGCCGGCTGTAAGTTCCAACCAACTGCTGACATATTCAAGTTCAGATTTCGTAATCGCGCTGTAAAATGCGCCTTCCAAGTAGTCCGGCCCATACGCTTTGCGCCAGATCGCTTGCAAGGTCTGGCTCTCCGCAATTTTCTCGTAGACGGTGTTATAGAATTTGCTCATGACACTTTTGTTGCCGCTACCCCAAAGCCTATAATGCGCTCTGACACATTTCCACTCAAGGAGAGAACGCCGTGACTTTTCTACTCTGGTTGCTTTTTACGGTGCTGACAGCTTGGCTGGTGCCAGGCTTCATCGCGCGACAACTTACTAATGGCAGAGGAAAGTACGTGGAAGTTCCCCGACAAGCCATGCTCTGGGGCGTCGGCTCTTTCTTGTTGTTATACCTCGGCGTTACTGTCCCCTGGACGGTACTAAGCTGGACAGGCTCCATTGGCGCTCCCTGGTTGCTGACCGGACTAATTCTAGGCACTCCGGCATCAGCCTGGGCCAGCAAGAAGTGGTATAGGGCTTTGAAAGACGGTAGCCTTGGCGCGGGAAGCAACAAATATCTTCCATAGACACACCTGCATCTCCGTAAGATCATTCACTTTCTCACATCTTGCCAGTTCGCTGCATATCTCCGTCTACCCAAGCAATGGGACACTCCAAGAACCGGCAGCGTAAAACAAGGCGTGGAATCAACGCGAACTGGTTGCGTGATTACCTTGCTTGACGAACACTTTACGGTGACGTAGCCTGCCAAGGCGATTGAGTTCGGATGCTACATGCCGCCAACAGAACGCAACGACTGAACGAGAGAACCCCGCGAAGCCAACTATTCAATCACAAAATCCGTTGGTGGCGATCAGTGCCAAGCCGCAGGAGAAGGTGATAATCTGAACCGCGTGATGAAAACCGCACGCAAGGAGACCGTTTGAGCCAACCATCGAAAATGTCCGAACCCATTTTTATTCTGGCTGGCACCAGCCAACAATATACGGATGCCCGGCGCAAACTGGCCTTGATTCCTACGGAAGCGTTTTGGTTGACGAGTCCTGCAAAACTGACCGGTAAACAAGCGCCCAAAGTAGTTCGTTACGGCGATTGGAAGTCACTTCCCAAAATTCAAGAAATCGAAGCCGCCCTCATCGCCGTCGCTGCTGAGGTCATTGACCTTTCCTGAAAAGATCGCCCCTTCGTTACGAATCGCTGATCGGAAAAAGGCATGTTCCTCGAAGCCGGTTGTGAGATCACCTACGAACTGATGGAGCCGACGCCGCTCTTCCTGCTGTTGCGCCCGCAGAGTGGTGCGAGCCAACAGGTGCTGGCGGAGAGTTTGGCGCTTACGCCGCCGATTCCTGTCTTTGCGTATTCCGACTCGTTTGGCAATGCCTGCCAACGCTGCGAAGCTCCTGCTGGTCGCCTGGAGATTGTTGCGCACGCACGGGCCGAGGTTTCGCCGACGATTGATGTCCATCCGGGCGCACCTCACACATCGGTGCTGGAATTGCCTGCCCAAGTCATCGAATTCCTTATGCCGAGTCGCTACTGCCCGTCTGATCAATTGGGCGATGAGGCGCGGCAGATCGTTGCCGATGTCACTCTAGGCTACGATCAGGTTGAAGCCATCCGCCACTGGATTCACACGAATGTCGAGTATTGCTACGGCACGAGCACGGGTTCGACCTCAGCGCTCGAAACCTTTACCAAGCGGCGCGGCGTCTGTCGTGACTTTGCGCATCTGGGGATTGCTTTATGTCGCGGACTCGACATTCCAGCGCGCATGGTGACGGGCTATTTCCATCAACTCAAACCGATGGATATGCACGCGTGGTTTGAAGCGTATGTGGCTGGGCGTTGGTACACCTTCGATGCGACGCAAGCCGAGCCACGCGAGGGACGCATCGTAATTGCGTATGGGCGCGACGCGGCGGATGTGGCGCTGACCATTGAGTTCGGCCCAGCCACGCTGAGCACGATGCGAGTGTGGGTGAATGAAGTCCGATCCGAGGTTTGATTGCTTATTTCCGTCTACCCAAACAATGTGACACTCAAAGAACCGGCAGAATAAACGCATAAAAGAAGAGTTAACCGGATCAGCGTATTTGTTAATTTCTCCGCCTGTTTAAGTCGTAAGAGGAAAACCCCTGTGTTATTGCAAATGTTTCCAGCAAATTCGCCCACGTCACGAACTTGCCGAGAGGAATTAAACGACATGCTGGTACGTGAAGAAGCAATGACAGCGTTTACTTCCAGATTGTTCTGAACGGAGTGCAAACACGAGCCATAGGATATTCCTCACCGCGCTATTGCTTCCCTTCGCCGGTAAAATCTAAGCATCCTCTACACGCGGATGCCAATCGAAAAGGTCGGTTGCTTAACAAGATGTCGCGCCCACCGAATTATTTGAACGGGCGATGAGCTGCTCCAATTGTTTTACCAATGCCTTGTAATCTTTCGCCAGCGATGAAGTTGGGGATTCTAGCACGGGGAACTTCAACGGCTCTTTTCGCTGATTACTCAGTAAAGGCGATGCTCGAATCTGCGTGGTGAGGAATAAGCCACGCGCCGTCTCTGCATATAACGTATCTTCATATTTCGTACTCAACACTGTCTTGTGCCGCAAAATCCGCTGCTGTTGTCGAGGTGGTTCTAGCTGATAGACCAGAGCCAGCATTGCGATGACGTCAATGGTTAACTTCATTTCCTGAATTTCACTGAGGTTCAGCCCATCGGGAATTAAAATGATCTGCGACAAAGAGCAGGCACACCACGTCAAAATCTCCGTGTTACGCGCGCCGTCGAACAAGATAAAGTCATACTCGTTGGCCAGTGACTGCAAGAGATTCCGCAACCAATCCCGTGTGATTTTTTCGTCGGGGAGAAAATGAGCGAGCCGGTCGTCCCCCGTCCACCCATGTTCCCGCTCCAGCAAAAAAATCAAGGAGACGAGGGAGCGAACAGAATCTAAAACATCGCGGCTCGATGGCTCGCGCCCAGACAGCAGATGCAGCCGCTCGGTAGGTCGTAGGATATGAGTATCAAAGTCCTGCGCATTGCGCTGGATCAATTCTTCCAGCGAATACGGGAAGTCAGTCCGTGCATACCCGAATTGCTCAAGCAGGGTTTCGTTCTGTCCAAGGTCAACGAGCAACACTCTTTCCTGGTAATGCTCGGCGAGCGTTGCTGCCAGATTTACCGCGACACTGGTTTTGCCTATGCCTGGGGTTCTGCCGGTTACAGTGATGATCGTCGTCATAGTGGATTTCCTGAATTGGTATCGGTGCTCACCGTTGGTTGTTGGTAGTGTTGGTGGAGTCGAAGAAACACCTCACTGGGAGAGCAGCGGTCGGATGTGTCCTGACTGCTCAAAGCAACCCAGCCCCCATTGGCTTCAATTTTCTGCGTTCGGTGGAGCAGTTTCACTGCATAGCGTTTGCCATGCCGCAAAACAATTTGCCGAATCTGTGTTCTCTTCAGAGGGTCAGAATCGCCAAGTTCATCAGCGATCCGGCGAGCGAGGAGCGTTTTGGAAAGTAAAGTCAAATCCATAGCCGTCTTTTCTTAGTCAACCAACTCCGAATACAGCGAGAGGTGAAAGAAAGCAGGTAAATGGGGAAAATGATGTAAAGGAAAACAGCGATGACTGAAGCGAACTGCAAAGGCCAGCGGGAAAATCAAGACTCGTCAGGATGACGAGGGCGCGCGCAGTTTGGTATGCTACAAAACGAACAACATAAACCATGCGCCAGAGTGATAGGAAACAACGCTGACGATGGGGTGTGCCGAAGAGCGAAAAAGAGAAATGCTCTCGGCGGAAAGTTGCTACGACCTGATTGTAGTCGCAAATGAGACTGCAATCAAGTGCCACTGTTGTCTTTTGATCCTGTCAGGGGGGCCCACCTGATGGGAAAAGCAGCCCGACGCCGCCCTCAACGGTTGGCAGCAAAATTACGACAGATTCGTGAGGCATTGGGGGTATCCCAAAACGGAATGATTGAACGATTGGGATTGGAAGATGAATTGGAACGGCATCTGATTAGTATGTACGAAACAGATGTTCGTGAGCCGTCTTTACTTGTATTGCTCCGATATGCCGAAGTTGCCAATGTATTTGTTGATGTGCTGATTGATGATGCTTTAGACCTGCCATCAGACCTACCAAGTCGAAAAAAGCATGAAGGGGTAAAGCGGAGCCAGCCTTAATTCACTGTGAACTACTCGGCCATAAATGGGCCGAGCTTCCTACAAGCTGAATAAATCCAACTGGTAGTCTGCGAGGGAACCTCTTACGCCAACATTTTCAGCAGGCCATCCCGCTGCCGTTGGTTCGCTGGTCTTGCTCGCTTCGCGTTTCAGCGAGGCCGCAGGAAACAACGCCTTCGTTGTCCCCGTCTGACTTTCCTCTCGACGCGCACTTCCCCGCGTCCCTGCGGGTGTGTTGGTAACTGCTTCGGTAGCTCTCACTCGGAGTTTGCTACCCGTTTTCTTTTTGGTCTTGATCTGCAATAACTGGCTCAAGACCAGCACCACACCGCGCTGCTTAATCACCGTACTCGCGTTTTCATCCGCGTTCGCAACATGCCCGCATCGTCCGCACACAAATTGACTTTGTGAAACGCGATTATTGGGATGAGTGTAGCCACAATGGGCGCACTCTTGCGATGAATGATGAGCGGGTACGGCAACCACTAACGCGCCACGACGGGCGGCTTTGTAAGTTGTGAATTGGAGAATCATTCCCCACGCGACCATCAGGATGGCTTTGTTCAGCCCGGCTTTTGCTGCCGCGCCGTTGGGAATGAATTTGCCTGTTTCGTCTTGCTTCGGCGCTGGGGCAGCCGTCATGTTGGCGACCAGCAACGCCTCAAAGACGTGGAGTAGCACTTTCTTATTCGTGATCCGATGCGAAGTCTGATGCGCAAAATCTAACCGGATGTTAGCAAGCGTCGCGTGCAGCTTGCTGATCTGCCGCTTCGTCCGTGTGTGGCGCACGCTCCCTTTGATCTGTCGTGCCAATTTCTTTTGCAACTCTTTGATGTGAACTTGGATGCGCTCGATGTGACGCTTTTGCTCCGGCGTAAAATCGTAGGCTGTCCCGTCGCTGGATTGGACGGCAATCGCTACGCCCCGGTCGTGGCCTTCGGTCTGTGCCAACAACTCGGCAACCGTGAAGGTTTGCAAATGCGCGAGTAAATCGGCGTCGGCAACCACTTCCACTTTTTCAACTTCGTAATTGAAACTGACGAAATAATCAGCATTGTGACGCGAGAGAATGATTGTGTTCGGGATGCCGTACTTACGGTGCGCGTGGAATGAAAGGACTCCGAACGGGAAACGCTTCGTGCCAATCACTAACTGGTGGGTTCCATCAGACTGTGGCACAAATTCAAATAGCTCGCGCGTCAGTGTGACAGATGTGCGGTTGCTCTTTTTCTTCTTCGTGGGCAAGCTCGCCAACCCCTTGTTGTACCGCTCCAAGCCGTCCCGCCAGTTCACCACGCTATTACGCAGAATCTGCGATGGAACCTCGTCTAACCAGGGCATCTCTTCACTGCGCAAGTGCGAATACGCGGTGTCGTTCGGGAGCGGATACCCGGTCAGTGCGAGCGAGTTGCGCCGAAAGCTCCGATAATAAGTGTCTTCTTCTACTTTCGCGTTGTAGATGTTTCGCGCGCAACCTGCCCAACGTGCAAAAATTAACTTCTGCGCACTGGTCGGATTGGTTTTGAATTTTACGCCTACTCGCATATCTCTACGTTAAGTAACTAAAACTACTTTGCAACCCTTTTCTTCCTAGTCTGTCTTATATTTTGATGATGGATTCGTGGCGAGAATAGCTGTCATTGTTGCCTAACCCCGCCTTCTTTCCTATCTGTTTCCGACCGTGATGGGCAAGCTATTCAAGCGGGGAGCTATCCCGGCCCTAAAGAACCGGGTTTGCGCTCTGGCGGAAGTTTAGATCAAGTGATGCTCTTCAGCGCGTTAGTAGATTCCTGCTTTCGGGAAATACTCCTACGCCTAAGCCACTGCTACGGCAGTTAGCGGGGAATTTACCTGCTTTTACCACGTAATGTTGTAGCTTCTTTCTACTTCTTCTTACTTTATCTAACTTCTTCTTACAAAAGGGCTTAGCGAACAGGAAAATAATTAAGAAGGGCTTGACAGTCCATCTCTATCGAATTATTGTGTGGCTGGGTTCCATTAGTTTTAGCGGAGTTGTTAAATTAAAATCAAAAGCCCCTCACGCCAATGAGAGGCTTTTTTTGGGTCTTGCTGAAGTATGTACTTAAGCAATAACACGAAATTGTTGCCAGTGTAGCAGTCAAGGAAGATCGGATCAATAGACTTCCGTCCAACAGACACAGTACATACTCAGCGTTTCCCTCAATAATTTCCGCCTCGAAATAAAATTGGTTTTAGTTAAGAGCAGCACAACTGCAAAGGTCGAATTCTGCGCCTATCTGATGAGCGAACAGTAATAGGTGTCGTAAATCGTTGATGACGCTGTATCCGTTAGAAGTTAACGACAAGGCAGCTATCCAATTGTAAAGTATGCTTTTTTTTGAGTTGCGATTCCCGGTACTGGGAACGTTGATCCCTTCGGATCACGGCTATCCACTTTTTTCGTCGCTCTCGCGGCACGTCCCTGCGATTCATCACACCAATGAAATTTTCTTTGATACGCTGGCTGGGAGAGTCCAGAAAGACCATAGAACTTGGATCAACCCTGACACAAAATTGAAAATTCGAGCGACGCAGGCACATCTTTCTTCGCTATTGGCGCTGACATATCAGGAACTGCCGTTAGTGCAGTACAGCATCCGCCTCGGTGTGCCGGAGATTGTGCCGATAGAACCCGCGTCCAATTTGTATGCTCGCACAGTCACTATTAAAAATCACCAGCATTCTGAGACGTTTCTGGCAGCCGTGCAGCAAAAACTCAATGCGTTAGAAATCAGCACCACGCCTGTCGTTGGAAGACGTCGCGTAATGTGTATTGGTGGTCATAAGGTCGTAGGATTTTCTCTCTGGCTTCAGCATGTTGGAAATGAAGCCTCGCTATTTTTAATTCGTCATGGGATTGGCGGAAGGCGACACATAGGCTGTGGTTTTTTTCATGCAATTCACAGATTTCAAGCTGAAAAGCGGTGGCAAGCGGATCGGCCAAAGACCTCTTCACCCATCGGGTGAATCTAATAATTCAAAATGGCCATTCAAAAAACACTTGAATTGGAATATCGCCTCAGTGATCTGCCTTCTGCCCAACATCGCGCAGGGCTGGCGGGTTTGGTTTTATTGATGCAGTGGCTGGCGCAACGTACAAAGACAAGAGGGCAATGCAAAATTGTTAAGCTGGATCAGTATAGTGCGGTTATACAACTTGATCTTGCAGGCTTGGGGATATTGTTTGATGAATTGTTTGCTGCTTCTTGGCAACCGCGAAAGAGCGACCCGCAGAAGAAGATCGCGATGCCTAAAGGCACATTTCTGGCGGACTGTGATCCGAGCGGTGAAGAAAAGCTTTGGCTGGCACTCTGGCAGGAAGTAGTTCTGACCATTCTGCGTAATAAGTCTACCAATCGAATCGGTTTTGTTACACGAGCAGAAGGGCGGAAAACAAATGAAGCCGAGAAAATCTGGGGAAACCTTTTTGCCAATTCTACGGAAGAGCTATCGGGCACATTCCTGCTTGGAGCCAGGGCTAAAAACGCCGAGAAGGTGCCGTTTCTGTCCACCATGCGCCATAAATTTCTGCTCTACTTCTGGCCGCTGGTGATTGAGGTATATCGCGTGGCAGGGCGTGATAAAGATGGAAGGTTAAAGTGCTCTGGCTATTTTATTGTGATTCCTGACGTCTCAAATCTCAAATTATTCTGTGAAGTATTTCCCCAAATGCTTCTTCATCGGAGTACCGAAAAAATTGGTGAAAAAATACTGAAAGCGAGTTTAGCCAGTGTCTCAATGGAAGCTTCGTTTGAAACGATGAGCAAAATTCACGAACACACACCTTTACGTTCTACTGAGACTTCGCGGGAGCCATCGCTTCTGGGCGTCGAGGTATTTCAGGTTGATCGCCCTGGCCAGGACATCGCCATCCAAGATTTCAGTCGAGTTACTATAAAACCGATGCTATTTGAGGAGTATGCAAAGGTAAACGCTACCACCACAAATCACTTATTTCGGCAACAGCGTCTTTCCAATCTTATCCAGGGCGATCCGCCTTTGTTGGGCTTCCTTTCGTTGTTTTGTACGGCACCCGTAGAAAACACGATTGGTTCGTATACATTTCGCCAGGATAGTCGAGCCTTTTTTGAGCAATACATTGAAGAGAATATCCCTATGCCATCATCGAAAAAGAACCCTGATAACGATTCCCAAGAATCTGGGCGTAAAGTCCCGAGAAAATCTCCTGAATCTATCGAACAGGCGGTCTATAAAATGGTTAGCACTTATCTAACCAAAAGACTGGAGATGAAAGAGAATCTGATTTGGAAAGGCATTAAACATGATGCCAATAAAAGAGCAGAATATAGCGAGAAAAAACGGGCGATTGCTCGAACTACATTCTATTCTGTCCGAAGTCGTTCAGATGATGATTTCGTTGAGTATTTCACGAAAACTCTTTGCTCCGTTTCGCAACAGATGAGTGAGAAGGGGTTTCTGCGCATTGCGCAAACTTTATTCGCAGAGCCAGAAAAGATTCGCACCCTGACGATGGTTGCACTTGCCGCGCAAGGTTGAAACTGTAGGTTCTCTTTTACACCTGTTACCAAGCTACTTATGCCCACTAAATACAATTTGTTCGCCACCGTATTGACGTACCCGGCCCCCAGTTCCAACTACCGAGGAGAGAGCGAAGAAAATCGCACGGTACTACAAAAAATCAATAAAGGGGGCAAAAACTACCCCGTCATTAGCTCTGACGCTATGCGAAATGCGTTGAGGGAGATTTTGGCAAAAATGGGACTGCCATGTAACCGGAAGCGGTTGCACGACAAAAAACAATTGGCGGTTGAATACACTTCGTTCCCAGATGCGTTTAAATTTATAGATGATTTCTTCTTCGGGTTCATGATTGTAGATTCGCAGGCAATAGCAAAACATCCCAAGTTAGCACCAAAGCGCGTCGGTGTTTTGCGGATGAATATGGCCGTCGCTACATCTCCCTATCGACACGACGCCACTTTTCACCAAGCACCGCTCAACGCAGGCCAGAGTCCCTGGCAAAATGCGAAAACAGTCGTACTGCTACATCGAGAAACAAACTATACAGCATTTCAATATGCGTTCGCGCTGTCAGGCGAAGATTGTAAACAAGCTGATCCCAAATGGAGCAAAGGGCTACTTGAAGCAATTGGGCAATTGAACGGCGTGGCAGGCGGACATTCTCGAAATTATTACGAGATGGCCCCCGCAAGCATAGTCATTCGCCTCACCCCAAGTCTAATTGCAGGATTCAATACCTATGGCTTTACCGAAGCGGGCGAGTTTCCAGAACTGAGTCGGATTTCCTCTGATGACCTTCCGGGAAATGAGTTTTGGTTGGCGGGTGAGATAGTGCGCAATATGGGGGCAGAAGAAAAGCTGCGGTTGAAAAAAGAAGGGGTTAAGCTGCAAGCCAACCCGCAAAAGCTACTTGCCGAGATCGCAGATCATTGGCTGGAAGGAAAGGAATAAGATGGATCGCTTTTGGCTCCGCATTCAAGCTCCATTTGCGGCTTTCCAGGAATTTCAAGCGGCGACATATCTGGCATCGGCTCCTGTAATGCCACTGTCAACCGCGTATGGATTGGTGCTGAACTTGGCAGGCATAGAAATGCGCCCTCTGACGCCCACTTCACCAACCGGGATTTGTGCGGAAGTCCCAGCCTTGCGAATAGCGGTAGGGCTTCTTTCCAGGCCAGTAAAATGCACCCTTATACAACAATTCCACAGCTATCGGATCGGCGTGGACAAATCTGCGCAAGAGTTGGCGAAGAAAACCAAGGGGGCCAAATATTGGATCAGCCCGATCAAACGCGAGGTTTTGGTGGATTACGTTGGCATGATTGGAGTGGAAAGTGAAAATGGGGCATTTCAGGAACGAGTCAAACGGGGACTTCGAGGTGAACTCCCGACACCAAGATATGGGCTACTGTTTGTGGGAAATGCCAACTGTTTGATTGATAAGATCGAATTGGTCGAAACTCCCCCAACACAAACAATCTGGTATTCCCAACTACAGGAAACTGATCTGCTGACAGCGAATTCCTGCCGACTGACTACGCATATTGATCGTGACGATAGCAGTAAAACACTGAAGTGGCTTTTTGTGCCAAATGAATCTTCTTCCATTCCCTCTGATAAAGTCTGGGTTTGGTTCAACCAACACTCATCATAGCGGATGACGGAATAATGAGAGATCAAGTATTGCTACTTTTTTTACAAGAAAGGAGCAAAAGTGAAATAAGCTCCGTCAAAACAACGAATAGAGATGTTCCGATGGCACACAAATATTTGAGCCTTCCTAAGCGTTTGTACGCGATAGACTTAGGGCTAATGAGCCTTTAGGACTCCCTCTTGTTTAGAGATGCAAATAAAAATACACATACTTGAGAGCTATTCCTTCAACTGCTGTAAGAGTAAGGGCTTGATTCGATGCTGTGTTTTACCCAGTGATGCCGCAAGGCGTTGACCGCCTGGTTGTTGAGCGGGTCAATCCTGCCACGATTGTGTATTTTACCCAGTGATGCCGCAAGGCGTTGACCGTCGCCCGCCAGAAGCACGACCGTATTCAGCGGAGAATGATTTACCCAGTGATGCCGCGAGGCGTTTTGCACTCAAATCACAACTTATATGTTGTATGTGGCTGGTCGTATTATTCCAGCGAGGTTACCGGAGATTATTTGAATAATGGAAGCATGCACTGAGGCCGACAGTTCAGAAATTTGGCCCATTCATTTTCAACCAAAATCTGACGAACTATTGTCTTCATGGGTTATGCGCCTTGCAATTGCATACTCAATGAACTATTTGACCTTTATTCAGACCATAGCAGCTTCTGCTTACCCTGCTGTTACTAATTTCCGTACAGATTGGGACTGTTTTGCTCCAAGGCAGGCTCTCCATTACCTGTCGCGTGTCACTACAACGCCTTTCCAATCCATTGAAAGGGCTACGTTATTACAACAGGCTGAGGCTTCTGTTTTGTCCCCCTATTGGTTTCTTTCTGCCTCGGCGATCCAGTATTGCCCATTATGTCTATCAGAAGATCAATATCCTTATTTCCGCCGTGAATGGCGGTTCGCATTTATTACTTGTTGCGAAACCCACGAAAGCTTCCTGGCAGATTCTTGCCCTCAATGCGGGACTTCGATCTCTTGTAAACAATCCCGCAAGGAACAGGAAAATGGTGATGTATATCTCGCTCTAAGATATTGTCACAGATGTCAGTCCGACCTCGGCAATAAACAGACTACTCATTTGCCTTCTATCAGTGAACTTGAATTTCACCAACACTTAAGGCACGCAATAAGGCAGGGTGGAGTTGACCTACCTGCCGGGTATCGAGTTGCTTCGCATAGGTACTTCGCAGGGATTCAGACAGTAACGCACAGGCTGACTATTGGAAAAAGCGGGCAGGTTCTGCAACAGGCTCTTCTATCAAACATTGAATCTAACAAATTATCGCAAGTTGAAGCCCCAATTGTTTCTTGCCAAATCAACCGTCTTAACCTCAACCAGCGGCGCGTAATTTTGCATTTGCTGTGGAAGCTTATACAGACTTGGCCGGCTACGGGCGCTAAGTGTGCGAATAGCGCAAAAGGTTATGACAAGTTGCTTTTCAGGGAAGAGCAGCGTCTGAACATTGAGTTATGTCGCATTTTTTTAATAGACGAATCTGACGATACAGAACATTTCGTGTGAATTATTTGTTGGCGTTTTACCTAAGCCAGTAAGGACGGATTTGTATGCTGAGTAGGAAAATATCTAATCGTGGCGGGCGAAAGGTTATCTCACTTTTTCCTACGAGGCACGATCATAGCGTCTGGTGCGAATCTCTCAATGAACTGTATTTTGCGCATTTGCTTGATATAGACCCGGATATTTTGGATTTTGAGGAACAACCGTCCCCTCTCCATTATTCGTTAGAGGGGAAAAGACATCGTCATACCCCAGATTTTCTGGCAAAGAGAAAAACGGGCAAATACCTCTACCAAGTCAAGCCACATGAGGTTGCGATCACCGCAGAATGGCAAGAAAAGTTTCGCGCGATTGCGGTGGAAGCAAAGCGACAGGGATACGAATTTGAAGTCATTACAGATCGCTGGATCAAGCAGGAACCTCGATTATCGAATGTGCAAATTTTACGACGCTATTGCACGGAGCCATTCACCGAGGAGCATCGGCTGGTAGCAATAAAGCTTTTCGCCACCTATCCGCAAATTACTTTAGGTGGAATGCGTGCAGGATTTGAACATTGTGGTTTCACGAAGCAGTCGTTGTACGCAATGATCTATCATGGCCTGATTTCCCTTCCGCTCGAACATCCAATCTCAGATCACAGCAACCTTACCAGCCGCCTGTAAAGAGGCGACAGAATCAAATCGAAAGGAACCAATCCCATGGAAAATCCCGAAAGCGCAGCATCTGATAGTTCAAAAACAAACAATAAAAGGAAACCAAAGAGAGAGAGAGTTTCCCCCGGGCATCCGCCACAGCGAGTAGAAATCGAATCGGCTACGTTAGATATACCGCGAGTGGATAAGGAAACAGGCTTATTACTTGGCCAACCTATATGCACTATCTTTATTGATAAGGCGACACGCTGCATTCTCAACGTGCTTATCAGCCAGCCATGAAGACTACAAAATCAAATCGAAAGGAATAGCCCACATGGAAAATTTCGAAAACGCAACACCTGAAAATTTGGCAACCAGTATCTATACCGAGAAGGATTGCATTCAGACTACCGGAGTCTCCGATGCAGGCGAGGTAGATGTTACCTATAAATATAGTAAGGTAAAAACCACTCTTACCCCCGAAGAATTCCAACGTCTTTCCTCTGATGGTGAGGCTGCGCTGTTGGAGCCGCCTAAGTCTGGAGCAACAGGAATCGTCAGTTTTGACGATCTGGATGAGAAGATCAAAGCCGTGATTCTTTATCGTTGGGCTTATGTTGAGGAGTTGGTAAAAGCAGATTACGCCCCGAAAACGAGGCACGGACTTGATCCCATCATTAAGCGAGTCGCAACGACACAAGGTCATCCAAAGAAACCCAATTGGAATACGGTATATCGTTGGTGGCGTGACTATGAAGCTTCTGAAGGCGATCTTCTTTCCTTGATGCCTGAATATAATCGGCGCGGAGCCAAAAGCTTGCTTGCGGAGAAACCACCTGGAAACGAAACTGTGCTTTTAGGTGTACTCCGGCGTTTGATCGTAAAATGCCTCGAGGATCATTACCTGAAACGTGAACGTAAGCCTCTCACCGATGTACATAAGTTACTAAAAGTAAGTATTGCAAACCAGAATGATCTGTTGCGCCCTGATGAGCAACTGAAAACGCCTCATATCAACACGCTTCGCAATTTTATCAAGAATAATTACGACCTATACGAAGTGGATAAAGCACGCTATGGGAAAGTCTTCGCCGACAATAAATGGAAACCGAAAAGCAAAGGGCCGTCCCCGGAGCGTCCGCTAGAGCGAGTGGAAATTGATACAACGCCGCTCGATATATTTGTGCTTGATGAGGAGACCGGCTTATTACGGGGACGACTCATATTTACTGCGGCACTAGATAAGACCACTCGCTGTGTTCTCGGAATGCACATTGGATTTGGGAAAGAATCCTGGCTCAGCGTGGCTCATTGTATCAAGCACGCCATGCTTCCGAAAACCGGAGTAAGGGAGAAGTTTGGTTTACAACATGACTGGCCCTGTCACGGCAAATTTGAAACACTCGTGCTTGACAATGGCAAAGGTTATAAAAACAACAGCATTTCAGCGGCATTTCAGCAGCTTATGATTAACCTTACCTATGCCCCTCCCCGAACGCCGCAATTTAAGGCAATGATTGAGCGATTCTTTGGAACTTTAGGCATACTGCTTCATGGCATTCCCGGTACAACCTTTAGCCACTATATGGATCGTGGCGATTATCCTTCTGAAAAGGACGCCGTGATTTGGCGGAAAGATTTAGAAAGAGTGCTACATCTCTGGATTGTGGATATATATCATCAGGAAATCCATGAGGGACTCAACGGAATCCCTGCTCATGTATGGAGTAAAAAAATCGTCCAGTATCCGCCGCCTTCCGTCCCTGATCGCTTTTTGCTCGATATTCTGCTAGGGCAGGTAATGACCAGAAAGGTCTCCAGCAAAGGCATTGAAGCTCACGGTGGGCTTTTTTATAACAGTACAGAATTAAACTTAGCGTGGCGCAAACCTGAAAATCAGGGGGAATCGCTAATTCGATTTGATCCTGAAGACTTGGGCTTCGTGTATTTTAAGGATCAAAGTAATAATGGAAAGTTTCTCCGCGTCCCTTGTACCGATCAAAAGTATGCAAACGGCCTATCGCTCTTTCAGCACAACTATATCAAGAACTACGCACAGAAGGTGCTACGTGCTACTTTGGATACAAAATCACTACTCAAGGCGCGGGAAGAAATTCAGCGCACAATTGAGAAAGCGGTACAACGAAAGAAAGGGTTGAGTAAAAAGGATTTGCGGTTCAGGAGTGAGAGCCTGAAGGCAGATGAGCGGGCAGGCATAACCCCATTAGACCATAGTTCCATTGCAGACGTGGTTCTGCAATCGGCGGATGAGGTATCGAATGATGCCGAGATTGGTACGGTGGGAGAAGTAGAGGATGATGAGCTTTTCTCTTGGGGAAGTTTCTCCTTGCCCTCTAATGTCTAATTTTCTTAAAAAACTGAATTGGAAGATTATTATGATGCCAGAAAGTGACCCTATTAAGGAGTTTGCCCACAAGGTTATTCCTCATACAATATTTACAAAGATTCAGAATTTGTTGGATGATTGCCGCGTTAACTCCAAACGTACCGATGAACCATTGTGCGCTTTGATTGAAGGAGACACACGAGTCGGAAAAACGATAGCAATGCAAACCTATTGTGCAAATCTTCCCCCTGAAGTCTTATCAGAGCATACACGCATTCCAGTGTTTTATACGAGGATTCCCGAATCAGCCACGCCCATGTCATTAGTAGGTAAAATTCTCCGTTCACTGAATGATCCTTACCCCGATACAGGAAGCAAAACGGTCAAAACGAGTCGGCTTGAGCGGTTACTGAAGGGCTGTGAAACCCAGCTTATCATTCTGGATGAGTTTCAGCACTTTATTGATGGGAAAAGGCATCGAACGATGGAGAAAACCGCCGATTGGTTGAAAGTGCTTATTGACGAGACCAAAATCCCCATTGTTTTAGTTGGTATGCCAGGCTCAAGCATCATTCTTGATTTGCATCCGCAGCTAAATAGCCGCTTTTTTACACGCATGGAATTTCCGCCTTTCCCTTGGAAAACTACTCTTGATAAAAAGGCATTTCGCTCACTTCTCAAGGAAATGGCGGATGCGTTGCCTTATCCGAACAAGCCGATTTTGAGTGAGGAAGAATTGGCGTATCGTTTTCATCGAGCGACCGGTGGGAAAATCGGTCACGTAAAGAAGCTGATTGTGCGTGCAATGCTGATCATGGAAAACCAGAAGACGAATGCCTTAACGGTGGAACACTTTCAGCAAGCGTATGCGGAAAAGTATGGAAATGGTGAAAATCCGTTTTTAATGAAAACAGCCATGCTAAAATCATTTAAGTTGCCCGTCCTTGAGGATGAGGAGCAGATCAAGATCAAAATTACTAAAGCCAAGCCGTCGTGAGATCACGACGTCATCTGGCAACCAGTAAATTGTGCAACATCTGTAGCGAGGCCGCGTTTGAGGAGAGCCGGAAGGCTTGAAATTGCGGACGTCTCTTGGTTTCCGTTGAGATGCCAAACGGGTTGGCAAGGGAGCGTCCATCTTTTTTCAGATCTCCTGCTGTTCAATGCTCAAGCCGGAAACTATAATGCTTTGCAACGTAGCTCTTTCAAAATTATGAAAACGCAGTGGAAGCCCTGAGCGCGAAGATTATTCCTGGCCCCTACTCCTACTATCCCCTAAATTGCTGCTGAGCCTGTAATGGGGCCGTCGAGAAAATTGAGATATTTTTTGGGAAGGTGTTTCATTATTTTTTGTATTTCAATTTTACGGTTTCTGTAGAAATTTTATTTATTCTTGTGCCCCACAGCTTTACGCCTTCGGTTGATGCCGTCGAAGAGTTTCAGGTCATCACCAATCAATTCTCAGCCGAATACGGCAGAGCGGCTGGTGGGCGGATTAACCTGCGGTTGCGAGGCGGCACGAACAACTATCGCGGGCGAGCTTTTTACTATTTCCGTGATGAAGCGCTGAATGCCAATTCGTTCGTACGAAATTCTGATCCAACACGTGGATTTCGACTGCCGTATCAAAATAGCAATCCAGGAATCACTTTCAGCGGCCCGATCATACACAAGAAAGCGTTCTTCTTTACCGCATATGAATATGACAATGTTTATGACCGCGCGGATATTACAGCTTTAGTTCCGGTCGCAACCACCTCTGCGTTTTCATTGCCCCAACCAAACGGAGTCAATCTTGGCAGCACTGCCTTCGACAGCAAAGGGCAGTCTCGCACGGTCAACGGTGGTGCGGCGGTGGGGATTTTCGATCAGCAAGTCACAACTCCGCGCGTTGCACATACGTCTCAGACACGCACGGACTTCAACTTGAGCAACAAGCAAAATCTGTTTGCCGTTTTTTCACTTGCGCGACAACGTGATGAACGCTCTTTTCCGGGAGGCCGAAGGTTGCTGGATACGTTGCGCACGACGGGCCGCAACAGCGAGGCCTTTGCCATCGCACATAATTTCACGCTCTCTGCGCATGCGGTAAATCAAGCCCGCTTTCAATTTTCACGTCTCACGCCTGCCGATGGGCCGTTGAATGCGAACCCGGTCGTGCTGATCGAAATTGATGATCCGCGCGATGTCAGCGGCAATGCCAATGCGAATCCCCTCACGCGCACAGGCACATTGACAGTAGGTTCAAGCAACATCAGCGGAACAGATCGCCGCGAAGATCGCTATCAATTTCAAGATACCTTGAGCTATTCAATTGGCGCACATAATTTCCGCACAGGCATTGACGTTCACGCGATTCGTTCGCGGTTCGTAGATTTAGGTGATGTCACAGGCACCTTTCGTTTTGCCTCGCCCGCCGATTTTCTGGCTGGCAAATTCACACGCTACACGCATCGTTTTTTGACCGCCTCAGTGCTGAAGAATAATTACACGGGCTGGTTTTTGCAGGATGATGTCCGTGTGAAGCCCAACCTCACATTGGCATTTGGGGTGCGCTGGGATCATGAAACGATTCTGGCGGATTCCAATAATATTGGGCCGCGCATAGCACTTGCCTGGGACCCGTTTTCGACAGGGAAAACCGTTGTCCGCGCGGGCTACGGCATCTTTTACAATCGCGCGTTGCTGCGCACATTGGATGATTACGTTTTAACTTCCAACAAATTGCTGGTTGATACAGATAATGTCGCCGCCGCAACATTGCTGATCGGCCTCAAATTCCCGCAGGTCTTGGGTGCAGACGACCCACGCGTAACTCAATTTGGCATCAATGAAGCAAGTTTCGTGCGTCGCCTGGAATCAGGCTTTCGCATTCCTGAAAGCTATCAAGCCTCGCTCGGCATTGAGCGTGAGATTGCGCGGCATTTTTCGGTCGAGGCTAATTACATCTTTTCGCGAGGACTACATCTATGGCGGGAATCAAATGCAAATGCGCCACGGCTGCCAAATGGGTTTAGCACGTTTACGGACTATCTGACCTCACGTGATTTCGACAATGCGATTGATCCTGTCACGAAACTCCGACCGATCACGAGTTCAGGAAACGCCGATATAGCACGCTTTGATTTGAGCCAAACCAGCAGCCGAACCGTCAGGGAAAATAACAAACCGGTCGTGATTATGGGATTGAATAATCAATCCGTCAGCAGCAGCACGACGGTCTTTCGTGCCGCATTGGCGGCGGTGCGTAACTTACGTCCGAATCCGAACCTCACGCAGGTCGAAGAACTTCAAGCGCGCGGCAACAGTTATTATCACGGCGTCAATTTGAAATTGAGCAGTCGTCTTGCCTCACGTGCGTATCTTCATGCTGCTTACACGTTCAGCAAATTAATTGACGACGGAACCGTCAATACTTCCTCGCCTTTAGTTGTCGGAGATTTTACCCGTGAGCGGTCATTGAGTTTGCTGGACGCCCGTCACCGAGTTGCCTTCAGCGGAAGCTATCAACTCCCGATCACGAAAATTCATCTGGCCGGGATAGTTACAATTAGCTCGGCAAGGCCTTTTACCTTGGGCATCGGCGGCAATGATCGCAATCTGGATGATGTTGGCACAGATCGTCCAACTTTCAGCGGCAACTTAAATCGGATTGGCTGGCGCAAGCTGAGTGAAACGCTGGATCAAAATTTATTTGCGGCATTTTCGCTTCCAACAATTGGTTCAGTTGGCAATCTGGCGAGAAATGCCGGACGCGGGCCTGGCCAACATACAATTAATCTGCGCGCTTCGCGTGTTATCTCATTGGGAGAGCAACGCAAGCTCACGCCGCAAATCGAAGTTTTTAATCCACTCAATTCGACTGTCTTCAATTTTGGAGCCGAATTCGTAGACTTCTCGCCCACAAGTCTGGGAAATTTTCTCGTCCCGACAAGAACATTGAAGGCACGAACCATGCGATTAGGAATGCGGTTTGAGTTTTAATCTACAGATTTTTCAGCGCGGCTTTTAAGGCATCAATGGCAAGAACTGGGCAATGCTCTTTATTGCGCGGCAAACTTTCCAATGCTTGTGTGACATCGGCAGATTTGAGTAGTAAAGCTTCTTCAACAGTCAGGCCCTGAATCATCTCTGTCAGTACCGAAGCCGCAGCAATGCAAGGTGGACAAGCTTGCGCCTGAAAACTCGCAGCAATAATTTTTCCCTCAGCCACTTTCAAATAGAGATGCAATAGATCGCCGCAAACCGGGTTTGTCGCTTCGCCTTGTGCAGAGGCATCTGGCATTGCTCCCACATTGCGTGGGTTCTCTAAATGCTCAAGAACTTTGCTACTGTACATATCAGAAGCCACGCTAGTGGAGTTTCGAGAGAGTGTCAATCAACCATCAAAATTCCAGTCCACCTGCCTTTGCCTATAACACTGCCGTCTGAGGGATGAATTACGTGCTCGGAATAGAAATTGCTTGTTTTACATAGCCGCCCCGAATTTTTTTGTGTTTAGGTGTTTTTCGCTGCGGTTTTTCGGCCACATTTTATCTTAAGGCTACAACGTAAGAATTTGACTGGTAAATACAAAAATGTGGGAAATCAAGCTTTGTGGGACAAATTCGTCAGAACAATGAGAATGCAACAAGCTATTAAAAGTAGTTCATTTTACGATTTTTCGCGTTTGATTGGCACCAGCAAAGTCATGCGCCAGATTTATGATCAGGTGCGACAAGTGGCTGCCACAAATACGACCATCTTGTTACAGGGGGAAACTGGAACAGGTAAGGAATTAATTGCGCAAGCGCTTCATTACCATTCATTACGCGCAACAAAGCCGTTTATTAAGGTCAATTGCGGCGCATTGCTCGAAAGCCTCATTGAAGCGGATTTATTCGGTTATGAACGGGGCGCATTTACAGGCGCAGAAAACAGCAAGCTGGGGCGTTTTGAGTTGGCAGAAGGCGGCTCACTTTTGTTGGATGAAGTTGGTGAGCTAAGTTTAGCGGCACAGGCAAAACTATTGCGCCTATTGCAGACACGCGAGTTTGAGCGTCTAGGCGGAACAGAAACCTTACATGCAGATGTGCGATTGATTGCGGCGACCAATCGGCAACTTGATCAGGAAGCAGCAAAAGGGCGATTTCGGACTGATCTTTATTATCGGCTGAATGTGTTCACCATCACGCTTCCTGCGTTGCGCGAACGCCGTGAAGATATAGGAACATTGTCCGAGCATTTTTTAGCCAAGCACGCGCACGAACATAGCAAAAGCATTCGCCGATTCGCCCCGGAAACAATTGATTTATTGCTGGCATATTCCTGGCCTGGAAACGTGCGCGAGCTGGAAAATACGATTGAGCGGGCCGTGGTCATTTGTGATACCAATGTGATTCATCATTACCATTTGCCGCCGGATTTACAGACCTTGCGAATCGCGACAACAGTCAATAACAAAGGGCTTGCCGAGGCTGTTAATGCCTATGAACGCGAATTGCTCTGCGAAGCCTTACAAAACGCTCACGGCAATCGCGGGCAGGCAGCTAAACTCCTGAAAATCAGCGAGCGATTGCTGAGTTACAAGATCAAAAAACACAATATCGTCAACGCAGATTTTTGCTGGTGAAAGCGATTCTGCTGATCAGCTTTCCTTACAAGGTGAAAATTCTGGCCTGAATCTTTTTCCTCCTTGCCCCTGAACAAGGCATTAATGACAATCTTTTCCTATTCGACGCATAAAACAACAAAATTGTACGGATCGGCAAAAATCTCATCGCCCGCCTCAAGCTGACAAAAAAATCTCAAACCCTATTGTTTACAAAACTATCGGGCCGAAATCGCCAGTCCGAGCCGTTGTCCGGCACACGTCTTGCCGAGTACTTTAGCGAAAGACGCAGCAATGTGTCACTCACGCGCAGAATGCGTAACTTTTGATTGGGCTTAATTTGCATGACCGTAATGTCAGTTCCGTCTTCATATAAATCCTTGACCCATTGTCCGTATTGCGCAATGCAATGCGGGATGGTGATAGATGAACGACTGCGCGTTTCAGGCAATGACAGCTTTCCAACCAACCGGGGCGCGTTATGTGTGAAAGGCTGGACTTCGGCGGAGCTGCTACGGCACCCCGAACGGTTGCTACAACCGCTCGCTCGCAATGGACGAGGCAAATTAACGCAGGTTAGCTGGGATGAGGCGTTACAGCGGATTGCCGTGCGCTTCACCGAAGTTCAGATCAAATATGGGCGCGATGCGGCAGGCTTGTTTGGCAGCGGAGCACTGACAAACGAGAAAACCTATTTGCTGGGAAAATTTGCTCGCATCGCGCTCGGTACTGCCAATATTGATTACAACGGGCGTTTTTGCATGTCTTCGGCAGCGGCGGCGAGCAACAAGGCGTTTGGCATTGATCGCGGATTGCCGTTCCCCGTAGAAGACATCGCCCAAACCGAAGTGATCCTGATGGTCGGCAGCAACAGCGCCGAAACAATGCCTCCGTTAATGCAATACTTCGAGCAGCAACGCGCCAACGGCGGCAAATTGATTGTGATTGATCCGCGCCAATCCGCGACGACAAATAATGCCACTCTGCATTTGAAATTAACGCCCGGATCAGATGCGGCGTTGGCGAATGGCATTTTGCATATTCTGATTCGGGATGGATTGATTGACGCCGATTATGTTCATGCTCGAACGAGTGATTTTGAGCGTGTCAAAGGTCTGGTTGCGACCTATTGGCCAGCACAGGTCGAACGCATTACAGGCGTGCCCGAAGCACAGTTGACTCAAGCCGCGCATTTATTTGGCAAAGCCAAAAGCGCGATGATTTTGACCGGGCGCGGCACTGAACAGCAATCGCAAGGCGTCAACAACGTGCTGTCTTATATCAACATCGCGCTGGCGACAGGTCGTGTTGGCAGCCCCTTCAGCGGCTACGGTTGCCTGACCGGACAGGGCAACGGACAGGGCGGACGCGAGCACGGGCAGAAGGCTGATCAATTGCCCGGCTATCGCAAAATTGATGACACTGCGGCGCGTGAGTACATCGCTTCGGTGTGGGGCGTAAGTGAAAGCGAACTGCCCAAAGTCGGCAAATCCGCTTATGAGTTATTGAATTCGCTGGGCAGCGAAATCAAAGCATTGCTGGTGATGGGATCGAACATCGTCGTGTCAGCACCGAACGCTACACACATCAAAGCCCGCGTGCGGAAACTGGATTTTCTGGCGGTCGCAGATTTCTTTTTGTCTGAAACCGCGCAACTCGCCGATGTGGTGTTGCCCGCCGCGCAATGGGCCGAAGAAGAAGGCACGATGACCAATCTGGAAGGCCGCGTGCTGCTCAGACAACGTGCTGTCGCACCACCTGAAGGCGTCAAAACCGATCTGGAAATCTTGTGCGAACTCGGCAGGCGCTTAGGCCGCAAAGAGCAATTTGCTTATGAAAACCCGCGCGAGGTTTTTGACGAATTGCGCCTCGCCACAAAAGGCGCATTAGCCGATTACAGCGGGATCACCTACGAAAAGATCACCGAACAGCAAGGTGTGTTCTGGCCCTGCAATGAAGCACAGCCGAACGGCACGCCACGTTTGTTTGCTGAAAAATTTGCCACGCCCGATGGACGCGCGCGCTTTCACGCCGTGCGGCATCAGTCTCCGGCTGAAGAACCGGATGCTTATTATCCATTTTATCTGACTACGGGGCGCGTGCTTTCGCATTATCAATCGGGAACGCAAACGCGCCGGGTCCAAAAATTGGTAGATATGAACCCGGAGCCATTTGCAGAGATTCATCCATCCACGGCGAAACGCTTTGGCATTACGAACGGGGCTGTGGTTTGGCTGCAAACGCGACGCGACGCCGCGCAATTCAAGGTCAAAGTCACGCCGACGATTCGTGAAGACACGGTGTTTGTGCCGTTTCACTGGGGCGGCGCGCAAGCTGTCAATCGGTTGACGAATGCCGCGCTTGATCCGACCAGTCGGATGCCCGAATTCAAAGTTTGCGCTGTGCGGATTCAAACGAATATCGAATCATAACCCTGGGTACGCGCGCATCCTGCGTGCCTGGTGCTGAAAATTTGATATTAAAACAGCACGCAAGATGCGTGCGTACCCAGGATAGGAATCGGATCATGTTGAGAAAACAAAAACTGGTCGTCATCGGAAACGGAATGGCAGGAGCGCGGTTGGTCGAAGATATTCTGGCGCGTGGCGGCGCTGATAAATTCGACGTTGTGATGTTCGGCGATGAGCCGTATGGAAACTACAACCGCATCCTCCTGTCAGGTGTTTTATCCGGCACCCACGACCCACAGGATATTTTCATCAACTCGTTACCCTGGTACGAAGAGAACAACATCAAGCTGCACGCAGGCATTCGCGTCAGCAGCATTGATCGTGCCGGGAAAACGGTGTACGGCTCAAACGGTGTCAGCGAAAGCTATGACAAATTAGTGATTGCCACTGGCAGTTCGCCCTTTGTTCCGCCAATGGACGGATTGAAAAATGGTGACAGCCTTAAAGACGGCGTGTTTGTGTTTCGCACCCTGGATGATTGCGACGCCATCACGAAATATGCCGAAGGCGGCAAGCGCGCAGCCGTGATTGGCGGCGGATTGCTGGGTCTGGAAGCCGCGCGCGGTTTGCTGAATCTCGGCGCTGAAGTTCACGTTGTGCATTTGATGGGCAATCTGATGGATGTGCAACTGGACGCACAGGCTGGGGCTTCGCTGCGACGTTCGATGGAAGCAATGGGCGTCTCAGTTCATTTGAACAAAGCGACGACTGGAATTCTAGGTGATGATTGCGTAACCGGATTGCAATTCAAGGACGGCTCAACGCTGGATTGCGATATGGTCGTGATTTCGGCTGGCATTCGCCCGAATGTGCAACTGGCCAAAGACGCAGGCTTGACCGTCGAGCGCGGCATCGTGGTTAACGATCATCTGGTCAGTGTGGATGATGCCGATATTTTTTCAGTCGGCGAATGCACGCAGCACAATGGAATGGTTTATGGATTGGTTGCGCCGCTTTGGGAACAAACGGCAGTACTCGCAGATCGTTTGACTGGACGTAAAGCCGCTGCGGCGTACAAAGGATCAAAGATTTCGACCAAGCTGAAAGTTATGGGCTTGGAATTAGCGGTGATGGGAGCCAAGGAAGCGCGCGACGAAAATGATGAAGTCGTCGTTTATGCCGAACCTTCGCGGGGTATTTATAAAAAGCTGGTTGTGCGCAATGGACAGCTCGCGGGGGCGATTTTATTGGGTGATGCGGCCACGGCTCCGCTGTTATTGCAATCGTTTGACCGGGGAACGGAGCTACCCGAAAACCGCGCGGAAATGCTGTTTTCGCTCTCGCGCACAGATGATCCAATGACGTTTGCTTACGTTCCTGACACCGCACAGATTTGTAATTGCAACGGTGTTTCCAAGGCACAGATTCTATCGGCAGTACAGGCCGGACATCGGAGCCTCAAAGCGGTGTGCGATGCGACACGCGCAGGTACGGGCTGCGGCTCATGCAAATCTCAGGTACAAGGCATTCTCGAATTGGCGTGTGAAGGCCAAGTGGAAACTGACCCAGCAACTCATTATTACGTGCCCGGTGTTCCTTTGAGTAAACCGGAACTCATTGCCGCCATCAAAGAATATCAATTGAAAAGCGTCTCAGCCGTATTCGCAGTGCTGGCGGCAGGGAAAGAAGACCCTGCCAGTAAAGTCGGGCTGGCTTCTCTGCTGAAAACCATCTGGCACGAGGAGTACGAAGACGAACGCGATGCGCGATTTATCAATGATCGCGTTCACGCCAACATCCAAAATGATCGCACCTTCAGCGTCGTACCTCGCATTTACGGCGGCGTGACTTCGTCGTCTGAATTAAGACGCATTGCCGACGCTGCCGACAAATATCAGGCGCGGATGATCAAAATTACAGGCGGACAACGCATAGATTTGCTCGGCATCAAGAAAGAAGATTTGCCCGGCATCTGGCGCGATTTGGATATGCCTTCCGGCCACGCTTATGCCAAGAGCTTTCGTACCTGCAAAACCTGTGTCGGAACTGAATTCTGCCGCTATGGCGTCGGTGACAGCACGGGGCTTGGCATCAAGATTGAGAAACGATTTCAAGGCATTGAATCGCCCCACAAAATGAAACTGGCGACGACCGGATGCCCGCGCAACTGTGCCGAAGCCACGATCAAGGATATTGGTGCCGTCGCGATTGAAGGTGGCAGATGGGAAATTTATGTGGGCGGCGCGGCTGGCGCGCATGTGCGCAAAGCTGATTTGCTGGTTACGGTAGACACGCACGACGAAGTGCTGCTGTATACGGGGCGTTTTATGCAGTATTACCGCGAAAACGCGAAATATCTGGAACGTACCTGGAGTTTGGTCGAACGCATCAGCATCGAAAAGCTTCGTCGCATTTTAGTAGATGACAGCGAAGGCATTTGTGCGCGGCTGGATCAGGATATTCAGGCGGCGGTAGATGCCTATCGTGATCCGTGGCAGGAAGCCATTGAGCCAGTGCATCCTGCGCAATTTGTCAACACGCTGGGGGCAGTGACGCTGACGCAAATTCAAGGGCTGCAACCCTCTTATGGAGACTAACAAATGGATATTGCATTACAACAATCTGCGCCAACCCTGATTCCAAAAGTCTTTGTCAATCTTGGTTCCATCGAGCGGATTCCGCTGGGCGAGGGACGAGAGTTTTTAGTAGATGACGAAGAAGTTGTGGTGTTTCGCACCCGCGAGGAAAAGGTCTATGCGCTGCAAGCGAAATGCCCGCATCGCAGCGGCCCATTGGCTGATGGATTGATTGGCGGCGGCAAAGTCATTTGCCCGTTTCATGCTTATAAATTCGAGCTAAGCAGTGGTAATCCCATTGGCCATGATTGCGCCGCACTGAAAACCTACAACGTGCAAATCAGTGAACATGGCGACATCTTGCTGTATTGTTAAGGCATGGAAAACCAAACGGATCTGCACGGAAAACGAATTGCTCTTTTAGAAGCCCGGATGGGCAGCGAATTGGCGAATTTAATCAAACGGCACGGCGGCGAGCCGATTCAGGCTCCGGCCTTACGCGAAGTCAGCATTAATGCCGGGCCGGAAGTCAACGCGCTGATTGATAAGTTACAAACCGGAGCGATAGCCTTCGTTATTTTTCAGACAGGCGTTGGCGTGGCCGGATTGCTCAGCGAAGCCGAAAGACTTCAGCGCAAAGACGAATTGCTTGCTCTTTTACAAACTGTCACCACGATTGCACGCGGCCCAAAGCCAACTGCCGTGCTGTCGCGTAATCAGATCAAGCCGACCTTCAATACGCCGGAGCCGTACACGACAACGGAATTGATTGCGGTCATTGATGAGCTGAATGTCACAGATAAAAATGTGGCGGTGCTGCATTACGGCGAACGCAATCAGGCATTGGCCGAGGCGCTGCAAACGCGCGGAGCCATTTTGCATGAACTTTGTTTGTATGAATGGCAAATGCCTGAGGACATTACTCCGCTCAGAAATCTGATGGGCGATTTAATCGCGGGCAAGGTTGATGCAGTAGCCTTTACCAGTCAGATACAGGCGCGCCATTTATTTCAACTCGCGGCTGATTCGGGGTGCGAAGAAAATTTACGCGCGGCGCTCAATCATAAAACGGTTGTGGCCTCGATTGGGCCAACGTGTACAGCAACGCTTGAAGGTTTTGGCGTGCCGCCACGCGTTGAGCCGGAGCATCCTAAAATGGGGCCGATGGTCTTGGCACTAAAAGAGTACTTTACGGCTGAATAAAAACTTATTTTGATCTCTATGTTTCTGTTTTCAGCTTCGCAGTGAAACCGATTAGTTAACCAGTTGACCGTCAAACGATTAACTATTTTCCGTAAACACAAAAGATGAACGAACAAACACCAAAACTGAACGGACATAAACCGACGCTGTTTGCCTGCTTCCTGCAATTTGATTTGAGTTTTATGTTGTGGGTGCTGCTGGGCGCGCTGGGAATTTTCGTTGCCGAAAGTCTGCACTTAAATGCCGCGCAAAAAGGCTTGCTGGTGGCGATTCCGATCCTGAGCGGTTCCCTGCTCCGCATTCCGCTGGGGCTGTTAAGTGATCGCGTGGGCGGCAAACGGGTTGGGACAGGCATTCTGATATTTCTCTATTTGCCGTTGCTGTTCGGTTGGATTGGCGGTGACAGTTTGCCTGTGTTGTATAGCGTAGGGTTGATGCTGGGTGTCGCCGGAGCATCGTTTGCGGTGGCATTGCCATTGGCAAGTCGCTGGTATCCGCCGGAACGACAGGGCCTGGCAATGGGAATTGCGGCGGCGGGCAACAGCGGCACAATCATTACCAATCTGGTCGCACCGCGTCTGGCAAATGTGTATGGCTGGCATAATGTGTTTGTGCTGGCAATGATTCCCTTAACAATCGTTTTGATTGCGTTTGTACTGTTAGCGAAAGAAAGCCCAAACCCAACCAAAGGCCAACCCGTCAGCAATTACATCCGCATCTTTCGTACCGGAGATTTATGGTGGTTTTGTTTGTTGTATAGCGTGACGTTTGGCGGCTTTGTTGGCTTAGGCAGCTTTTTACCGCTGTTCCTGCGCGATCAATATCAGGTTTCACCGATCACAGCCGGGTATCTGGTGGCAATGATCGCCTTTGTTGGCAGCGGTATTCGTCCCATCGGCGGCTGGCTGGCAGATCGCGTCGGCGGCGTTCGGTTGCTTTCATTTCTTTTATTTGGCATCAGCCTGACATATTTCCTGTGTGCGCAAATGCCGGGATTAGCAGCCATCGTTGTGATTTTGATGTTTGGTATGGCATGTTTGGGCCTGGGCAATGGCGCGGTTTTTCAATTGGTTCCGCAACGCTTTCGACAGGAAATTGGATTGGCGACGGGCATCGTTGGAGCCATTGGCGGAGTCGGCGGATTTTTCCTGCCAACGTTGCTTGGCAATCTCAAACAATCATTTGGTTCCTACACGTCTGGTTTTATCGTATTGGCCTGCGTTGCGTTGCTGGCAGCAATTATGCTGCGATTTTTAGTGGCGATTCAGCATGGTTGGAAATTCTCGTGGCGAGTGCCGCAAACCGTAGAGGCGCTGGAAGAAACATAACTTCGCGCCAGACACAAAAATGCAGCTTTCAATTGGAAGCACGGTTGCTACTGATTTTAGATTTTTACAACTTCCCTCAGCCTAGATGCGTTAGCCCAGCAAAAGGAGTCGGGTTCGACAGCGGATTCGACTCCTGTTCCTCCCAAACGGCTGCATTAATCAAAACAGGCGGGGTGACGAATTCGGGCAGCATTTGGGTACGTTTTGAATTCTGGGATGAGTTGCTCAAATCCCAAGCGTGGGGATAATAACGGCAAGTTGAGTAGAGCGCAATTGCACGCGGAAAAAACAGGTACGCAGCATTGATTTAATGTATTGTTCGTTTATGAATTCATCCTCTCAAACAGGCAAAGTATTTTTGGTCGGAGCAGGCCCCGGCGATCCCGGACTGCTGACGGTCAAAGCGGCTGAGCTGCTGCGCCGGGCTGATTGCGTAGTTTACGATCATTTAGTGAATCCTGAGATTTTGGAATATGCCTCGCCGCAAGCGGAATTAATTTACGCGGGTAAACAAGGCCATAAATGCGCGATGCGGCAGGAAACGATTAATGCCATTCTGGTCACGAAAGCCTGCGAATACGCGGTGGTCGTGCGATTGAAAGGCGGTGATCCGTTTGTTTTCGGACGCGGCGGCGAAGAGGCAGAGGCGCTGGTTTCTGCGGGCATTCCGTGGGAAGTTGTGCCGGGGGTTTCGGCTGGCGCGGCGGTTGCCGCCTATGCAGGCATTCCCATCACCCATCGCGGCCTGAGCAGCTCCGTGACCTTTGTCACGGGTCACGAAGACCCGACAAAATCGCAATCGTCTTTGCGCTGGGAGCATTTGGCCAAAGGCGTAGACACGCTGGTCTTTTTTATGGGTGTGGCCAATAGCCGCAAGATTGCCGATCAGTTGATCCAACACGGACGCGCTGGCGATACGCCTGTTGCAATCATTCGGTGGGGAACCTATCAAACGCAGGAAACTTATGTTAGCACATTAGCTGAAATGGCAATCTTGATTGAAGACAAGCAGATCGCCGCGCCTGCAATGATCGTGATCGGAGAAATTGTCCGGTTGCAGGAAAAGCTACACTGGTTTGTGCCGGAACTGGCAACAGAAAGCATGACCGCGTAAACGAAACTCGCAATGAGCTTTTTCTCAAACAAGAAAGAACGGCGAAAGCCTGATGGTGAAGGGGGGCGTCTTACGCATTCTACGCCCTCTTTCACCGCCGGGCTGCCGCCACTTGTCCCGTCCCCTCTATTCTTCTATCAGCCCCTCTGTCCCTCAACAGTTCCCCAAACAAAACAAATTTAAGACGGTGCTAAGAGGCATTTAAGGCCACCGCAGTACCATTTGTTTTCTTTCTTTAACGTAGTAAAGGAATCTTATGAAACATTATCTATTTGCCAGTGATTTCGATCAGACATTGAGCTTCAACGATTCGGGGTTGGCGTTAAGCGAGATGTTAGGGTTATCCAATTTTGAAGATAAAGTTGCCGGAATGGCAAAAATTAATCTGGTGCAGCAAGGCGGCGAATTAGCCTATCTGTTGTTGCACGATCCTGAGTTTCGGTGCGTGCGCCGCGAGCATTTATACGAGGTTGGCAAACGCATTCGGCTCAAACAAAACATCCACCTGTTGCCGCAAATCCTGCGCGACGGGATTACCGGATACCACTTCTCGTTTTATGTGATTTCTGCCGCACCGGAAGAGGTGATTCAATCAGCACTTGAAAACATCGTGCCGCCGGAAAACATTTTCGGCACACGATTTCGTTATCATCCAACCACGGGCGAAATCGAATCCATTATTCGCGTACCTGCCGGATATGGCAAAGTCGCGGTGCTGGATGAATTGCAGGCCCGTTTACAAGTCAGTTCCAATCACATTGTTTATGTCGGCGACGGCAGTTCGGATGTCCACGTGATGCTACACGTCAACCGCCGCGATGGATTAACGGTAGCCGTTTCTGAAAGCAAATACATCGCGCCCATCGCACAACGCGCAATCCTCAGCACAGACGCGCTTAGCCCGTTGATTCCGGTTTTGGAAGAAATTGTCGGGCTGAACGCGCCAACCAACATTCGCGCGTTGTTTGAATCGTATGGCCTGCAAATTCAGGAATGGGACAAGGTCAAAACCGACCATTTGACGATTAGTGAAATTCCGCCGAGCGCACTGGCCAGCGCGGCAAGTTCTCAGGAGGTGCGCTAATGTTTGAATGGATTGGGTGGATTGCTACGGCAATGTTTGCCGCGTCTTATTTTTTCAAGCAACCAAATCGGCTGCGTTACATTCAGGCGCTTGCTGCATTGCTGTGGATCAGCTACGGCATTTTCCTGAAAGCGCCGCCGATTATTGTGTCTAACTTGGTCGTCGCGGTGATCGCGGTTTCTTCGGCCTGGCAACAACGCGCAAAAGAAAACCCGCAGGCGGGCAGTTAAGACCAAAAACACAAACCACGGAGGGCACGGAGAGCACTGAGAAAAACCAGCCATTGGCTTCAAACCTCAGTGTTCTCTGTGCCCTCCGTGGTTAATTACTTCTGGCAATCACAGCTAAACAGAAATGACTTCCAAATCAGGATCAACTTCATCTTTCAGCATGTGCTCAATTGCGTAAAGCGTTCCTGACAACGAACTCGGACAGCTTCCGCACGCGCCTTGATAACGGATGGTCAGTCGTTTGTCTTCGAGCGAAATGATTTCCAGTCCGCCACCGTCGCCCGCCAAACCAGGACGGATTTTGGCATCCAGCAAGTCATTGATCTTATCCAACAACTCGTTTTCACCTCGCACGTAATCCGTGGGCACAGAGTTCGCCGCAACGGCAGTGACGGCTGGCGCTTCGCGAATCGGGACAGCCAATCGGCGCAGCAAATCATCCCATTCTGCGGTGCCGTCCTGATTGACGGTGATGAAACGATCCATATAAAACACAGACGTGACGTTGCCGACGGAAAAGAGCGACAAAGCCAAATCATCATCTACGGCCTGAGAGGCGTTTGTGTAAGAGCGGGAAGTGCCGTTGGTGATCGGTTCTTTGAGAATAAACTTTCGTGCATTCGGGTTCGGGGTATATTCGATGTCTTCAATTTTCGGCATAACATTTTCCAGGATTTAGGATTTGGGATTTAGGATATAGGATTCAGAGATAAACCTAAATCCTACATCCTATTTCCTACATCCTGCTTTGCGCTTGCACAGCAGTAATTGCAACAACATCCACGATGTCATCCGCTTTGCAGCCGCGTGACAAATCATTGGCGGGCTTGTCCAAGCCCTGCAAAATTGGGCCAATTGCCATTCCACCGGACAATCGCTCGGTCAATTTATAAGCAATATTGCCAGCGTCAAGATTGGGGAAAACCAAGACATTCGCTTTGCCTGCGACCGATGAGCCGGGCGCTTTGGACGCGCCAACATTGGGCAGCAACGCGGCATCCGCCTGAAGCTCGCCATCAATTTCCAGTTCCGGCGCACGCAATTTCGCGGTTTTGGTTGCTTCAACCACTTTGTTAACTAACGGATGCTCAGCGCTGCCTTTCGTCGAAAAAGACAGCATTGCCACGCGCGGTTCGATTTCCAGCAACGCGCGGCAACTGTGCGCAGAAGCAATCGCAATTTCGGCCAATTGTGCTGGCGTTGGATCAGCCACAACCGCACAATCGGCATAAACTATCGCGCCCTCTGCACCAAAGCTTTTGTTCGGTACGACCATCACAAAAAATGACGAAACCAGATTGAATCCCGGCTTGACGCCAATCGTCAATAACGCCGAACGAACTGTGTGTGCAGTCGTGTTCGTTGCACCTGCCACAGAACCATCCGCCTTTCCGGTTTTGACCATCAGGTTGCCGAAATACAACGGGTCTTCGATTTGCTTGCGAGCTTCGTCAAACGTGACGCCTTTCGCGCGGCGCAATTCATAAAAGAGTTGTGCGAATTTGTCGAAGTCTGTTGATTTGCGGTGATCCAAAATGACAACATTCGTCAGCGCGGCTTGCAGGGAAGTTGCACGGTCACGAATTTTTTCTTCGTTTCCAAGCAACGTCACGCGGGCGAGGCGTTCACTAGCCACACGGGCGGCTGCCACAATTGTGCGGTCGTCTTCGCCTTCGGGCAGGACGATGTGTTTGAGCCTGGTTGCCGCGCGAACTCTGATGCGATGCAAAATATCCATAATCTCTTTACGCTGCCTTGCGCTTTTTTAAGAACCAACGCACTAAAAAAACAACGGCGATCATCACCAAAATAACGGTAATGAAAGTGCTGTACGTCGCCAGATAACTTCCGGCTTCACGCCAATTTCCGCCCAGCGATTTTCCCAGCCAGAGCAACATCACATTCCACACGGTTGCGCTCAGTGCGCATAACAACGTCGTTGGCACAAAATTCATCCGTGACATTCCGGCAAAGAACGAAACTATCGCACGTGTTCCGGCCAGAAACCGATTGGCAATGATGACGCCGTAGCCATATTTACGAAAGAGCGCTTCGACCTTGGAAAAAGTGTCAACAGGTAACCAACGACTGAAACGGCCCTCAATCACCTCTTTTTCAAAATACCGTCCTGCTGCATACGCCGTCATAAATCCAAGCGTGCTGCCCAGCGTAGCGGTAATGATCGCTGGTGCAAAACCAATAGTGCCAATGCCAATCAGCGTGCCAGCAAACACCAGCAACACATCGCTTGGCGATGGCGGGAAAATGTTTTCAATATAAGCAATCAAAAAAATGGCAACCATCACACCAAACGGTGAAAGTTGCTGAAGCCAGAGAATCGTTTTTTCAACTACATCCATATTTGCGCTCAGCAGATCATTTTTTCAAAGCCGACAGTATATCAGCAATCAACTCATCCAGCCCTAGTTTGGCAAAATCTTCATCTGCATTTTCCCAAAACTCTGCCAAGTTATTTGCACCGCCTTTTTCGTATTCGCGTGCCTGCAACAGCAAATCAATTTTATCAGCAGCTTTGACAATACGAGCTTCGAGCGTCTGACGTTCTTCATATTCGTGCCAGTACACAAGATACTGTTTGCCGATGTCGCCAAGTGAAGAAAACATTTCAAGTGCGATCTTTTCGTCCGCCTTTTTGAGCGCGTCGGCCTCGAAATATCGCTTGATCGTATTTGGCAGATCGCCCGTGCGGGCTTCTGTCAAATCGTGCAGTAAGGCCATCCGCAAAACCTTTTCCACGTCCACCGTCAATCCACTGGCGCTGGCCTGATCGGCAAACAACATTGCAATCCAGGCGACGCCAAAGGAATGATCGGCAATGGATTCGACATCGCGCACGCCGCGCAACAACCAACCTGTGCGGGGCAGGGATTTGAGTCGGATTAACTCTGTTAGGAATTGAACTGCTTCTTTAGCATCCATTCCTGCAACGCTAATGGTTTTGCAGAAGCACGTCAACTCTCGGATTTCTTCGTGCTCCTTCGTGTGGCTTCGCGGATAAGGATTCTGGTATATTGCAGTTTATGCAGTTTCCGACTTCATTTGAGATAGCTGGTCATCAACTCTCGCCGCCACTCATCCTTTCGCCGATGGCGGGCGTGACCGATTCCTCATTTCGCCGCATTGCCAAAAAGTGCGGACACATTGGCCTGATTGTCACAGAATTCATTAGCGTTGAAGGACTCACACGCGGCAACCTGCGCACGCATGAGATGATGCGCTTTACGCCGGAAGAACGTCCGATTGCCATTCAGATTTTCGGCTATGACGAAGTGCGAATGCGCTGGGCGGCGGAAATTGCAGAAGAGGCAGGCGCGGATTTCATAGACATTAATTGTGGCTGTCCGGCGAAAAAAGTTACGAATGGCGGAGGGGGTTCCAGCTTGCTACGCGATTTGCCGCAACTCAAAAAAATCCTGCTTGAGGTCAAACGCGCAATCTCAATTCCGATGACGGTGAAAATTCGCGCCGGGTGGGATGACAAATCCATCAATTGTATCGAAGTCGCAAAGCTGATCGAAGACTGTGGCGGCGCGATGGTGACGTTGCACGGACGCACTCGCGTGCAAGGCTACAAAGGATTTGCCAATTGGGATTTGGTGCGCGCCATCAAAGAAAACGTGTCTATCCCAGTTTCTGGTAGCGGTGACATTCTGAACCCGCAGGATGCAATGCGACGATTCAGTGAAACGGGCTGCAACGCGGTGCATATCGGGCGCGCAGCAATTGCGAATCCCTGGATCTTTCGGCAAACGTGGGAAACGATGAATGGATTAGAGCCTTACCAGCCCACGCCCAAAGAGATGTATTTGCTGTATTACGAATACTTGGGCTATTTGCGTGAGGCAATGCCCGAACGCGGTGTGATTGGGCGATTGAAAATGTTGTCGGCACAATTTCTGCGTGGAGTGGCGAATGCGACACACTTGCGCACGTCGGCCTTGCGCGCCCAATCGGTTGAGGAAATGCTGCCGTTTGTAGATGAATATTTTGCCCTGGCTGAGCAATTCGGAGTTGACCTGAAACTTCAAACGGCGAGGGATGAATCGGCTGAAATGATGACTTGTGGCGTTTAGCCATCGCCCTGCAACGACTCCTACAAATTTCGTTATCTCGCTGAAAATAAAATATTTTCAGGTCGAATTTTATAGAGATTTTAATTGACTGTACTTGTTTGAGTCAGTAAAATCCACTCGCCTTGTTTCTTAAAAAGGCCTCATTAATTCACAAACAACCAGTGGTAGACACGGTTTGATTTGTGCCTCATCGGCGTTTTTTGGGCTTCCTTTGTGGCATTTGTACTGTAATAGCTCGCATTAGGATGCGCTTTATTTACCCAAGCAGTTCAGCTTCATAAGCACGCCTAATTTGCAGTGGGATGAAAGCAAATTGAAGGCTTTAAAGCGATCTAAGATGGGTCGCAAGTCGTTTTTTCAATTCAGGAGGGCTTATGCCGTTATCAGGCACCATCAAGCAACTTGTGGTTATCGGGTTTATTGTCGTCGGATTGCTTGCCTTCTGGCTTCAACCGGATGTTTCAGTTTCAGCGCAACGAAGAACGCTGGCGACACCACACACTACGATCTCTGATTGCAGTTTTCTGAAAGACCCTGAGGAGTTTCGGGGAGCACGGGAACGGCATCGGTTAGTAGTGTCACGGACTACGGCAGCAGTCCGCGAAAATATGCGTGCGGTCAGAGGGGCTGAAATACAAAGAGAAGCACAGGGACTGGTTGCTCCTCAGGATATTCCAAGAAAGAATTTCATTGATAACATTCTGTTTGACCGGATGATGACGGATGGCGTTGGCTCCGCTCCAATCAGCACAGACGCTGAATTTATTCGCCGCGTGACACTTGATCTCACAGGCCGGATTCCTTCACCAGAGGCTGTCACCCAATTTTTGGACGATACCACTCCGAACAAACGAGATGTATTGGTTGATAAACTAATGCAATCGCCCGAATACGTGGACAAGTGGGCCCAATTTTTTGGGGACTTATTCAAGAACACTGCGTTTGCCACGAATATCAACGCCTATCGCGGCGGACGGGATGCCTTTCATACTTATATCCAGGATGCGCTGACCACCAATAAAACATATGACCGAATCACGACGGAGTTAATAACTGCTGTGGGAGATAGTTGGGAATTTGCAGGTGCTCCCACCAATTTCATTGTTGGTGGCAACGTCGCGATGGGGCCAGCACAAGACACGATGGACGGATTAGCCGTGCGCGTTTCTACCACGTTCCTTGGCATTAATGCGATGGATTGCCTGCTTTGCCATAACGGGCCGGGCCATCTGGATCAGGTCAATCTGTGGGGGGCAAACCGCTCTCGCGCCGAAGCCTGGGGAATGTCGGCCTTTTTTGCTCGGACTGCACGCCGCTTTGTGCAACGCGGAGCGCCGCCCACAACCAATTACGGCAGCTATGTTGTTTCCGAAAACACCACGGGCGAATACAACCTGAACACGAATTTTGGCAATCGCCAAACGCGTGCTCCCATCAATGGCAAAAACACCGTTGCTCCAAGTTATATGTTTAGTGGGGGGGGCGTTAACGCGGGCGAAAATCGCCGACAGGCATTGGCTCGTCACATTGTGGCAGACCCGCAATTTGCCCGCGCAACGGTCAATTACATTTGGGAAAATTTGATGGTGGAAGCTTTGGTTTCCCCTTCCAGCACATTTGACCCCGCACGCATTGATCCGAAGGTGCAATTGCCCGATGGCTGGACGTTGCAGCCTGCGAATGCTGAACTGCTTAACGCTCTGGCCGCTGACTTCAAACAAAAAGGGTTTGATCTGCGGCAGTTAATTTCGACCATTGTCAAATCCAGTGCCTACCAGCTTTCCTCACGCTATCCAGGAGAATGGAAGCTGGACTATGTTCCTTACTACGCCCGTAAATATGCCCGTCGTTTATCCGCAGAAGAAATTCACGATGCGATTGTGACATCCACTGGGATCGTGCCAGCAATGGCTTTCAATGGTGGCACTTCGCAGCCGGGATACGTTTTGACTGATGATGCCAATGCGGAAAAGCAGCGAGTTATTTGGGCTATGCAACTGCCAGAGTCGGTTGAGCCTCGTACGAATGGGGGGGCCAGAGCATTTCTGGACTCGTTCCTGCGCGGTGATCGTGATCAGAAATTGCGCCTGAACGATGCTTCGATTCTTCAGTCGCTGAATCTCATGAACAATTCTTTTGTGATGGGACGCATTCACCGGAGCAATACCGGATCAAACGTTTCCAGGCTGTTGGCCGATACAACTCTGACAAATGAGCAGATCATCACCAAGCTGTACCTAAACACGCTTTCGCGTCGCCCGACGGCGGACGAAATCACCAAGCTTCTGCCGTACTTCGGCACGACAGCGGCGACGAAGCAAAGCGCGACTGAAAGCATTCAGTGGGTATTGCTGAACAAAGTGGATTTTATGTTCAATTACTAAGTAGGCCGACCACGGCAGAAAGAGGAAACGAAAATGAACAAACATCTTCATCCTGATCATTCTTGTGAAGTCTGCAAACCGTTGCGTCCGGTCAACTCGCCCCTCTTTTCGGGGCCGATGCTGGGACGTCGCACATTTTTCAAAGCGGCGAGTGCAGGCGTGACAGGCTTTTATCTTACTCCCTTCTTGCAGTCTGCGGCGAAAGCACAAGTCGCCCCGAAGCTAAAGAGTTCGGCCAAATTCTGCATTTTCATTCTGATGGCAGGTGCCCCCAGTCATACAGACATGTTCGACCTGAAAGTTGGGGACTGGACACCGGCAGATTTCAATCCAACCTCATACAATGGCTATCTGTTCCCGCAAGGCTTGATGCCGACGATTGCGGAACACCTGAATAAGTTGGCGGTAATCCGGTCGGTGCGATCTTCGGCGTTAGTGCATTCGCTCCAGCAAACCTGGGTGCAAATCGCACGCAGTCCAAGTTCAGCTTTGGGCAAAATCGCTCCGAATATCGGTAGCGTAGTTGCCCTGGAAATGGAGCAATATCGGCAACCGAATCAAAAGCTGCCTGGATTTCTTTCGCTTAACACCGGGGGCGGCTTAATCGGTTCTGGCTATTTCAATGCGAAGTACAGCCCGTTTGACATTACAGCCTCTCCCAATGGCCTGAGCAACCTTACGAATTCTGATGGACAGACGACATTCAACACGCGGTTTGCCATGTTGCAGGCGTTGGATTCTGGTTTGCGCACGGATTCGCCGTTAGGCGCATCCGTTGTTGACATGGATGCTTTCTATCAGCAAAGCAAAGGCATGATGTACAACACCGATCTGGATGCAGTCTTCAAATTTACCACCGCAGACCAAACGCGTTATGGAAGTTCCGGCTTTGGTAATTCCTGTGTCGTCGCGCGAAATTTGGTGAAGGCGAACATGGGCACACGATTCATCCAAATCAACATTGGTGGTTGGGACAATCACACCAATATTTATCCGACTTCGAGGACAGGGGGGATTTATACGCCCGCTGGTCAGTTCGACAAAGGTTTGGGCAATTTGCTCAAAGACCTTTCCGAAATGCCTGGTTCACAAGGTGGAACGTTATTGGACGAAACGTTGATTGTCGCGATGGGCGAATTCGGCAGAACGGTTGGCCCCCTGACCGTCAATGCCGGACGCGATCATTACTTCAACCAATTCGCGGTATTCGCGGGCGGCGGCGTTGCGGGCAGCACGGTGATTGGCTCTACCAACGCGACGGGCGGAAGCGTTCAGGAACCCGGATGGTCGCAAAATCGCTACGTTGCCAATGAGGACATTGCTGCTACGATTTACTCGGCAATGGGCATTGATTACACCAAGATTCGCAACGACGATCCATTCAAACGCGGATTTGAATATGTGCCGTTTGCCGCCGATGGCGTTTGGGCACCTGTGATGGAAGTCTTCAAGCCCAATCGCGATTCGCGCGGTGGAGGCAGAGACGGTGGCGGAAGACGAGGCGGTGGCACCAGAAGCCGTAGTTAGTTACATTACCAATTTAGTAGAAAAGGGAGTGGGAAATCTCACTCCCTTTTTTCTTGTCAGTTGCTAAAAAAGACTGATTCAAGGTAAAACCAACTCCGTGGGCGATGCTGCGGAGATGTAAATAACAATCAGCGCCATCTTTAATTACTTACCAGGAGAAATCTTCATGCGATCACCGCGCCTTACTGAATTCATGAGCAAAATGGAACCCAATAGTGTAGCCGTTATTTTTTCGGCTCCCGAAGTTTTACGGAATGCAGACACTGATTATGAATTCCGTCAGGATAGTGATTTTTATGCGCTCACGCATTTGAATGAACCAGAATCCGTTGCAGTGATTTCACCGAATCACGAGAAGCACAAATACGTCTTGTTTGTCCGCCAACGCGACAAAGAGAAAGAAATCTGGAATGGCTTACGCGCCGGAGTTGAAGGCGCGATCAGCGCATACGGCGCAGATGCTGCGTACGAAATCAGCCAGCTCGGTAAAATCCTGCCTAGATATTTGGAAGGGAATCAGAAGCTTTACTATCGCTTCGGCCTGCGCGAAGAGAATGATCTGCGAATGATCAAATACCTGAACAGCCTGAAGGCCGCAATCAGAGCGGGGAAGCAAACACCTTCGACCATCATTGATCCCAGCACATTGATTCACGAATTGCGCTTGCGGAAAAACGCGGACGAAATCGAAAGCATGCGCACAGCTGCCCGCATCAGTGCCGAAGGTCATGTTGCCGCGATGAAAGCCTGCAAACCGGGAATGTATGAATACGAACTTGAAGCATTGATTGAATATGTGTTTCGCTCGAAAGGCGCAAACGGGACAAGCTATCAATCTATCGTCGGGGCCGGATTCAATTCCACAATCCTGCACTACAACACGAACAACGCGCAGATCAAAGATGGTGACCTGGTACTGATTGATGCCGGAGCGGAATACAATATGTTTGCCGGCGACATCACGCGCACCTTTCCGGCCAACGGCAAATACAGTAAAGCTCAGCAGGCGGTTTATGAACTGGTGCTGCATTCCAACAAAGAAGTCATCAAGATGATCAAGCCCGGCGAAAGCTTTATGGCCTTGCACGAAAAGACGATTGAAATTATCACGCAAGGCCTCGTTGACTTAGGATTGCTGTCTGGTAATGTTAGCGAGAACATTGAGCGCAAAACCTACGAACGATTTTTCATGCATCGCACCGGACATTGGCTTGGCATGGATGTTCACGATGTCGGGCGTTACAAACTCGAAGACGGATGGCGTAAGATTGAGCCAGGCATGGCGTTCACCGTAGAGCCAGGCATTTACATTCAGCCGGGCACGGAAGGGGCCAGCGAGGAGTTCTATAATATTGGAATTCGCGTCGAAGACGATATTGTCGTGACCGCAGATGGATGTGAAGTTTTGACCTCTCTGGTTCCAAAGGAAGTGGTAGAAGTGGAAGCCTTAATGAAAGAATCCATTGCGATTGCGGTCTAGTCGCGGCAATGAAATGTTCATTGCCAACGTAGCAGGCTTGTATTAAAGTCCAAGCTGCCCTTCTACGGATTGAGGAAATGGAACAAACGCAAAACTCACCCTCGGATTTACCTGAAGATTTACCGACTGACCTCACACTCTCGGAAACCTTGCAAATGTTAGTGCGGGAGCTAACGCACTGTGCCGAGACCTTGCGTGAAACGCACGAAATCGTTTCGCCGCAGCTGGTCGAACTAGAACGACGTTATCCAATGGCCCGCACAAAAAGCGATGATCAAAGAAGCCTGGGACGCGCTTCGAGCAGCTATCCTGCTTGATTCCGAACTCAAACGACAACGCGAAGACATCTTGCGTGCCCTCAACATCATTCGTGAGTTGGCGGCAGAAAACGAATCTCTGCGCGCACAGCTGGTACGAATGGAAAAATCGAATGCGGTTATGCAAAGGGAGTTACGCTTGCTTTTGCTGCAACAATTGCACGAGTCAGCTGTTTTGGAAGGGGACCCCTCCCCGCAGGCAGAAAGCCAGCAAATTCATTGACCGCATTTGTAACGAGTCCCTATTCATGGCGTAATGATACGCTGAACCATGTGCTTCGGATTTCTTTTGATTATGCTGTACCGTCGCCCTTACTCGTTTTTGATTTTACTGGTCGCACTCCTTGCGATTAGTGTTACCACACGCAGCCAGACAGATTCTGCTCCGAAACCGCCTCCCGCAAAACCGACGCCCACTCCGGCTGCAAACCAACCCAAAAGACCGCCCAGTGAATTGCAAAAGGCCGTGCAGGAATTTCGAGTGCAAATAGGGCAGATTGGTTCTGGGAAAGGACAATTCAAAAGCGTCGGCAAACAAAATTCTTATACGGGCAGGCTTTACGAATATATTCGCAATGATGCGTTTGATGCCTTGCCACACGAAGTCAAACAGCGCGGTGGCACGAAATCTTTGCTGCGTCGTAATCAATTTGGTTTCACTTTGAGCGGGCCGGTGCGGTTTCCCTGGTTGTATGACGGACGCAATAAAACGTTCTTTTCAATTTCCTACGAAGGCACAATTGAAAAAATTGCTCAGAGCGCGCTTTTTACGATCCCCACAGACCCGCAACGAAGCGGGAAATTTGCCGACTATGTGGATACAGCAGGAGAGCCGGTCAAGATATATGATCCGCTGACTACGCGCCCGAATCCGGCCTACAATCCGGCGCAAGAGATTTCCGAAAGCAACTTACAATACTTACGTGACCCGTTTCCAAACAACGCCATCCCCGAAAATCGGATAGATCCTATTGCTCGTGCATTAGTGGCAATGTACCCTACGCCGAATGTCTCAGTTGGGCCATTTATCCAAAATAACTATTTCATCAATAATCCATTTGAGAATCGTGCGAACGGAGTCCTGGCCAAGCTGGATCACACGCTCACTGCCAAGCAACAATTGAGTTTCAATTTGAACCTTTCAAGTGGCTTGCGTAAATCACCGGAACATTTTTCCGGGCCTGCGAACCCAGGTGCTCCAAGTTATAACTTCGATTCCCGGAGCGCAGTTTTACAGAACACCTGGACAAAATCGCCCAAAACCATTTGGCTTTTTCGGCTTACTGCTTCTCAGAGTCTGACGACTTCACTGGAGGCTGAGCAGGACAAACTGGATTATCCGAATCAACTAGGACTGAAGGGGCTGTTTTCGGGCATCTTCCCGACCTTTCGGTTCGGTAATTATTTAGGGATCGGGCCACGTAATAATTCGGTTTTTCGGGAAAGTAGCTATGCCATTAGCCCATATGCTTCTGTATCGCTCAATCGCAAATCGCACACTGTGCGGTTGACGCATACGACACGGCTCAATTACGACAATATTTTTAGCCCATTTGCTCCGGCTGGATATTTTACGTTTGGCTCTGCCCTCACGGGCTTGCCGGGGGTCAGAAATACTGGCAATGCCTTCGCCAGCTTTTTGTTGGGTGAGGTGTATAACGGCGAAGAATCCATCGTCCGGCACCCATCCTATTACCGCAAAAATTTCTATAACTTCATTGTCAGCGATGAATATCGCGTCCGACCCGGACTAACTGCAAGCATTTCTGTCAATCTTGAGGTCGCAACGCCGCGTATCGAAAAATACAATCGCCAATCAACAGTTTCCTTCAAACATATCAACCCGGCGAATGGCAAACCCGGAGCACTGATTTTTGCGGGACGTGATGGTATTGGGCGCACACTTCAGCCAACGACGGTGCGTGCAGAGCCAACGTTTGGCCTTTCCTTCAGCCCGTTCAGTGATCGCAAAACCGTAATGCGGTTAAATTATGGGCTGAGTTATCAAGCGACTCCGCTCATTGGCCGTCATTTCGGCACACAAGGATTCAATGCTGCTGCATTGTTTATTTCGCGCAACGACCAGCTGGAATCAGCCTTTAGATTGCGCGATGGCGTCCCACAAAATTTTATCCTGCCACCTTTTCTTGATCCGACCGCCGCCAATGGAACCGACGCCGATTTTATTGACCCTTCCGGTCGTTTGCCAGTAACCCACCAGTGGGTTGTCGGAATTCAACGGGAGTTGCCGCGCTCACTTTCGCTGGATGTGACGTATGTCGGATGGCATAGCGAGAATTTATTCGTAGAAAGCTTGGCGCGTTTGAATGCGGTGCCCATTGAAAATCTTAAGTATCGGGATCAGCTTTACACACAGTCTTTTCGTGACTCTCTGCGCCCTTATCCGCAGTTTCGGAATCTTGAATTAGGTGGCGTTTATCCCGTAGGCACGGCCAAGAGCAATGCCGTAACCGTCACCTTGGACAAACGGCTTTCAGCGGGGTTGTATGGCCGTGTGAGCTATCGGTTCGCCAAGCAAATAGACAATGTATCTGTCGGCACCCCGCAAGACCCCAGCAATCTTGATGTTGAAATGACGCTTTCGCCCGGCGATGTGACCCACAGCATGCAGGCCAGCTACACCTACGAACTTCCCTTCGGCAAAGGAAAAGCTTGGCTCAGCAATGGTGAGTGGTTCAGCAAGGTGGCAAGCGGTTGGAGCATTAGCGGCTTGACGACCTGGCGTGGCGGAACACCGCTTATCATTCGCCCTCTTTTCAATCGCACGGGCAACATCGTCGGTAATCTGCACGTCAATGTCGTACCCGGTGTAGACCCCAAAGTATCGGATCGCACGCCACAAAACTGGTTCGATCCGGCAGCCTTTTCACAACCAGATGATTTTACGCTGGGCAATGCCTCTTATACGCACCCCACGTTGCGTGGCCCGTGGGATCAGTTTCATCATTTGTCCATGACCAAGCGCTTCGAATTGCCAGGGGACAAATCGTTGGAGTTTGTTTCAGAAGCCTTCAACTTCCCGAATCACGCCAACCTCAATGATCCTGATACCCGTATTGGGTCAGAAGAAAATCCGAACTTAAATGCTGGAAAGATCATTGGCTCCACGGGCGGACGCGTTTTGCAATTAGGACTCAGACTTCTATTTTAGGTGAACCATGCGGCAACTGATTTGGCGGAATTTATCGTTACTTGCTTTGCTTGCGACTGTGGTCTGGGCACAACAAGCAGCGCTGGCTCCAGCGGCTAACAGCCCAGCCAGAGCAATGCTCAAAATCCCGGTTTGGGTTGAAAAAGATGAAGGCGTATTTTGGGATGAGGGCAAGCGACAGTCTTTCAAAGTCTTCCTCGAAGATAAAGAAGTGGCAATCAAAAGCTTCCAGAATCCCAAGAGCGGTTCGATCCTGTTGGTTGTTTTCGACACCGTGGCCGATTTAGCTCGCGTGGATGAAGCACGCAGTGCCTTACAGGAATCACTTAAAAATCTAAACGATCAATACTGGGTTGGCTTACTGCGCGCACAGGATGGTTTATCCGTTTTGCAAGAACCGACTGCTGACCACAATGCGTTGGATACCAAAATTCAGTCTATCGAAGTAAACGGGAAAGCTGGATTGCTGGACACGCTTGAACCTGTCTCCCAGCTTGCAACTGCCATCCTGCAAAAAGCCGCCGTGCGAGTGTCCATCTTGTATGTCACAGACAGTGCCATCGGAAACTATCGTGCGGATTATCTGAATCCAGTGATTAATTCGAGCGATTCAGGCGATCTGAGCCGCAGGTTTTCTGATCGTGCCGTTCAGGAACGTATTAGCCGATTGTCAGAATCCTTGAGCGGTTTTACGGTGCCGATTTTTATTTTGCATCTGGCGTATCGGGGCGACACCTTAAATCTGGCGTATCAAAGCGGCCTTGAACGGATTGCCGGGGATTCCGGCGGCACCGCAGTTTTTTGTCGAACCAACGATGAAATCCGCCCCTCGTTACTGAGTATTGTGAGCCGCATCCGATCCACTTATGTGGTGACGATTGATCCTCCGACCTCAAAACGCCAATCACTTAAAGTTCGTGTTGAAGCTCAGGATGCGGACGGAACCAAATTTCATCGTATTACCCATATCAATCAACTCGCAGTAAAGAAGAAGTAACTTGACACCTTCCAGCCCAGCCAGTACCATCACGCTTTGTTTTTACGGCCCGCGGAGATGCAAAGCAGCGAAGGAAAAACCAAACGCCCGCCCAAATCATCCCGTGTGTTACTTGAAAATCTGAATGACGAATTCTGGATGAATTTTGCTTTGGCAGAGGCGCAACAAGCCGTTGCCGCGAACGAAGTTCCGATTGGCGCGGTGATCGTTCTCGACAATCGAATCATCGGAAGTGGTTACAATCAGCCGATCAGCAAATGTGATCCAACAGCGCACGCTGAGATCGTCGCCCTGCGTGAGGCCGCGCGGCATGTTGCGAATTACCGCCTGACGGATGCGACGATGTATGTGACGATTGAGCCTTGTGCCATGTGTGCTGGAGCTTTAGTCAATGCGCGTATCAAACGGCTGGTATACGGCGCAAGTGAACCACGACAAGGCGCAGTAAATTCCATCTTTCAGATTTGCACAAATAGTTCTTTGAATCATCAAATTGAAATTACGGCAGGCATCAAAGAAGCCGAATGCAAAACATTTATGCAGGCTTTCTTTAAAGCACGCCGCTGATTTCGACCTTTTACGGAGAGGTGCGAGAGTGGCTGAAT
>JAFDVL010000030.1:0-11349 GCA_018268995.1 Acidobacteriota bacterium | reverse complement strand
CGTGGGTTCGAATCCCACCCTCTCCGCCAGCTTTGTAATTTGAAATCTTTTAGGAGAGGTCGCCTAATGGTATGGCACCGCGTTGGAAGCGCGGCGGGTCGAAAGGCCTGTGGGGGTTCGAGTCCCCCTCTCTCCGCCAGTTTTTTGATCTCAGCTTTGAAAACTGAGGTCAAGTATCAGGTTCCGGCCCCGTGCAATCTTGAGCGCATGAACCCCGCCAGGATCGGAAGATAGCAACGGTAGTGCCGTTCGGATGTGCCGCGGGAAACCGGAGCCTGGCCAACCATAAGTTTATTTTCAGCTTATAACGATAGCCACAGGACAAATATAAAAGTAAAAAGCCACCCTCATTTGGTGGCTTTTGTTATTTGAACCAAATGTTGTACAGATTACTTCTTCTTTTTGGCTGCATTTTTGGCATCCGCCCAGCGTTTCTTCTGTGCTTCACTAATTTTCGCCTTAGCTTCAGGGGACATCGCACGCGTGGACTTGGCCGCACTGGCAGTCTTTACCGCAGCTACCTTGCCGCCACCAATAATCGCCGCCAGTTGGGCGCGTTTGGCTTGTAGCTCGGTGATCTGTGCGTCAAGCGCAGAGAGCGCCTTGGCTAAATGTTGATTGGGATCGAAACTTTTGCTTCGTGGCATTCTATTCTCCTTATAAATTTAATTCAGAAAACTTATTCTGAACTTAGTACCTCGATTGGGCGAATTCTAATCAAAAGTAATCTTTTTTGCTACCACCTAATAAAAGAAAAGTAATTTCTTACCTTGTCATAAAATGCTCTGTAAGGTAATTACGCGGGTTGCTTAAGAAGCTGAATAGGCTAAACTACTCTTTCAATCTACTACTTTTGAGAAACTTTTTGCTATGAGTTATCAAGTCATTGCCCGGAAATATCGTCCTTTAACATTTACTGATTTGACAGGGCAGGAACATATTGCCCGAACTCTGAAAAATGCCCTGGAGAATAAACGGCTGCATCACGCTTATTTATTCTCAGGAGTGCGGGGAACAGGGAAAACAACGACGGCAAGGATTCTGGCAAAATGCTTGAACTGCATAAAAGGAGTTACCAGTGAGCCCTGTCTGCAATGTCCTTCCTGTTTGGAAATCGCCGCAGGAAACTCACTAGATGTGATTGAAATAGATGCGGCATCAAATACGGGGGTAGATAACGTGCGGGAAGTCATCGTCAATAGTATTTCTATTGGCCCGGCACGTGATCGGTACAAAGTATTTATTATTGACGAAGTACATATGCTCTCTAACCAGGCGTTCAATGCTTTATTGAAGACCCTGGAAGAACCGCCTGCCCACGTCGTGTTTATGATGGCCACGACAGAGTTGCATAAAGTCCCTGATACAATTCTTTCGCGTTGTCAGCAATTTGAGTTTCGACAGATTCCTGTTGATAAAATCTTCCAGCGATTACACGAGATTTCCGAAGCTGAAAAAGTAAAAATCAGCGCTGGCGCGTTGCGTGAGGTAGCACGGGCGGGAAATGGCAGCTTACGCGATGCGCAGTCTGCCTTAGATCAAGTCATCTCTTTTAGTGGCACAGAAATTTCCGAACAAGATGTTATTCATTCTCTTGGTCTAGTCAGCGCCAAAATTCTGGGGCAAGCAATTCAAGCCATTGCCGAACAGGATACTTCGGGGCTCCTAAAAGTAGTTGATGAGTTAGATTCAAGTGGGCACGATTTGCGATATTTTACGCGTGAGTTGATGACTTATTTCAGGCACCTGTTAGTTATCAAATCAGGACTTACCAGTAGCGAAGTATTAGGAATTTCAGCTTCTGAAATTGATAATTTAAGGAAACTATCTGCACAGTTTTCTGAAGAAGATGTAGTCAGGTTTTTTCATCTTTTGACGGAAATTGAAAAACAAATAAAAGACTCTCCTCAACCTCGGTTTCAGTTGGAGATAGGCTTAGTCAAAATTGCTCAGGTAGCACGATTACGTTCTCTCAATGAAGTTATTCAACGACTCGAAGAATTAGCTGCAAAGCTTGATGGCGGAAGTTTTTCTGCTTCAGGTTCTGCCTCCGCCGTTTCTAAATCAGGGGCCCCTGTTCGCCCTAATCTTTCTCCTCCAGCAACACAGCGAATAGCGATCCAGCCACCAGCTACAACTTCTGCTGCCACTAATACTTTTGAGGAGCCTCCCGGCTTCAGCGACGCCTTTAACCAAGGTTCATTTGCGCCCTCTGAGCCAGCCTCTCTGTCTGAACCTGTTCGTAAAGGCGAGCCAAACCCTGCTGCCTTGCCTCGACCTGCAATTAAGGCCGGGCACGAAGTTGGTGCAATCAAAGCGGAGCTGGAAAAACGGCGGAAAGCCCTTGTGGTAATGGCGCTGGAAGAGGCGAAGGTGGAATACGAAGTCGGAGGTATCACTGCAACTTTTGCCACTGAAAATACGTTTTCCAAGCGGCTGCGCGAAAGTGCGCAACTCTTCCGCGAAATAGGTGAACAACTCTTCGCAGAACCACTACGAATTACGGTCAAGTTAAGCGGCGAAGCCGGCATAACGCCTGCACAGGAAGCAAAACAGGCGCGTGAAAAAATGATTGAAAGTGTTAAGAATAATCCGGCAGTGAAGGCGTTGCTGGATACCTTTCGCGGCGAAATTATTGATGTACAAGAAGCCTAGTCTAAAGAGGCGCAGAAGTGTATCGGAAAGGTGCGCAAGTCTTTTCAAGACTTCTTTGAACTTTACCCGTCTCCCAGACCTGACTATGCTATGATGGCGGCGTTTTGCCCCACGAGACAAATTCATAAATATCTTTCAGAGGAGCTATAACCATGAAATTTCCGGGCGGTAATGATATTCGACAAATGATGAAACAAGCGCAGAAGATGCAGGAACAGATGGCGAAGGAAATGGATGCTTTGCGCGTTGATGCCACTGCGGGTGGTGGCATGGTCAAATGTGAAATGACCGGCAATAAAGAACTGACGTACATTAAAATTGAACCGGAAGCGGCCAACGATATCGAAATGCTGCAAGACCTCATCGTTGCTGCGGTGAATGAAGCGAATCGCAAGGTCGAAGAATCCATGCAATCCAAACTCGGTGGTGCGTTGGGTGGATTGAAAATTCCCGGCTTAATGTAAAAAGAGTTTCGAGTTTCAGGTTTCGAGTTTCGCATACATTACGAGAACACGAAACTTGAAACCCGTAACTCGAAACTAAAATTATGCTCGATTACGCAGAACCCGTAACCAAGTTAATTGACGAATTCAAGCGCTTGCCAGGCGTAGGGCACAAATCCGCACAGCGTCTTGCCTTTTACTTGCTTAAAGCCACGCCGGAAGAAGCAGATCGTCTAATTGAGGCAATTCGTGAGGTCAAAGAGAAAATCACTTTTTGCTCCATTTGCAATAACCTGACCGATGTTGATCCGTGTCGTTATTGCGATAATCCAACCCGCGATCACACCATGATTTGTGTCGTTGAGGAGCCATACAATTTGGTCGCGATAGAGAAGACACGCGAGTATCACGGCCTCTATCACGTTTTGCACGGTGCGCTATCGCCTATTCGCGGCATTGGGCCGGATGAACTGAAAATCCGCAGTTTGATTGAGCGTCTACGTCCACAAGATGATGCGCCTGAAGTTGAAGAAGTAATTTTGGCCACGAATCCCAACACCGAAGGCGAAGCAACAGCCAATTATCTGAGTCGTTTGCTCAAGCCATTAGGTGTTCGCGTCACCCGCATCGGAATGGGCCTGCCTGTGGGCAGTGATCTGGAATACGCCGATGAAGTGACGATGCATAAGGCGCTTACCAATCGCCACGTGATGTAAAGGTATGATAAGCGTCCCGCTTGTCGCCTGCTCTTAGAACAGAATTATTGATTGAGAAAAAGCTGCTGATCGCAAACGACAGGCAAGATGCCTATCGTACCTTGTTATGAACAGCCTATTGAAAATGCTGCCCGCCATGATTCGTTTGTCAGGAGATAACGAAGAGGTACGCGAGCAGGCAGTGTTTGCAGCATGGAAAGCGGTTACAAATTACAAGCTGGCCCAAGCCTGTGCCCCATTTCGGCTCTATCGAAAGACATTGGTCGTCGCGACGAAAGACCTGACCTGGAAAACGCAAATGGAGCGTGAAAGTCCCGGCTGGCTTTTCAAGCTTAATTCGATGCTTGGCGCGCCACTTGTCACCTTCATTGAATTCCGCGTTGACCCGCATCACGTAGAGCAATCGCGGCCTCAAGAAGATCACGGGTTTGAGTTTTATCACACTGAAGAAATCACAAACGAATTAGCCGTCGCAGCCGCAAAGATTCAGGATGAAGGCTTACGCAACACGTTCTTGCGCGCAGCAGCGAAATGTTTAGAGCGAAAAGAAACATCAAAATGATGAATGCGAAACGATACTTGATAAATGAAGAGCGCTTTGCCATTTGATTCCGTATTCCGCGTTCAAAACTTCGCACTTGTTTTATGCCTATTTCAAAAGAAGAAGTCACTAAAATTGCTACGTTATCAAATCTGGCGCTAACAGCTGAAGAAACTGGGTCCTTTAGTGTTCAGTTAGCCGCCATTGTCGAGTACATAGATCAACTCAGTGAAGTTGATATTTCCAACGTGCAACCCTGGAAACATCGCAGCGCAGGCGAAGCGCCGACATCCTATGCTTCACGCGAAGATCGCGTTGAGCCAAGCTTAGGCACAGGCATCGCGCTGGCCAATGCGCCTGATCCTGATGCCGGACATTTTGCCGTGCCGAAAGTGATTGGCGGGTGAGAGAAGCAGCGTTAACAGGGAACAGTTGATAGTTAATAGTAACTGCTCAAATTGCATACTTTTCTGATCGCTGTTTTCTGTTCCCTGTTAACTATTTTCTGTTCCCTGTTAACTATCTCCTGTTAACTTCCCTTATGAATCTAACCATTGACGAACTTCATAAACTATATGCTTCCGGCGATGCGAAGCCGAGCGAGATCACCCAAGCAGTTTTAGATCGTATCGAACAAACCAATGATCGCCTGAACACATTTCTGACCATCAACAAAGAAGCCGCTTTGCACAGGGCTGCCGAAGCTGATGCCGACATCAAAGACGCAGTCCAAACGAAACCGCTGGCCGGGATTCCCGTCGCAGTCAAAGACAATATGTGTACGACAGGAATTCGCACGACCTGTGGTTCGCGCATTCTAGGAAATTACATTCCACCGTACACGGCGACGGCTGTTGCCAAGCTCGAAGCTGCGGGCGCAATTCTCGTCGGAAAAACCAACCTCGATGAATTTGCGATGGGATCGTCGAATGAAAATTCTGCGTTTGGGCCAGTGCGCAATCCAGTGAATGAAGGCTATGTTCCTGGTGGCAGTTCCGGCGGTTCGGCGGTTGCGGTTGCGGCGGATTTATCTTCTGTTTCGCTGGGTTCTGATACGGGCGGTTCGATTCGCCAGCCCGCTTCGTTCTGCGGCGTCGTCGGGATGAAACCGACCTACGGGCGCGTGTCGCGCTATGGTTTGGTTGCCTTCGCTTCGTCGTTAGATCAAATCGGCCCGTTCGGAAAAAACGTAAAAGATGTGGCCCGCACGCTCGGCGTCATCGCGGGTCGAGATCGTTACGATTCGACTTCTTCCAACGAAGTCGTGCCAGATTATGTGAATGCGTTGACAGGTGACGTCAAAGGTTTGCGCATCGGTGTGCCGCCCGAATGCTTTGGCGAGGGACTGGACGCAGAAGTGAAAACAAGCGTCGAAGCCGCAATCAAAAAACTGGAAGAACGCGGCGCAGAAGTCGTTGAAATCACCTTGCCGCATTCCAAATACGTGGTCGCAGTGTATTACCTGATTGCCACTGCCGAAGCGTCGTCGAACCTCGCGCGCTTTGATGGAGTTCGCTACGGCTTTCGTGCCGAAGAGGCGCGCACATTGTCCGAAATGTACAAACAATCACGCGATCAGGGCTTTGGCGCTGAAGTCAAACGCCGCATTATGCTTGGCACGTTTGCATTATCGTCAGGCTATTACGATGCCTACTACGAAAAGGCGCAGCGCGTCCGACAAATGTTGTGCAACGACTTTGCCGAAGCGTTTCAAAAATGCGATCTGATCGCCACGCCAACCGCGCCGACGCCTGCGTTCAAGCTGGGCGAAAAGGTAAATGATCCATTGGCGATGTATCTGGATGACATTTTCACCGTGACAATTAATCTGGTCGGCGTGCCTGCGATCAGCGTACCGTGCGGTGTTTCCAGCAATGGCTTGCCGATTGGTTTGCAGTTGATCGGTAATCATTTTGATGAAGCTCGAATACTAAATGCAGCGTACGCCCACGAAAACTAATACTGAAAAACTATGCCCACTCAACCCAACCGCCGCAATTTTATCAAAACAACAAGTCTCGCCACATTGGCACTGGCTATGCCCGCTTCCTTGTCGGCTAAATCATCTGAACTGCTCGCCTATGTTGGCACCTACACCAACAAAGGCAGCAAAGGCATTTACGTTTGCAAGTTTGATCTCAGCACTGGCGAGTTGAAGCCGTTCAGCAACATTCAGTCTGACAGTCCGGCGTTTCTGGCAATTGATCGCAAGCGCAAGTTTTTGTACGCCGCGAATGAAATCGGTCAGTTTCAAGGCAAGTCCAGCGGGGCCGTCAGCGCATTCTCAATCAATCAAAAAACAGGCGAGCTGACCTTTCTGAATCAACAAGCAACCAACAGTCCAGGGCCGTGCAGTGTGATCGTAGATAAAACGGGGAAGTGCGTTTTGTCGGCGAATTATTCCGGTGGCAGCGTTTCGGTATTCACAACGAAAGCCGATGGCAGCCTGAATGAAGTTTCTGATTTGGTGCAGCATCAAGGCTCCAGCATCAATCCCAATCGCCAGAAAGAGCCGCACGCACATACGATTATTGTTGACGATAGCAACCGTTTTGCGTTTTGCGCTGACCTTGGTCTGGACAAGGTGATGATCTACAAATTGGACGCGAAGAAAGGCAAGCTCACACCTAACACATCGGCCTTCACGAGCGTCAAACCCGGAGCCGGGCCACGCCATTTCAAAATTCATCCGAACAATAAATTTGCCTATGTCATCAACGAACTGGATGAAACGGTGACAGCCTTTGCCTTCGACAAAAAACAGGGAACGCTGACTGAAATTCAGGCAATCTCGACCTTGCCCGCAGATTTTACAGGCACAAGCTACTGTGCTGACGTTCACATCCATCCGTCCGGCAGGTTTTTGTATGGCTCCAATCGCGGCCACGACAGCATTGTGGTGTTTGCGATTGATCCGGCCTCAGGCAAATTGAGTTTCGTTGAGCATCAATCCACGCAGGGCAAATGGCCGCGCAATTTTGCGGTTGATCCAACGGGGCAATTCTTGCTGGTGGCGAATCAAAACACCGACAATATCGTGAGCTTTCGCATTGATGCGCAAACAGGAAAGCTGACACCAACGGGCAAGACAGTCGAAATCTCGCAGCCCGTCTGCATCAAACTGATTCCGCCTTTTTCCTAAATTCATTATGCAAAAAATCGCTGCTTGCATTGTTTGTCTGATGGCGTTTGTTGCTGCAACTTATGCCCAAGCCTTTGAATCCGTGCCTGCCCCTGCCGAGTCCAATCTGATCGGCACGATCAACGGCAAGCTCAAGATTCGGATGAAGCTGACAAAGCAGGGCGAACATCTAACCGGGACGTATGCTTACGACACACAAAAGAAAAACATCGTCGTGCGTGGGCTGGTCAACGAGCAGGGATATTTTGAGTTGACCGAATACGGGGCCAAAGATTATCCGACAGGTTATTTCGTCGGAGCGTTTACGCGTGACAATGTCGTCGTTGGCTTCTGGGGCAAAGATGAATCCAGCCTAAGCGCGAAATTGCCTGTCCGTTTGGTCGAAGATGCAAAGGCCACAGTTGGTGTCAACAACAAGTTTGAAGTTATTAGTGCCAATGTCAAAAGCGATCACGGCGGAGCGCAAATTTTGCTGATTGATGATGCGGTGATCGCGTTTTATTACGAGAACGTCGGAGCCAACGCACACACCTGCACGCTGACAGTTGATCGCAGCGAAACGGGCGTGCAGTGGAAAACGGAAGGGCAAACGACGACGCTGAATTTCACCAAGGAATATATCAATATTGATGAAAATACCGCCAAAGTTGTGATCCAAAAAAGAGGTGTGACCTACACAATCACTTTCGATGGTTATGTAAGCTATTTCTGCGGTGCGCGCGCAATGCTGCCGTCAAAAGTGACGCTTCGCAAAGGCAGCAAAGGCTGGATCGGTCAGGAATGATTTGACCACGCCTCTCCCCAATTCGCTTTTCGTGCCTGTTTGAAAGCCTCTTTGTCGCGGCGCGTGACCGTCACCTCCTGCAATCCTTCTTTCGTACAAAGCTGGAATTGAATGAAGCCGGAATGCTGTTTGGGATGGCGCAGGATGCGCGCCGTTGCTGAATCTGCCGGGGATTTTGTCACGACCAGATACGCATATTTTTCATCTTCATAGCCGAGCGCGCCGCCTTTCAGTTTGCGATGCATGGCAGAGCGTTCGACGCGGGCAGCAAAATGACACCAATCTGCTTCTGGCATTGGGCAGGTTTGTTGATGTGGGCACGGGGCGATGATGTTTCCGTTTGCGACAAGCAAATCAGCGCGCAGTTGCCTGAGCAAGGCAAACCCTTTCATCGTTCCCGGTTCAAGAATCACGAGCGCTTTGCCTGCCGCTTGCCACGCTGTTTGCACGACCTGTCGCGCTTGCGAAAGTGACAGTTCCCCCAAGGCATAAGAACAAATCACGACATCGTGTTGCGCGAAAGAAATCACCTGGGATAAGTCCTGCGCCAGCCATTCGGCGCGCTGCAATACTTCATCGCTCGCTTGTGCGGCGAATGTTTGCCCAAGCCGAATTAATTCTCTATCGCGTTCAATCAATGTGATCTTTTGCAATGGTGCAAATACCTCACACGCTGCCCACGACGCAGTTCCTGGCCCGGCTCCGAGGTCAAGCAAACTTGCGAATGATTCATCCGGCAATAAGCGTTTCGCTTCGCGCAAAACCGCGAGCACTGCTGCATACGTCGCAGGCATCCGCGTAGCGGCATACGCGATGCGATGTGCCTCAGTGGCGATAAATCTTGTCGTCGCGCCTTGACGAAATCGGTAATTGTCGGACAATTCCGTAGCTGCCTGCACCAATTGTTTGAGGCCGATCCGGTCAGACTGTTGCTCAATCGCCCGTTTGAGTTGAGTTGGTAATTGCATCTTTGGACTTACGTTTATGAATCCTTATTCTACGCGTCGAAATTTCCTGAAATCTACTGCGCAAGCCAGCGCGCTTGTCGCAATGAATAAAGCCATTCCGCTCTCTGCGCAAGCTAAAGCGTTTGCATTAGAAGAAATCACGATCAATGAATTACAAGCCGGAATGAAAAGTGGCAAGTTCACCGCGCATTCCATCACAGAAATGTATTTGGCGCGCATCGCCGAAATAGATCGCCCGCGCATTAACTCCGTCATCGAAGTCAATCCTGACGCCCTGAGCATCGCCGCGCAAATGGATCAGGAACGCGCTTCGGGCAAAGTGCGCGGCCCGTTGCACGGCATTCCGATTTTGATCAAAGACAACATTGATACAGCGGACAAAATGCAAACGACAGCCGGATCATTGGCTTTGGCCAACACGATTGCGCCACGTGACGCGACGATTATGGCGCAACTGCGAGCGGCGGGCGCGGTGTTACTGGGCAAAACGAACCTGAGCGAATGGGCGAATTTTCGTTCCAGCAAATCTACGAGCGGCTGGAGCGGGCGCGGTGGCTTAACGCGCAATCCATACGCGCTGGATCGCAATACCAGCGGTTCCAGTGCAGGCTCTGGCGCGGCGACGGCGGCGAATCTGTGCGCGATTTCGATTGGCACTGAAACCGATGGTTCCATCGTCAGCCCTTCCAGTTGTAATTCTCTGGTCGGCATCAAACCGACGCTTGGGTTAGTCAGCCGCGCTGGGATTATTCCGATTGCGCACAGTCAGGACACGGCGGGGCCAATGACGCGCACTGTAGCCGATGCGGCGATTTTATTAGGCGCGCTGACAGGCATTGATACGCGCGACAATGCGACGGCTAGCAGTCGCGGCAGGTTTCTGAACGATTACACGCAGTTTCTGGACGCGAACGGCTTGAAAGGCGCACGTATTGGCATTGCGCGGAATTACTTCGGTTTCAGCGAGCGCGTAGACAAACTCATCAACGAAGCCATTGACACAATCAAACGCCTGGGCGCGGTTGTCATTGATACGGAATTGCCGAACAAGGGCAAGTATGACGATGATGAATTTGAAGTGTTGCTTTACGAATTCAAAGCCGATATGAGCGCGTATCTCGCAACACGCGGGGCTTCTGCGCCCGTCAAATCGCTGCAAGACCTCATCGAATTCAACGAAAAGAATCGTGACCGCGAGCTGCAATATTTCAATCAGGACACGATGATTAAAGCGGCAAGCAAAGGCGATTTGAATACTCCGGCATATAAACAGGCATTGGCCAAATCAAAACAACTGACGCAAAGTCAGGGGATTGATGCCGCGTTGGCCAAACAGAATCTGGACGCGTTGGTTGCGCCAACGGACGGCATTCCGTGGCTGACAGATTTTCTGAACGGCGATCATTTTGCTGGTGGCTGTTCGACGCCGCCTGCGGTTTCCGGCTATCCACATGTGACGGTTCCGGCGGGCTACATTCACGGGCTGCCAGTCGGCGTCTCGTTTTTTGGCGCGCCCTGGAGCGAAGGCAAGTTAATCAAATATGCCTATGCGTTTGAGCAAGCGACGAAACATCGCAAAACGCCGCAGTTTTTGCCGACTGTGAATTTACAAACGTAAGGCGAGCTGATAATTTCGCCTTCTCCATTTGTATTCACTAACGCATCCACTCATCACGAAGGAACGGTATATGAAAAAAATCCTTGTCGCCTCCATCGCTATCGGAATTACGATCTTCGTCAACGCTTGCGCTTCCAATTCAGGCACGCAAACGGCGTCTTCTTCCTCCGCAGACTTTGCCAAAAATTTGCAGGAAGATTTGATCAAAGCCAAGCCCGGCAGTGTGATTGAAATCCCGGAAGGTAAATTCACCTTTGATAAAACGCTGTCACTCAATGTCGCCAAAGTCACGATTCGCGGCAAAGGAATGGGCAAAACGATTTTGTCTTTCGCCGGGCAAAAAGCGGGTTCTGCCGGAATGATGGTCAAAGCCGATGATTTCGTGATTGAAGATTTGGCGATTGAGGATGCCGCCGGAGATGCGCTGAAAGTCGAAAACAGCAACAATGTCACGATGCGCCGCGTGCGCGTGGAATGGACGG
>JAFDVL010000002.1 GCA_018268995.1 Acidobacteriota bacterium | reverse complement strand
ACGCCGTACATCAGTCAACCGATGATCGAACCCGGCGGCATCTTTATTTACGAATTCACAGTCAATCAGCATGGCACATTTTTCTATCATTCACACGGCGCGATGCAGGAGATGCTGGGGATGATTGGGATGTTCGTCATTCATCCGAAAACGCCGCACGCGCCGCGTTGTGACAAGGATTTTGCGATGATTTTGCAGGGCTGGGCGCTGCTGCCGAATAACGATGTGCCGAACACGTTTGCGATGGAATTCAACTGGCTGACGCTCAACGGCAAATCCGCGCCCGCAACCACCCCCATGATTGTGAAGAAAGGCGAGCGCATACGCATTCGCATCGTCAATCTCGGCATGGATCATCACCCGATTCATTTACACGGTCACCAGTTTTATGTGACGGGAACGGAAGGCGGGCGCATTCCTGAATCGGCCTGGTTTCCGGGCAATACGGTCATCGTTGGCGTGGCACAAGCGCGCGATGTCGAATTCGTCGCGCAGTACGAAGGCGACTGGATGCTGCATTGTCACCTGCCGCACCACATGATGAACCAGATGGTTTCGATGGTTGGGCCGATGGCGATGTCGCACGGCAGCGGTTCCGAAACGGGTAAAGGGATGGAAGAAGGAATGGGAGTGGTGCGCCAGGGGCACGCGCTCAGCGAAGACTTAGGCCCAGGCATGGGGCGCGGCATGGGCATTACGTCGGCAGAAACGAATGTTTCCAATCTGGTAGCGCAATCAACACCAGCGCAGGTGGAAATGTACGCTTGCCCCATGCACCCGGAAGTGCGCTCCAATAAAGAGGGCAACTGTCCGAAGTGCAATATGAAATTGGTCAAGCAAAAAGCGCCTGAAATCTATGCCTGTCCGATGCACCCGGAAGTGGTTTCGACCAAAGAAGGCTCTTGCCCCAAATGCAATATGAAGCTGGTCAAGAAACAGCGCACCGCAGTCGCGCTAACGGAAGAGGAGAAGAAGAAAATCCCCGGTTATCCGCAAGACGAAATGATGATGATGATTGTGGATGATGAAGTGGTCAAGCCGGAGACATGGGGACTCGCGCCCGGCTGGACAGCCTCAATGATGGGCATGATGAATCTGGTGCGGGTGCTGCCGGAAGACAAATACAGCCAGATCATGGCGATAATTAAAGAAGGGAAAACTGAAAAACCAAAAGCTACGCCCGAACACAAACACAGCGATTAAAACTCAAGGCGGCGCGGTTATACATACTGCGCGGCCCTTTTTAAGGAGAATACAAAATGACTACCAAACAGAATCTTCGTTTGGCTGTTTGCATTAGTTCCTTGCTGGCGACGCTATGGGTTATCAACACGGCTTCTGCCAGTGGCGGAGTGCAACAATCCAGTCACCAACACGACGACCATCACGCCGGGGTTAACAAACGAGGCGATCAGGTGATGGGCTTCGCACACGATAAGACGACCCATCATTTTCGACTGCGCACTGATGGCGGGCTAATCGAAGTTGAAGCCAAAGACTTCAACGACACAAAGAGCCGAGATCAGATCAGGACGCATTTGCAGCATATCGCGGGAAAATTTGCAGCGGGCGATTTCACTGCGCCGATGCTAATTCACGCCAAAACACCACCCGGCGTGCCCACGATGAAGCAATTGAAGACCGCCATTAAATATCAATTCGAGGAGACAGCGCGCGGTGGTCAAGTGCGCCTGGTGACAAGTAACTCCAAAGCCATTACGGCCATTCACAAATTCCTGCGCTTTCAAATCGCCGATCATCGAACGGGAGACACAACAAAAATTACAAAGACTCCCTGAGTTGCGAAATAGAAAGGCAATTCCTGGTGAAGCGGTTATTCATCAAGGTACGTGATTGCAAAGCAGATCGGAGGTTGAGAAAAAAATGATTTTAAGGGAATTTGGCAATGAGTAACCCTTCACGCAAAAAACAAACGCGCGATTGGCAACCGTTCTTACTGCTTACCGCAATCGCTTTGATCACCATACTGCATTACCAGACAGTCGGCAAAAGCGGCTTATGGCATGAGATTTCGCAGCGTTTGTATTACTTGCCGATCATTTATGCGGCGTATAGTTATGGGTTTCGGGGTGGATTAACAGCTTCAATAGTGAGTGCTGCAATGTACCTGCCGCACATTGTGCAGCATTGGGCGAATCAGCATTCCACCATCAATCAATTTGCCGAAACCATTCTGTTCCTTGTCATCGGGGTTGTGACTGGCTTATTGGCGGAGCGCGAGCAACGCGAACGCGCGCAAAAAGAGCAAACTAATTTAGAGTTGAAACATGCGTATGAGGAACTACGCTCGACAATGGATCAATTGCTGCTCGCAGATCGGCATGCTTCGCTAGGGCAGATGTCGGCAGCTATCGTTCACGAAATTCGCAATCCTCTGGGGGCGATCAAAGGTGCGGCGGAAGCATTGGAGACAACGGTTCCCAAAGAACGGGCCGAATTTATTGAGATCATCAAGCGCGAAGTGGAACGACTCAATCGGCTCGTGACAGATTTTCTCCAGTTCGCACGTCCACGCTCGTCAGAAATGCTCTTGCTGCCGCCGCGTGAGGTAGTAGATTCCGTCGTCAAGCTGGTACAGAAGCAGGCTGCGCAGGCGCGCGTTTCCATCGCTGTCCATGAGACAAATCATCTGCCGACAGTGATGATGGATGCAGAGCAGATGAAACAGGTTTTGCTCAATCTGATTCTCAATGCGCTGGATGCCATGCCGCAAGGCGGAACGCTGCAAATCAACTTGGCGGAGCAAGAAGGGCAGTTCGTTCTTGCCGTGCAGGACAGCGGCAAAGGAATTGATGCCACAGTGCGCGATAAGCTGTTCAGTCCGTTTGTGACAACCAAAACACGCGGCACTGGTCTGGGCTTGGCGATTGCGCATCGTTTGGTGAGTCAGCAAAGAGGTCGTATTTGCGTTTCTGAGGCAGCACAAGGCGGGGCGAAATTTGAAATCTGGCTTCCATTGAATGCTACCCAAGTCGAGACAGTCGGCAACTCCCAACACAAAACAAAAGTTCGTGGAGGAGACGGTCATGGCGGATAAAACAATTCTGCTCGTGGATGACGATGATAGCTTACGCCGAGTGCTTGTCCATCACCTGACAGAAGCAGGCTATCGGGTCTTGATGGCGATGGATGGGAAAGCCGGATTGGAACTCTTCACCGAAGAGTCAGTTGATTTGGTCATTACGGATGTTCAAATGGCGGAGATGAACGGACTCGAATTGCTGCGACGCATTACGGTGATGAGTTCTGATACAGTTGTGCTAGTCATCACCGCTTTTGGTTCTATCGAAACGGCAGTCACAGCCATGAAGCTCGGTGCGTATGATTACATCACCAAGCCATTCAACCGCGAAGAATTGCTCCTAACCGTTGCAAAAGGTTTGGAGTATACGACGCTGGTACGTGAAAACCGCTCGCTCAAACAATTTATCGAAAGCAAATTCTCGCTGCATAACATCATCGGTTCTTCAGTGGCGATGCAGCGCGTTTTCAATCTGGTCGAAAAAGTCGCGCGAACTGATCTGGCGGTATTGATTACGGGGGAAAGCGGCACTGGCAAAGAATTGATTGCCAAAGCACTGCATCAGCAAAGTGCGCGGCGTGAAGCTCCCTTTGTCACGATCAACAGCGGTGCAATTCCCGAAGGCTTACTGGAATCTGAGTTGTTCGGTGCGCGCAAAGGCGCGTTTACCGGTGCTGTGGCGAATACACGGGGCAAGATAGAAGCGGCTGACAAAGGGTCAGTGCTGCTGGATGAAATCGGCGATTTGCCGCTGGCCTTGCAAGTTAAACTTTTGCGCGTGATTGAAAGCGGCGAATTCACGCGCGTGGGCGAGACCGAGACGCGCCAGGCAGATGTGCGATTCATTGCTGCTACAAACCGCGATCTTGCCAAGATGGTGGAAGACGGGCGCTTCCGCGAAGACCTGTATTTTCGGCTCAAGGTTATCCCCGTTCACTTGCCGCCCTTGCGTGAGCGCCGCGCCGACATTCCACTTTTGGCAGAATATTTCTTGCGCGACATCGCGCAAAAAGTAGCACGTCCGGCCTTGCGATTCAGTAAAGAAGTATTCCGTTATTTACAGGCATACGCCTGGCCGGGCAATGTGCGGGAACTGAAGCATACCATCGAACGTTTAGCCGTAATTTCCGATGCGGATGAAATCACCGTCAATGATTTGCCCGAAAATCTAACAGCGGAAACCAGCCATGCGGCGAACGTATTACTTCAGTTGCCGGAAGACGGAATTGACTTGGAAGAAGTGGAGCGGGAGATTTTGCGCCAGGCGTTGGAAAAGAATGAGTGGAATCAGACGCACGCCGCAAGTTATCTGAACATTACCCGCAGTGCCTTGATTTATCGCATGCAAAAATTCGGCTTGGGATCAGCCACCACAGAAGATTCGGATGGAGTTTGAATTGGATTCTCCTGCCGTAAAGACTCGAATTACGGCAGGAGATCAGTAATTGTCTATTTTCAAACACCTGACTGTCTGAAAACAGCCACCGGAAGTTGGATTATTCCGCTTCAGCCAGCGTCGTAACCAAAATTTTGCCGTCATGTTTCATGCCTTCGACGGTCATCTTGAATTCTTTGCTGCGCTTTGATTTTTCAAAAATCGCTTTCGCCAAATCGTTGCCTTTGGCGTCGAAGGGATACCACTTGCCTTCCGCATAAATGCCATAGCCGCTTTTCACGCAATGCTCCATCAGCGCGCATTCTTTATCGTGGTCTTGCGCGGCTTTCAGCGCATCTTCCGGCTTGTCTTTGAGGTGATCCGCAAAGCACATGACATCTACCACATAGCCTGTCAGTTTCACTTTCTCGTGCGCCCACGCAGTCGTGACGGCAACCACGAAAAGAGAGAGGATGAGGAAAACTGAAAATTTCTTTTGCATTAAATACACTCCTTGAAAAGTTAGGGACAGATTCAGACAACCTTTGCCCGAATTTATTGAAACAGTGAAATAAGAGAATAGGCATCTTGTGTGCCGGAACTTGACCCATCCGAAATGCCGGCTTCAACAAGCATACTGTGGGCATCCGAATTGCTATGAACCTTTACGGCTTGAATAAAAGTCAATGCAAATAAGGCCGTATTGCAGTAGTTGTACATCTCAACGTACATAAACAGTACATGATGTACTTCCCCCCTATTATCCATTCCCCTCCGGCCATTCAATCAATGTTCATTTCAATAAGGAGGAACTTATGGCAAGTCACGCCAAGACACAACATAGCGGAGCTATGCAACAGTGCATTCAGGAATGCCTGAATTGTCACTCTGTTTGTTTGGAAACGGTTACTTACTGCCTGGAACAAGGCGGGATGCATGCGGACGCGCAGCATATTCGGTTATTGCTGGATTGCGCACAAATCTGTCAAACCAGCGCCGACTTTATGTTGCGCGGCTCTGACCTTCACACGCAAACCTGTGCGGCGTGCGCTGAAGTCTGTCAACGTTGCGCCGAAAGCTGTGAGCAGATGGGCAACGATGCACGGATGCAAGCGTGCGCTGAAGCTTGCCGCCGTTGTGCAGAGTCCTGTCAGCAAATGGCGCAAGCTGTATAAGCAATTTTTGGTGTCTGGCTGCGCACGCAGAGTACCAGCCAGACACGCTACATCATTGTTCTATGAGGGGGAAGAAATGTTTTATTACAAAGTTAATCATGTGCCATCACTATGGAATCGCATTTTGCGCTGGGGGCTTTTGATCTTGTTGCTGATGAGCGTTCTGACGCTCGTCAGAGGTACAGTAAGGGGCGATGAGCCAGGACGAGGATTGACCGCGCAGTTCGAGATCAACTACCTGAAATTCATTATTGACCATCACTATTCTGCGCTGCGAATCACAGAGTTAGCCGCAGGAACTGACGTTACGCGAGATACCGCCATTTCCCCATCAGAAGGCACTTCGCCGTCGCCCACGTTCTCCGCAACCACCGCCAAAGCTACGCTAGATGAAATCAAGTCGCTCGCTCGACGTGCCAACCGCATGCAGCGGGAAGAGATTCTGGAAGCACAGGGATTCTTGCGCGACTGGTACAAGATTGAATATCAACCGAAGATTCGCCCCGTAAATCGCTTGCAAATTCAATTGCTTGAACAGACTCCGGCGGGCGAGCAATTTAATCATTACTGGCTTGAAACCTTCAGCCGCCATCACTATCAGGCAACGACGAGAACACTTGAATGCCTCGTTGCTTCCGAACTCAAACACAAAGCTTTAGAGCGCTATTGCCGAGGCATTCTCAACGGTCAGTTAGGCGAAATTGATGCCATGCGGGAACTGCTCTGTCGCAATTTCAGCATTTGTGATTACCAGCCACTGCGCGGACTCAAAGGGCGGCATAGCGGCGATGACGACGAAGTAGCCGCCGCAAGTAGTACAGAGGAAGACGGGCAACGTTAAAAATGTTCACGCTCAAGAGCGAATAACAGAAAGGTAGGAAAATAAATGAAAACGATCTTACAAGCCGCAGTTATGATGATAATCACGGCATTCGCCCTTACCAACGCCTGGGCGCAGCATCCGCCCGGGCATGGCGAAATGAAGCCAAAGCCGCAAGGCGCAAAGACGGACAACATGCCTTACGACCTGCATTACATTGACATGATGGTTCACCATCATCAGATGGGCATCGAGATGGCGAAGATGGCGCAGCACAAAGCGTCACATGCCGAGTTAAAAACCTTCGCCGCGAAGATGACTGAAGACCAGCAGAAGGACGTTACGCAGCTTCAGCAATGGCGCGACGAGTAGTATGCGGGACAGCCGAAGCCCGATCACATGAACATGGCTGGCATGTCAGGGATGAAGATGCCGCATATGGATATGGGCAAGCTCGAAGCGGCTTCCGGCAATCAGTTCGATTTGATGTTCATTGACATGATCGTGCCGCATCATCAGATGGCGATAGACATGTCGCAGAAAGCGCTCAAGCAAGCCCAGCACGCGCAACTCAAGACCTTTGCGCGCACGACCATCAACCAGCAGCAGAAAGAAAAAGCGCAATTGAGCAAGTGGAGAGCGGCTTGGAGTGGTAAGTGAGTTTCAACAAGCAGGGAGAAACAAGCATGCAGAAAGACACTCACACAGGGCAGCACGACAACCATCAACAACCCGATGGCGCGATGAACAAACATCACTACCTGCGCCTGTTGCTGATGACCGTGCTGTCATTCGTCTCGATGTACGTGCTGATGTATGCGATGGCGAATACCTTTGCCAACGTCTATTCCAACCTGAACCAAGTTTATATGGCGGGGTTGATGACCGCGCCGATGGTGCTGATCGAATTGGCGTTGATGAGCGCGATGTATCGCGACAGAAAGCTGAACGCGGCCATCGCCGTCGTGAGTTTGCTTGCGGTGGTCGGGTGCTGGTTTTTGATTCGACAGCAAACGGCGATTGCAGACCGGCAGTTTTTGAAATCCATGATTCCGCACCACGCCGGGGCCATCCTGATGTGCCGAGAAGCGGCCATCACCGACGCTGAGATCAAGGAATTATGCGCGAAGATTATCGCAGGGCAGGAAGCCGAGATTCGCCAGATGAAGGAAAAACTGAACGAGTTGGAGAAGTGAAAGACTGGCTGTTGGAAGCCAAAACGGAGGGAGAATGAACAGTGAACTGATCTCAAGGCGCAAGTTATTGCAGGGTGTCGGAGCGCTTGGTTTGTTGACGGCGATGGAGCGTCTCGCTCCGTTGTATGCCCAAACGAGCTTACCTGGCGGCGCGCAACAATTACCATCGCTGAGCGGCGACACGATCAACCTGACCATTGCCGAAACACCATTCCACGTCGGTAAGCGCACAGGCGTGGCGACAACGATAAACGGCACGGTTCCGGGGCCGATCATTCGTTTGCGCGAAGGTCAGGAAGTCACGATCAACGTGACGAACCGTCTGAAGCAGGTTTCTTCCATTCATTGGCATGGCATCCTCCTGCCGCCTGAGATGGACGGCGTGCCTGGCGTCAGCTTCGCGGGCATTAAGCCGGGAACGACCTTCACCTATCGCTTTCCCATTAAGCAATATGGGACGTACTGGTATCACAGTCATTCGGGCGGGCAGGAACAGACGGGCGTCTACGCGCCGCTGATCTTCGACCCAATGGAGCTAGACCCGATCAAATATGATCGTGAATACGTGGTCGTGCTATCTGACTGGACTTTCCGCTCGGTGATGGGAATGGTCGGCGATCTGAAAAAGCAGGCGGGCTTTTTCAACTTCCAGCAGCGCACGATGGGCGAATTCTTCTCCGACCTTGCCGAATATGGATGGAAGGCTACCTGGGACAATTACCTGATGTGGGCGCGGATGCGGATGGACCCGACCGATTTCGCCGACGTGAACGGCGCGGTAGCTTACACCTTTCTGATGAACGGCCTGTCGCCAGAAGCCAATTGGACGGGCGTCTTCCGCCCGGGCGAGCGCGTGCGGCTACGCTTCATTGACGCGGGCGCGATGACTTTCTTCGACGTGCGGATTCCGGGCTTGAAGATGACCGTTGTGCAAGCCGATGGGCAAAACGTGCAGCCCGTTGAGGTGGACGAATTCCGCATGGGGCCGGCGGAGACTTACGACGTGATTGTCGAACCGGGTGAAGGCGCGTACACGATCTTCGCCGAAGCACTCGACCGCAGCGGCTACGCGCGTGGCACGCTTGCCCCCAGCGCCGGAATGATGGCGACGATCCCGCCACGACGCCCGCGCCCTTTGCGCACAATGGAAGATATGGGGATGAGCATGGAAGGCATGGACATGGCTGGGATGAAGCTTGAGATGGACAAGAACGCCAAAGCTGGCGGCAAAATGTCCGGGATGGCTCACGGCATGGATATGAATATGCCGGGCATGAAAAGCGGCGACCATAACATGCCCGGCATGCAGCCAGAGCCGAAACAGTCTTCCCCGTCAGCCAAACCAAAGCAGCAACACGATATGCACAAGATGCCGGACATGAAAGAAACGCCGAAACAGCCTGCTCCGCCGAGTCAGACTACGCAGCACGACATGAAAAACATGCCGAATATGCCTAAGCCATCTACGCAGCAGCCAGCCCACGATATGTCGAAAATGCAGGACAAACAGGCGATGCCTCCCGGCCACAATATGCAGCACGACATGAAAAACATGGCGGGCATGAATGACCGTTCGGAAATTCCGGGCAGCACGCCCGTCAAGCACGGGTCTGATCATCATGGTTCGGCCAACCAATCAACGCCGGACGCTACGCGCAGCCGCTTGGATGATCCCGGCACAGGGCTGGGCGGCGAGGATCGCCGCGTGCTGGTCTATACCGATCTGAAGGCATTGCAGCCTTACCCCGACCGTTGCCAGCCGGAGCGCGAACTTGAACTCCACGCGACCGGTCACATGGAACGCTTCATCTGGTCGTTTGAGGGCAAGAAGTTTTCGCAATCGCCGCAACCGATTCACTTCCGCACCGGCGAGCGGCTGCGCTGGACCTTCGTCAACGACACGATGATGGAGCACACCTTCCACCTGCACGGAATGTTTATGGAACTGGAAAACGGCACGGGCGATTTCCTGCCACGCAAGCATACTGTAATTGTCAAACCTGCTGAGCGCGTCTCGGTTGCCATTACTGCTGATGCGCCGGGGCGTTGGGCGTTTCACTGCCATCTGCTCTTGCATATGGAAACGGGAATGTTCCGCATCGTCGAGGTGTCGGCTAAAGCAACGGAGGCGCGATTATGAAAATTTATCCATTCGCCGCTTTGCCGCTCGCTTTCGTTTGTCTGTTGGGCGCGACGACCGCTGCCGCGCAAAGCGCGCCAAGCGCGACTTCTACGCCAACCCCGACGCCACTGGAGCGCGCCGTTGCTACGACTATTCCCTCCGTTCCAAAGGTGTCCGGTGTGCAGGTAAGCAAGCAGGAAAACCTGGAACCGGGCAAAGGTTGGCCCAGCCCGGTGGATGATGAAATGAAGCACACCTTCGTCCTCGCCGACGTGTTGGAATACCGCCCGGCGCGTGACGGCGGCGACTTCCGTTGGGACATCGAAGGCTGGCACGGCGGCGACTTCAACCGCCTGTGGTTCAAAAGCGAAGGCGAGCGCGATACCGCTTTGAAAGCCAATTACGACATAGATTTTCAAATGCTCTACGGTCGTTTCGTCAAGAAGTATTACGATTTTCAGGTTGGCGTTCGTGTCGAGACGCAAAGTTTTCGGGGAGCCAATGTGACGCGCGCACATGCAGTCATTGGAATCGAAGGGCTGATTCCTTACCGCTACGAATTCGAGACCGCCTTGTTTCTCAGTCATCAAGGCGACGTATCGGGGCGTGTTTCTTTCACCAGAGATTATTTATTGACCCAACGGTGGATACTGCAAGGGCGCGTTGAGGTCAATGCCGCTGCGCAGCAAGCCGAACGGTTTACAACGGGCCGAGGCTTGAACAACATTGAGGCAGGATTGCGTCTGCGCTACGAAATTCGGCGCAAGCTCGGCCCTTATGTCGGCATCTCTTACGACCGAAGTTTCTTTCGTACCGCTGATCTGGTGCGGCAAGACGGCGGCGATCCAAAACAGTTGCGCTTCGTGGCAGGCGTGCGAGTGTGGCGCTAAAAACAGCATCCCTCTCCTTCCGGTATAAAGTTTGCATCTGAAATAGCGTTTCAGATACGTGATTCTCCAAAACATAAAAAATGGGGTTGTTTTGATCATTGGAACAACATCGCTGATGAATGCAATTGCGAGCGTAATTTTTTTCAAATCTCCTCTTGACTCTGTAGCCGACTACAGGCTGTAACCTTTATTTGGTTGTCAGGAAATGAATGACAGCCGGAAAGGAAAACTGATGGCACAAGTACAACCTAAGAGTTACACAAGAGGTCTGGCGCAAACTGACGCCAGTGAGACTTTGATCAAAATCGGCGAAGTTGCCCGGCGTACTGGCATTGGCATTGAAACGCTCCGTTTTTATGAACGCAGTGGTTTATTAGGACGCCCGGCGCGCACCGAAGGCGGCTATCGGCTGTATAGCGCGGAGGAACTGCTGCGGCTCGAATTCATCAAACGCGCGCAAACGCTGGGATTCACGCTTGATGAAATCAAACGCATTATGGCAGAAAGCCGTGCGGGAGAGCGCCCCTGCGCGGAAGTGCGCGAGATCGTGCGCGAACGACTCACAGAACTTGATGAGCGGCTGAAACAAATGCGGCGGTATCGCAATGCGCTGGCGCGAACGTTGCAACAGTGGGATGAAAAGAAACAGGCCGATGGGCATTTTTGTGGGCTGATTGAAGCAGCGGAACTCGATGCTCACAAACCTGTCACACGCCGACCGGAAAGGAGTAAAAAATGAACCAGCCAGAACACGCGCATCATTCACAGCATCAGCCCGTCATTGACCCGATCTGCGGCATGACCGTTCATCCCGAAACGGCAGCCGGGCAGCATGAGTATGACGGAACAACCTATTATTTTTGCAGCACAGGCTGCCTGCATAAATTCAAGACCGACCCTGCCGCCTATTTGAATCAAGCCCCGCAGCCGATGGCGCATGCGATGGTACAGCTTACAGCACGCTCGAAATCGCTGCCTGTAATGACGGCGCTACCGCCCACTGTTGACGAAAAGCACATTGATCCAGTTTGTGGCATGACTGTCGCACCAGAGAAAGCAGCGGGCAGTTATGACCATCACGGCAAGACCTATCATTTTTGCAGCACACATTGCCTGAACAAATTCAAGGCTGATCCTGAAGCGTTTTTGCAAGCACCAACTCAGGTGACAACGACAACTCCTCCCCCTGAAGCAGGCATGAAATATATCTGCCCAATGGATGCCGAGGTCGTTTCCGATAAGCCCGGCGCGTGTCCGAAATGCGGAATGGCACTTGAGCCGGAGATGCCCGCTACACCACTTACCAAAGTCGAGTATACCTGCCCGATGCACCCGGAAATCATCCGCGAGGAGCCGGGCAATTGTCCGATTTGCGGGATGGCACTGGAACCACGCACAGTGATCCTGGAAGAGCAGCCCAATGCTGAACTCACCGATATGACACGGCGCTTCTGGTGGAGTGTTGCGCTCTCGTTACCTGTTTTGCTGCTGGCAATGTCAGAGATGATTCCGGGTCAGCCAGTACAGCACGCGCTCTCGCCGCGCGTTATCAACTGGCTGCAATTCGCGCTTTCCACACCTGTTGTGTTGTGGGGCGGCTGGCCGTTTTTTCAGCGCGGCTGGGCTTCTATCATCAATCGCAGTCCGAATATGTTCACGCTGATTGCCATTGGCACAGGCGCGGCCTATTTGTTCAGCGTGGTCGCGCTGCTCGTGCCGGGCATATTTCCGGCTTCATTTCGCGGACACGGCGGCGAAGTGGCGGTGTATTTTGAAGCGGCAGCGGTGATTACTACGCTCGTCCTGCTGGGGCAGGTGCTGGAACTCCGGGCGCGCAGCCGCACGAGCAGTGCGATCCGCATGCTGCTGGGTCTCGCGCCAAAGACCGCGCGCCTCATCAAGCCCGGCGGCAGCGAAGAAGACATCTCACTCGAACAAGTGCAGCCGGGAAATCTGTTGCGCGTGCGTCCCGGCGAGAAAATCCCCGTAGACGGTATCGTCACCGAAGGCACAAGCAGCGTGGACGAATCTATGGTGACGGGCGAACCGATCCCGGTGGAGAAAACGGCAGGCAGCCAGGTCACGGGCGGAACGGTCAACGGGACAGGCGGATTCGTGATGCGGGCGGAACGGGTCGGCAGCGACACCTTGCTCGCGCAGATTGTGCGAATGGTAGGGGAAGCACAACGCAGCCGCGCGCCGATACAACGGCTCGCCGATTTGGTCTCCGCGTGGTTCGTGCCGCTGGTTGTGTTGGTGGCAATCCTGACGTTCATTGTGTGGGCAGTCGTCGGGCCGGAGCCGCGCTTTGTGTATGCGCTCGTGAATGCGGTGGCAGTGTTGATTATTGCCTGTCCGTGCGCGCTCGGACTTGCCACGCCGATGAGTATTATGGTGGGGACGGGACGCGGCGCAATCGCAGGCGTCCTCATCAAAAATGCCGAAGCGTTGGAAGCAATGGAGAAAGTGGATACGCTGGTGGTAGATAAAACTGGCACGTTGACAGAAGGGCGTCCGAAACTTGTTTCCATCCTTCCGCAAGCGAGTTACAGCGAAGCGCAGATTCTCAGTCTCGCCGCCAGCCTTGAACGAGGCAGCGAACATCCGCTGGCCGCTGCGATTTTGGCGGCAGCACAAGAACGCCAGATCGAATCCGTCGAGGTTACAGATTTTCAGTCTGTCACGGGCAAAGGAGTCAACGGGAAAATCAACGGCAAGAGCCTTACACTCGGTAATCGCAAGTTGATGGACGATCTTGCGATCACGATAGATGCTGCGCTGGATGTGCAGGCCGACCAACTTCGCCAGCAAGGGCAGACGGTGATGTTTCTGGCAGTAGCGAATCGCCTGGCAGGATTGCTCGGTGTGGCTGACCCGGTCAAAGAATCTGCGCAAGAGGCCATCAATACCTTGCGCGCCGATGGCGTGCGAATTGTGATGCTGACTGGAGATTCCAAGGCGACGGCTCGCTCAGTCGCGGCCAAACTCGGCTTGGAAGGAGAAATCGCCGAAGTATTGCCGCAACAAAAAACGGAAGTCATCAAACAACTGCAAGCCGAGGGCAGAATTGTGGCGATGGCTGGGGACGGGATCAACGATGCGCCTGCGCTGGCGCAAGCCCACGTCAGTCTGGCAATGGGAACAGGAACGGATGTCGCAATGGAAAGTGCGGGCATTACGCTCATCAAAGGCGATCTGCGCGGCATTGTTCGCGCCCGCAAACTGAGCCAGGCCGTAATGAGCAATATTCGGCAAAATTTGTTCTTTGCCTTTTTGTATAACGTCCTGGGCGTACCTATTGCCGCAGGCGTTTTGTATCCGTTTGTTGGGCTATTGCTTAGCCCGATGATTGCCAGCGCCGCCATGACGTTCAGTTCCATTTCGGTCATCGCCAATGCGTTGCGATTGCGAAAGCTGGCTTTATGAAGAATAGGAGGTTCCGACCATGAATACTGTCACGAAACTTTTTCTCGCCGTTGTCGCTCTCGGCTGTCTTTCCTTTCCGGCACAAGCTCAAGATGTGAAGGCGGCGGTCGAGAAATACAACTCGGCTTTTCGGAGCAAAGACGTGGCAACGATCAAAACACTGCTGGCCGATGACGTGCTGCTCTATGAGCATAGCGTGCGCAATGTGGGACTGGCTGATGTCTTCGAGAATCACCTCAAGCCGGAGATCATTGAGTTTGAAGACCTGAAAGCAGAATTTACTGATGTGCGCATTACCGCAGGCAAAGAGATGGCCCTGATTACTCGGCAGTACAAAATTCAAGGAAAGATGCGAGGCAAGGAGATTACGGCGGCGGGCAATGAAACAATGGTGTGGAAGAAAGTGGGTAAAGAGTGGAAGCTCGCTCATATTCACTATTCACACCCTTGCCCCAGACCAGCAACACAACCACAATAGCCTATACTGAACAAACTGGCGCAACTGACAATAACCCATAACTTTTTTGAGGAGATGCCCCATGTTGAGAATCATTGCCAACACAACCCTACGGATTTTACTGTTCGCCTTTTCTTTTGTGCCGGTCTTGGCGCAATCGGCGACCGCGACATTGACTGGCACTGTAACAGATGATGCAGGTGCTGTTGTCGTCGGCGCAACTGTCACTATCACTGACTCAGCCAAACAGTTAGAGCGACAGGTAACGACCAATTCCGAAGGCTTTTTTATCGTGCCGCAGCTTCCACCGAGCCGTTACAAAATCAATGTCCAACGAAGCGGCTTTGCGACGGCAGAGTTGCTCGACATCATTCTTAACGTCGGCGATCAAAGTTCGCTCAGGATTCAATTGAAAGTCGCCCAGGTCGGCGAAACCGTCACGATTACGGACGCTACATTGGTCAGCGAAGCACCTGTGGTGGCGACGGTGGTCAACCGACAATTTGTCGAGAATCAGCCACTCAATGGGCGCAGCTTCCAGACGCTGGTCGAGCTTTCGCCGGGCGTCGTAATCACGCCGTCGAATCTGGTTACGCCCGGACAGTTTTCCGTCAACGGACAGCGCGCAGGATCGAATTACTTCACGGTGGACGGCGTGAGCGCGAACTTCGGTTCGTCGGCCTCGACGACGCTGTATGAAACCGCCGGAGGCGGCGTGCCTTCGTATTCTTCGCAGGGCAGCACGGCCAGTCTGGCTTCGGTGGATGCCGTGCAGGAGTTTTCGATTCAGACTTCGACCTACGCGCCGGAATTCGGGCGGCAGCCGGGCGCGCAGGTACAACTGGTCACGCGCTCCGGCACGAACGATTTTCACGGTTCGATTTTTGAATACCTGCGCAACGACAAGTTCGACGCCAACAACTTTTTCGCCAATGCCAACAATCTGAAACGCCCGCCGATTCGGCAGAATGATTTCGGCGGCGTGCTCGGCGGCCCCGTGCTGTTGCCGAAATATAACGGGCGTAACCGGACGTTCTTTTTCTTCTCGTATGAAGGCGTGCGGCTGCGGACGCCCTTCGTGACCGTGCCCTTGCAGGTTCCTTCGCTGGCTGCGCGGCAAGGCGCGACCGGTGTCTTGCGCGACATTCTCAACGCTTTCCCGCTGCCGACCGGCGCGCCTTTGGCGGCAACACCGAACGCCGCGCCGTATCAAGCCGCGTTCTCCAAACCCTCCACGCTCGACGCCACCAGCTTTCGCATTGACCAGAACTTCGGCCCGAAACTGACGCTGTTCGGGCGCGTCAACCACGCGCCTTCCGTGACGGACGAGCGAGCGCGCTTCTGCGCGGCCAGTTGCGTGGCGCGGCTCGATCATAAAACCGACACCTACACGGCGGGAGCGACCATGACCTTCGGCGCGCGCCTCAGCAATGACTTGCGCGTCAATTACAGCAAGGCGGGCGTCAACCAATCCTATTTCATTGACAATTTCGGCGGCGCGGTGGTTCCGCCGAATTCGAGCTTGTATCCGTCGTTTACTTCCGGGCCGCAGGGGTACATTTACATTGAAGTGGATCCATCGGGCGAAAACACCATCAGCGATGGGTTGTTTTCCGATCAGAAACAGCGGCAATTCAATCTCGTCAACAATCTGTCTTATGCGGTGGGCGGACACGCGCTGAAGTTCGGCGCGGATTATCGCCGCCTTGCGCCCAGTGCCGACAGCGGCACGTATCGGCGGAATTTCATCTTTCCCAGCATCACGTCGCTGGTGGGCGGCGTAGCACCGACGGCCACGCTCGTCGGCATTGACGCGGTGTTGCGCCCGATCTATCAAAACTTTTCGGCCTATGCCCAGGACACCTGGCGCGCGACCAGTCGGATGACGCTGACTTACGGTTTGCGTTACGACGTCAATCCGGCGCCTTCAGAGAAAGACGGGCGCGAACCGGTGACGGTCTTGACGCTGAATAACCCGACCAGCCTCGCGCCGCGCGGGACGCGCTTTTACGAAACGACTTACAACAACTTCGGGCCGCGCGTAGGAGTTTCCTATCAACTCTCACAAAAGTCCGGCACAGTCGTGCGCGGCGGCTTCGGCGTGTTTTACGATTTGGGCTACAGTTTCACCGGGACGGCGTTCAGCACGACGCTTTATCCGAACGCGCGCACCTTGTCGTTGACCAATCAGACGTTCACGGCTCCCACGGCAGCCGTGCAACCACCCGCCGTCAGCGCAAATCCGCCCTATCCACGCATCTTCGCATATCAACCCGATTTCAAACTGCCGTACACCTTGCAATACAACCTGGCTATTGAGCAGGCCATCGGCGCAAGCAACGTAGTCAAAGCGACGTATGTCGGCGCGAACGGCAGACGTTTAGGGCGCGTGACGACGCTGGTCAATCCGGGCTTCTTCACGCGCATTGACGCGGTGACGAACGATGCCACGTCGGATTACCACAGCTTGCAGTTGCAATATCAGCGGCGGCTGTCAAAAGGATTGCAGGCGCTGGTTTCTTATACTTTCGCCAAATCGCTCGACATCGTATCTGAAGAGTCGTTTCAGAACCGGCAATCACCAACAGGCCGCTTCAACCCGCTGCAAGATCGCGGGCCGTCAAGCTTCGATCTGCGGCACGCCTTCAATGCAGCGGTGAGCTATGCCATTCCCTCGCCGTTTGCCGATGGTGCAGGCAAGGCAATTTTCGGCGGCTTCGGCATTGACACGATTGTCCGCGCGCGTTCGGCCACGCCGGTCAATGTGCTGTCGGGCCGCGACCCCTTCGGTCTTGGCTTTACGACCGTCTCGCGCCCTGACCTGGTGGCGGGGCAGCCGCTCTATCTCAACGATCCGTCGTTCGCGGGCGGTAGGCGTTTCAACCCGGCGGCCTTCGACGGAGCTACGCCGGTTGCGCAAGGGCGGCAAGGCACGCTCGGACGCAATGTGTTGCGCGGCTTTGGGGCGAGTCAGTTGGATGTCGCGTTGCGCCGCGATTTCAAACTGGTGGAAACGCTGAACCTGCAATTTCGTTTGGACGCCTTCAATCTTTTCAACCAAGCGAACTTCGCCAATCCCAATGGCATTCTGACCAGCGCGATCTTTGGCCGCGCGTCGCAAATGTTGAGCAGCGGGCTGGGGGGAATGAGTCCGCTTTATCAAATCGGCGGGCCGCGTTCATTGCAACTCGCGCTGAAGCTACAGTTTTAAGCAACGAAAAAGGAGCAACCGACATGAACAAATTTTTGATGAGTATGCTTATCAGCGTCTTGCTGTTTTCGACGCTCGCGCTCGCGCAGGTGCGTGAACTGGCTTCACCCGCCGGAACGGGCAGCGGCCAACCCAATCTGGCGGTCTCGCCGAATGGTCGCGTCTACCTGAGTTGGATCGAGCGACTGGGCGAAGGACGGTTCTCACTACGGTTTTCCGTGCTGGAAAAGGAAAAATGGTCAGCGCCGCAAACCATCGCGGAAGGCTCGAATTGGTTCGTCAATTGGGCGGACTTTCCCTCCATGATTGCCTTGCCGGACGGTTCGCTGGCAGCGCATTGGCTGGCGAAGAGCGGGCCGGGGACATTCGAGTATGACGTGACGATTTCACGGTCATTCGATGGCGGCAAAACGTGGGGCAAACCGTTCGTGCCACACCGTGACGGAGTGAAAGCAGAACATGGTTTCGTTTCCTTGTTCGCAGCCAAGGACGGCAATCTGGCGGCGGTGTGGCTCGATGGACGCGAGATGAAATCGGGCGAAGGCAGCGGCTCCGATCATGGGCATGGTCACGGCAATATGACGTTGCGTTATGTGAAGATCAAACGCGACGGCACGCTGACTGATGAAGCAGTATTGGATACGCGCGTATGCGAATGCTGTCAGACCTCAGCGGCGATGACGGCGGATGGCCCGGTTGTCGTTTATCGTGACCGCTCCGAGCAGGAGATTCGTGACACGTCCATCGTGCGCCTGCGCGACGGCCAATGGAGTCAGCCTGTTTCTGTTTTCCAAGATGGCTGGCAGATCAACGGCTGTCCGGTGAACGGGCCTTCGATTGCTGCCTCGGGTCGCCGCGTCGCTGTAGCGTGGTTCACCGGCGTCAACAATAAGCCGCGCGTAAAACTGGCTTTCTCAGATGATGCCGGAGCGAGTTTCGGCGAGCCGATTACGGTAGATGATGGCAACCCCGCAGGGCGCGTGGAAGCATTGCTGTTGGCGGACGGCAGCGCACTGGTTTGTTGGCTGGAAAAGATTCAAGGCGGTGGCGAAGTCCGTGTGCGGCGCGTGAAACCGGATGGCAAGTTCGATCCGGCGATGGTTGTTTCCGCAACCGGGGCGGCACGCTCGAATGGCTTCCCACAAATGGTACGGGTTGGCAAAACTCTGGTTTTTGCGTGGACTGGCGCGCGCGTACTAACTGCAATATCACCGCTCAAAAATCAATAGAAAGGCTCAGATGAAACACCAACCTTGCCAGAAGTTACTCATTCTTACGCTTTTCCTGGTTGCTTTGACTGTTCACCTGAGTGCGCAATCAGATGGTAGCGTAAAGCTATTTCGTGTTCCGAACAATGGTTTGCAACCACAGGCCGTGATAGATGCACGCGGCACGCTTCAACTCATTTATTTTGTAGGCGAGCCGGGCGGCGGCGATCTCTATTACGTGCGGCGTGACGCCGGCAAATCTGAATTCACTGCGCCGCTTCGCATCAACAGCGAGCCGAATACTGCTGTTGCTACCGGAACGATTCGCGGGGCGCATTTAGCGATTGGAAAAAATGGGCGCATTCACGTCGCCTGGAATGGGCCACACAAACCCGGTCACGAAGCAGCAATGTTCTACGCACGAATGAACGATGCGCGCACGGCCTTTGAAGCCCAGCGCAACGTGATGCAATTCTCCGCCGGGCTGGATGGCGGCGGTTCGGTCGCGGCGGATAAATCCGGCAACGTGTTTGTTGTGTGGCACGGCAATGGGGAACAAACTGGCGAAGAGCATCGCCGCGTCTGGGTTGCGCGTTCGATGGATGACGGAAAGACGTTCGCGCGCGAAGTTCCCGCGTGGAACGAGGCGACCGGCGCTTGTGGTTGCTGCGGAATGCGTGCATTTGGCGATCAACAAGGGCGCGTGCATTTGCTATATCGCGCTGCCAGAGAGAACGTAAACCGCGATATGTATCTGCTCAGTTCCGACAATCACGGGCAGAGTTTCTCAGGAACACTGCTCGACAAGTGGAAGCTGGACGTCTGTCCCATGAGTTCGGCAACGTTCGCTGATGGAGCAAATGAATTATTGGCGGCGTGGGAGACACAAGGGCAAGTCTATTTTGCTGCGCTTGATCTGAAAAAGCCGCAGTCAATTTTTCCCGTTCCGGCAACTGGTATAGCGGGAAAAAGTAAGCATCCCGTGATTGCCACAAATGCACGCAAGGAGACCATGCTGGTCTGGACAGCAGGTACGGGGTGGAAGAAAGGCGGCTCGCTGGCTTGGCAGCGTTACGATGCAAACGGAAAGCCCATTGACCCAAAAAGCGAGATGTCGGGGATTCCGGTTTGGAGCTTTGCTGCCGTTGTCACGGAAAAGGATGGCAGCTTTACGATTATTTACTAATGAGTGTTTTATCGAGATTGTGGGATATTCCAAGAAAACTAAGTATGTCCATCACGCGGCGGGGGCGATGGGGGACAGTTACATTGTGCCTGTGGAAGATCAGCAATTTTCTCAGCAATTGGTTGTTTCCTTCCCGCTATCGCGCCCGACGAATGGATCGGGAATTTGACAAAAAGTTTGGGGTAGACACGCAAGGAATAATTGAATTGGAGGGGCTTCAAATCACGGGCGAGAACTTACGGCACGGTAGTGGCTATGAGCAGACGAAGCCAGCCGATTTTGAAAAGCTGATGAGTGCGCTGAAGATCAGATACGAAGACTTTGTCTTTGTTGACTTTGGGTCTGGTAAAGGGCGGGGGCTATTGTTGGCATCGAACTACTCTTTCCGAAAGATCATTGGGGTTGAGTTCGCTACTGAACTCCATGAGGCAGCTCAAGAAAATATTCGCCGTTACCGTAACCACGCGCAGCAGTGCCGGAATTTTGAGTTGTATTGCCAGGACGCGGTTGATTTCCCGATCCCGCGCGACCAAGTGGTGTTCTACTTCTACAATCCTTTCAATGAAGAGGTGATGGCAAAAGTTCTTGCGAACATCCGCCAGTCAATAGAGAACCACCCCAGAGAGATCTTTATCCTCTACTGTAACTCTGTACATCGCGACTTAGTAAGACACTATGGCTTTGCTGAACTCAAGTCCAATAGGTGGCACACGGTTTATAGAAGCATGACCTGTGAAAGACTTCCAAGTTTGTCGCATTAGATTTCATCCATTGCTAGTCGCGTGATGCTGGTGCGCAATATAAGCGAAGTATTGAGTTGCATGATTAAACATTTAACTGCAATTGTCAGAGAGCAAACGAACTGCTTAACGATCAATCACTAATTTAGAAACTATGCGTGAAAAAGACGAACAATATATTCCCGCCCTCAGCTATAACGGGCTAACGTTTCTCTATGACCCGGTTGTCCGGCTAACGACGCGCGAGGCCGCGTTCAAATCGGCATTGCTGGCGCAAGCGCGGATTTATCGCGGACACCGCGTGCTTGATTTGGCCTGTGGCACGGCAACGCTGACAATTGCGATCAAACAAGCCCACACTGGCACTACAGTCGTGGGCATTGATGGCGATCCGGCGATTCTTCACTTGGCCCGCACCAAAGCGTACCGAGCGAATGTCGAAGTGCAGCTTGATGAAGGATTATCGTATGAACTGCCCTACGCCAATGAATCCTTCGACCGCGTTTTATCAAGCCTCTTCTTCCATCACCTCACGCCCGAAAATAAGCGGCGAACGCTAACTGAAGTCTGGCGCATACTGAAACCGGGTGGCGAATTTCACGTTGCCGATTGGGGACTGCCGCAGAATGGGCTAATGAAACTGGCCTCGCAAGCAATTGTCAGGTTCGATGGCGCAACGACAATAGACAACTTTGCCGGACGGCTGCACGCATTTATTGAGCAGGCAGGCTTTACTCATGTGCAGGAAACCAGCCACTTCAACACCCTTTTCGGCACTATCCGCTTACATTGTGCGTTGAAGCCAGGGCGCACATAAGATCGGCTTTGGCACAGCCATTGCTAACGAATTCATTGCTTTTGCTGATTCCGGCAAACGCAATCATATCGGTAACCTCTAAATCAACGAATGTACTCTATCTCTCAGGCACTGATTCCTGCGGCTGGTCGTGGTCTCCGTGCCTATCCCAAAACCCAATATACGCCCAAGCCCTTACTCGAAATTGACGGGAAGACGTTGCTGCAACGAAACATCGAAATCCTGCGCGATGCCTTAGCGATTAAAGACATCACCATCATCGTTGGCTATGAAGGTGAACAGATCATCAGCCGATACGGGAGCGGGAAGTCTCTTGGCGTGTCGTTGCGCTATTTGAAATGCGATGAGCCGGACATTGGTTTGGCGCGCGGCATGTTGCTCGCGGAAGAAGTGATGCAACAACCGTTTATCACGATGCTCGGCGATGAACTGTATCATCGGGCAAATCACACACAGTTACTGAACCACTTCGACACCGCGACCAAAGCGATTTGTAGCGTGTTGCCAACGAAAGACCTGCATCAGATCAAAAAGAATTACGCGCTGAACATTAACGACGGCGCAATTACGTCTTTGATTGAAAAGCCGCAGACTATCGAAAACAATTTGCTCGGCTGCGGCACATTCGTCTTCACGCCGGAGATTTTTACGGCCATTCGCAACACGCCCGTGTCGCCGCGCTCTGGTCGCATTGAGTTGATTGACGCGATCAATCTGTTAGCGCAATCCGACAATGCGGTGCGTCCGTTTCACCTCACGGGGCAATACTTCAACATCAACACGGTGGACGACTACAACTACGCACAATACAAAGTGCGCGCCGAGCGGTTCCAGCAATGCAAAATCAGCGTCGTCATTCCGGCTTACAATGAAGAGGCATCCATTGGCTTCGTCGTTGAAGATTTCAAAGACCTCGTAGACGAAGTGCTGGTCGTCAATAATTCGTCGCGCGACAACACGGCACAAGTCGCCGCCGCAGCCGGGGCGCGCGTCGAAACGGCAAAGCTCATCGGCTATGGCGACACGATTCGATATGGTTTGGATCGCGCCATTGGCGACATTCTGGTTGTCGTCGAAGCGGATCACTCGTTCAAGTCACGCGACTTGAGCAAGCTGTTGGAATATCTGAAAGACGCGGATATGGTCGTTGGCACGCGCACAACGCGCGAGTTGGTCGAGCAAAGCACGAATATGCGCGGCCCGGTGCGATGGGGCAATGTGTTCGTGGCGAAAGGTGTCGAAGCGTTGTGGTGGAAGCAACAACCTCGCTTTACGGATGTCGGCTGCACCTACCGCGCGTTGTGGCGCGAAACATATCAAGCAATTCGCCCGTTGCTGCGCGGCGTTGGGCCAGAGCTTGCGCCAGAAATGATGGTCGCTGTGTTGCAAGTTAACAAACGCATCATCGAAGTTCCTGTTTCCTATCACGCGCGCATCGGCGGCGAATCGAAGCATTCCGCGAATTACTTCAAGATTTCGCAAACGGCGCTCAGGATGTTGCGCACGATTTTGCGACAGCGATTCGGACGGACTGATTTTCAGTTGCTGCAAGAACTCGCCCATCAAACCACCATTTCCTCCAACTCTCCGCAATGAAAAAGTTGTCGTCTATTTTTTTGTTCATCTTCATTCTTGGGGTCGGGGTGCGTGCGATCAACATTTGGAGACCAGTAGATCGCCCTACCTGGCGCGAGTCTGATGAAGCAGGGATTGCGCGGAATTACTACCGCGAAGGAATGAATATCTTTTACCCCAGAGTAGATTGGCGCGGTGACACAGCAGGGTATGCGGAAATGGAGTTTCCGCTGTACCCCTGGCTGATCGCGCTCAGCTATAAAATCTTCGGCTTCCATGAATTCATTGGCAGAGTAATTTCATTTCTATTTTCCCTGCTGACGTTATGGATATTTTTCCGCTTAGCCTGGGATTTGCTGCCGCCTCTGGGCGCGCAATGCGCCGCTCTGTTCTTTGCTCTCAGCCCATTGGTAATCAATGTTTCCTCAGCTCTGCAACCGGAAGCGTTGATGTTTTTATTTTATCTTTTGGCCGGTTATTGGTTCATCTGTTGGCATCAGAACCGAGGAGAGAAATTCTTTTGGGGCAGTGCGGTCGCCATCTCAATGGCTATCCTGGCGAAAGTAACGGCGGCGCATTTAGGCGTATTTTTCGGACTGCTGATTTTAGAAAAAGTTGGTTTCGCAGCATTGATGAAACTGAGATTCTGGGGTTTTGGCGCAATTGCACTGATTCCGAGCGTGCTCTGGTATATACACGCGCATCAGTTCTGGCAACAGAATCAACTCTCTTTGGGGCTTTCCAACGAATACCATTGGGTAGGGTGGGATTTATTTACAAATCCTTTTTTTGTAAAGGGACTTGCTCGCACGGAAGCTTTCTATGTTTGGATGCCTTTGGGAATGGTCATTCTTGCTATCGGTGTATGGCTGAATCGGCGCGAGAAGGCTGTCAAATATGCCATCTATTGGGGAATCGCTGTTGCCGTGTACTACCTTCTTGCGGCTCGCACAACTGCCGCACAATGGGCTGCGTACTATCACATCGCTTCTGTGCCTACCGTCGCTCTGTTACTGGGGAGCGGGGCGGCGGTAATCCTTCAACTCAAGAGCGATAAGAGATGGCTCAAGCGATTCGTGGCTCTTTCTGGTATGTCAGCGTTAGTCCTTGTTCTTACCAGTTATTTATTGCTATCGGGAACAGCTTTTGAAATCGGCGTAGTCCTTTCTGCGACGCTGGCCCTGACTACTCTCGTGCTGATGGAACGTATGAAAATCGGGGCTGAAGGTGGATCACGTTTACAAACACTTCTCTTGTCTATTGGCGTCATCAGCCTTTGCAGTGTGTTTCTATTTCAGACTCGCCAAATTGTTGTGGATGCGCAGAACTGGAAAGCCTCCGAATTGCGAAGTTGTGCCCCATCATTTGCGACAGAAATTCCAGCCTCTGCTTTGGTGTTAGTGACAGGCGGCTCTTGTGTGAATGAAACGGGCTATCCGGCAGCGTACAATGCGTCGTTCATGCTGTATTGGACGGATCGCAGGGGTTTCAATATTTGTATCGAAGAGCAATCGCTTGCAGCCGTCGCTTCGTTTGTCAAACATGGAGCCAGATACTACCTCGCGGCCAAAAGTACGCTGCAACGAAGGGGCCATCTTGAAGACGAGCTGCGCCAAGTTTACCCTGTGGTGGCAGAATGTAATGGCAATATCCTTTTTCAACTCACGCCCGTAGAGACAAAGGTCGAGAAATAAGATTCCATTACTCGCTGCTTTCCGAGACGAGTGTTATTCTTCAATCTGACTCGAAACCGCCCAAACCTTTCCCCCGATCCTCCTCTAGCCGATTTGCATCTGAACTGAAAGAATTTAATCACACAATTCGCATTCTCGGCTCTTAGAGTAATAGGGCATCTTGCAAAGATGCGCCTCCACTAGGCCCAAGACCAAAAAATAGAGCGGCGCAGGCACGAGCGTCAGAACAGAAAGCCAGAAAAAGAAATGGTAACGGATGTAATAACACCAATGAATGCGGCTCTCTCTGCTACTCCTCGAAGAGATGACGTGCCGCTGAAAATGGTGGCAGCGAATTGTTGTTTATGTGAGCAAGATGACTCCACCATAATCGGCACAGGCGAAGATTTTGAGTACCGCACAAGCGCTGACCAATTCACGGTGATGCAGTGTCGGGCGTGTGGATTGGTTTACCTGAATCCACGTCCTACCTTGGAAGAACTAGCCCGCATTTACCCATCCAGCTATCACGCTTTTGCCTTTTCTGAAACAGAGTTCGGTTTTGTATTCCAAGTGCGGCGACGGCTTGAAGCTCGACGGCTGTTGCGTTGGTGTGCGGGCTTGCCCGCATCCGCACGCATTATTGACATTGGTTGCGGTGATGGTTTTCACTTGGAAATACTAAAAGATTTCGGCTCCAAGACCTGGCAATTGGAAGGCGTAGATGCCGATGAACGGGCGGTTACAATGGCTCGTCGCAAAGGCTTAACGATTCATCACGGCTTACTCGAACATCTCTCTTTGCCACAGGAAACTTACGATCTGGCGATTACGCTGCAAACCATTGAGCATTTGGCTTCACCGCCGCAACTGCTCGCCAACGTGCGGAAATTATTACGTCCGGGTGGACGTCTCGTCATTGTCACCGATAACACGGACTCGCTGGATTTCCGTCTTTTCAAGAAGCGTCATTGGGGCGGCTATCATTTTCCGCGCCATTGGAATCTCTTCAATCCGCCCACGCTGCACAAACTGGCCGAGAAAACGGGCTTTGAAGTCGAGAAGCTGACTACACAAGTGAGTCCTGTAAATTGGACATACTCGGTGCGCAATGCTTTGGCGGATCGCAATGCACCATCGTGGTTCGTCGAACTGTTTAGTTTGAAATCCAGCCTTGCCCTCGGCGCATTCACAATTTTTGACACCTTACACAATCTTGCCGGGCGCGGCGCATTGCTCAATGCTGTCCTCAAACGCCCCTCTTCAGAATCGCTATGAAAGTATCTTCTCATAAGCCTGTCGTAATTCTTGGCGCGGGTTTGGCTGGCTTGACCGCCGCCCACTTCTTACATCAAAACAATGTCCCCGTCCTGTTATTTGAAGCCGGTAACAAGATCGCCGGACTCTGCCAAAGTTTTCACGACGAAGAAGGCTTTACCTACGATTTTGGGGCGCATTTTATTACGAATCGCTTAGCGAAAGCGGTTGGCATCGCGGCCAAATGCCGCACCGTGCGGCATTATGCTGAAACCGTTTGGCTGGGCGGAAAATCCTACAGCTATCCTTTTGGATTACTGAAAGTCCCGCGTATGGCTGCTGGAGGGATCGTTTCACAGTTGAACTTTTCCCAAGAAAAACCCGCCTCCGCCGCAGCGTGGTTTCGCGCCAGCTACGGACGTGCCTTAGCGGACGAGGTAGCCATTCCACTGACTGAAGCCTGGTCTGGCGCAGGAGCGGATGCGCTCTCTCCGGCTGTGGGTGATGGCATTGCGAATAGCATCGCCCAAACGCTTTGGCTCAAGCTGGCATCGCGGTTGACGCGCCGTGCCGTGTCGTGTGGGTACAGCCGCGAATTGCCGGAAAATGCGAGCGTCTATCACGTGTACCCGGAAGGCGGCATCGGCACTTTATGCCAGGCATTAGCGGCAGATTTGAACGGCGTGATTCAACTGGAATCGCCCGTCGAGAAGATTTTGGTGGAGCAAGACAACGCCGTTGGAGTTCGAGTGAATGGGCGCGAAATGGAAGCCGCTGCCGTGATTAGCACTGCGCCCGTGAACGTCTTAGGCAAGCTGATCGAAGGGACAAACAACCTCGCCTATCTGGCGCAGTTTCGGTATCGCCCGATGGTGTTCGTCAATCTGCGTTTGCACGGACGTGGGCTGCTGCCGGATGTGGTGACGTGGACGCCAGAAGCACAATTCCCCTTCTTCCGCTTAACTGAAACACCGCTCTCGATGCCCTGGCTTGCGCCCGCCGACAAAACGATTATCACGGTGGATATTGGTTGCGAGAAAAGCGACGAATACTGGCAAATGGAGGATGAACGACTGGGCGAATTTTGTGTGACGCATCTGCGATCCATCATTCCTGATATTCGGTCGCGCTATGAGGGCTGCCGAGTGATGCGTACCCCCGTCGCGTATCCAGTTTTTCTACGGGAATATGAAACCGAACGACAAAAATTTGCGAGAGGAACCGGGATTGGGAATTTATACAGTATCGGGCGCAATGGCGAGTTTCTGCACATTTTTATGGAAGACGTGTATGAACGAACGAAGAAAAGAATGGCGCATCTCACGCAGTCATTGGCCGCCCAAAAGCGTCTTTCCGTTTTCCCTATGTTGTCGCCGAAACCACAAATGAGCTAGTTACGCTCCTGTGATGGAAGGCAAGAAATGGCAATGAGAGCAAGCAAGGAAATAATCATGATCTGGCAGGCGCTCTTGGTCGCTGCGCTCTATGGCCTGGCCGTATTAGTCTTTTCTACGCTCTGCTCGGTACTCATTTACTTGTGTATTCACCGAGTTGATCTCCCATTACTCTGGGGATTTCTAGGAGCCGCAGGATTGGCTATACTCACTCTCGCCATCAGCAGAAAATACTTCGCCAGCGGAAGCTTTTTCAGACAAACCAAACAAAACTATTCTCACCAGCCGCAGCGATAAATATCTACAGCAACGATTGACGCCAGTTGGCAAAACTTCACCTCCGCGAAACAGGAACAGTGTAATAACACCCTTGAGAGGCTTGGCACGCTCATTGCTCAATGGCGAGTTGTGCCTGTTTGGGTGAAGAAGTTTTGAGGCGAATATCTGCGCCCCGCTTTACAGTCCGAACTCGCAAGTCTTGCGAATAATCGCGCGATGTTTAGTTAGAACCTGGCGTGCTGCGGAAATTCGCCCTGGGAAATTTTTATGAATCATACGAATAGTCGACGTGAATTTTTACGTGTCACTGGCATTAGCGCCGCCGCCCTCGCCACCAATGTGGTTCCGGTTTCACTTTTCAGCCCCTCCGCCAATGCCGCTTTTGACGAGCCGGATGTCATTCTCTCGCTACGTGCTGTGCAAGCAGACATCCCAATGTTCTCTCGGCAAACCACGCGCGTTTGGATGTATCAGGGCGAAGTACTCAAAGGTGATCCTAACAGTTTGCAAACGCTCGACCAGTTGAATGAAAGCTTGGGGACACGCCGCACCAGACGACGCGATCCGGTTAGTCGAACTGGCTCACCTGTTACTGCCGAAGCGACGCCTCCCTCGACCTATCTCGGCCCGATCATGCGCGTGCGCAGCAGGCAACGCATTCGCATCAACTTCACGAACCAACTGCCGGAGGCGACGGTGATGCACTGGCACGGTTTACACGTCCCGCCAGAAATGGACGCCCATCCGAGCTATCTGGTGCAGCCGGGGCAGAGCTATGTTTATGAATTTGCAGTAGCGAATCGTGCGGGTACATATTGGTTTCACCCGCACCCGGACGGACGCACTGCACGACAGGTGTACAACGGATTGGCGGGGTTGTTCATTGTCACCGATGAAGAGGACGCTGCAACGGGCTTGCCAACCGGGAAATACGATTTGCCGCTGGTGCTTCAGGATCGAATGCTGGATGCCGCGAATCAGTTTGTTTATCAAACGGGCGGCGGAATGATGGGCAATGATGGGTTTCTGGGAGATCGCTTCTTCGTCAACGGGAAACCGGATTTTCTGTTAACGCTGGAACGACGGGCGTATCGGTTGCGCTTGCTCAACGGCTCCAATGCGCGCGTGTACAAACTGGCGTGGGACGATGGCACACCATTGACCGTCATCGGGACAGACGGCGGTTTGTTGGAGCGTGCTATGCAACGCAGCTATGTGATGCTGGCTCCAGGCGAGCGCATTGAATTATGGGCGGATTTCAGTGGGCGTCCCGTTGATTCCATTCTGCCATTGCGCAGCCTGCAATTTTCGGGGGCAGAGGTTGGGATGGGCGGAGGCGGACAAACGTTACCCAATGGCGCAGCCTTCACGGTGATGAAAGTGCAGGTGACAGGGAGAACCAGTGAAACAGGCGTGTTACCAACCCAACTTTCCACCCTCAACCGCAATCGCATCGAAGACGCCATTAATCGCAACACGCCGCGCAGCTTTGCTGTTTCAATGGGCATGATCAGCGGCGGGATGCGTTGGTTACTCAATGGGCGTCCATATCAGGAAAGCGAACTTGCCAGCAACGAAATTGTCCAACTCAACACGACAGAAGTCTGGGAATTGAGCAATACCAACACGGGCGGAATGAGCATGGTGCATCCGATCCACATTCACGGGCTGCAATTTCAGGTGCTGGAAAGAACCATTAACTCCCAATTCGCCGCAGGATGGGAAACAGTCCGGTATGGCTATGTAGACGATGGTTGGAAAGATACTGTGATGATCATGCCTGGGGAGCGTGTCAAAGTCTTACTGAGATTTGAGGACTTTACCGGAATGTATGTCTATCATTGCCACAATCTCGAACATGAAGACGCCGGAATGATGCGCAATTACCAGGTGCGCGCCTAATACAGAAAAACAACAATGCTGAGAAAATTCACGCAGTGCATGGCAATAGGGCAACCATTCTACGGGGGAATTTGCCCAACCCTACGGTGTAAAAAACCCCACATACATTGGTAACAAGGCGGCAGCTTCTCTGGAACGCGGCTTGCCACTGGTAAGACGGGTGAAGGAAGCCGAAGTAGAGGGTGACAATTGCCGCTTGTGAACTTGAACGTAGAACAATGACTCAATCAGTCGTACAACGTAAGAAAGCCCACGCACAACCCATCTGGCGAGCAACAGTCACAGGCTTGCTCATGTTGTTGCTGTCTGTCCCTCCTGTTTGGGCTGCTATTTTTTGCCATTGCGCCACTGAAATGGCATCCCAGCATGTTTGTTGTCAGACAAAAGCATCTTCCGGCGTGTCTGAAAACAGTCACCATAATCCTGATCACGAAAAGACAGTTTCGCAATGTCAATTTACTTCCGCGTCCTCTGGTGATTTTCAGGTGCGGAAATCTACGCAATACGCAATAACGTGTTGTGCAGCAACACCGCCACGCGAGGTGGAGAACGCGGAGTTTTCAGTCGCCCCTACAGTGGGAGCAGAAGAGCCACCTCTACTTTCTGCCGCATATCATCAGCACTTATCTCAAGCACCACAACTCATTTATAACCTTCCACGGCAGCCACAACGACCGTTGTATTTGGCTTTGTCCTGTTGGTTGATCTAGTCCGTCCATCACCATATTGCTATTTCTCCAGTCCCCTTTGTGAGTAGCGATTACTGCTCTCGCAAAGACAGATCGTAATTCGCTCAAGAAGGATTTGTGATGAGACGCACAGGACTTTCAATGCTTGTGGTCTGCGCCGTAGTCGGATTTTCCATACTGGTGGGAACTGCCGTCGCGCAGCCTGATTCCCGTAAACTTTCTACGCCGTCTATCGAACCAACCCGCTCTGCCTCCGCCGTGCTTGTCCTGGGAAATTTGATTGAAGAGGCATTGGCGCAGAATCCTGAAATTATTGCGATGCGGCGCAACTTCGACATGATGCGCGCGCGCGTGCCACAGGCCAAGGCTTTGCCAGAACCGATGCTTAGCTATGGGTATAACGGAAACGCCATTCCGTTGCCGCCCTTTGATATTCAAAAGGGGGATCCTGCCAGCGCACGTACAATCAGCGTGACACAGGAAATTCCGTATCCAGGCAAGCTGGCGATCAAAGGCAAGATGGCTAACGTCGCGGCGGAATCAGAGTGGTGGAATTACGAGCAAGTCCAGTGGAATGTCATCGCCGAAGTCAAAGACGCCTATTACGATTTGTACTATCTGCACAAAGCCATCGAAGTGGTCACGAAGAACAAAGACCTGTTGGAGAAATTCACCAGGATCGCCGAAGCCAGTTATGCCGTCGGCAAAGGATTGCAGCAAGATGTCCTCAAAGCGCAGGTCGAAGTCTCCAAGCTGATTGACCAGTTAACAGTGCTGGAACAGCGCAAACAGACTGCCGAGGCACGGCTCAACAGTCTTCTCTTCCGGGAGCCGGAAACATCGGTCGGTACGCCTACCGACATCAAGCCACAAGATTTCTCTCTGGGTTTGCTGGAACTCAATCAATTGGCGCTCTCAAACTATCCGACCTTGAAAGCACAACAACGCAGGATTGACCGCGAGCAATACGGCGTCGAACTGGCGAAGAAAGACTTCTATCCCGACTTCTCAGTGGGCGTCACGTACTTCAATCGCCCCGGCATGCCGGAGATGTATGGCGTGAATGTGGGCGTGAAATTGCCCGTGTATTGGGGGCAAAAGCAACGACCGGCAGTGGCGGAAGCAACGGCCAGCGCCGCTGTCGAGAAGCAACGCCTGGACAGCATCACGACAGTGCTGTTCTTTCGCATCAAGGATCGTTTGTTGGCGGCAACGACAGCGCAGCGGCTGGTGAAGCTGTATGGCACAACGATCATTCCACAATCGTCGTTATCCCTCGAATCCGCCATCGCGGGGTATGAGGTGGGGAAAGTAGATTTTCTGACGCTGCTCGACAATTTAGTAACCCTGCTCAATTACGAACTGAATTACTACGAACAACTCACCAATGTAGAGAAAGCAATCGCGGCACTGGAACCGCTGGTCGGCCTCAGGCTGAGGCCGTGACAGCGCGAAAGTGTGGCACGCGAAGGAGTCCATCAACTAAGCACGAAATCAACAACTTGTTTCACAAAGGAGAAATATGAACCTGACAACCATTCACAAAACCATCGTTCAATGCGCGTTTTTCGTCCTGACCATCAGCACGTTGAGCCTTTTTGCCGTCGCACAGGATCACCACGATCACGGGCAGGAAATGAAAGCTCCGCAGACAGCACAGGAACACCGCGAACGTGCGGCGGAGTATGAGAAAAAAGCCGCCGAGTACCGCAAGGAGGCCGAAGCGCACAAGAAGATGCTGGCCGACTACAGTAAGACGGTGGCCCGCAACCCCAAGGACACGGGCGAAAACGCCTATATCAAAAAGATGCGGCTGCATTGCGAGAAGTATAGCAAGGCCGCCGAAGCACTCGCACGTGAAGCTGAAGAGATGGCGAAATTCCACACAATGCGAGCGAAGGAAATGGAAGGCAAGTAATTGTCGTCCACTGCGACTGGAAGCACTCTCGGAGGCTCCCAGTCGCAGCTTCCCGCTTCTCATCAAGCGTAGGCCAGCGAGATCGGAAGGAAAGGCCACACTATGTTGGGCAAAGAAAATCAGACAGACGAGAGTCCCTCCAAACCAAATGAAGTCATGGGGGAAATGCTGCCGAACGGTCAGGTTGAAAGCGAAGCGCTGGCAACTGTTGAGTCGCCGCTTGAGCCGGAATCCAGCGAGATTCCCTCCGGCACAATGCCGAAGCAACGCCGAGCATCAATCCGTTGGTTGCTCTTATTGCTCCTCACTGGTTTATCGTTGCTTGGTTATACACAGCGCGCGCGCATCGCCGATTGGTGGAAAGCCAAGACCGCCGAAAAAATGGCTGAGGGTGAACACGCCAAGTCCACACAAACACCAGAATTGAAGGTGCTGTATTGGGTTGATCCGATGCACCCCGCCTACAAATCCGACCAGCCCGGCAAGGCTCCTGACTGCGGCATGGATTTGGTTCCTGTCTATGAAGAAGGCGCAACAAAAAAAGCTGATCTGCCAGAGGGCGCGTTCCAAATCAGCCCTGAAAAACAGCAGATGATCGGGGTGCAATATGGCGAGGCCACTTATCAAGCCGTCACGAAGACGTTACGAGCAGTGGGGCGCATGGCGTATGACGAAACGAAAATCACACGAATCCATCCGCGCATCGAAGGCTGGATTGAAGAGGTCTTTGTGGACTTCACCGGCAAACAGGTTGGTAAAGGACAACCACTGATTAGCCTGTACAGCCCAGAACTCTGGCAAACGCAGCAGGAGTATCTGCTCGCGCTTAAAGGACGCAATGAATTGGCCAATAGCTCATTTCGGGAGGCTGTAGTAAGCAGCGCTTCGTTGTTAGAAGCCGCGCGCAAACGATTAGAGTTGTGGGACATTGACCTCAAACAACTCGAACATCTCGAACACACGGGCAAGCCGTTCAAGACGCTCACGCTCTACGCTCCATCGGATGGTTTCGTCCTCACGCGCAATGCGTTTCCAAAACAACGTGTAACCCCGGAAACAGAGCTTTACGCGATTGCCGACCTCTCAACGATTTGGGTACTGGCGGACATCTACGAATATGAAGCGCCGGAAATCAAACTTGGACAAGCCGTCAATATTACACTTCCTTACTCTGCCGGACGCACCTATCGCGGCAAGGTCGCATACATCTATCCGCAACTCGACAACGCGACACGCACGCTCAAAGTGCGAATCGAGGTGCCGAATACCGATTTCAAGCTCAAGCCTGATATGTATGCGAATGTTGAGTTACGAATCGAGTACGGCAAGCGTCTCGTCGTGCCGCAAGACGCAGTGCTGGATTCCGGCACAGAGCAAACAGTTTTCATTGCGCACGAAGGCGGTTATTTCGAGCCGCGCAAAGTCGAGCTTGGGGCAAAGGTAGATCATAACGTCATTATTCTTGGCGGTCTCAAGGCGGGAGAGCGTGTCGTAACTTCGGCGAACTTCCTGGTGGATTCCGAAAGCCGGTTGAAGTCAGCGGCAGGTGGAATGGGAATGCCTGGCATGAATCATGGCGGAGGCACAGCCAACAGCAAGCCCACGCCTCCGGCAAATCACTCGCTACATCAATCTGGCGCGACACCCGTCCCATCAATCAAAACGGAAGACCATTCACAGCATCAACCAAAGCCGACGACAACACCGAAGCCGCCAGCGACGGATCATTCACAACATCAAGCGCAACCAGCTCGCAAGATTCTCTATTGGTATGACCCGATGCACCCGAAGTACCAAGCCAACAAACCGGGCAAAGCGCCTGATTGCGGTATGGATTTGGTGCCGCAATATGCCGACGAGAAAAAGCAGTGAAGGGAGGCCACGATGATCAATAAAATTATCGAATATTGCGCACATAATAAATTCATCGTCCTGCTGTTCATTGCAATGGCGACGCTGCTTGGCCTGTGGTCGCTCCGCAACATCACGCTGGATGCGATTCCTGATTTGTCTGATACGCAAGTCATCATTTACTCGCGCTGGGATCGCAGCCCCGACATTATGGAAGATCAGGTGACCTACCCGATCATCTCTTCCTTGCTCGGCGTGCCCAAAGTAAAAGACATTCGCGGTTTTTCGGATTTTGGTTACTCCTACGTCTACATCATTTTTGAGGACGGAACGGATCTTTATTGGGCACGTTCGCGGACACTGGAATACCTGAGCAACATTTTGCCGAAGCTGCCGCAAGGCGTGAATGTCGAACTGGCGCGCGATGAAACGGCAGTAGGGTGGGTGTTCCAATATGCACTCGTTGACAAGAGCGGCAAAAACAATCTCGCGCAATTGCGCAGCTTTCAGGATTGGTATTTGCGTTATGCCGTTCAAGCTGTACCGGGCGTGGCAGAAGTTGCACCACTCGGCGGCTTCGTCAAGCAATATCAAGTCAACATTGATCCGAATGCACTGTTGGCTTACGACATCCCGATAGATCGCGTGGTAGCCGCCGTCAGACAGGGCAATCAGGATGTCGGCGGTCGGCTGGTGGAATTTTCCGGGCGTGAATATATGGTGCGTGGACGCGGCTACATCAAATCGCTCGCGGATGTCGAGAACATTGTCGTTGGCACGAACAAACAAGGCGGCACCCCTGTGCTAGTGAAGAATCTCGCTACCGTCACGCTCGGCCCTGATATACGGCGTGGTGTGGGGGAATTGGATGGCGAAGGTGAAACGGTCGGTGGCATCGTGATTATGCGCTATGGCGAAAATGCGCGCACGGTGATTGAGCGGGTGCGCACCAAGCTGGAAGAGATGAAACCTTCCTTGCCACCCGGCGTCGAGATCGTTACCACCTACGACCGCGCCGAACTGATAGACCGCGCGATTGAAACGCTCAAAGGAACGCTGATTGAAGAGATCATCATTGTTAGTCTCGTGATCATGATTTTCCTTTGGCATTTCCCGTCGGCCCTCGTGCCGATCATCACGATTCCAATTACGGTCATCATCGCCTTCATACCAATGTATGGAATGAACGTGACCGCCAACATTATGAGTCTCGGCGGCATTGCGGTGGCGATTGGCGCAATGGTGGACGCGGCGATTGTGGTGGTGGAGCAAACGCACAAAAAGCTCGAACACTGGAACAATGATGGACGGCCTGGGGATTATCGTGACGTTGTCATCAGTGCAGTGAAAGAAGTGGGTGGGCCGAGCTTTTTTGCGCTGCTGGTAATTGCAGTCTCCTTCATTCCCGTCTTCACGCTCGAAGCGCAAGAAGGCCGTTTATTCAAGCCACTCGCGTATACGAAAAATTTCTCGATGGCGATTGCGGCGCTGCTGGCGATCACGCTTGATCCTGCGATTCGATTGCTGTTCACGCGGATGGATGATTTCAAATTCCGTCCGCGCTGGCTGGCGAAAATCGTCAATGCTATCCTAGTTGGTAAAATTCACAGCGAAGAGTCGCATCCGATCAGCCGCCCGCTGATGAAGCTCTATCATCCGGTTTGTAATTTGGTGCTGCGCTTTAAATGGCTCACGGTCGGTGCAGCCGTGTTGATAGTTGCGGTAACGATTCCAGTCTACGAAAAACTTGGCTCGGAATTTATGCCCCCGCTGGATGAAGGCGTCTTGTTGTATATGCCGACCACTCTGCCGGGCATGTCAGTGACACAGACGCAACAACTCTTACAGGTGATGGACAAGCGGCTCAAACAGTTTCCTGAAGTCGAGCGCGTTTTTGGTAAAGCAGGACGAGCCGAAACCGCCACTGATCCAGCTCCATTCTCAATGATGGAAACCGTTGTCAGTCTCAAACCCCACCTGCAATGGCCGAAGCAGCCGCGTTGGTATTCCTCGTGGACACCCAATTGGTTGCAAGGAATTTTGCGCAAAGCCTGGCCGGATCATAAGACGATGGACGAACTGATCTATGGTCCTGGCGGACTCAATGAAGCCATGCAATTTCCCGGCGTTTCCAATGCCTGGACGATGCCGATTAAAGCCCGCGTGGATATGCTCACAACGGGCATCCGCACACCCATTGGCATCAAGATCATGGGCGCGGATTTGCAAAAAGTGCAGCAGTTGGGCGAACACATCGAAATGGCGTTGCAGAACGTGCCAGGCACAAAGAGCGTTTTTGCCGAGCGCACGGCAGGCGGCTATTTCTTGGACTTCACGCTCAAGCGCGAAGAACTCGCGCGATATGGACTGACGATTGACGAAGCCAATGATGTGGTGATGTCAGCAGTGGGCGGCGAGAATGTGACGACCACAATTGAGGGACGCGAACGCTACCCAGTCAATGTGCGTTACCTGCGTGATTATCGCAGCGACTTGGATCGTATTGGGCGCACGCTGGTGATGGCTCCGGGCGGCACACAGATTCCGATAGCCCAGATCGCCGACATCAAACTCGTAAGTGGCCCGGCGATGATTCGCGATGAGAATGGGCGCTTGTCGGGTTATGTGTACGTTGATCTCGACACGTCCAAACGCGACATTGGCAGTTATGTGGCCGAAGCCAAGAAAATCCTCAACCAACAAGTGCAACTACCTGCCGGGTATCAACTGATCTGGAGCGGGCAATACGAAAACATGGAGCGCGTCAAAGACCGCCTCGTGGTTGTCTTGCCCATCACAATTTTTGTGATCTTCTTATTGCTCTACTTCAACACAAAGTCGGTCGCCAAAACCATCATCATCTTGCTGGCGGTGCCGTTCTCTGCGGTCGGCGCAATCTGGTTCCTGTATTTGTTGGGCTACAACATGAGCATTGCTGTCTGGGTTGGCTTGATTGCGCTGATGGGCGTGGATGCTGAGACAGGAATGTTCATGCTGCTGTACCTGGACATCGCATATCAAGAAGCGAAGGCAAAAGGAATGATGCGCAACAAGGAAGATTTGAAAGAAGCCATTTTGCACGGTGCAGTGAAGCGGCTACGACCAAAGGTAATGACCGTCGGCGTGATGTTTATGGGACTCGTACCGATTATGTGGTCGCAGGGGAGTGGCGCGGACGTGATGAAACGTATTGCCGCGCCGATGATTGGCGGTATCTTCACGTCTTTCATTTTGGAACTCGCGGTCTATCCGGCGATTTACGAAATCTGGAAATGGTATGGCGAGGTAAGAGGCGAAGCGAAACGATTGCGTCTCTCAACCAGTGCGCCGTTCATCCTGCTTGCCCTCGGATTGTTGACGCTCACGGCTAAGAATTCTGCGCAATCCACTGCCAATGATCCTGTCGTTCGCGCGATGGCCCAGGTACAAGCAACCGTTGATGCGCACGCGGCAGTGGCGGAAAAAACGCTAAGCGCGATGCAACTTGTCAACGCCAGCAACGAAGCGAAAAAGCTGGGGAAGAACGTAGAGGCGCGAGCAACCTTAGTGCAAGCTGAAAACCTCGTCACCGACATCAGTTCCGTACCGCAACGATCTGCGCTGGTCAATGTGCTGCGGCAGCGATTGGCAGAGGAACAAGCAGCATTGAATCCAACGCCGCAACTCATTCCTTCGTCATCTGTTCCCGCTCGACAATTATTCATAGCGATGCCGCGCTCAGTCGTGGCGCGCTATCACTTTTGGAATGATCCTCTCACGCGGATTCTGCGCGAAGAAAACGTGCCGCCGGAACTGCTGGCCGTCGCGCTGGTCGAAAGTGGCTTCAATCCGCAAGCCCTCTCGCCGAAGGGCGCGCGCGGCATCTGGCAATTGATGCCGGACACGGCACGACGGTATGGGTTGACCGTCGCAGAGATAGAAGACCACCGCACCCATCCTGAACATTCTACGCGCGCTGCCGCCCGCTACCTGCGTGATCTGTACCAACAGTTCGGGGATTGGAAGCTGGCGCTTGCCGCTTACAACTGGGGCGAAGGGAATCTTCAGCGTGTTATTAACAGAACGGGCCTCCGCGATTTTGATGAGCTGGCGCGACGAGGCTTACTGCCGCTAGAGACGCGCAACTATGTGCCTGCGGTCTTAACCGCGTGGGCACAGTTGAGAAGACCAACAAGCGAAGGAGAAATTCAATGAAACGATTTTTAATGACCGTGTTGTGGACAATGCTGGGATTCGCTCTTCCCGCTGTCGCCCAGAGTTTTGAATTTCAGGTCGAACACGAACACACGCTGCGGAACTGTCGCGGAAAATTAGTCATCACGCCGGAAAGGATCGGGTATCAAACTGACCATAAGCAGGATACGCGAAGCTGGCAGTATACGGAGTTGCGCCAACTCAAAGTGCTTTCTTCGACCTCATTAGAGTTAGTGACTTACGAAGACCAGACACGCTTAGCCGGAAGAGATCGTATTTTCAAATTCACCCTGTTGGCAGGAAAGCTTACTCCAGAAGTCAGTGCCTTGTTGATGAAAGCTGCCCCCCGCCCAATCGTCACCAGTGTACTGCTTTCAGCACAGGAGGAGCCGCGCTTCACCGTGCGGGTCAAACATCTACGCCCGCTCAAAGGTTCCATCGGAACCCTGAAAATCTATCGTGACCGAATTGTCTACGAGGCTTCCGACAAGATCACAGAATCGCGCTATTGGCGGTACAGCGATCTGCAAAACTTCAGTCACTCGGAGCGGTATCGCTTTGAGATTGTTACCTACGAAGATGGAATCGGCGGACTAAAGGCATACGATTTTCAACTGCGCGAAGAACTCCCCGCAGGCATTTACGATTACGTGTGGGGACGTATTTATCCAGCGAAATTTCAGCCCCAGGAAAAACTGCTGCAACCGTCCAATGAATCGAAGAAGGAGTAAACCGTATGGCCCAAGAAACTGACCAGGAAACCATCGCTCATCTGCAAGACCTCGTGCGCAAACATAACGTTTTTTATGCTGTCTATCAGGAGAGAGTCCTTAAAGAGGAAAGTATTGAACGGGTCGGGTTCGATTTGGAGCTTTACGGCATTCACGATCATCCGCAAGGGATCATTAACCCCGGTTGTGACCAGTGTGAGACGGTGTATGAAGATTTGAAGGAAATTGCCGGATGGATTTTGCCGAAAGAAGTACGCGCTTCGGTTTATAAAATCGCCCCCTTCGACCGCGCCTTGCACATGCCGCCGAGTCGCCAATTTCGACCGGAAGTCGAATTGCAGATCAGAATCCTGCACCGACACGATGTCGAGGAACCAATTGACGATTGCGAGCGGTTTTGCTTGAAAGAGATGCGCGGCAAGCTCGCCGAACTCGGTGCGCGAGAAGGAAAGTGAAGCGAGGAGCCTACCATAAAAGGCTAACCACAATCATTGCTTGTGCAGTGAGAAACTATGCAGGTTAAGGAGTTTTGCATGAATCAAACAACACAACATAAAGCAGCACGAGTCGCTATCGTCGGTGTTGGGAATGTGGGGGCAACGTTCGCCTACGCATTGCTTTTGAGCGGGTTGGCCGCAGAGATTGTCCTGATTGATGAGAACCGCGAAAAGGCAGAAGGCGAGGCGATGGATTTGAACCACGCCATCCATTTTTCCCATCCTACGCGCATTTGGGCAGGAGACTTTCAGGATTGTGCCGGAGCCATCGTGACAGTCATCGCTGCCGGGGCAAATCAAAAACCTGGAGAAACACGGCTTGATCTGGTCAAGAAGAACGCCGCAATTTTCCAACAGATCGTCCCTCAGATTGCACATCACAACCCGGATGGCATCCTGCTCATCGCCACCAACCCGGTAGACGTGTTGACGTACGCTTCGTTACGGTTTTCGGGCTTGCCGCCACAGCGTGTCATCGGTTCTGGCACAATTTTGGATACATCGCGGTTTCGTTATCTCCTGAGTCAGCATTTCGGCGTTGACCCGCGCAGTGTGCATGGCTTCATCATCGGAGAACATGGTGACAGCGAAGTGCCAGTGTGGTCGTTGGCCAATATTGCAGGGATGCGGTTGCGCGATTTTTGCATGGCGCAAGGAAGGACTTACGAGGAAACGGCAATGGAGGAAATCTTTCGCCAGACCCGTGATGCCGCGTATCACATCATCACCCGCAAAGGCGCAACTTACTATGCAGTTGCAGCAGGCATGATGCGTCTGGTCGAAGCTATTTTACGCAACCAAAACACGGTGCTTTCCGCTTCCAGCCTGATTGAGAATTACTACGGTATTAGTGATGTTTGCCTGAGCTTGCCCACCGTGATCAATCGGAACGGTGTTGAGCGCATATTGCGCTTAGCGTTGAGCGAGCAGGAAATCGCTGCGGTACGGCATTCGGCTGAAGTGCTGCGGGCAACATACGCACAAATCAGAGAGGAGCAGCCATGAAACGCATTGCAGTCTTAACGAGTGGCGGAGATGCTCCTGGCATGAACGCCGCGATTCGCGCGGTGGTTCGTAGCGCACTGGCCCAAGGGTGGGAAACCTTTGGTGTGCGATGTGGATATGCGGGATTGATCGGAGGCCACTTTGAAGGATTGGATGCCCGCGCGGTCGGCGGCATTGTCCAGCGCGGGGGGACAATTCTGGGGAGTGCCCGTTGCCCCGAATTCCAAACCGAAGATGGCCGCCATGAAGCTCTGCGCCAGCTTCATCAGCAAGCAATAGACGCTTTGGTAGTGATTGGCGGCAATGGCTCGCAAACTGGCGCGCAGGCGCTTTTCCAGATGGGATTTCCAGTAGTAGGAATCGCTTCCACAATTGATAACGACCTTGTCGGCAGCGACATCACCATCGGCGTTGACACCGCACTCAACATCGCGCTGGAAGCGATTGATCGCCTGAAAATAACGGCTTCCTCTCACCATCGTGCCTTTCTCGTTGAAGTGATGGGGCGCAATTGCGGCTATCTGGCATTGATGGCCGGGATCGCGGGCGGCGCGGAAGTTGTCGTGATCCCGGAGATCGAAACAACACCGGAACAAGTGGCGGAAGAATTACGTGCGGCTTACGAGCGCGGTAAAGCACACGCCATTGCCGTCGTAGCGGAAGGCACACGCTATGATGCAGAGGCGCTGGTAGCGTACTTCCGCGAACATCACGCGCGAATCGGATTCGATCTGCGCGCGACAACGCTCGGTCACGTACAACGCGGAGGCGCACCAACAGCATACGACCGTGTATTGGCGACACGGCTTGGCGCGGGTGCGATTGCAGCCTTAGCGCGTGGTGAAGCGGGTGTCTTGGTTGGTATGGAGCAAGGTCGCGTTGTGCCTACACCCTTCGCTGCAATCGTCGGACGCCAAAAGCCGATTGACCCAGAATTGTTCACGTTGGCGAGAATCCTCAATCAATAATCGCCGGGAGGTTTTATGAGAAAGAATCCAAGCCGTAACCTCACTGACGTAACCGCGAACGAACCGATAGAATCGTTGGTGACAAGCTCGCCTCTATCTGTCCGCAGTAATAAGCATCATCTGCTCATCATCACGGATTCGGAGGAAAGCCGTACCCGACTCAGGGCGGCCCTGATGGCGGATGATATAGAAATCACGTCTGCGACTTCTCCTGAAGAAATGTGTCGTGGCTGTTGTGGCCAACAGGATTTGGTGGTGATTGACGTCGGCCCGGAACATTTGGGGGAAATTCTCAAGACCCTCAGAAATTGCGCAGGTTGCGCGGAGGTGCCGGTGCTGGTGGAAATCAGTCGCATCTCTGCTGCACCAGATTTAGCCGGTCTGCTTCCAACGTATCGCGCCATGCCGTGCGGTTATGCTGACTTGATTGCGCTTGCGCGGCGGCGACTAGCTGCCCGTCCAGCAGAACACCAGTCGCTCGGAATTCTCTGAATGCCAGATTGAGGAGGCGTGATGAACAATGTAGCCCATGACCCTGTTTGTGGAATGTCAGTTTTGCCAGAAAGAGGATTGACAACTGCTGACCAGAATCGAACGATCTATTTCTGCTCGGAGTTCTGCCGGAGCAAATATCTTGCCGAGCCAGAAAAATATCGCGCGGTATTGGTGACACCCCATTACGACGATGTCAACGAGCATCGGCGCATCGCTTATTTCTCAATGGAAGTTGCTGTGAGGGCCAAACTGCCGACCTACGCGGGCGGGCTTGGTGTATTGGCCGGCGATACCTTGCAATCCTGTGCTGACCTCCGTGTGCCGGTGGTGGGTGTGACGTTGCTTTCGCGGCAAGGCTACTTTGACCAGCGACTTAATGAGTGGGGCACACAAACTGAATCGCCCGTGCAATGGCATCCTGCGCATTTCCTGCTCCCCTTGTCTGAAGTCGTCAGCGTAGAGATTGAGCAAAGAACTGTGCTAGTACGCGCTTGGCAATACGACATCGTCGGAATGAGTGGTTATGTCGTGCCATTGCTTTTTCTCGACACAGATGTAATCGGAAATTCTGCTGATGACCGCGCGCTAACCAACTCTCTATATGGTGGCGATCAACGGTATCGGTTGGCGCAGGAAATCATTCTTGGCATCGGCGGCGTCAGAATGCTGCATGCATTAGGGTATCAAGGAATTGAAAAATTCCATCTGAATGAAGGACACGCCAGCCTGCTCGTCCTGGAACTACTGCGCGCGCAGAAAGAAAAACCGTCTGTCGAATGGGACTTTGATCTCGTCAGAAATCAATGTGTGTTCACCACGCACACCCCGATTCCTGCGGGACACGATCAATTCGAGTATGACTTAGTCGCGCGCGTGTTGGGAGAATTTGTGCCCTTTGACGTCTTGCGAATGCTGGGTGGACAAGAACGACTAAATATGACGTTGCTGGCGATGAATCTGAGCCGCTACGTCAATGGAGTTGCGCAACGACACGAGGAAGTATCGCGTGCCATGTTTCCTGGCTACCCGATCCATCATGTGACGAATGGTGTACATGCGTGGCGCTGGACATGTGACAGTTTCAAGGCGCTTTATGAAACTTATCTGCCAGGTTGGGCGAATGATCCGGCGATGCTGCGCAAGGCACTCAGTCTGCCGCGAGAGGAAGTCTGGGCCGCGCATCTCACCGCCAAAACGCACCTGCTCGCAACCATCAAAGAGCGCACAGGCCGGGTTCTCTCGGCGGATACGCTCACGATTGGATTTGCCCGACGCGCGACACAATACAAACGAGCGGACTTAGTTTTCTCTGATGTAGGTCGCCTGCGACAGATTGTCAAAGAAGCCGGCCCCTTGCAATTTGTCTTTGCCGGAAAAGCGCATCCACACGACGCGGTTGGCAAAGAAATGATTCGGCGGATCGTTGCGATAGCGCACGAAGTGGGTGATGAGATACCGATTGTTTATTTGGAAAACTACGATCTGGATTTAGCGCAGCTTCTGATTGCTGGCAGTGACCTTTGGCTCAACACACCGCAGCGTCCATTAGAAGCTTCCGGCACTTCGGGGATGAAGGCCGCGCTCAATGGAGGGCTGAATTTCAGTGTGCTGGATGGTTGGTGGATCGAAGGCCAGATTGAAGGAGTGACAGGCTGGAGCATCGGTGCGCGCGCGCCGGAACCGAACCAGGAGGAGGTTTTGAGCCGACAGGATGCGAACGATCTCTATCGCAAACTGCATGAGGTGATTGTCCCCAAGTTCTATCATCAACCGGAACAGTGGGTGGAAATAATGTGCCATTCAATTGCTCTGCTCGCTTCGTATTTCAATACGCACCGCGTGGTACAACAGTACGTGACGAATGCTTACTTATCTTGAGAAAAAGGTCGAAAACCTACACTGACTGAGGAGCTTCAAGTTGGCTGCTCACATTTTATTTACCTATGAAAATCGCTAAAACGACAACCTTCGTCATCCAAACCGGGGGTTCAGTCAAATTAAATGCCTGGTCTCAACCTGGGGAATAAACAGCATGCTTCCAGAGATTTAACGATTGACAGCACAAGCTCCGCTCGTGTATTTCTAAGAACGTTATGGTGAGACGGATTGCTGCATTTTTCCTTTTACTCGTCATCGCTGGTCAGGCGATGGCAGGCGGAATTGCCTGCGGGGTTGAGGCCATCAGCAGCAGTCTCAGCGAGCCAACCGTTTGCACCATGCAGAGCCAGGGCGATTGCGAGGGAATGAGCGAAATGGCCTGCTGTGCGCTGGGAACCTCACCCACCGGGTCAATAGCCGCGATGATCTGCTGCGAAGTCAAGTGTGGCGAGTCCACAGGCGGTGCGCAGTTCGATTTCACGCCCCAGTCCCTGACGCTTGCGCCTCCGATTGTCACGATTCGCGTCGTTTCGCTCGTTCCTACGCGCGAAGCTACAACTTCCAAAACCTCCATTCCAATTAGGTCGGCAGAGCATCATCTACGGCATCATCATCCGCCCGATCTCTTCCTTTCCAACGTTACATTTCTGATCTAACGAGGCCGTAGTGTGCCTGGTTGACGTACCGGCACGCGGCTGAAGGGCTGCTTGCGGTGCGCAAACGTTCCGCTGTCCGGCAGGAAGTATCTTGCCGACCAGCAATCACTGCGGCGCTGTGCCGCGAGATCAGAAAAGCGATGAATGTTCTTCGTTCTACACGGCGATGTTTTGCCGCCGTGTTGCTCGCCCTTTTTCTTCCTGCGTCGGTTGCGCCCATCTGTGCGCAGCCGCATAGCCAGACTCAGCACGCCCCCGCAGGCGGTGTTAGTCTCGCCAGCCTGATTGAAGCGGCGCTGGCGGTCAATCCTGAAATCATCGCCCTGAAACGGGAGTTCGATGCGGCGCGCGCACGCATTCCGCAAGCGAAAGCCTTGCCCGACCCAATGGTTTCGTTCAGCAACAACACGGTGACGAATCCGGTTCCTTTCGCTGGACTGAGGAATGACTTCAGCGAAATCACAGTGGGCTTCAGTCAGGACTTCCCCTGGTTCGGCGTGCGCCGTCTGCGCAGTCAGGTTGCCGATGCGGAAGCCGAAGCGAAATTTCAAGTGTATGCGGCAACGGTGCTACGGCTGACGAGCGAAGTGAAGATAGCGTATTACGAGTTGTATTACACCGACCGCGCCCTCGCGGTACTCGCTCGTGATAAGGAGATTCTCGACAAGATTGCACAAGTGGCGGAGGCGCGCTACGGCGTCGGCAAAGCACAACAAGTGGACGTCATCAACGCGCGCGTCGAGATTACGGAGTTGCTCGACAAACAAGGCATGCTCGAAGCGAAACGTGCGATCACCGCCGCGCAGTTGAATCAATTACTCTACCGCGATCCTGAAACACCGATTGAGAAACTCGCCGCAGTGCAGATGAGTCCTACGCCACCGCCGCTGGAAGAACTGGCGCAGCGGGCCGAAGCGAATGCGCCCGATCTCAAACAACTCCGACATCAAATTGATGGGAACAACAAATCGCTCCGGCTGGCCGAACGCGAAGCCAAGTACCCGGAGGTCGGCGTCAACCTCACTTATCATAACCGACCCCTGTTTTCGGATTACTACACTTATGGGGTGACGCTGCGGTTGCCGCTCTATGCCGCGACCAAACAGCGGTACGCAATTAAGGAGCAGGCCGCGAATCTGGCTGCCACGCAAGCACGCCTCGACACAAACCTTTCCCTGCTTCGCTACAAGCTGAGCGAGGCGCGCGTGCGCGCAACCACAGCGGCGCGGCTCATCAAATTGCACGAGCAGGGATTGATTCCGCAGGCGACGCTCGCGCTGGAAAGTGCGCTCGCGGCGTATCAGGTCGGGCAGGTGGAGATGCTGACGCTGCTGACGACCCTGAAGCGCGCGCTTGATTACGAGACGCGCTATTACGAATTGCTGAGCGATTACCAGCAGGCGCTCGCCGAGCTGGAACGATTCACGGGCGTCGAATTGACGAGGTAAAGGATGAAACGACTGACTGTATTTCTCAAACGGCGCTGGCGCTTGCTGCTGACGCTCACGATCTTGCTGGCGACGTGCGGGACGCTGGCGGCCTTCGCCTTTGCGCCTGCCCTGCGCGCGACAACGATGGCGCGCAAGCTGCGCTTCTGGGAGCAAGCGCCGCCGCCCGCACCCGCTGTTCCCGCCGGACAACTTGCCGTCGAGATGGAGCAGGCCGAAGCCGCCCATCAAACAGCCGTTATTACGATTGATGCCAATACCGCGCAAGCCCTCGGTTTACAAACGGCGACGGTCGAGTTGCGCTCGTTCGATCAACCGGTCAGCACAACGGGGCGCGTGATGCCCGATGAGCGGCGCATCACGCGGGTGCAAACCAAAATCGAAGGCTGGATTGAGGAGACGATGGGCAACTTCGAGGGGCAGCAGATTCAAAAAGGGCAGCCGCTCTTCACGCTCTACAGCCCGGAACTCGTGGCAACGCAGCAGGAGTATCTGATTGCACTCAAGGCGCAGCAGGATTTCGGCAAAAGCGAATTTGAAGTCGTGCGCAATTCGGGCGGTTCGCTCGTAGAAGCCACGCGCCGCCGCTTGCAACTCTGGGATGTCACGCCACAGCAGATTGCTGCACTTGAGAAAACAGGCCAAGTGCAGAAGGCCATCACCTACTACGCGCCAGCGTCAGGCGTTATCACCGCGCGCAAAGCCTTCCCCGGCACACGAGTGATGCCGGACGTCGAGCTTTACACGCTGGCTGACCTCTCGACGATTTGGGTGGAGGCCGATGTGTACGAAAGCGACTTGATGAACGTGCGCATCGGAATGCGCGGCGCAGTGACGCTGCCTGATGGCAGTACGCAGACGGGCCGTGTGGCGTTCATCAATCCACTGATTGAGCCAACGACACGCACGGCGAAGGTGCGGCTTGAATTCAGCAATCCGCACACGCGCCTCAAGCCCGGTATGTTCGTCAACGTGAGCTTGGCAGTGAAACCGCCGCCGCAACTGGTTGTGCCACGCGACGCCGTGATTGATACCGGCGTGCGCCAACTGGTGCTGGTGGACGATGGCAACAGCAAATTCTCGTTGCGCGAAATCAAAGTCGGCACCCAGGGGCAAGAGGTCTATACCGTGCGCTCCGGGCTGCGGGCGGGCGAGAAGGTTGCGCGCAATATTCAGTACCTGATGGATTCGGAGACACAGTTGAAATCGCAAATCGAAAATTTGAAATCTGCGATGGGAAAGAAGGAGCAACAATGATTTGCCGGATCATCGAATTCTCGGTACGCAACCGCTTCCTGATTCTGCTGGCGTATATCGCCATTGCGGGCTGGGGTTACTGGGCCTTGCTGCGCACGCCGATTGATGCAATCCCCGATTTATCAGAGAACCAGGTGATTGTCTTCACCGACTGGCCGGGGCGCTCGCCACAGGAAGTCGAGGATCAGGTGACGTACCCGCTGACCGTGAATTTGCAGGGCCTGGCCGGGGTGCGCGTCATCCGGTCATCATCGGCCTTTGGCTTCTCGATGATCAACATCATCTTCAACGACGACACCGACCTTTACTTTGCGCGCACGCGCGTGCTGGAAAAGCTGAATCTCGCCACGAGCCAGATGCCCGCCGGAGTCGTGCCAACGCTGGGGCCGGATGCAACGGGCGTCGGGCAAGTTTACTGGTACACAGTCGAAGGCAAGGGCCAGGATATGGGCACGCTGCGTTCGTTGCAGGACTGGTTCATTCGCTATCAACTCAATTCTGTTCCGGGGGTCGCGGAAGTCGCTTCGGTCGGCGGCTACGTGCGGCAGTATCAGGTGGATATTGATCCGAACAAGCTGCGGGCTTACAGCGTGACGCTCGCCGATGTGCGGATGGCGATTGAGCGCAGCAACAACAACGTGGGCGGCAAGCTGATCGAAGGCGGTGGCAAGGACTTCGTGATTCGCGGGCTGGGGCTGATTCAGAACATGGCCGATCTCGAATCCATCGTCGTTACCGAGCGTAACGGCACGCCCGTTTATTTGAAGCAAGTGGCAAGTGTGACGAGCGGCCCGGACTTTCGGCGCGGCGCACTCGACAAGATGGGCCTTGCAGCGGTCGGGGGTGTGGTCATCATCCGTTATGGCGAAAACACGCAAGAGGTAATCGCGCGCGTCAAAGAGAAGATTGCCGACTTGCAGAAAGGGCTGCCCGAAGGCGTCAAGATTGTCCCGTTCTATGACCGCACCGACTTGATCCAGCGTGCGGTGGACACGCTCAAGCATTCGCTGATTGAGGAGATCATCCTGGTCACGCTCGCGCACATTCTGTTTCTCTGGCACTTCCGCTCAATCCTGATCGTAACGATTCCGCTGCCGCTAGCGATTTTGATTTCCTTCCTGTTCATGAAATACGCCGCGATCAGCTCGAACATTATGAGCCTCGGCGGCATCGCCATCGCCATCGGCGTGCTGGTAGATGCCGGCATCGTCGTGACTGAAAACGCGATGCGTTATGCGGGCAAGACGCCCGATTACGAACGGAAGATCAAGGACGTGGTGATTGAATCGGCGAAGCTCGTTGGGCGACCGATCTTCTTCTCGATGGCGATCATCGTTCTGGCGTTCGTGCCGGTCTTCGCACTCACGGGGCAGGAAGGCAAACTCTTTCACCCGCTCGCTTTCACCAAGACGTTTGCATTGGTCGGCGCGACGCTACTGGCGATCACCTTAACGCCCGCGCTTTGTACGCTCCTGATTCGCGGGAAGATTCACGACGAAGACGACAACTTCCTGATGCACTTTCTGCTCGGCCTGTATCGCCCAACGCTCGCGTTCGCCCTGCGCCATCGCATCATCACCATTGGCCTTGCGCTGGTGTTGTTCAGCACGTCGCTCTATCTCGCTTCGGGCATTGGCTCGGAATTTATGCCGCCGCTCAATGAAGGGACGCTGATGTACATGCCAGTGACGGATGCTTCGGTCTCCATTACGCGCGCGAAAGAAATTCTGCGGATGGAAGACGAAGTGATTCGACGCTTCCCCGAAGTCGAATCGGTCGTTGGCAAGCTCGGACGCGCGGAAACCTCGACCGATCCCGCGCCCGTGAATATGACTGAGACGATCATCAATCTGAAACCAGAGAAAGATTGGCGGCCAGGGCTGACCAAAGATCAACTCATCAATGAAATGGACGCAGCTTTGCAAATGCCAGGCGTGACCAACATCTGGACGCAGCCCATCATCAACCGTATTGACATGCTCTCGACCGGCATCCGCACGCAGGTTGGGATCAAAGTTTTCGGCTCCGACCTCAAAACGCTCGAACAAAAATCCAAGGAAGTTGCCGCCGTCGTGCTGAATATTCGCGGCGCAGCGGATGTCTACCCGGAACAACTCGGCGGCGTGCCGTATCTCGAAATCACGCCGCGCCCGCAGGAGATTGCGCGCTACGGCATCAACAAACGCGACTTGCAAGACGTGATCGAGACGGCTATCGGCGGCAACAACCTGACGACGACGATTGAAGGTCGTCAGCGTTTCCCGGTGCGCGTGCGTTATATGCGCGAACTGCGCGATACGCCCGAAGCCATCAGCAAAGTGCTGGTCGCGGGGATGAATGGAACGCAAGTTCCATTGGGGCAGGTCGCCGACATCCGCGTGGTCAACGGCCCGACGATGATTTCGAGCGAGAACAGTCTGCTGCGTGGCCTGGTGCTGCTGAACGTGCGTGGGCGCGACACCGGATCATTTATTGACGAAGCCAAACGCGCCGTCGCTGCACAGGTCAAGCTCCCGACGGGCTATTACATCGAGTGGAGTGGCCAATACGAAAACCAGATTCGCGCCAAGCAGCGGTTGCAAATCGTCATCCCGATTGCGCTCGCCATCACCTTCCTGCTGCTTTACTTCACCTATCACTCGGTTAAGGAAGCCGCGCACGTGCTGCTGGCCGTGCCGTTCGCATTGACGGGCGGGGTCGTGTTGGTGTGGCTGCTGGGCTACAACTTTTCGGTCGCGGTTTGGGTCGGTTTTATCGCGCTCTTTGGCACGGCGACACAGACCGGCATGGTGATGGTCGTGTATCTGGAAGAAGCGGTCGAGCGCAAACGTGAAGAACTCGGCGGCAGATTGACGCTCGCAGGTTTACGCGAAGCGGTAATGGAAGGCGCGTTGCTGCGGCTGCGACCAAAAGTGATGACGGTCTCGACGGTTGTCGCCGGGCTGCTGCCGATTATGTGGTCAACGCGCACAGGCGCGGAGGTGATGAAGCCTCTGGCGACGCCAGTGCTCGGCGGGATGGTTTCATCGCTGCTGCATGTGCTGATCGTAACGCCCGCGATCTTCCTGTGGTTGCGCGAGCACGAAGTACGGCGCGCAGAGGAAGTCTCACCACAGACAGTTTCAGCAGATGGGGCGAAAGTGGAGGAAGATCAGGTTGCAAGCAATGAAGTAATGGAAGCTGAAGAGCAGGCGCTCGTCAATCAATGAAGGTCAATCAAGCAAAAAGGAGTCGTTCACGTCGCGTGGCGACGCCCTGCAACAATGAAAATGCAACGTAACGCGATTTGGCAAATCGCGCTACATTTCTAAGGAGAAAACGAAAATGAGAACGAAATCAATGCTGACGGCGCTGGCCGTCGTAGTACTCGGAATCACATTGGCTGCGTGCAACAACGGGAGCGGCAGCGCGAGTAACAGCGGGGCTGAGTTGAAACAGATTGCGCAACAGCGCGTCGGTGATTATGTCGTCACGTTGCTGAGCGAATCGGGACAATTGAAGCAAGGCAAAAACAAGTACGCACTGGAATTCCGCAAGGCGGCTGACAATCAACTGGTGGATGTCGGCGAAGTCAAATTGAGTTCCCGTATGCCGATGCCTGGGATGTCGGACATGATCGGTGGCGCGTCGGCTACACCATCGGGGACGCCGGGGCGCTACATGGTCGAAAGCGATTTCGAGATGCGCGGCAAATGGAATTTCGGTGCTACCTTCGGGAACAACCAGCGCGTGATGTTCCCAATCAATGTGCAGTGATGAGGCAAGCGAAGCTCGTAAACAAAAAGACTGCGCGCATTATCGTAGTGCTGGGGGGCTTGCTCGCCCTCGCTGCGATGGTGCGCGCACAAAGCGCCGATGTTGGTCAGACGCTCGACCGTTTTCTGGTGCGGGTGACGGTGGCTGCCGACGCCGCCAGTGTCATTGTCGAGGCTGACAAGCTGCGGCGTGAGGCCGTGCGGAAACAAGCGGTCGGGCAACGCGAGGAAGCGCGCCAGTTATTTCGACAGGCAGGTGCGATGATCGCAGCGGCAGCCCCCGACGGAGATGTAAAGCGCAATGATCCACTGCTGCGCGAGTATCTGCGCGAAGTCACGGCAGCACTCGTTGCGCTTGAGGAGAGGGCAACCAAACCCGCTCCGACATTGGGCGCAAGCGAAACTCTGCCTCCGCAAGTAGCGGCGTATCTCAACTATTACCGAGGGCGTGGCAGAGAGCGGTTGCAGATGGGGCAAATGCGGCTGGCAAGTTATCGGCCCATGATGGCGCGCATCTTCCGCGCAGAAGGCGTACCGGAATGGCTGCTCGCGGTTGGCTTGGTCGAGAGCGGTTACAACGCGGCGGCGCTTTCGCCCAAACAGGCGCTTGGTATTTGGCAGTTCATTCCAGCGACGGGAGAGCGTTACGGATTGCAACGTACGGCCTCCACGGATGAACGGCAACACCCGGAGAAATCCACTCGTGCGGCAGCCCGTTACCTCCGCGATTTATACGCGCTGTTCGGCGACTGGCAACTTGCCCTCGCCGCCTACAATGCGGGCGAAGGACGTATAGCGCGAGCGATTCAGCGGGCAGGCGTCCGCGATTTTCAAACCCTGGCGGCAAAAGGTCTACTGCCAGTGGAAACCATCAACTACGTGCCGTCCGTGCTGGCGGCGGCGCAATTACTCAATTCAACATCTGGCGCTTCACGCGAAGCGCAGCCCCATCAGACGAGTCTCAAACTGAACTCAAATTCAAATGAACCGAGGTGAAAAAACATGAACAGAAAATTAATCATCGCAACCATCACATTCCTCATCGGCGCACTGCTGGTGACGGCAGCAGCCTTCGGGAAACCGCAAGCGTGCTGCAACATCAGCCGAGCCAAACTCCTGGCCAAGCGCTCCACGCAAACGGCGAAGCAAGAGAATGGCGCGCAGACCGCGACCATCGAAATCAACAGTAAAGGCTTTGACCCAGGCAGTCTGAAACTCAAAGCAGGCGTACCCGCTAAAATAACCTTCCTGCGCAAAACCGATGAAGGCTGCGCGAAATCGGTCGTCATCAAGGAATACAACATCAATCGTGACCTGCCGCTCAATGAAGCAGTCACCGTCGAATTCACGCCGCGCAAGGGCGAATTCACCTTCGCCTGCGGGATGAACATGCTCAAGGGCAAGCTGATCGTAGTGTAGCAACTGCCTATCGGCGCATACTTCTGACCGACAATCGCGTCGTCTAGTTTGGAGCGTTGCCAAACCAGACGGCGCAGGAATAGCGCGTGCAAAAAACGGATTTATCAAATGAGAACTATGAGCATACGGAATCTCTGCGGGTGGATGCTATTCGTTGCGATGGTGACGACAATGGCCGTCGCACAGGATTCGACCGCCGCAAAAAACAGCATTCAGGTGATTGCAACCTACCAAGTTGCGCACGATCACGCGGTCAGTACAGGAAAGGGCGAGTTGCGGATCACCGATACAGGAATTGAGTTCAAAGGCGAGGACAAAGAGGAAGCCCGCCACAGTCGCGCTTGGCGCGATGAAGACATCAAGCGGCTGGCGATTTCGCGCCACGAACTGCGCGTGACAGTTTACGAGGCTGCGCCGCTTCCGATCATCCCACGCAAAGCGCCGTTCACCGACGGCAAAGCAATCCGCACGGGCACGGAACACGATTATGTTTTTCGCCTGCGGGAAGGGGAGATCACGCCGGAAGTGGTGCAGCAACTGCTCACGCGCTTCCACCGCCCGATTGAAACCGGTGTGCTGCCTGGGAACGAGACGGAAGCGGGCCGATTGCTCTTTGAGATTCCCGTCTTCCATCGCCAGCGCGCCGGTGGCAAATCAGGATGGCTGCGGGTCTACGAGCAGTATGTTGTTTTCAACGCGGATGACACGGGCGGCGCGCGCTTCTGGCGCTACGCGGACATCCGCGACATCGGTCAACTCGGTCGCTATCAGTTCGAGCTGGCGACTTGGGAAGGACAGTTGGGGGTAGATGGCAAGAGCTATGTCTTTGATCTCAAGCGACCCATGACGGAGGCCGAGTACGACAGTCTTTGGAAAAAAGTGTATGAGCAAGGGCGCAAGATGGGGTTACGCCCCGCGCCTACACTGAAGCAATAGGAGTAGTTATGAAAGCACTATTATTTGTTTGGCGAACTGGGTTCGTTACCTTTCTTCTCGCGCTCGCATCTCTACTTGCCACACCACAACCACCGTTGGCGCAGTCGAGCAGCGGAGCCGCTGTCCTTGCGCCGAAAGCATCAGCATTAGAGAATGACAGTCGCGTTGTGATTAGCACTGAGCTAGTTTCCTTCGCAGTAACCGTGACAGATAAAGAAGGGCGGTATGTGCCAGGCCTCGCCCCTACGGCCTTCACCGTATACGACGACGGTGTCCGACAGGAGATCAGCTTCTTCAGTGACCGCGATGCGCCGGCCTCCGTGGGCATTGTCTTTGATGTCTCCGGCTCCATGACCGGAAATAAAATCCTGCGCGCCCAGAACGCGCTCGCGCGCTTCATCCAGACGAGTCACCCGGAAGACGAATATTCGTTTATTAGTTTTAGCGACACGGCCAAACTGCTGCTGGATAAAACGCGCGACAGCGAGACATTGCTCTCACAATTTGGCAACGTTAGGCCGAAAGGGAACACTGCTCTCTACGATGCCGTCAGCCTCGGCCTGGAAACCATCGCGCGCGGCAGGTATGCAAAGCGGGCTTTAATTGTCATTAGTGACGGGGAAGATAATCATTCGCGTACCGATTTCGGGCATGTGCGACGGAAAGTGCAAGAAGCGGGCGTGACGATCTACACAATCCTGATTGGCCCGCTGTTGCCACGCAGCAATGGTGGAAGTGTAATGGACAAACTCGCTACGGTGTCGGGCGGAAAATCATTCTTCCCGCGCAATGACGAGAAAATGAGTGAGGATTTCGAGCAAATCGCGCTTGAACTGCGTCGCCAATATTCTCTTGGCTACACTCCTTCAAATCCGACCCCTGATGGAAAATGGCATCGCCTCAAAGTCGAAGTCGAGCCGTCTTTAACTGCCAGGCGCACTATCGTGCGCACTCGCGCAGGCTATTATGCGGGGAACTTCTCAAGCCAAAATCTCTCCGTTGTTGCGGCGAATGGAGCGCCCACAATAGGGCAGGAGACGGTTATTGATTGCTGTGCCGACGAAGACCCGATGGCAGACTGTCGCAAGAACGAGTTTTCGTCACAGGAGCTATGCCGATAACGAATTCTTGTGCCAGTGAATCGCAAGAGTCCATTCGCATGCGGCTGCATAGGGCTGGAGTATTGCTGATTAAGGGAGAGGGGCATTATGAGGGCGGATTGATCCCGCATCCCATTTCAGGGAATGGAGAAGAACTCCGCTATGCTGGTGGCAATTATCCGGCTATGCGTAAAGATCAAGCCGTGATCCGCGTCCAATTCGATCAACCTTGCGTGGCGTGTTGAGACAAGTCTGTTCTTCACATTCTCAAGCGGAGCCGTTGTATCTTGTCGCCCGTGCATCAACAGCAGCGGATATGAGATTTCTGCCATCCAGTTGGATGTATCTGCCTCAAAGATTACATGCTGTAACGTTCTCGAATAGGAGAGCCAGGTATGGCGCAGCGCATCCTGGGCGACCATCGGCGGCACGTCTCTGACCAGATGCGGGATAATCGGCAACAGCAATGGGCGCAAGGCACACATCAACGTACAAGCCGCCTGTGCGAGCGAGCTATCCATCGCCAACCAACGATTGAAGAGCGAGCTATGACGGATGCTCTCCCGCGCTTCCTGTTCGTTTTGAAACCAGGGCAAGGCCAGGAAACATAGTTTTCCGATTCGTTCGGGATACCGGTGCGCAAACGCCAAGCCCAACAAACACCCCATCGAATGCCCAACCAGATGGGTTTGTTGCACCTGCCATCTTTCCAACGTCTCACCAATGGCGTGCAAATGGTTATCCAGCGAGTAGGCGATGTCCGGTTTCGGCGAATGTCCAAAGCCGAGCGTATCCAGCAGCAGCAGATTGTAGTTGCGACGCAGAGCTTGAAAATGCTCATCCCAGCAAGTGTGCGAACCCGTCAGTCCGGGAATGAACAGAATCGTTTCTGCCTGCGAGCCGTCAATGAGTTGGCTGTAGAGCTGCATAGGTCGCCTGAGAATTTACACAAGGATTTATTTATGCTCGCGTTTTTTGATTTCCTCAAAGGCTGCCGCCACCTTCGCCCGCTGGCGGTCTTTCAATTCCGGGTAACGTTGTAACCATTGACTTAGTGTCTCTTCCGAACTGAAGAGGTTGATGACTCCTCAGCCACCACCCATAAACAGCATCGCGGACTTCGGCTCAACCTTGCGCAGCCTGCCTTTATCAAACTCCATACGAATGCGCGTAGTGCCTTCCGGTGATGAATCTTCAATGACAACTTTTTCTTTCGCGTATTTGTTGCTGACCAGCAACAGACCGTCCACCGCTCAGTTGACGCTGGTGTTGCGGCCAGATGAGACCGTCATCCGATGAAAGACAAAGTCCAGGCGCGGATGCCAGTTCAGATAACGCGGCGCGGCCACTGCATCGGCAGCCTCTTCCCGCTTCAGAATCTGATACTGTTCGAGCATCGTCAGACCGCGCTTTACATCGTTCTGCGAAATGTCAACGGCTTTGGCGATTTGTGCGAGTGTCGGCGTCGGCTTCTGTTCGCGGGCGGCGTTAATGATTGCTCGCGCAATCAGCTTTTCGTTCGGCGTCAGGACGAGCGTTTCCCATCCCCACCGCCTGATGACGACGTGCAGTTCGGGATGTTGTTTGATGTACTGGCCGATGCGAAAGCGCGTTTCATCCAATGCGCGCAAACCGACAATATCCATTGCCTGATCTACGGTTGCGACGCTGTGGTCTTTGCCCCAGACGCCTTGCAGGTATTCGATGACTTTCTTGTCCTGGAGACTCAACTCAGCGTCGCTTGCAGCGGCCTGGGTTGGTTGCCGCTCAGTCTGAGCTTTGACGGCTGGAAGCGGCGTTGTCAGCAGAGTTGCACAACATACCGCCAGCATCCAGCGCCAAGTGATTACGAATGCAGGACGGTTGCCAGTGTGAAAAACAGAGTCAATCATTGCGGTGTTCCTTTCTGTTCGTGTGGCTCGCTTCATTGAGCAGCGAGCAGGGATTCAATCTCGCGTTCCAGTTCTTTTCGGTCAGGTAGCTTGCCGGTGAATTTTCTGTGAACCCTGAAGTCCTTGTCGAGAATGTAAGTCGTCGGAAAACCGAGTACGCCGTATTTCTCGACAATCTCATCATCGCCGATGAGGGTCGCGTAGGCGATCTTGTGTTTGTCACGATAAGGTTTGATGTCCTTGGCCCAGCCTGATTGCACGGCGATCCCGATCACTTTGACGCCGCGAGTCGCATACTTCGCGTGAAGCGCATTGAAGGTGGGAATTTCCGCCAGACAAGGGCTGCACCACGTCGCCCAGAAATCCAGCACGATGATGCTGCCTTTCAAATCCGCCGAATTGATCTGTTTCCCGTCAAGGTCTGGCAGCTTAAACACAGCCGCCGGATGAGCGTCCTCTTTCACTTTTCCAGCCTTGAAGCCAGTGCTGTTAATAACTTCGCGCAGTTTGGTGACAGTGACTTTCTGATCATCGTACTTAATCCACGCTTCCGCGTTCGGATAGCTCACCTTGGCATCTATCACCCCATCAGTTTCTTTCAAGACTCGTTCGACCGAACGGGCGCAGCCATCTCAGGTCATCCCCCCGACGCTTAAAACAATAGTTTTCTCTTCGGCTCGCACCTTCACCGCGCTAAACATCAAAAGCGGCGCAGCCAACAGCCCACTGGTAAAATCTCTTCTACGCATATTCTGGTTTTCCTTTCTCTGAAAGTCGTTGCGCCGCCTTGTTCACTTCGCCCAGACAACACGCGCCCGATGGATTGCGAACCTCACAGGCGCAAAGCTGCGCTTTGATAAATGCACTGATTTGCGCCGGAACTGTTGTTGCACCTGTTTGCGCGATCTCGCGGCGAATGTCGCCTTCGGTGAAACCAAAGCAATAACAGAGTGGGCGCGCATCACCGCTTGCCTTTGCGGTCACAAGGTCACGCACATCCTTGACAGTAAACACTACCCCACAAGCGTTGTAATACACCACCGCACAGGCCGGAGCCGCACAAAACCGATATTCGTCTTCACCCACCTGCGAAAGCAATTCGCTTTTGACGTGGTGAATTACGGTGCATCGGTCAACGCTACGCCCTTTCGTGCCGCATTGAGCGCAGAGCGGAGCCGTTGCACTAGAGACTGGTTTCGGAGGGCAACAACACTCACTCATAATTTTACTTTGCCTTGTAGCCGGTGGAAGTAATCGCACTTTTGATCTGGTCGAGGTTTGTTTGTGCCGGGTCGTATAGAATGCGAGCATTGCCGTTTTTGTAACTGACCTCAGCCGTGCGCACGCCGGAAGTCTTATCCAGCGCCGCTTTAATTGGCACTTCGCAGCTTTCACACGTCATCCCTTCAACTTCAATGGTGATGGTCTCAAGTGCGGTTGCCGGAGCCGCCGCAAGGGGGACAGCAGGTTTCTGGCGCACGACCGCCGCCGCTAGATAACCCACGTAATAGGGAGAGAGTGCAAAGGCAACGACCGCAACCAACGCCACCCAGAGAGCTGCACGATTCACTTTGTTAATGGGTTTGGTCGCGCACGCTTCATCGGGCGCACACTGTTCGCGCCGAAAATAAACGCGATAGAATCCAAAGGCTAAAGCGAGAACCGCGACCGTCAGAAGATAAGGACGCAGGGATTCAAAGACGGAGGCCGCGCCGAATGCGCCCAGTCCGAAGAGCGCGAACAGTATGGGGCCGATACAACAAAGACCCGCACCAAAGGCCGCCGCTACTGCGCCACTGAGAGCAAATTTTTCTGACTTCATCGTTTCACATCCTTTTTTGGCTGTGGGTGCGCGAGATTGACCAGCACCGGGCATTGCGCTTTGCCGCCGCGTTCGTTCAGTTCCTTTTCACACGCGGTTAAGTGCTGTGAGAGCGTGCGCCGAAAGGAGCGCATCATCTTCATTCGCTCATCCAGTTCCGTAAGTTTAGCGCGCAGGATGTCGCGCACGCGCTGACACTCCTGCACACCGCCAGTAGTCAGCAACCTGCGAATCTCATCCAGTGAAAGCCCAAGTTCTTGCGCTTGTTTGATGAACCGAACGCGCTCGACCGACTCACAAGGAAAAAGCCTGAATCCTCCTGCTGAACGGACAGCGCGCGGCAAGAGGTTGCGCCGTTCGTAATAGCGCACTGTGTCAATGCTCACGCCGGAGCGCGTCGCTAGTTCACCAATGCGAAGCGTTTCTGACCTCATAATTAAAATTGTACACTCTGGACTCGAGTCCAGAGTCAAGCGGTAAGAAAGGGCTTTATCGTACTGCTACGACACTCGCCGGAAGCGGCGCACCATTGAGCGCTGGAGGAAGGCAGGAAGAACAGCAGACTTTCACCAGCCGCGCCCGGTCACGTTGCATCTCTTTATCGTCCTTGAGCCACGCTCTCACATCCTCAAGCATTCGCGCCGCGTGCGGATACTTCGGGGTATCAATTCGATAGTGCATCCATTTGCCATCTTTGCGCGCTGAGACAATCCCCAATTCACGCAGCACGCCTAAGTGCCGCGAGATTTTCGGCTGTAGTTCATCTAACACCTCGACAAAGAAACACACGCAAATCTCATCATCCCCGATGAGGTTTAGAATCCGAAGCCGCGTTCTGTCCGACAACGCCAGAAAGAACCGTTCCATCTCAAAGTCAGTTGTTTTCCCCATAACAAAAAAATAGTAGCACAGAACGTATTTGATTTGACGAATATATTTTCTTGCTGTATCGTGCCTTCCATATTCGATTCATCGAATATGAATAAGGAGAACACTATGAATCAAGTCACTGTTTTGAAGCCGCACATTTCGTTGAATGTGCAAAATGTTACTGCCAGCATCGAATTCTACAAGAAAATGCTCGGCATTGAACCCTTAAAGGTGCGCACCGGGTACGCCAAATTCGACGTGCAAAACCCGCCGTTGAATCTCGCGCTCAATGAAGCACCAGTAAAAGAACGCGGCGCGCTTTCTCACCTTGGTTTACAGGTCGGCGCTACCGAAGACGTTTTAGCGTTACGCGAACGCTGGCAAGATGCCGGACTCACCACGAAAGATGAAATAAACACGACCTGCTGTTATGCCGTGCAAGATAAAACGTGGGTAGCGGACCCGGACGGCAATGCGTGGGAGGCGTTTGTTGTGCTCGAAGACCAGTTGCCAGAAACCGCCGAACAAAGCTCTTGCTGTGTAACATCCACGAATCAGCTTGTCGGCATCTGTCGTTAGATATGAACGAGCCGCTGATTATCATCACGCAAGCTATTCCGTTATCGCTTGATGAAATTCTGTCACTTCTTCAGGTGGTGAATCTGCCATCTGAAGGAGTGACAGAATATCTTCCTAGCTTTTTAGTGGCCAAGACCTATACCGGAAAGATTGTCGGCTGTGTCGGATTAGAGCAGCACGGGCAACTCGGTTTATTGCGCTCTGCCGCTGTCCATCCTGATTATCAAGGGGCAAAGATTGGAACCCGTCTTGTGTTCTCTCTCTTGAGTGAAGCAAGAGAGAAGAGCATCAGTGAAGTCTTACTACTGACGACGAGCGCCCAAGAGTTTTTTGCCAAGAACTTCGGTTTTCAAGAAGCCAAACGTTGGAGATACAACCAACGACTTCAGCATTCCCCGGAATGGAATCTGCCCCCTTGTTCATCGGCGGTGTTGATGAAACTGAAATTACAACGGGCAAAGTAATCACCCTCATTTACCGACAAGGAGCTATGACAATGAAACTTTCCATGACCTTCATGCGCCTCTTATCCTTTGCGTGTGTGTTGGGTTTCTGCCCTGCCAACGGCTGGCAATCATTTGCACAAGATACGAACAAAAAACAAAACGACCAGGTAAAAATGGAATCGAATCAAGTGGAGTTAATCGAAGTCTCAGCAGTGGCGGGCCAATGCACCAACCAGAAAGGGACAACGCTGCGGCTCAAGGTCACAGGTAGCAATGCGGTTGATGTGCGTGTCTACAGTCAGACCTTACGCGCACGCTGGGTTTTTGCCGATTACAAGAACAAAAAACAAGGCGATGAAGTCACATCGTTTACTTGCTTGGAAAAAGGCAAATTCAAAGTACAAACCCGCGCGGCCAGCGATACCACCTGAAAGTAATTTTTTCGTTTGAGGCATACCAATGAATTTGGCACGACGAACGACCACCGAAGCATTGGGGACAGCGTTATTATTAGCGACGGTGATCGGTTCAGGAATAATGGGCGACCGCTTGGCGGGTGGAAATGTAGCGATTGCGTTACTGGCGAATACACTGGCAACAGGCGCGGCACTCGTTGCGCTCATCCTCACCTTTGAGAGCATTTCCGGCGCGCATTTTAACCCCGTCGTCACGTTAGCCGAAGCGACGACCGGCAGTCTCAAGTGGCGCGACGTTCCCGCTTATCTTTTGGCACAAATGAGCGGGGCCTTTATCGGTGTAGCAGTGGCGCACTTGATGTTTAGTGAGCCACTGTTTTCTGTTTCTCAACACGTTCGGGCCGGAAGCGCGCAGATGTTTAGTGAATTTGTCGCTACCTTCGGATTACTGGCGGTGATTTTTAGTTGTACCAAGAAAAAGCCGAATGCTGTTCCCTTTGCAGTTGCCGCGTACATCACCGCCGCGTACTGGTTTACGGCTTCAACTTCGTTTGCTAATCCCGCTGTTACACTGGCGCGAATGATGAGCGACACCTTTGCCGGAATTCGCCCGGTTGATGCGCCCGGATTTATTCTGGGGCAATTGTTGGGAGGCGCTGCCGCAACGATTCTGTTTCGTTGGTTGTTGGTTGATAAAGCCGAAACAAAAAACGTCCACGAACAGCGCACAGGCGAAGGCGCTGAAATCTTCTCGAAAGGAATGATTGAATGACCGCACCCAAGCGCGTTTTAATTCTTTGCACCGGCAATTCTGCCCGGAGCCAAATGGCAGAAGGGATTCTGCAACACGATGGCAACGGCGCGTTTTCGGTCGAAAGCGCCGGAGTAAAGCCGAGCGTTGTTAGACCCGAAGCCATTCAAGCCATGCAGGAAATCGGCATTGATATTTCCGGTCATCGCTCAAAATCTGCCGATGAATTCACCGCACAACATTTTGATTACATCATCACGGTGTGTGATCATGCGAAAGAAACCTGTCCCTTTTTCCCCGGCAATGCCGAACGCATTCATCATAGTTTTGAAGACCCACCAGCCCCCGGCGCAAAAAGCCCTGAAGAAACGCTTGCGGTATTTCGTCGGGTGCGAGATGAAATTCGCGAATGGATGAAAGGATTCATTGGTCGTACCCTATAATTAAAAATTGAATTCTACTTTGTGGCAGGGATTAAACTATTCTTCCCTCATTGGTTCTGCTGTCAAAAACTCCACGTCATCGTCACGCCATACATCCCCGCCGCGCGGCTGATCTGCGGTGCGATCACAGGTCGCCAAGTGGCTGGCGGACGCTCCGCCTTCATAGCACCCGTAACATTGCGGGGCTGATGCGAACGCCAGACGTATCTGCCGATGCCATAGCCAATCAATCCACCAATCACCACATCCGAAGGATGATGCTTGAGTCCTGTTACCCGCGAGGCACTCACGGCTGCTGCCAGCCCGTATGCCCCCCAGCGGATCAGTGGTTTGTCTCGGTATTCTTGCGCCACGACGGTCGCCAGCGCAAAACTCATTCCCGCGTGTCCTGAGGGAAAAGATTTGCCGCCTGACCAGAAGCGGCCCTTGCCATCGCCCTGCTCCGGGCGCTGCCGATTGGTTGCGATTTTGATGGAGTTGACCACAACCCCGGCGTGCATGACGGCTTCCGTCGCCAGTAGCCCCGTCTCGCGCAGGCGATTATTATTCGTCCAGCGTCCGACGAGGTAAATCGCGCCCGCTACGCCAAAGTTTGCGGTAGCTCCGCCCACACGAGATGTCCAGCGACTCGCGCGCAAACTGGTTGGACTGCCAGTGATCAGTTCACTGACTTCGTGTGTTGTTCCTTTGTCTGAAGCAATTAGGGCAGTTGTCCCGCCAAACAGAGGCAGCACCCATTTCCAATGCGTGGATTGCAACCGCAAGGGGCTTGTCCAGATCACTTTCTGATCGTGCGCCAGATCACGGAAAAAATTCTTCTCCAGTTGCTCCACGCGCGCACGCCGATCAGTTGTTGCAGGTGATGGGGTCTGCGCTGTTTCCGTCGTGCGTTTCTCCTCATCCGGTGCTTCCGGCTGCTGTGCGTAAATACGTTGCGATCCACAAATCACTAGCAATAACAAAGCAAGCCGAAAGGTGGATAAGAGTCTTCCCATATTCTTCATTCCGTTCCTTCCTGATCGTGCGAGGCTCTTTTGCCAAAGCGCCAGTACAGTGCCGGCAGCAGAAACAAATTGAGCAGCGTAGAAGTAACCAACCCGCCGAGAATTACGGCAGCCATCGGGTATTCAATTTCCTGTCCCGGCTTCATACCGCCCAGTGCAATCGGGACAAGCGCCAATGCCGTCACGGAGGCGGTCATCAGAATTGGAGCCAGTCGTTCCTGTGCGCCGCACAGAATCAGGTTCAGATCAAAGGGCTGGCCCTCTTCAACTTCGAGATGCCGATAATGACTGACCAGCATGATGCCGTTGCGCGCGGCAATGCCCAGCACCGTGATAAAGCCGATCAGAGAGCCAAGTGATAACACACCACCGCTGGCAAACGCGCCCGCCACGCCGCCCACTAAGGCAAAAAGAAATGTCAAAAACACCAGCAGCGTCAGCCGCAGTGCTTTGAAATCGGCATAGAGCAGCATCAGGATGCCCAGCAACGACAAGCCCGCCAGCGCCAGCAGACGATTGCGCGATTCTTGCCGCGCCGCAAATTCGCCGAGAAATTCCGGGTGATAGCCGCGCTCAAAATTCAGGGTGCGCACTTTCGCTTCGATCTCACGCGCGGTGCTGCCCAGATCGCGTCCGCTGACATCGCAGGTCACATCCAGACGACGCGAATTATTTTCATGCTGCACCAGGTTTGGTGTCGGCGCGATACGCAATTCTACGACATCGCCGAGCCGTACTCCGCCGCCCGTCGGCACGTTGATGTGAATCGCGCGCAATGCTTCCAGATCGGTGCGCACGCGATCACTGCCCCACACCACGACATCGTAGGCTTTCTGTTCGTCATAAACTTCGCCTACTTTCAGCCCCTTGATGAACGTCGCCATTGCGCGGCGCACATCGCCCGGTGTCAGACCGAACCGCGCCAGGGCTTCCGGTTTGGTGCGCGCTTCGATCTGTGGCACGAGCACCTGTTGTTCCAGCTTGAGATTGGTCACGCCTGACACGCTGCTCATCGTCGTCTGAATCTCTGCGGCTTTCGCGCGCAAAACATCAAGGTTTGCTCCGTAGAGACGAACGACGATGCTCGCGCCTGTGCCGGTCAGCACTTCCTTCGTGCGCTCTTTCAGATACGTCAGCACATCGCGGAACAAACCGGGATAGCCGTTGACCGTTTCGTGAATGCGCGCCACCGTCTGGTCGTAATCGGCCTGTGGATCAATGCTGATCCACAGCTCGGTGAAGTTCGGCCCGACGACTTCATCCGCAACTTCCGCGCGCCCGATATGCGAGCCGAAATTGCGCACGCCGGGAATGGAGCGCAACTCTTTACTGACCGCGATCACACTGCGCGTCATGGCATCCAGCGACGTGCCGGGCTTGCCGACCCAGTGCATCAGAAAATCCGTTTCCTTGAATTCGGGAAAGAACTCTTCGCCGAGATAAGGAACGGTTGCCGCCGCTGCAATGAAAATGATGAGCATCGTCGCAATGGCAAGGCGTGTGTGATGAACGATACGCGGCAGGACGGCGCGATACATTCGCAGCAGGATTTTCGTCACGGGTGATTCACGCTCGGTGGCAGCAGCGCGCGGCAGCAGGATCAATGACAGCGCGGGCGTGAGCGTCAGTGCGACCGCCAGCGATGCCAGCACAGCTAAGACATACGACACGGCCAGCGGACGGAAGAACGAACCCGCTAACCCATCAAGAAAGAAAATCGGCAGGAAGACGAGCACGACAATCATCGTCGCATACACAATCGCGCTGCGCACTTCGAGCGAAGCTTTCAGGACGACCGCGAAAGCCGATTCAGGATTGCCCGCCGCACGATTCAATTTGAGTCTGCGCTGAATGTTCTCGACATCAATGATGGCATCGTCCACCACTTCACCGAGTGCCAGAATCAGTCCCGCCAGCACCATCGTGTTGACCGTGCTATTCGTGTAATGCAACGCCAGCCCTGCCGCCACCAGCGAAAGCGGAATCGCCGTCAGGCTAATGAACGCAGTGCGCCAATCAAAGAGAAACAGTGCCAGCACCACGACCACCAGCACACAACCAATCAGCAACGCTTTGTTGAGATTGCGCAGTGCCATTTCAATAAAAGTAGCGGGACGAAAAATCGTGGAATCCACTTCGATGTCTTTCAGCCCCGGCCTTAAATCATTGAGCGCCGCTTCGACCTGGCGCGTCACATCCAGCGTATTTCCCTGCGGTTGCTTTTCCACGATCAGCAACAAGCCTGGTTTGTCATTGATGACAGCATCCCCAATCGGCGCGGGAAAACCTTCGCGCACCTCAGCCACATCGCCGAGACTCAGTGTTGGTGTGAAGCCACTTGTGCTGGTTGCATTCGCTTTGCGCGTGGTGGCAACGGGAATCGCTGCGAGGTCGCGCGGCGCAGTCACGGGCTGAATGTTGGTGACGGAAAGGCGCTGATTCGGCGTGTCAATGAAACCGCCTGTTTCCGGTATGACCGCATCTTTCGTGGCTTTAATGACGGCGTCCAGCGTGACGTTGTGATTGCGCAAACGGTCGGGATCAACCATCACCTGAAACTGGCGGTCGCGTTCGCCCCAGATTGCCACGTTCGCCACGCCCGGCACGGCCATCAATCGCGGTCGCATCGTCCAGCGTGCCAGATCGGTCATGTCCATTTGGGAAAGCGTTTTTGATGAGAGACCAATTTTCATCACGCGACTCGTGGAAGAGAGCGGCGAGAGAATCACCGGCGGTTTTGCGGCGGCGGGCAATCGGCTCGCCGCCAACGCGAGTCGTTCCTGCACCAATTGCCGCGCGGTCATCAGGTTCGTCCCCGCATTGAAAATCAGCACGACGGACGACAAACCCAGCACGGATTTCGAGCGCAGTGTCTTCAGGGAGGTCAGACCGTTCAGCGAATTTTCAATGGGCGTGCTGACGAGGCTTTCGACTTCAGTCGTAGATAAGCCCGGCGCTTCCGTCTGAATCTCTACAAGAGGCGGTGCGAATTCCGGGAAGACATCGAGTTGTGTGCTGGGCAATGTCCTGATGCCGACGACCAGCAAAATCACGGCGAGGATAACGATGATGCCGCGCAGCTTTAGTGAAATGGAGACAAGTGATTTGAGCATGGGGTGATGGTTCGTACTACTTGCCTGCACCAAATTCTGTGCCGAATAATTCCGTCGCGCCGACGGTGACGATCTTTGCGCCCGGCGACGGCGCGCGGCTGAGCACCGCCGTTGCGCCACTAACACGTTTTACTTCGACCGGACGCCGCACGAACGTTTGTGGCACGGTGTTTTCATAAACCCACGCGCCGCCCTGTACATCGTGCAGCACGGCTGACCAGGGAATGACGAGGCTCTGTTCCTGCGAGCGTAGTGCCAGCGTCACGCCGACGCGCTGTCCCGGCCTCAGTGCTCCGTCCGCGTTGGGCAAAGCGAAATACAAATCGGCGGTCGCTGCTGTTACGTCTGCGGTGGGCGGCGCATTGACCGGGCGCGCCATTCGGATAGGTGTGCCCTCTCCGCTGCTGAGATTGCGAATGTGCGCTGACTGTCCACGCACGAGTTGTGGCAGATCGCCAACATACACCGGCACGCGAATCCACACGGTTGCCTGATTGCTGATTTCCAGTAGGTTCGCGCCGCCCGCTATCGCATCGCCTGCGCTGACGCTGACTTTTTGAATCACGCCACTGAGCGGCGCAGTGATCGCAACGCTGAAATCTGAATTGAGCGCGCCCTTGTCAAAGCGCGTCAGGCGTTCCCGCGCGCCTTTCAATTCCGCTTCGGCTACAGCGAGTTCGGCCTGTGCTTCTTCGACCGCGCGCACGCTGCCCGCTTTTTCTTGGGCTAAAATTTCAGCACGTTCCTTGCGCTGTTTGATGCCTGCGACACGCTCCGACAGCGAAGCAATGTCGCGTTCGATCTGAATGCGTAAATCGCGTTCCGGCGCGAGGAACGGCGTCAACTGAAACAGCGTCTGCCCTTTTTGCACTGCCTGTCCGACCGTTGGCGTGCGATTCTGCACGGCCCGCAATGTCCCCGCCATCGGCGCAGCAACCATCATAGTTTGCCCTTGTGGCGTGACGATTTCGCCGTTGACATCCAGCGTGCGCGGCACATCACGTAACTCCATCGCAACGGTTTCAATGCCAAGCCGCTTTTCTGCTTCGGGGGTTAATTTGATCGTCGCCAAATCTGCTTCTTTCACCGCGTTCTCAACTTTGGCAGGCGCAGTCAATTTTGGCGGCGCAGCTTTGGAAGCGGAACAGCCGGAGAACCACACCAGCGACAGCAGCAGGCACGCAATAGCAACGAACTTGTAGTTATGGTTTTGCATGAGAAGGTTTCTCAACTTTCTGTCCGATGCTGCGTGCCAGTTGGGCGGCAGCGCGTTGCAGGTCGGCGCGCAACTCCGCTTCACGCACGCGCACATCCACGACGCGGCGCACCGCATCCAGCACATACAGATAGGACTGATCGCCTTGGTTGAAGGCGCGTTCCGACAAGCGCGCATTCTCGGCGGCCTGCGGCATCACCTGCGTCTGCCAGACAGTCAGCGATTCACGCGCCTGCTGAGCTTGCTGGAAGGCTTCTTGCACCTCGCCTGCGATGCGCTGCTGCACCGCCAGATATTGCCAGGCGGCGCGCTCGACTTCGGCATCGGCGCGCGCGATGCCGCCCTGATTGCGATTAAAAATCGGCAGTTCAGCCAACAGTCCCGGACGCGGTGCAAAAGGAACGCCCTCGCCCTGCTTGAGATTAAGCAAGCCCGCCAGGGCAGCGATGCGCGATTGTTCCCACTTCGCACGTTTGGCCGCAGCTTCCATTGCCAATTCTGCCGCTCGCAAATCCGGGCGCGAGGCCAATGCCAGCTTGCGCATTTCATCCAGTGAAACTGAGGAATCGGGTTTGAGTGCGACTTGCATTGCTGTCGGTTCTGTTTTGGGTTCATTCATCGTGAACGGCATATCCGCGCTCATTCCCAGCCATTGCCGCAGCCGGTTTTGCGTAATGCCCACCTCACGCCGCAAGCGCACAGCCTGTTCGACCGCGAGGCTTTCATCCAGGCGCGCGGCAGTGGCTTCAAGGTCGCTGACATCCCCAACCCGCAACCGCACATTCGTGAGCCGCACAATTTGCCCGCGCACGCGCACAGCTTCCTCCGCCAGTCGCGCGCGCTCCCCTGCCAGCCACAAATCGGTGTACGTCAGCCGCACATCACGCATCAGGTTCAGCGCGTTTTGTTCCAGACTGACGGCGACGCGCTCCACTTCCGCCGCAGCAGCCGCGACACGTTTGCGTCGTTGCCAAAAAACTTCGAGCGGAAAATTGAGGAGGCTCTCGAATTGATGGTACGGGCCAAGCGGCAGGACAATTTGCAGAATCGGATTGCGCAATAACCCCGCGTCCAACAGATCAGCCCGCGCCAGTCCTAATGCAGCCAGATCAGTATGCAACTGCGCGTTGTTCCAGAGCGCAATCGCTACCGCTTCGTCTTCCGATAACCCGTCATCCAACGTCACGCCATCGGGTAACGCAAAGCGTAACTGCCGATCAGGAAGCGTTGCGGTGTGACCCGTAATTTGCTCGACGGGCGTTGGTGGTGGGGGCGACTTTTTCTTCGTCTGCGCCGCGCTGCCAACGGGTAACAGCAGCAGCGCGAGCATCAGCCCCGCGAGCTTCACGATGGATCGTTGTGTTGCTTTCATTGGTAAAGTGCGGCAGGCACACAAAGCTGTTTTGTGCGCCTGCCGGGATCGCTATTTGACGGGGGTTCCGTCTGGGCTGACTTTGATTTCTGTCGCCTTTTTTCCAGTCTTCACGACGCCTTCGTAATAAACCAGCGTGTTGCCTTTCGTAACAGATTCGACCTTCTGAATTTTCCCCTTGCCTGCCTGTTTTTCGAGTTCCGCTTTCACTGCCGCAGGCAGAGCGTTGAGCGCGATTTGCTCCTCAACTTCAAGGATCGCGCCCGACTCATCAATAATCATATCTTTGCTGTGTCCATTGACGATCAGTTCGAGTTCATAGACGGTCTTGCCCTGCTCGCGTTCCTTTGACAGCCCGCGCATTTTCGCGCCCTTGCTTTGTTCCTGCACGGTGGCTTTCACCGCCGCTGGCAAGTCTTTCATCTGGACGCGCTGCTCCTGTGCCAATACTGTCAGCGCACTCAGGCATAATGCCAGAGCGCAAAATATCAGTTTACCTTTCATGTTGTTGCTCCTTTGCTTGAAAACTAATGCTAACAAAAAGTGACTGGCAGGAAAGTAGCAGGCAGCAGATAAACAGAAGATAAATCGTCGGGTGTGACTCAGCTATTTTTGGGTGTCAGGGAAAAGGCGGGAAGCGCAACGACAAAGACGCTGCCGCTGGCATCACTGCGCTTGAGCCGCAGCGTGCCGTGATGTGCTTCGGCAATCCAGCGCGCAATGGCGAGTCCCAGCCCGGCTCCGCTGCCTTTGCCGTTTTCACTGCGTGAACGCGCTTTGTCTACCCGATAGAACCGCTCAAAAATGTGGGATTGCGCGGCGGCGGGAATCCCCGCGCCCGTGTCCGTTACCGTAATTTCACAGGCTGTCTGAGTCGTCAAGAGATGCACCATCACTGCGCCGCCAGCAGGTGTATGCTTGATTGCGTTATCAAGCAGATTCAGCAGCATCTGCCGCAGCAATCCTTCATCTCCACGATACAAACTTTCCGCAGCTTGCAGTTCCAGGCCAACGCCTTTGCGTTCCGCCAGCACCCGCGCGGCCAGCACCGTCGCGGCCAGCAGTTCATCCAGATAGAAATCCGTCACCTGTAATTCGCGTTGTCCCGCATCGGCGCGCGCGAGGATGAACATATCCTCCACGATCCGCGTGAGCCGCTGCGTCTGCGCTTCGACTATCGCTAGGGCTTCCCGATATTCGGTTTCGGCGCGCTGCGGCTGTTCCAGTGTGACTGCCGTCGCGGTGCGAATCACATACAGCGGAGTCCGCAATTCATGCGAAGCGTCCGCCATAAATTGCCGCTGCTGGTCAAATGCATTGTGCAGCCGTCCCAACAATTCATTGAATGTCGCCGCCAGTTGTCCGAGTTCATCGCGTGGGTTGGCAACCAGCAAACGTTGACCAAGGTTTTCCGCCCCGATGCGCCGCGCTTGTTCTGACATTGCCACGACCGAGGCCAGCGATTGCCGCGCCAGCCACCATCCCCCCAGCCCCGCGACCAGCAAGGCCAGCGGCACGGCGAGGTAAAAGATTTCCCGCAACTGTTCCAGTTCTTCCGCAATGCTTTCCAGCGGCTGCGCCACCACGATCCAGTATTCGTTACGAGCCGCTGTTAGAGAGACGCGCTGCCAGGCAACGCGGATACCGTCCTCATCGTTTTTTTGTGTCGCCGGAATGGTTTGATAGGTGATCTGGCTGGATGGCGTGAGGTTCTCAGGCGGCGACGGAGCCTCGACGCCGCTACCCGCAGGTTTGGCGACCAGCAACTGACGCCGTCCGTCATAAACGGCCAGCCCTTGCTGAGGATAATGCAATTCTTCAATCGCGCTTTTGGCTGCCTCCGCTGCCGATTCACCTTCGGCCCGCTCGCGTTCGATCATAGCGGCAATGGCTTCCGTCGTGCCGCGCAGTCCTGCCTCTAGTCGCTGATGCAGATTACGTGCCAGCAACGCATAGACGCCCAGGCTGAAGCCGAGCAGCACGAGCGCCAGCACGCCTACATACCACAACGTCAGCCGTGTGCGCACCGAATCAAGCAAGTTCGTCTTCCTCTCCGGCAGTCAGCCGATAACCTTCGCCGCGCAACGTGCGAATCAGCTTCCGCGCGTAGCCTTCATCCACCTTACGCCGCAGTCGTTGGATATAAACTTCAATCAAATTGGAAAAGGGATCAAAGGTTTCATCCCAGACATGTTCGGCAATATCCGCGCGTGTGACGACTTCATCTGCGCGCCGGATGAGATATTCCAGCAGCGCATATTCCTTCGCCGTCAGGTCAATCGGTTTGCCGCCACGCCGGACAAGGCGTGACCGCGTTTCGAGGGTCAAGTCGGCCACTTTGAGTTGCACTGGCTGAAGCACCGGGCCACGCCGCAGCAACGCCCGCACTCGCGCGAGCAGTTCATGAAAATCAAACGGCTTGACCAGATAATCGTCCGCGCCTGTGTCTAATCCAGTGATGCGATCCTGCACAGCATCACGCGCGGTGAGCATCAGTACGGGAACCGCCGAAGCAGCCGCGCGCAACTCACGGCACACGGTAAATCCATCTTTTAGTGGCAGCATTACGTCGAGAATAATCAGGTCATAATCATTCATGCCCGCCTGATACAAAGCCGCTTCGCCGTCAGCCGCCACATCTACGGCATACGTCTGATCGCGCAAGCCTTTGGCCAGCATTTGCGCCGCGTGTTGTTCGTCTTCCACCAGTAAAATGCGCACAGGTTCCTTGGCTCCTCATTCTGCACGGCAAAGCATTTCATATTCATCATTGCACGCTCAAGTATGACCAGCATCAGATAAACAGAAGATAAACTTGCTCTGAGGAAAATTCCAATTATGTGATGCTGATTATGGTATCGGAATACGCCACATTCCTATGCCCAAGCTGGCGCTGAATCGCAGTTGTGACACTTCACACCAGATATTATTGGCGGCAACGTCGCGGGCATTCGCAACGGCTTTCACATCAGCCACGAATTCAATCTGAACACGGATTTGGAAGACGTCTTACTTTCCGTTCAAGAGCGGAGAATATCAAGCCGTTGTTGATGCGGAAAGCCTTACCCCATAGGCGGGCAAAATAGTGTCTGATGCCGTAGCACGAAGAATTTCTACGCCCCCGGCTTCAGTTGCGGCTGAACTGACAAGACAATGACCCACCGCCTACTCGCTTTTCGGCGCGTAATAACCGATACGTGTGCGCGCTACATATTTGGCGTTGCTTTGATTCACGACCACCTTGAGCTTACGCCATTTGCCATCGTTTTGGGGATCGCCCGGATAATAGCCCACGCTGTATTGGTGCCCAACTTCATTGGCAATCTGTTGTAGCTTCTCCAGGCACTCCTTGAGTGTAGTCGGGAAGGTAGCGCTTGCGCCTGTGATCGCTGCGAGTTGCGTCAGTTCCTCACGCGGGGAGACGCGGCTGCGTGGCCCGTAGTTGCGCACTCCAGGGCGACTCTTCTCTTTTGATTGGAACAGGCCAACCGTATAAATCATCACGCCTGCTTCCTCTGCTTGCTTGATGAGGTTTTTGAAGGCTGTGCGGCTGCGATTGTCCTCGCCATCCGTGATGACTAGCAGGACTTTCTTCCGGTGCTTTGCTTGTTTGAGCTTTTCGAGCGCAAAACTCACCGCATCCCATAAAGCTGTACTGCCTTCGGCCCGCAGCCCAAGGACGGACTTCTGAAGCTGCTGCTTGTCCGAGGCGAAATCCGCGACTAGTTCTACCTTATTGTTGAAGGTAACGATAAAGGTCTCATCCTTTTCAACTCCTTCGTTCACGACGCGCACCGCAGCCTGGTACACATCCTGGATCACCTCTTTCATGCTGTCGCTGCGATCCAGCACTAAGCCCCAGGAAACTGGCACATCGCCTGTGCTAAAGAAGCTGAGTGGTTGCCCAATCTTGTTTTCATACACTTTGAAGTCTTCCGGCTTCAATCCCACAACCGCTCGATCTTTCTGATCGGTCACCGTCACATTCAGAGATACCATCTCGGTGGATAGTTTGAGGGAAGCAGGCGCTTGAGACGACCCCTGCGCGAGAGAAGGCAGGACAAACAAAGACATTAGGATCAAGATGGTTGGTATTTGCAGTAGATATCTAAATTTCATGGTTCATCTCCCTTATGGTGCAGACCGAGATTCGCCCGGCACTTGCACCGCGTTACAACTTTCGGATGTCGCGGACAGCGCGACGAGTGCGAGGATGTGCTGCAATCCCAGCCGACTTGTACAGAGCGGCGACGGCCTTGCTCAAAGCAAGCGCGGGCAACCGGATGTCTCGGAATCCTGCTGGGATTGTGGGATTAGACGAAGCGTGGAGGGGGATCGAGTTCTACTGATGGCGCGGACGGGATGTTAGATAGAGCAGAAATGACTGGGGCTATGTGCAGAGAAGGATGAGGGTATTTGTACAATGCGACAGGCACGATATGCGCGCAGCAGCATAGACAATCCTCTTCCACACCAGAAGACTCGCCGGGAGTTTGAGAATGTTCCGACTCTGACTGCGTATTGACCGTAGGAGTTTGCGTGGTTGTCGTGGCGACCGCAACGGATCGCATTTCATTTTCTTGTTCACATGTACCAAGAAAGAAAACATCGGTAATGGCAAGGTCAAAGAAGCAGAGGGCCAATAACACAATCGAGATCGTGCGCTGCCAGGCATGTCGCTTTCTTTGCTGGATGAAGTAACCGTTTGCCATATCTGCACTCTCGAGCCGGTCAGAAACTACCACAATAATTTTCGGGTAGACCATTGTATTTCTATGACAAATTCGCGTTGCGGTTCAGTGAAATCGTGGGGGAGAAGCTGTTCGCTACATCAGTCATAGCTGATTGGGAATCACAGTCTCTTACAGCCAACGGCGCGTCTGGCGACAATAGTGTTCGTACTCCTGTCCGTGCATGCGGCTCAGGTATTCCTCTTCCAGTCGCACCTGAATCTGCATCAGCGCATCGCCCAAGACCAGCACAGTTAATGTGACAGCATTAGGCAGAATGAGGAAGATTCCCAACAGATTGATGCGTAGGCCCAGAAAGATTGGGTTGCGTGAAAGCTTGAAGACGCCTTCTCTGACCAGCGGCGTTTTCACTTCGTGGTCAATCCCAATGCGCCACGAATCGCCCATCTGTTTTTGCGCCAGCAGAATCCAGAGGAAAGACACCAACAGCAACACGACGCCGAGCATAACCAATGCCGGATGTTGTAGTTAGACAATCGGCGCAAGGTAGCCATAGAGTTTACTCGACAACGAATGCAGCAGGACAACGCCTGCGCTCACCGCCATCGTCAGACGAAACAACACGCCAACAAAATCATGCGCGTTGTCGCTCTTACCCAGTCGATAAGGGTTGCGTCCGGTGCGCTTCCAGGTCAGGTAAGAACGCCAAGCAAAGGCCAGCGCGAACCAAGCGAGAAAATAGATCGGCAAAAAGATTTTCAGAGCAGTTTCTGTCATTTGATGTGCCGCCTACTCTCGATAAGCCAGCAGCCGGAGCGAATTGGCAACGACAACCAGCGTACTGCCTTCGTGAAAGACAATCGCCAGTCCGATGCCGACCACACCGAGAATTGAAGTGACGACCAAAAACAAGATGACCAGCGCCGAGATTACCAGATTTTGAAAGACAATACGGCGCGTGGCGCGACCCAACCCAACAGCGAAAGGCAGTTTGCTCAGTTCATCGCCCATCAGCGCGACATCCGCCGTTTCGAGCGCGACATCGGTTCCCGCGCCGCCCATCGCAATGCCTACGCTGGCGGCGGCCAACGCGGGCGCATCGTTCACGCCGTCGCCGACCATCGCTACGGTTTCTCCGGCAGCGAGTTCACGAATCGCCGTCACTTTGTCTTCCGGCATCAATTCGGCGCGCACGGCATCGAGTCCGAGCAGGCTCGCCATCTTTTCGCCGACACGCCGGTTGTCGCCCGTCAGCAACAGCGTCTGGCGAATGCCGAGTTGTTTGAGCCGTTGCAAGGTCGTTTTCGCATCGGCGCGCGGCGTATCAGCCAATGCAATCACCCCCGCTGCTGTGCCGCCGATGGCTACGATCATTGTCGTCTTGCCGTCTGCTTCCAAACGCTCCATTTCCGCGCGCAACATATCGGGCAGCGCAATGCTGAATTCAGCAAACAGTTTGCGATTGCCGATCAGCACGTCTGCGCCGTTGACCGTCGAGCGAATGCCGCGCCCCGTGAACGAAGTCAGTTCTCCCGCCGCAGGCAACGTGAGCGCACGTTTATTCGCCGCGCGCACGACGGCTTGCGCCAGCGGATGGCCGGAGCGGCTTTCAAGCGCCGCCGCCGTTGCGAGAAATTCATCGGCGTCGTGATTGGCTGCGGTGACGACATCGGTGACTTCGGGCTGGCCGTGCGTCAGCGTACCGGTTTTATCAAACGCAATCGTCGTCAATGCGCCGAGCGTTTCGAGATGCGCGCCGCCTTTGATGAGCAAGCCTTTGCGTGCCGCTTGCGCGATGCCCGCCAACATTGCTGAAGGCGTGCCGAGCGCGAGCGCGCAAGGCGAACACGCAACGAGCAAGGTCATCGCACGCAGGAAGGATTCACGAAACGCGCCGCCGAACAGCAGCGGTACGACGATCATCAACACGACCGCGATCAGCACAGCGGGTACGAACCAGCGCGTGAACTTTTCAGTCATTTGTTGCGTGCGCGTCTTTTGCGTTTGCGCTTCCTCGACCATCTGCATCACGCGCGCCAGCGTATTGTCTTTTGCCAGCCGCGTGACTTTGACTTCCAGCGCGCCGTCGCCGTTGACCGTTCCGGCGAAGACTTTATCGCCCACCGCTTTTTCAACCGGCACGCTTTCGCCCGTGACCGGAGCCTGATTGACCGCCGATGCGCCGCTGAGAATCGCGCCGTCCACCGGGATGCGCACGCCCGGTCGCACGATCACCGTGTCGTCTACGGTGAGTTGCTCTACGCTCAGTTCGACTTCCTTGCCGTCGCGCCGCACCAGCGCAGTCTTCGGCGCGAGGTCGCCGAGTTTGCGCACGGCATCGCGCGCGCGATCCAGCGCCATCTCTTCGAGCGCGTGCCCCAGGCTGAAAAGAAACAGCAGCAAACCGCCTTCAAAGAATTCGCCGAGCGCGCCCGCGCCCAACGCCGCCAGCACCATCAGCAAATCGGTGTCGAAATGTTTTTCCAGCAGCGCGTGAACCGCGTGGCGCGCGATGTCCCAACCGCCAAATAGATATGCCGCCAGGTAAAGCGGTGTCGTGACCCATTCGCTCGCACCGAAGAAGCGCCCCGCCAACCAGCCCACCAGCACGAACGCGCCCGCCAGCAAAGCGAAGATCAATTCGCGCCGTTCGGCGAAGGACGCCGCCACGCCTTCTTTCGCCACCGCGTAACCCATCCCGCGAATGCGTTTCTCAATGGCATTGCGGTTCAATTTCTCGGTGTCGTATTCCACGCGCGCCGTTTGCGCCGCGTAATTCACCGTCGCCGTCAACACGCCGTCCATGCGTTTGAGGCCGTGTTCGATGGCGAGCGTGCAATCCGAACAATCCATGCCTTCGATGCGGATGAGATCATGCTGATAACGGTCGGCGATTTCCGCGCCCGTCTGTGTAGCGAGCCGTTGAATGGCCGCGAGTGTTGTTTGCGTTGCATCGTAGTGGATGCAGAGTTGCGCTTTGCCGTCCGTTTTTTCAAGATGTGCTTCGGTCACGCCGCGCGCCGTTTTTAATCGTTCCTGCAAGCGCGCGACGCATTGATCCTGCTCATCCGCCACGCCGGGCAGCAGTAGTTCCAAATCCAGTTCCAGTTTTTCCATACGGGGCCTCCAAAGTCAGTTTGTCTGAGAAAGTGAATGATTCATTGGGTGTGTACTTGTATGGGGAGCTTGTTGTGGTGGCCGGACGGCCCGGGTGATCGGGATGCGCACGCCCAAACCGGCCTGCCAGAAACATAAACAATATTGCGCCCAGGACGAAAAAGAAGAGGGTGTGAACAGGCGACTCATCCTCTCCGGCTTCAATTAACGATTCCAGCGCCCAAAGTAAAAGCACCGCCATACCGAACGCATACAACAGGTCAAGATCAACGGTTGATCGTCCCCAGAGCAAGGTCGCGCCTGCGGCTGCGCCGCCGAGGATGAGTACCGCCAGACTGAGCAGAAAGAACATTATCCGCTGACGCGAACTTCCCGCTTGTCGTAGGTGTGCCAACGCGACCAGGCAGATAGCGAGCGCCGCCAGCGTCAACGCGGGGGTGAGTAAAACCCCTTCTCTGACGCCGGCAACGAAGCCACTGCCCATCAGAATGCCTACCATCAAGGCATAGACCAGGGCTTCCATCGTTGTCGTGAGTAGTGGCTTGGGTAAATCGTCTCGCTCTTTTTTGATTTTCCTCGTCAACCATTTCATAGCCATCCGCAAAAGCAGACCACAGAGAAAGGCGACCATCGCCGCAAAATGATGCGCGATTAACAGGTCTGGCATCAGTTCGAGCGCAAGGACGGCAAAGACGGCTCCTGCTGCAAAGACATGGAGCCTGCTAAGCCGGATCGTGCTTATTGGTCGCACGAGAAACAGGCCCGCCCCGACCACAACGACGGTCACCGCCAGGCTTCCAGAGAGCAGCGCATTGCGCAAAATCGTATCCATTAGGCGTCCTGCTTTCTCTCGTGCAGTGCATTGCGCAAGGCTAAGCGAGCGCGATGCACGACTCGTCGCACATACGCTTCCTCTGTGCGGAGATAGGTAGCGATTTCCTCGTGACGCAAGCCCATCACATCGTGCAGCACAAACACGACGCGCCAGTAATCAGGCAGTCGCAGCAGATGCGTTTCCAGGTCAACCGGATAGGGCGAGGGTGCTGTCGCCTCTGCAGGATCATCGCTCTTGTCCGGGATAAGCAGCCGCTGTTGTTGGCGCAGCCACGCCAGCGCACGGTCTATCGTCACCGCCAAAAGAAACTGGCGTTCCTCACCGGCCTGATCGGGTACTCCCTGATAAGCACGCTGAAAGACTTCTGCCGTGATCGCTTCCGCCTCATTGACATCGGCCAGCAGCCGCAACGCCAGTGTGTATACTTGCCGGGCGTGCCGTTGCCAGAGGTTTTCAAGTAAAACGGTTTTGCTGATGGAGCGGTGCGGAACGGTTTCCTGCTTCACCTCAACATTTGTTTGGAGACTTAGAACCGACATAATTTTCCTCCTTCTTGCCAAGACTTATGAGCAACTGCAATCGGAGCAGGTTTCCCCACGCAATGCTCCCAGCCCTTCTTTCGCAATAATCGGAACCATCACCAGCGCGGCAATCGGATCAGCCCACCACCAGCCGAAAAGCGCATTGAGCAGTAATCCGCCAATGAGAATGGCTGAGAGATAAGCGCACAGATCGGTTTGCCGTGAATCTGCTTGTAAGGCCCGACTGTTAAGCAAGGCTGCCACCTGACGTTTTTTTCTCGCGAGTAGCGGCATCACAAGCAACGAGAGTAAAGCAAGGGCAATGCCGACATAGCTGGCTTCCGGTGGTTCGCGGCGCAGGAGCGATTTTGTGGCATCAAAGGCGACATACGCCGCCAGGAGCAGAAAGCTGATCCCCACCAATTTCAAGGCGGTCTGTTCTCTTTGTTCGCCTTTCGCGCCGTCGTGCAGACGCCAGAGCAGAATGCCCCCGGAGGCACTTTCAATCAGGGAATCAAAGCCGAAGCCCACCAACGCAATGCTCCCAGCGATTAGTCCTGCTCCAAGCGCAACAATGCTTTCCAGGCAATTCCAGATGATGGTGAAATATTCCAGCCGCCGCCCGCGTGTCACGGCGTGCGTGCGGGAGTCTGCCAACAGTTGATTCATTGTTTTCTCCTCTGTCGCTATAATCTCCGGTCGTCTCGATACCAGGGATATTTGGCGCGCATCGCGTTAGCAAAACTGCGCCCCGGATTGAGGAAGCTGCGCACTAACAGCCGCACAACCCGATTGTTGGTTTTGTTTTCGATCCGGCGAATCAAATAGTGGTCGAGCGTATCCTCGCCTACGAGCCAAGCCGTTCCGACCGTCGGCGTGATCACCATGTCCACAAACGCCTGCGGATGTTGCGAGGCTTTAGTAGGACGCAAGCCCACATTGCCGAGCGAAGATTCACTCAAAGGGCCGAGTTCAAATTGCGTGCTGTAGGCCGCACTCCACCAGAACGCGCGTGTCCGGCTACGCACATAAGCTCGATTGAAGCCCGGCTTGGGTTTAATACCAAGCGGGTCGTTCTGAACCTGAATGAAGCCAGTCACTGCGCCCTGCATAGCATGGCCGACGTAATTCACCAGGAAGGGGTCGCCATCGCGCCAGCCGCGAATATTTGAGGCAGATTCAAACCAGTCGCGGAAAAATGGCCCTTTTAAGTCGGCTCGTGTTCCCGGCTCAGTGGCAAAGCGAAAGCCGTGTTCGACGGCCAGAAAAAGCAGCGACTGCTTCATGGCAGAGCGCCAACGAAATCCATTGGTCGGATCGGGTTGAGGGGCGGTTGGACTGGAGTTGGTCGGAGATGGCGACGGAAGACCATGCCGTTTCTCTTGTTCCGCCGGTTCAAGTTTCTCGTTTGGCGCTGCTGTCGGGCGCGGCAGTTCGGCTGCGCTCTTCTTCGGCAATTCGCTGGGCGACGATTCTCCTGCCGCTTCTGTGGCGGAAGTCATCGTAGGTAAAGCTTGGGCACTGACCCCAATGGGCAGGGATAAAGCAACGAGCAGCCATCCCATTCGTTTTCTCAACTTCTGCATTCAATTCTCCTTTCCGGGAATACATGGTTTTTGTTGTTTCTGTGGTGGCATTTTTTCAGGCCACCAATTCCGTCATGATCAAGGCAATAAAACCGAGAAAGAACATGGCTGTCTGCGCGGGCGTCTCTTTCTCCTCGTGCGCTTCCACCATCAGTTCCTCAATGACGAGGTAGAGCAAAGCTGCGCAGCCGAAGGCCAGCACGCCTTCGAGCGTTGCGCCTGACACGTTGTGTAAAAAGGCTGCGCCGATTGCCGCGCCCACCAGCAATAGCCCTGCCAGTCCTGCACATACACCGATGATCTTTGTTCTTAACGCCCCAGATTCACTGAGAGCTACGGCTGCTGCCAGACCGAGAAACATCACTTCCACTGCCAACGCGACCGTCAGAATCACGCCCGCCTTCGCGCCAGCCGCAAAGCTCACCCCGATCAGCAGCCCATCAATCAGGACATCTATGCCCAACGTCACCAACAGACCGGTGCGATTTTCGACCTGTGGCGCGCCTTCCGCTGGTTCGTGCTCCATTCGTTCGGCCAGGTGCTTGACCAGCAACATCAGCACGACACCAATGCTGAACCCGATTAAGGCGGCGACCGGTTTTCGCTCGTGCATCATGTCGGGCAGCAATTCCACTGCCACCGCCGCAAAGACCAGCCCTGCCGCGAAATGCTGCACGGCGCTTCTAACCTTTGGCCCCGGAGCGCGGAGCGTCGCCAGCGCCCCGCCTCCGATAAGGGTTCCAGCCGGAATCAAGGCGTAGGTCAATACGCTGAAAAGGGTACTTGTCATTTGTCACCTCACAGCGCTGCTTGATCCTGCTCGCCGGTCTGAATGCGAACGGCTGTCTCGACCGGCCAGACGAAGACTTTGCCGTCGCCGCTCTTGCCTGTGTGCGCGGCGCGCACGAGCGTCTCGACGATCTGCTGCGCCTGCTCGTCTGGCGTGACGATCTCAAGGCGGGTCTTGTTCTTGAACTCGTCAAGGTGCAACGCCTGCTGCTCTTGCAAGCTCCGCCGCCGTCCGAAGCCGCGCGCCTCGGTCACGGTCATGCCGGGAAAGTCCGCCAGCGCTTTAAGCGCGCTCGTGACTTTGTTCAGCATAAACGGCTGAATCATCGCTGTAATGATCTTCATCTTTGTTTTCTCCTATTCGTTCATTCTTCTCCTCATCACGCTCAAACCAACCATAGAGGGTCGGCAGCAGGAGCAGCGTGAGCAAGGTAGAGGTAATCAAACCGCCAATGACGACGGTCGCCAGCGGGCGCTGCACTTCTGCACCTGCTGAAGTCGCAATCGCCATCGGAATAAACCCTAAGCTCGCCACCAGCGCTGTCATCAGCACCGGACGTAAGCGAGTATCCGCGCCTTCTCGCACTGCCTCGGCCACCGATCTGCCTTCCTCACGCAGACGGTTAATTGCACTGACCATCACCACACCGTTCAGCACCGCCACGCCGAACAGCGCAATGAAGCCCACGCCTGCGGAAATGGAAAACGGCAGCCCACGCAAGGCCAGTGCAAATACACCGCCGACGATGGCAAAGGGGATGCCGGTGTAAATCAGCGCAGCTTGCTTGAGCGAATTGAACGTTGTGAAGAGCAGCACGAAGATCAGGAAGAGTGCGAGCGGCACGACGATCAACAATCGTTCCGACGCGCGTTGCAGATTTTCAAACTGTCCGCCCCAGCGCAGGTAGTAACCGTTGGGTAATTTGATTTCTCGCTCAATCGCGGCCTGCGCGTCTTTGACGAAGCTGCCGATGTCGCGGCCTCTGACATTCAATTCCACCACGATGCGGCGGCGCGTGTCTTCGCGCGAAATTTGCGCGGGGCCTTCGACGATAGAGATGTCAGCCAGTTGTGCGAGCGGAATGCGCGCACCGTTCGGAGCGGAGACAAGCAATCCCTTAATTGTCTCGACATCACGGCCCGCGTTTTCATTCAGGCGCACAACCAGATTGAAGCGTTGCTCGCCTTCATACACCAAGCCCGCCTGCTTGCCGGCGACGACGGATTCAACCAGATCGTTGACGGCCTCGACATTGATGCCGTAGCGCGCAATCGCCGCGCGGTCAGGCTTGATCTGCAACTGCGGCAGGCCGGAAATCTGCTCGACTTTGACATCTTCCGCGCCACTCACCTTGCCCACGACGCGGGCAATCTTCTCGCCTTCGGTCTTGAGTGTGTCGAGATCGTCGCCAAAGAGCTTGATGGCTACGTCGGAACGCACGCCGGAAATGAGTTCGGCTACGCGCAACTCTATCGGTTGCGAGAAGCTGAAGGCCGCGCCCGGCACTTTGTTTTCCAGCGCCTCAGACATCTTCTCGATCAACTCTTCGCGGCTCTTGGTTGTCGTCCATTCTGCGTGCGGTTTGAGCGCAACGTATAAATCGCTGACTTCTACGCCCATCGGGTCGGTAGCGACTTCGGCGCGTCCGGTCTTGGAAATGACCGTTGTCACTTCAGGAAAGCTCTTGAGCACTTTCTCCGTTTCCGTCCCGATGCGAACCGATTCCGTCAGTGACACGCTGGGCAAGCGCGCGATTTGCACTGCCAATGAGCCTTCGTCTAAACGCGGAATGAATTCAGCGCCGAGAAACGGAAACAGTGCGCCGCTCACGATCACTAAGACCAATGCCACCGTCAGTGCCGGAATGCGCCGCCGCATCACGAATGCCCGCGCCGGTTCGTACCAACGCCGTGCTATACGAATGATCGGGCTTTCCGTTTCTGCGACTTGACCGCGCAACACGAACGTCAGCATCGCCGGAACATACGTCAGCGAGAGCAGCAGCGAGCCAATCAGCGCAAACACGACGGTCAGCGCCATTGGCTTGAACATCTTGCCTTCAATGCCCGTCAAGCTGAGGATGGGTAAGTAGACAATCGCGATGATCGCTACGGCAAAGACGACGGGTCGCGCCACTTCCAGACAAGCCTCAAGAATAGTACGCTCCGGCGGCTCTTTCGATCCTTCGTGCTGCGCTTCCGCACGCCTGCGCACCGCGTTCTCGACCATCACCACTGCGCCATCTACGATCAAACCGAAATCCAGCGCGCCCAGGCTCATCAGATTGCCCGACACATTGAAGACGCGCATCAGGATCGCCGCAAACAACATCGAGAGCGGAATGATCGTCGCTACCAGCAGCGCGCCGCGCCAGTTGCCCAGCAGCAGAATCAACACGACGATGACGAAAATCGCGCCTTCAATTAAGTTTTTCGCTACTGTCCAGATCGTGCGGTCAACCAGTTCCGTGCGGTCATAAAACGGAATCAGTTCGACGCCTTTCGGCAACGTCTTTTTGACTTCCTCGACACGGGCTTTGACGCGCTCGACGACCGAACGTGAGTTCTCGCCTTTGAGCATCATCGCAATGCCTGCGACGATTTCGCCTTCGCCGTTCGAGGTCACTGCCCCTTGCCGTACCGTAGCGCCCGCGACGACTTCGCCCACATCCCGCACAAACACCGGTACACCGTCTTTGCCTGTCTTCACGACAATCATTGCGATGTCTTCCGGCGAATTCACGAGACCAATGCCGCGCAGTAGATATTGTTCGGCGTCTTTCTCAATATACGCGCCGCCCACGTTGGCGTTGTTGCGCGCGACGGCGTCAAAGACATCGCGCAAGCTCAAGCCATAAGCCTGCAACTTCGCCGGATCGAGTCGCACCTGATACTGCTTCTCAAACCCGCCAAAGCTGTTGACTTCGGTCACGCCCGGCACGCCCAGCAGTTGCCGCCGCACGCTCCAATCCTGAATCGTGCGCAGTGTCGTCGCGTCGTATTCCTGCGGATTTTTCGCTTTCAACTCGTATTGGTAAATCTCGCCCAGTCCCGTTGAAATCGGCCCCATCTCTGGTGCGCCGATGTTAGATGGAATTTGCTCGCGCGCCTGCGAGAGCCGCTCCAGCACGAGTTGCCGCGCAAAGTAAATATCTATGCTGTCATCAAAAACGATGGTGACTGCCGAGAGGCCAAACTTCGACACCGAACGAATCTCCTCAATATCGGGCAGGCCGCTCATCGCCACTTCGACCGGGAAGGTAATTTGTCGCTCTACATCGAGCGGCGAGAGGGCGGGCGCAGCAGTCAACACCTGCACCTGTACGTTGGTCACGTCTGGCACGGCATCAATCGGCAGGTTCATCAAACTGTAAACGCCCGCGCCGATGAGTAACACAACCGCCAGCAACACTAGCAGCCGTTGCGCCACCGCAAAGCGAATGAGTGCGTTGATCATCAGTGTTCCTCCCCCAGTTCGCCTTTCTGCAACTGCGATTTCAGTGTGAAGCTGCCCTTCGTCACGACACGCTCACCGGCTTTGAGACCGCCCGTAATCACGCGGTAGCCATTGCTCTCCCCGCCCAACTCCACTTCGCGCACCTTGAAATGACCCGGTTCCTTTTCATCCGCAATGAAAACGATAGTGCGCTCGCCCATTCGTTGCATCGCTGCCGCAGGGACGGACAGTTCTTCGCCTGCGGCTTCCACTCCGCTGACCTGAAACTCGACTTCGACAAACATGCCGCCTTTGAGCCGCTCGCCCGCATTGGCAAGTTCGATACGCACCTTCGCCGTGCGGGTTTCTTCATTCAGTTGCGGATCAATGTAGGTGACGCGCCCCGTGCGCGCTTCACCTCCTAATGCCGCCGAAGAAATACGCGCTGCTGTGCCGACACGCAGACGACTAACCTGCGCTTCCGGCACGTTGGCGATCACCCAAACAGTTGAGAGATTGGCGATGGTGAAAAGTGGTTTGCCTACTTCAATCCCCGCGCCTGCGTTGACCAGACGTTCAGTAATCGTGCCGGAAATAGGCGCGCGCAGTGCAATCAGCGAAGTATCCCGCTTATGGTCGTCTCCATGTTGACTATGCTCTTCTTCACTGACCGGTGCGCCGAGCGATTTCATTTCATCGCGGATGTGCGCCACATCCACGCGGGAAGTCTCGACTTCGGCGCGGGCTTCCTGAAGCTCCTTGCTCAGCGCGATGTTGTTTTGAAAGTCGTACTCGGCCTTCGCCGTTCGATAGGCTGTCTCTGCCGCAACAAGGTCTTTGCCTGCCCCTGCTCCTACTTCAATGAGCCGTTGGGTGCGTTTGAGCGCCGCCTCTGCCTCGTCCAGCTTGGCTTTGGCCGTTAAGACCGCCGCGCGATTTTCGGCCTTCTGCACCCGCTCCAATTCGCGCTGAGCCAGCGCAAGTTTCGTTTCCGCTTCGTGTAGCTTGCCGTGCATTTGCGCGATTTGTGGGCTGGCAATCACGGCGAGCGGCTGCCCCACCCGCACGCGGTCACCGAGCGCCACATACACCCGTTCGACACGCCCCGCCACGAGTGGTGTCGCCTGCTGGGTTTGCTGTTGATTGACTTCGACCGAGCCGGTCACACGCAGCAACCCGCCGCCTGCGCGCGCCGTGACTTCCGCAAATTCGAGCTTGGCAGCGGCCAGCGCTTCGGGCGACAGGCTGACCTCCTCGCCTGTACCTTCCTTATGTTCGCCTGGTTTTTCTGTGTGTTCAGCTTTCGCCGCCTCTTCCTTTTTCGCCCCGCTACACGCGGACAGGAACAAAGCTGTTAGGATCAGTATTCCGGCGCTTAGCACGGCGAATCGTGCTGATTTGATTTCAGGTGATAGTATTTTTATTTCGTTGTTCATGGGGTTCCTCATTTCTCGTTGCCTCCCAGCGCCGCCTGCAAATCCGCCAGCGCGCGATACCGTTCGGTCAGTGCCTCGGTGTATTCGCGTTGCGAATCCAGGAGCCGCCGCTGTTCGGCAATCAAATCGGTCACGCGGAATGCGCCGACATCATAGGCAGCACGAATGGCACGGATGTTCTCGTTCGAGCGCACGATCACGCCTTGCTCAAAGGTAGCGAGCGATGTTTGCGCGGCCTGGTAACGCGCGAGTGCGCTGCTGACTTCCGAGCGCACGACCGCCTCGACAAACTCGCGGCGACGCTGCGCCTGCGTGATGCTGGTGGCGGCTTCTGCTACTGCTCCCTGATTGCGATTGAATAGCGGTAAGGGAATGGAAACGCCGACGGAGAAGAGTTTGTCGCGGTCCGTCAGAAAACCAATCGGCGTGTCATCAAAGCTGTTTTGACTGATTCCGTAGCGAGCTGACACGATGATGTCTGGTCGAGCCTGAGCTTGCGCCAATTTCAAGCCCGCCTGGGCTGCCTCTTCCAGCAAGCGCGCCAGCCGTAGATCGGGACGTGTGCGCAACGCAATCTCTACTGCCGCTTCCAGCGCAGCCGGTGGTTCTCGCAGCAAGGGTTGCGCCAGTTCTTCTCGTACTTGCAAGGTGTCGGTCGGCGGAATACCTGCCAGAGTTTTGAGCTTCAGCAAGGCGGCTTGCAAGCGCCCCTCCACCAGCGCCCGCCGCGCCCGCAAGCGATCCACTTCCACCCGCAGCAGATTCGCTTCGAGCGGTGCTGCGTCACCTTCTGTCACACGCGCCTCCACGACGCGCACGGTCTGCGTGTCGAGCCGGTTCAGCCCTTCCGTGATGCTTAGCTCGCGCTGCGCGGCCATTGCTTCCACGTAAGCGGCGCGCACTTCCGCCGCCAGCCGACGCTCCCGTTCCGCGACTTCAGCTTGTGCGACTTCGAGTTCGGCCTGCGCAAGCGTTAGTCGCCGCGCTCGTTTGCCACCCATTTCGAGTGGGACGGAGATGCCGACCGTTGTTACGCGTTCGCCCGGCGAGTTGAACACACCTCGTTGCTGCTCGAAATCCAGCGTCGGATTGGGGCGTAACCCCGCCTGTTGTACCCGTGCGCGGGCACGATCAATTTCCAGACGCGCTGCTGCCAACTCTTGATTGGAAGCCAGGGCACGCGTAATCAACCCCGTCGCCGAAAGCCCCTGTCGGGCATTCGCGGTTTGCTCTGTTACGGCTTCCGTTACGCCACGAAACGTTTGGCGTTCTGCCCCTTGATTTTGGGAAAGGTTCGGCGCAGGTGTTTGCCCCTGCCCTGAAGATGGAAAACTGACAAAGAGACAACTGATGATGAGAACACTCCACCAAAGAGACAGTGAAGTGATCCCAGGAAAAGACTTCTTGGAATACATGCTTAACCTCTTGAATTTTTGGCTTCGGGGAGAAGTTCCCCGTTAGCGCAAGGCACAGGCGTACAAACTGCACACGACGGCCTGACTGCGATGCTTACTGTGCGGGAGGATTAAGCGAAGCGTGGAGGACGGAAGAGTTCAGCGACAGGGGTAGCGGGAATGTTCCCGGGATGAGATTCGATGGAGGGTGGTTGGAACAAAAGCGGTGGAACGTTGTAATTCTCGGCGGGGACGATATGTGCGCAGCAGCAAAAACAATCATCCTCAATGGGCGTCGAATCTGCCGGAGCCTCCTGCGGTTCCGGCGCAACGTCGCCTATCGTGGAAAGGCTTTGCTGGTCAGGTGCGGGAGTCGTGAAGGATGGCATCATCGCACCTTCCCGTTCACACGAACCGGGAAAGAGGACATCTGCCACGGCCATATCGTAGAAACAAAACAACAACAGCACCAGCGAAACATTGCGCTGCCATTGATATAATTTTCTGCGATTTGTGAACCCGCTTCTCATCATTTTCTATTCCAACGGTTTCAGACGGTATCACAGGCAAATTTCTTCGGTCAATTTTATTTCGTGTCCCAGTAAGACAAAACAGCTCAGTGGCGTGCGGGGGCAACTTTGTGCAATGTTTAGGCCGCACTACGTTTCTTAGCTGCACTATCATTATGGTTTCCTATTTTTTGCCCTTTCATTGGCTAGCTTCGTTGGCTAAAACATACCTATACAAAGATAGGCTGCGGTGAGTCTCGTGATTCGCAGATCGCAACCTTTCTCAGAATTCTGCTAGCAAATTAGCATCCTCTACGATCTGTTCCCCTCGTTAATAACCCGCTTAGCCCAATTTATTTTGGACAGACGAGTAAAATATTTGGAGGGAGGAAAGATTGAATACAGCACTTGACATTTACCGATCACATCTGGAAAATGGAATTGAAAATGGTTTTCAATATTATAATAATCCCTTTCGACAAGACGAAGGTAATAGAGACTATAGCTGCTTCTCTATAATTAGGTTCAAGTGATGCTAGCGCTAAGCAGCAACAGAAGGGGACGACAGGAGAAGCACTGTTGTGTGGAAATGATTCATTATACTGCTGTTGTAGGAGGTGCTTAATAACCTTGGGTTAATCTGTTTTCGGGCTTTTACAGCCCACAGAGCTTTTCCATCTACACTCATTTCATATCACGGTCAAGCTTGTATTACTGAGAGGGCAGAGCATTTAGCTTGGCCCGCAAGACTATGACTCTTGTCCACACCTTACGGTAGAGCGAATGCCGTTGTTGGCAATGATGTTTGGAGGGTTATTCCAATAATGCGCCATTCTGAACCGCAATATGGATTGATAACTGTTTGTGCAGACCCCAGACCCGCACAAGCACAAAACTAAGAAGCCCTCGCTGTTAGCGCAGCGAAGGCTTTGAAATACACGACCGACCCGGTCTGTTCTGACAACTTTGCGCGCCGACGTGTAGGAGGCATCCTGCCACGTTTCGCCGCAAACTTCAATCCGGCGAAAGAGCCGTGACAGGAGCTTTAATGCATAATAACCCACAACGTTTTTCACTTTCTTCGCACACTTTATCGGGCAAATTCAGCATCGCCGTCATTGGCTCCGGCCTGCTGTTGTGCTTTCTGACAATGGCCGTCGCCGCACAATCCGCGAGCGATGTTTTGCAAGGGCGCGTCGCCGATGTCAATGGCGCAGCGTTGCCCGGCGCATCCGTCACGTTGCACAACCTCGGCACGGGCTTGGAACGTTCCGGCGTGACGAGTGCCGATGGCAGCTTTGCTTTTCCGGGCGCGCGTGACGGGCGATTCAGAATCACGGCGACAATCACCGGATTTGCCGCAACTTCAGTCATCATCGAATTGCCGCGCAACGAAGCGATTACGCTGCAACTCGAACCTGCCGCCCTCGCCGAACGCATCACCGTCATCTCTGGTTCGCGGCAGGAGGAATTGCGCGAATCACTTAACACAAAAGTAGACGTGATTGGGCGCAGTCGCATCCGCGACACAGGCTATGAATCCGTCGCCGAAGTCTTACAGGAATTGCCCGGCGTGCTGACACGTCGCGGTTCGGCTTCAGGCAATTCGGGCAGCGGCGGCGAGCAAATTCAGGGCATTGATTCGCGGCAAGCACTGGTGCTGTTCGATGGGCAACCGGTCATCGGCGCGCGCGGTATCAAGAGCGGCATCATCAATCTGGATCGCCAATCGGTCGGCAATCTCGAAAGCATTGAAGTTGTCAAAGGCGCATCGTCGGCACTTTATGGCTCGGACGCAATTGGCGGCGTCATCAATCAAATTACGCGCGATCCAAAAGCACCAATTGAGTTGAATCTGACGGCATCGGGCGGTTCGCAAGGCCGCGCCGATTATCGCGGTGACCTTGGCTTTGGCGGCGAAAAGCTCAGCGCGTTTTTCAGCGGCGAACGACACAAACAAAATCCGTTCGATCTGACGCCGACCACGTTCGACACGACGGGCGCGGGCTTCGGGCGCACGGATGCTTACGCAAAATTACGCTATAAAGTCGCGCCGAACTTTTCGCTCGGTGCTTGGTCGCGCAGTTATTGGAATCAGGCGCGCGGTCGCTCACGCGGCGAAGAAGGCAATCAGGAATCGGTCACGGATGAAGATTCGCAGAGCTTTAATTTACAAGGCGATTGGGCGATTCATCCGCGTGTGACGGCGCAGGCGCGCGGCTATTTCTCGCGCTTTGATGAAATTGGTATCAACACGCTCGTGCCAAATACACGTCCGATTGCGCCGGGCAATTTGTTCGAGCGGTACGGCAAAGTGGATGGGTCGGTCAACGCGATTCTCGGCGAGCATCAGTTGTTGCAAGCGGGCGCAGAGTGGACGACAGATCGTTATCGCGGTTTGAATCGGTTGGCGAATGACGCCGGGCATCAGATGGATACGGCAGGCTTTTTCGCGCAGGACAAAATCAGCATTGGAAATCGCGCGACGGTAACAATTGGCGGGCGCTTTGATCACAATTCAATTTTCGGCAATGCGTTTTCGCCGAAAGCGGGCGTCAACGTGCGCGTGCATGAATTGTTCCGCGCGCGCTTCTCGTATGGACGCGGCTTTCGCGCGCCCGATCTTGGTCAATTGTATTTCCGCTTCCTCAACCCGACGAATTTATATCAAGTCATCGGCAATCCTGATTTGCGACCGGAGCGCGCGAACTCGTTCCAACTTGGCGGCGAATTCAATTCGCGGGGACGACGAGCGCGGCTCGGCGTCAATGTTTTCTACAACGACGTCGAGAATTTGATTGATTCCGTTTCGCTTGGTTTTGTCGCCTCATCGCCGCAACTGAGCGCGCTGTCGCAACAGTACGGCATTGATTTGGCGTTGTTTCGTCCGGCGTTGAATCGCCTTTTGTTTATTTACCAAAACGTTGCTGAAGCGCGCACAACCGGCGTCGAATTTGACGGCGATGTCAATCTGACGCGCGGCTTTTTGTTCGGCGGTGCGTACACCTATTTGAGCGCGCGCAATCTGAAAGCGGGCTTGCCGCTCGCGGGTCGTCATCCGCATCAGGGTAACATCCGGCTGGCGTGGGAGAGCAATCAAGCACTCGGTTTGCGCTGGAATCTGCGCGGCACATTTTACAGCCAGTGGATTCAGACGCTCGGCACAACAACGACGAATGCACAAACCGGCGCAGTCACGGTGACGCCGGATGTGATTCCGCCGGGCTTTATCTATTGGGATTTTTATCTCGCCAAACGCATTCATCGCGGCCTCGAATTCTTCGGCTCCGTAGACAACTTCACTGACAGCCGCGATCCGAATGTTGGGCGATTGAATGCGACGGGCGCACCGCTCGCTATTTATCGCAATGAGTTGGGGCGCACGTTTCGCGTTGGGATGCGCTTCACCTGGGCGGGCGAGCGCAAGTGAATTGACGAAAGAAGCTTTCGAGTCAGTGTGAACATCATTTCCATCGAACTCAGGGCGCAAAAAACGGAGAAACAAAAATGAACACAATACGAGTCAGCAAATTCATGATTGGTCTTGCCCTTTCGCTTTGCAGTCTGATGGCGCAGGCGCAGCATCACTCGCATCCCGCTTCGCCCAAGTCAGGGAAACCGGGCGTTCTGATTCTTGCGCACGGCGGCAATGCGGATTGGAATAACGAAGTCAACAAATTGGCACAGGCGACCGACAAGACTTATCCGTCCGAAGTTGCTTTCGGTATGGCGACCAAAGGTAATATCGAAGCCGCGATCCATCGTCTGGTCAGCCGAGGCGTCAGCGAAATTGTTGCTGTGCCGCTGTTCGTCTCGCCGCATAGTTCTGTTGTCACCTCCACGCAATACCTGCTCGGTGTGATTTCTGACGCTCCGGCAGATTTGGCGATCTTCGCCCGGATGAGTCACGGGCATGGAGGCGGAGAGTACGCCGCACATAGCACCGATCCGACGAAGCCGATTGATCTACCTGTTCCGGTTCACATGACAGCAGCACTAGGTCGTCATTTGCTGGTCGCTCAGATTTTACTCGCGCGAGCGCAAACCATTAGTCAAAAACCGTCTCAAGAAACGGTTGTGCTGGTCGCGCACGGCCCCGTGCCGGACGAGGAAAATAAGAAGTGGCTGGCGGATATGGCAGTACTCGCAGAGCAGATGAAACGTTCAAGTTCGTTCCGCGATATTCGCTATCTGACCGTGCGTGATGATGCGCCTGCACCGATCCGCGATCAGGCTACAGCGGAACTGCGTCAATTGATCACAAGCATCAAAGCAGAAAATCGCCGGGCGCTGGTCGTGCCACTGCTGTTGTCTTACGGCGGCATTGAGCGCGGCATCAAAAAGCGACTTGAAGGACTTGATTACACGCTTCCCAATCAAGCTCTGTTGCCGGATGAAAGGCTGACAGAGTGGGTGTTGGTTTCGGTGCGTGAATCGCTGCGTAAGGCGAACTCCGTCCGCAAGGCAAGACCGTCTTTCCCCTCAAACCGCAATCGCCCAAACCCGCTGCGTGGCTGATGGCTGTTATCTGTTCGCTCGGCGTAGTAATGCCTGCGGTGGGGGCGTCGCTGCTGTTGATGATGCTGGGCGATTGGTTGCTAGTGCGTTGGCGACACCGGAGTTGAAAGCCAATCGGCTCGTTGTCCATTGAAAATATAAACAGACTTTGTGTCAGAAAAACAAAATGATTTTCCCCAGGTTCAGGAGGATTCCATATGCTTCATTCACTTCACCCCTTTTTTCGTAGCGGCAGTGCCGTCTTGTTCTGTCTACTCGCGTCTCTTGCTCTTTCCGCGCAATCCGTCATCGGATCGGGCGCGCTGTCCGGCATGGTCACAGATGTGACTGGTGCAGGTATTGTCGGCGCGACCGTCAAAGTGCGCCGCGTCAATTCCGGCTTTGAGCGCACCGCAACCACCGAAGCGTCCGGCAGCTATCGCTTGGAAAATTTGCAGCCGGGCGAATATCTGGTCAGCGCCGTCAGCACGGGCTTCTCGGTCGTCTCGCAACAAGTCACGCTCGAAGCTAACTCTCGCGTGGCAAACTTCACCTTGCGCCCCGGCAGCCTGACCGAAAACGTCAGCGTCATCGCCACCGAAATCGCCGCCACGCCCGAGGAGTTGCAACGCATTCCCGGCTCGGTTGAAGTGTTGGATCGGCAAACGCTCGACATCGCGCGGCCCTTCACCTTCAACGAAGCCCTGCGCAAATTCACGGGCGTCTATGTGCGCGATGAGGAAGGCTTGGGCTTGCGGCCTTCGATCAGCATTCGTGGGCTTGATCCGAATCGTTCGGCCAAAGTGTTGTTGCTGGAAGACGGCGTCCCGCTCGGTCATGCGCCGTATGGCGATACGGATGCGTACTATCACCCGCCGATTGAACGTTACAGCGGCATTGAAATCTTGAAAGGCTCCGGCCAAATCGCCAACGGGCCAAACACGCTCGGTGGTTTGCTGAATTACATCACGCCCACGCCGCCGACCGATGGTGTGCATGGTTCATTGACCTTGATCGGCGGCAGTCGGCACTATTTCAATGGCTACGGCAGCATCGGCACGAGCTTTGGCGAAGGTGCAGGACGCACGGGCGTGCTATTTGACTACCTGTACAAACGCGGCGAGGGCGCGCGCGAAAATATGTTCTCGAAATTGAATGACGTGCTGGTCAAAAGCGTGACAAGTTTGAATCGGGATGCGACACAAACGCTCAGCTTCAAAGGCAACTACTACGGCGAAGATTCCAACATAACCTATTCAGGTTTGACGGAGGCCGAATTCGCCGCCAATCCGCGCTTCAATCCTTTCAGGAACGATTTCTTTTACGGCGACCGCTGGGGCGCTTCAATGTTGTACACGAACGCCATCAACAGCCGCGCGGTTTTCACGACGGCGGTGTACGGCGCGCATTTCAAACGCGACTGGTGGCGGCAATCGTCGAATTCCGATCAACGTCCGAATCGGCGCGGCAACAACGGTTGTAACGGTCTTGCCGAACTCAACACCCTGTGCGGCAATGAAGGGCGCTTGCGCGGCTACGACACGTTCGGCATTGATCCACGATTGAAGCTATCAAGTCGCGCGGGCGAAACCGATCTCGGCTTTCGTTGGCATCGTGAAGAGCAAAATCGCGTTCAGCTCAACAACGACAGGCTCGGCCCGAACGGACGGGGCGGCATGGCATCTGAAGATAACGGGCGCAAAAACTCTGCGGTGTCAGGCTACCTTCAGCATCGCTTTTTGTTCCGCAAGCTCGCGCTCACGCCGGGCGTGCGCATTGAGCACGTCAACATCGAACGCACGAACCGCCTCGTGACGCCGAATGTCACGGGCAAGACCAATGTGACACAAGTGATTCCGGGCTTCGGCGTGTCGCTCAGCCCAACAGACAACGTGACGATCTTTGCCGGCGTGCATCGCGGTTTTGCGCCGCCGCGCCCCGCCGACATCATCAGCGGCACGGGCGGTGTCGTCGAACTGGAACCGGAATTGTCGTGGAATTATGAAGCCGGCTTGCGTTCGCTGCCGATGAAAGGCTTGCGCCTGGATGCGGCGTTTTTCCGGCTGGATTATCAAAACCAAATCGTCCCCGCAAACTTGTCAGGCGGAGTTGGTGCGACGCTGACGAGCGCGGGCGAGACGTTGCATCAGGGGGTTGAATTCGCGGGGCGCGTGGACTTCGGCACGCTCGTGGATTCGCCGCATAATTTTTATGTGCGCACGGCCTACACCTGGATTCCGGTCGCCGAATATCGCGGCACGCGTTTCTCGAATGTGAGCGGGTTTGCGACGACACGCATCACAGGCAAGCGGTTGATTTACGCGCCGGAACAATTGCTGAATTTGAATTTCGGCTATTCACATCCGAAGGGCTTGGACGCGCTGCTGGAATATGTCTACGTCGGGCAGCAGTTCGGCGATGATCTGAACACGGTCGCGTCGTCGGCAAACGGACAGCGCGGTTTATTGCCCGCGTATGGCCTCTGGAACGCGACGGTGAATTATCGCATTGGCGGATTTGAGCGGTTTGCGCCGACCGTGTTTTTGACGACGAAGAATCTGGGGGATGAAACCTACATCGCAGATCGGCGGCGTGGCATTATGCCAGGGATGCCGCGTTTGGTGCAGGCAGGCGTGAAGTTTCGGTTTTAGCTGGGAAAACAGGGAGAGGCAAGTTGACTATGCACCTTATAAAGTTTCACCGTTCCACGATAAATGTCGGGAAAATGTAAGCTACGCCAGGGTACTGCTCTGGTCAAAACGAAACGCTGTAACTGACGCCGGGTTGATTGGCAAAGGCCAGCACAAAGGAGAAGACGTGTCGCCCGTGTGCATAGTTCAGCAAGGGATGCACGCGCACACCATCATAAATCACGGTCGCAGCGAGCTTCCGTGTGAAGTTTACTGTCAGCCCTGCCAGCGGCAGCCAGCGGTGTTCATACGTGCCGTAAGACACTCCGACATAGGGTGCGAGAGGTAGCCCTGTTTCGCCGCTGAGATTTTTGCTGAAGGTGGCATAGAAGGATTGCCCGCGCGGTGTTCCGATGCGGTCAGAACTTGTGCCGACAATCAACGCCGGACGTCGCGCCGTCTCTGTGACTGCTACCCAGTTGACCAGCGGATTCACCCGGTCGCCCGGTGCTGCCGCACGAGGGTTGAATTCAATGCCCGTCGTCAATCGCGGCTGCAACCGATAGGTGAGGGTCGTGCGGATTTGTGCGCGCGGGACGACATTCGGAATCCCCCGCACGCTGAACGTCCATTTTTCCTGATTGGTATTTCCTGCCCCGCTCACGGCGCGGCCTTCGCCCGGTCAGAGCGGTCAACTCGGCACGCTGGCCGTCTCCGGCTTTTGCACTTGGCGCGCTTGGGCTATTTGATCCTTAACTTCGCGCTGCGATTTGGCAATCAACGTATCCAGTTGTTTTCTTACCTCAGCCTCTTTAATGATGCCTTGATAGACCGCAACTATCTTTCCATCACGCCCGATAATAGCCGTGCCGGGCAAAGCCGGGCCAAGTCCGAAACGCGCCATATCTGCGGTTGTCGCGCCCAGCCAGATCGGGAAATTCACCTTTGCTTTGGTGATGAAGGCGCGTACTGCTTTCTGTTCTGCCAACGTGTCCGCCGCCGCACCGATCACCTGCACGCCCAGCGCCGCATATTGATTTTGGATCGCTGCCAGATCAGGCATTTCTTTGATGCAAGGCCCACACCAGGTCGCCCAGAAATTCAGCACTACGACGCGACCACGATAAGCATTCAGTGATTGCTCGTTGCCAAAAAGGTCTTTGAGAACCAGTGCAGCTTCCTGACCGATGACATTCGGTGCAGGCGCAATCTGCTGCGGAGTGGCAAGTACTTTGAGTTCATCTACGCGAAGAAAATGTTTGTCCTTCTTCGCGCGCGTCGCTCCTGTGACGGCAACCCGGCTGCCGATGAGTTCGAGCCAGTTTTTGCCAGGCTTCTTATATTTGCCTGCTTCCAATTGATAGAACGTGGTCTTGCCATCATACCCCAATACTGCCAGTAACGTCGGATCGCCATTACCCACACATTCGGCGGCTTTGGCTAAGTCTGCTGGCGTTCCGTAAGACACCGTTTTCCGGTCGGCACGCATCCAGCAATCTTCACAACAGACAATCTGCCCTACGAGTTGGGTGGTTGTTTGGGCGAAAGAAAATTGAGCGCACGCTCCCAACAACAATAAAAAGACGAAGAGGGTTTTCATCTGCAAATCTCCCGAATGAAATGAATAGACAGAACTACTCCTGCACTTCAGCAGAAGCACAAGCTCTCGAAGCCACACATGGGGGATTAGCTAGATACGAAGCGTACAGAGTCGTTCAAAAGGCGGGCTAATCGTCGGTATGATCGTGTGGTGTCGCGGTGTTCTACAAAACGAACGAGACTGAACGGCAGAAGGCGGAGCAGCGGACGGAATATTCAATGCCGCCAACAAGCGGTTTTCAGGATGCAGTCCCGTCACAACCGAGAGTGGGCAACAATCATCCTCGTGCGAGTCTGAGACGAAAGCCGGGCAAAGTACGACACTACATTGCGATGACTCTTCCAGGTGTGAGGCACAAATCAGATTGCAAGCCAACGTTGCCCACAACAGACAGAAGGGCAGGGCAACAATGATCATTCCCTTGCTTGAAAATCTCCGTTCACACATCATCGGCATTATACAGGTGTCGCCACCAGCGGAGTCAATAAATCAACACTTCCTTGTCCTCGTGGTCTATCCAACGAAAATGGATTATCCCCGACCTGTGCCTAAATAACTGTCAGAAGGCGGTGCAGCCTGATGATAAACGCGCACTCTCTACGGGCAGGCTAAAGATAGTTTTAGAGTGAAATAATGCAATTGGATTTCAATGAGTCCGCAGAAGAGTCCGCAACACAACACGCGAATGATTGTAAAGGTTATAAATGGTTGATTTAATTGGTCAGCCTGGGGCGATTTGAACGCCCGACCTCTTGCACCCAAGCAAGCGGACTGGAAAAGTATTTACAAAATATTTATCCTTAGATGTCAGATGTGGGAGTAGATGTGGGAGTAAAAGCAAAAGGCCATCAATTCAATGGCCTTAACTTATTGATTTAATTGGTGGCCAGGGAGGGAGTCGAACCCCCGACACACGGATTTTCAGTCCGTTGCTCTACCAACTGAGCTACCTGGCCAAAGAAGATAAGCGATGTTACTCAGGTTTTTACCTAACACCAGCTTAAAAGAAATGGCATTTTGCCCACCCGAAGCAGAAAAGTCAATCGTTCAAATACGATTTGAAATGACATAGTGCAAATAAGGAGTGACTGTTTTGCAAGGGTGTCAAAAAAGAGATATGAGTAGAGATGGCAAAGCACGCGCATCGAAAATTAGTGTGGTAAATAAGGAGTAAACATGAGAAAAAATTTTAAAATAGGCTTTATTGGATTTGGAGAGGCGGGGTTTCATATTGCAAGCGGTTTGCGTGAAGCTGGTATTTCACACCTCAGTGCTTTTGACATTCACACACATACACCAGGGCGCGGCGAACAAATTCAAGAACGTGCAAGGAACGCAGTCGTAACGTTATACGAATCAACGCAACAACTATTATTAAATAGCGAGATTTTGCTATCCGTTGTCACTGCAAGCTCAGCGGTTGAGGCAGCAGAACAAACAGCCCCTTATTTACACACGGGCCATTGTTATGCTGATCTTAACTCGGTTTCTCCTGAAACAAAGCGCGAGATTAATGGGACGATTTCTGCCACAGGAGCGAGTTTCGTCGAGGCCGCTGTTATGGCCCCTATACCACCATATGGTCACAAGGTACCGATGCTGTTGGGAGGTAGCGCCGCTCAGTCGCTGGCGGACTTACTTTCGCCTTTTGGGATGCGGTTTGATATCGTCTCTGAACAGATTGGGGCAGCAGTGGCAGTCAAGATGTGTCGTAGTGTTATCGTCAAAGGATTGGAGGCATTGTTATTGGAGTGCGCCTTGGGTGCTGTGAAATATGGAGCAGATGAACGCGTATTTGCTTCCCTTGAGGAGTCGTATCCTGGAATGAATTGGAGTAGTCTGGCAGGTTATGCAATCAGCCGGATTATTGAACACGGTGAACGACGGGCACGAGAACTGGAACAAGTTGCCGCCACATTACGTGCAGCAGGGATAGAGCCAATGATGGCCGAGGCTATTGTAAGGCGACAAGATTGGGGAGCACAGTTAAACTTAAAGGCGCATTTTTGTGGCCGGGTGCCCGAAGATTATCGCACTATCGTACATGCCATAGCGGAACGTGAAAAGAATGATTGAGTGTGATCTCGTTTCACGAACGTGGCCAGAGGTCGCGCAACTCGGTTAGGGAAGAATCGGAAATTAAGCGAAAGACCCGCGTATCGAGATCGCATGGAATTTGTTTTGCTGTTAACCTATCCGTAATTACAAAAGCGCATTCACGCAGGCCGCGTTGCCAACCTTTCTCCTGCGTGAGACGCATGTAAAGTGCAGCGTCTTCGATGCCAACTGCGATCAGGATGGCGTGAGCCCAACGCAGAAAATCTGGCCAACCTGATACGACTGCAACGAGAGCATCTGGCGTTGGTCGTTCCCTTCCCTGCATCGCTGCCGGAACAGAATTTAAATGTAATAAGTGACAGCTGGTATTGGCCGGTAATGCCGCACGAATAAGTTCAGCTCGACTGTATAATGCAACTGGAAGTGCGCCAATAAACCGTTTAGGATCGCTGCAACCATCAAGGTCGGTACCGCCCACCTGCCAACCAGTGGTTTCTTCTATTTCTGCTGTCAGGATGGCGCGTAGCGCCTCGTCAGGATCAATCACCAGCACGTGATCTGGTGGTTGCAAATCAAGCCAGTATTGCAGGCTGGCTTTGACTTCCTGCATAGAAAAGCCTCGATTGCGTGCTTGTTGCAGAAAGGACGTAGTCATTTGATCTAGCGCGAGTTTACCCTCTAAGTGATTTTCAGACTGCGTCGTTTTTTCGCGCACAAATGCACCGCTCCCTTGGCGCAATTCGATCCAGCCGCGCTCTTCCAGTTCGCGATACGTTGCAATCACTGTGTTCGAGTGGATCTGAAATCGTCGTGCCAGTTCACGTGTGCTCGGTAATTTTTGGCCGGGTTTCAAATCCGCACTGGTGATGCCCAGAATGATTTGCGAAGCAAGTTGTTCGCGGATGGGAACTTCACTGTTTTTGGACAGCCAAAGACGCATAGAGAATGATTAAATATTCTTCTTATGACTCAATAGAAAAGCTGAGGCTGCGGGCAGAAGTGTTAGCTGCGATCAGCCGCAACTCCAGGCTTTGCCCCAATGAAAACTGTTTTTCTGCGACGGTCAACATCGCTCCATCCGGTGATAACTGTACTTGCGATTCGGGGGGAGGGGGACTTAGAGAGGCGAGAGGAATCAAGGTTCGAATCGGTGGATCAGTGATTTGCACGATGATCCCTTCCTGCCGAAGGCCAATGACTATCGCACTGAAAAGTTTTCCTTCGTGTCCTTCCATCAAGCGCGCTTCTGCATAATCAACGATGGCACTTTCAAGCTGGCGCGACAGGCGATCTGCATCGCTCATCACCAGTGGAAGTTTGCGCAAGGTTTCCATCATTTCAGCACTGGGAGTTTTGCCTTCGGCCAAATGAAGCAATAAATCAAGCACATACCGATCTGCTAATCGTCTAAGCGGTGCTGTGACGTGTGCATAATGCGACGCAATCGCCGAATGCAACGAATTCACAGGCTTTTCATTTTCAAAGACGACGTAACGCGCGCCACCTGTAACTTTCGCAGCCTGATGCAGCATCACAGCGTGCATCGGTTGTTTGGGGTCAAGGCTGCGAATGAAATCATCATATGCCCGGTTTTCGGGCCAGGGCACCTGCAATGCCAGCGCCGTTAGTCGCAACATTTCGACGCGCTCAGGACGAGGTGGATAAAGCGAACGCAACAAACCGACTTTATCTTTGAGCATCAATTGCGCCGCAGCCATTCCGGTCATCAATGAGATTTGCGCATTCCAACCTTCGACCGCGCTGGCCTCTTCAAACGCCAAGCGATAACCATGAATTGCAGTTGACCAACGCTCCACTTGTTGCGATGGAATGCGTAAATTAATCCCACCACGCTTGATTTCCAGTTGCTCGCGTTTGCGTCCAATTTCTTCCATCAAGGCTAACGCGTCTGACCACTCGTGTTCGGCAAGTGAACCACTGCCAGGTACAGTTCGCTCGGCATCAAGGTGATCCATGACCTCAGGATAAGCAAGCTTGGCGCGGCTGCGAATCACCGCGTGGGTGAGCGTGCAGGATTCGACTTCAGCCTGAGAATTGAGCGTAAATGTAAAGACAATCGCGGGGCGGGCAACATCTGGCAACAAACTAGCAGCCTCTTCGCTAAGCAATGGTGGATAAAGCGGAGTTCTGATATCTGGGCTATAAAGTGTCAGACCGCGCTGCCAGGCCGCTTGTTCGATCAAACTGCCACGATCTACAAAAAAGCCGATGTCATCAATGGCATATTGAACGACATAGCCCTCACTTTCACGCTTCGCAAAGAAGGCTTGGTCCAAGTCTCGACTGCCTGGCGGATCAATCGTTACAAACGGAATCCCCTGCCAATCGGACAATCCTGCGGATAATGGATCACGATGGGCCACTGCCTCGGCCTCAGCCAAAACCTCAGGGGCAAAATCACGCGGGATATCTAAGGCATCACGGATGTGCTGGAATTCGGGCAGGGCGTTCGCATTTGTCATAGTGGCGTGATTTTACAGGATCAAGCCACTTGATTTTAAGGCTCAGCGTGTAATGTCAGTAAATCAATGCTGCAAGCAAGCGTGAGTGAGATAAACTTGCAGCATTGATTCTAGTCTTACGCAAAGGGAGAAATCATCAGGTGATCTTTGACTGATTTGACACCCGGAGAATGGCTGATGGCACCGAGAATCGCGCGCTTTTCCCCATAGTTGCGCACTTTGCCCTTTAAAGTGACGACACCATCACGAACAGTTACTTCAATCCGATTGGCTTCGTGATCAGCACGCCGCTCCAGGGCACCTTGAATCAGGTCTTTCACGTCAGCAGAGGTAGCTTTGGGTGTGACTACAAGATAATTCGTAACCCCACGGACGCCCACCAATTTATTAACCGCACGTTCTGCATCGTTTTTTTCGGCGAGCGTTTCTACTTGACCATCGAGTGTGACCCATCCATCCGAAACAGAGGAGTGAATATTCTGATCGTGTACCCAAACATCCCATTCCAATGCGTGACGCACGGCTTTGGCAATGTCTGAATCATCGCGCTCTGAAATGCCAATCGGTTTGACTTTGATGTCATTGGCTACGTCCAGCACACCTGTCACACGATGGGCTGCTTCCTGCGCAGCCAATTTTTTTCCGTAACTGTTAACCGCGCCCGTCAATGTGACAACGCCTTTGTCTACGGTAACTCCAACTTCTGTTTCCTTGACTCGGTTCTCCCAGCGTAATTCCGCCAACACCGCGTTTTTGAGTTCTTCATCTGTTTTGTGCATCATAAAGTAACTCCTTCGACAGGCTTGTCAGGCGGCTTTGACTTCAACTTGTACAGCTTCCGTCTTGGCCACCTTTGGCAGCGTTAATTCCAGTACACCATTTTTTACTGAGGCCGTCACATTTGTTGCGTCTACCTCTGTTGGTAAAGTAATGGTGCGATAGAATTGATTCATGCGGCGTTCGTTATAAACGGTTTCGTCCTTCTTTTCTTCGGTTGCCATTTCAGTCTTGCCAGTCAGGATTAATTGCCGCTGCTCGACCGAAACTTTGATGTCTTTGGCTTCAAAGCCTGGCACCTCTGCACGGATGGTCAAAGCCGTTTCTGTTTCCGTCATCTCTACAGGAACACGACGCATTAATTCGGATTCGGCACGAAACCAGTCTTCTAATTCGTGTCCAAGTTCATACCCACGCGCTTCAAAAAAATCATACGCACGCTTGGCGACGGTTTCAGTGAAATCCTTCATTTGCTCAAAGAGTTTTTCAAACTCGACGAAGATTGGACTCTTAGTTTCAGTTACAGGTTGTAATGCTTCTTTGCTTGTCATATTGCCCTCCTTATGCAATTGGTAATTTACAATCCCATACCTGGAAAAAGGGCAAGTAATATGCCGTGCATCAGCAAAGAACCTGGGGGGAAAGATAGGGGAAAAAGCACCAAGTCCAGCAAAAATAACCACCAAAATGCGCGAAAACCCGCGCTCTAGCCCCATTTATACGCGGATTTTGCCCGAAAATCTGAACGGCACAACTCTTGCAAAATTCTAAAATGGGGAACCTAAAAAGAGCCAGTAGGGCTAGGAATCGGGGAGTTGGTGCAGTAGGTGCAGCTACTGCACTATAGGTTCCCCACTTAAACAAAAGGTTTTTTGATATGGAGGGTAGTTGTATGTCAAATAAAACCGGTACTGCAATGGCTCCCACTCGGAGCGCCCGTGAAATGACAGGCTTCGATCCATTTAGGCAATTCAGGCGTTTCTTCGGGGAAACCTTTGACCCATTTGCGGGGACAGAAGAAAACTGGTCACTCACCACTTGGGCACCAGCCTGTGACATCTTCGAGACAGAAAATGCCATCGTGCTTAAGGCAGAGTTGCCCGAAGTGAAAACAGAAGATGTGAAAGTGACATTGGAAAATAATCTGTTGACCATTCGTGGTGAACGCAAATTCTCAACGGAAACCAAGAAGGAAAACTATCATCGTGTGGAGCGCAGCTATGGTGAGTTTATGCGCAGCTTCACCTTACCGAACATCGTTGACCCCAACAAGATCAACGCTGAGTTCAAAGAAGGGATGTTAACCGTCACGATGACGAAGCGCGAAGAAGCGAAACCGAAACAAGTCGAAGTCAAGGTCAAATAAGAATTAATTGTGAGGCTACCCATTCTTGACTGAGTAGTCCCTTCAATCCGGTCACAGGCGCTGAATCTAGTTGCCTGTGACCGGATTTCGATTTTCGGTACAATAGGAAACGTGAGGTAAAAACCATGAAAGACACAATGAAAATTTTAGTTGCTTACGATGGTTCCGATTGCGCCAAATCTGCTTTGGACGATATGCGCATCGCGGGTTTACCAGACAATGCACAGGTGCAAGTCGTTGGTGTCTTGGAAACGTGGTTGCCACCACCTTCCAGTTGGGAATTGACAGAAGGGGCGATTCAGGCCAGTCGGGAAATGGACGTTCTATCTCAGGCACAAGAAGCTGCAGTATCGTTGCGTGCTTTATTTCCCAGTTGGGATCTTAACGTGCAGGAAGAAATGGGATCTCCCGCCAGTGTGTTGCTGAAAATCGCCGATGGTTGGAAACCGGATTTAATCGTGATTGGATCGCATGGGCGTTCAGCGCTGGGGCGTTTCTTTTTGGGCAGCGTGTCACAAAAAGTTGTGCATGAAGCGCATTGTTCCGTCCGCGTAGCCCGTGGACGTGTGCAGGAACCTGACACGCCGCTGCGATTGCTCATTGGCGTTGATGGTTCCGCTGGTTCAGAAGCGGCGGTGGACATGGTGGTGCGACGACAGTGGCCAGCCAATACCGAAGTTGAACTGGTTAATGCCACATGGTCATCGCCGCATCTGTATTCCGAGGCAGCTGCGACTGCGCTGACAACCTGGTTGGCAGAAGAGCATGCACGAATTGAAACCATGCTCAAGAATGCACAGGAAAAATTAGCAGCCAAAGGATTGCAGGTTTCTGTGCTAGTCAAACAGGAAGACCCCAAGACGTTGCTTTGCGAAGAAGCTGAACGATGGGGGGCAGACTGTATCTTTGTCGGAGCCAAGGGCGTCGGAAAGCTGGAACGATTGCTTATCGGAAGTGTATCTTCTGCCGTAGCCGCACGGGCCAACTGCTCGGTTGAGGTCGTACGGGCTTAAACTCTGGCAAGGTAGGACTGAGGCGATTGCCAGTCCTACCTTGCTTGTCTTATTGACAGCATCCTGTTCGCCGCGCACCTTTATATCCCACTAACCCGCCGATCATCAGACCTACCCCAAAGCCGAGTCCAAACACAATTCCAACGGCGCGAAATGGATGTTGTTTGATGCGATATTCAGTTTCGTCAAGACAGTCTTCTGCGGCATAACGGGTGCGCTTCATCGCGCGTTTGGCCGCAACGATCTGGTCTTCGACCGCATAGCTCATGTTTTCTTTCATCCGGGCTGCACCAACACCTATCGTCGCGGCCTTTGCTCCAACTTTGATTCCTTTTTTCAATAGCTCAGTGTTCATATTTACCTCCTTCTGAAATCCAAGCCTTCATGTCAAAAACAGCAAGACCGATGCCAGTTCTAAATATGCTGTTTTCATGCTTCTGCCGTCGTGAACTGCGCAGAGTTCCGCAGGAAATGCGAAATAATTCGGGTAAAGGCAAAATGGTATACTGGTTGCTGCAATGCCAATCTTCGGTTAATTGTTTATGAGCCTTGGTGCTAAAGGCAAAAAATTGCCAGCGAGCAAAAATTATCGTGGCCAAACAAACCTCAGTGACAAAACAAATGGAAGCGGCAGCTCATCCGGCTAATCCATCTCCACAGAAAACGCACAGTCATCGCCTGCGTGATTTCTTTGCGGAACTCGGTCCTGGCCTGATTACAGGGGCGGCAGATGATGACCCCTCCGGCATCTCGACGTATTCTGTCGCGGGCGCATCCTTCGGTTACAGCCAATTGTGGACAGCGATTTTCTCGTTTCCACTGATGGCTGCGGTGCAGTTGATGTGCGCGCGGTTGGGGATGGTAACGGGGCGCGGACTGGCCAGTGTGATCCGTCATCGGTATCCGCGCTGGGTTCTGTGGGGCGCTTGCACCTTATTGACGATTGCAAATACGGTTAATATCGCAGCAGACCTGGGCGGAATGGCTGCCGCGATGGAAATGATGACGGGCGTGCGCGCTTTCATCTGGCAACCACTATTTGCCGCGCTGATCGTGGTGCTGATGATTTGGTCTAGCTATCGGCATATTGCGCGCGTCTTCAAATGGCTAACGCTGGTTCTCTTTGCTTACATTGCGGCTGCCTTTCTCGCGAATCCACCCTGGCCACAGGTTTTACGCGCCACAGTGATGCCGCACCTCGAATGGAATGCAAATTATCTGGCAACCTTCATTGCGATTCTGGGCACCACAATTTCTCCGTATCTGTTTTTTTGGCAAGCCGCGCAGGAAGTCGAAGAAGAGCGTGCTATCGGACGTCGCACCTTACGCGAAAGGCGCGGAGCAACAGATGAAGAATTACATACTGCACGCACGGACGTTTTGTCTGGGATGGCGTTCGCAGGCATTGTGATGTACTTCATCATTTTGACGACGGGGGCAACGCTTTATGCTTCTGGTCAACGTGACATTGAAACCGCACGGCAAGCTGCGGAAGCATTGCGTCCACTCGCTGGGGATGCCGCGTATTTGCTATTTACACTTGGCTTGGTTGGAACAGGAATGCTGGGCGTACCGGTGTTGGCCGGTTCAGCAGCTTATGCGATTGCCGAAGCAATGCACTGGCGCGGTTCCTTGAATGACCGCCCACGCGCGGCAGCCAAGTTTTATGCGGTGTTGACGATTGCTGTGATTACTGGATTGTCGTTGGATTATTTTGGCTTCAATGCGGTACGAATGCTGTTTTGGGCCGCAGTGGTAAATGGCGTACTGGCTCCGCCGCTGGTGGTGTTGGTCGTCCTGCTGACCAGCGATAAGAAGGTGATGGGGAAGCGTGTGAATCCTCCAATCCTGAAATTTCTCGGCTGGTTAACGGCTGTGCTGATGGCTGGGGCAGCAATTGCCTTGCTCTGGCTGTCGCTTTAATTGTCTTTCGCGTAAATATCCGCAATTGACTGGGGGAAATCTCCTAGTGGCCGCTGATAGGTCTTTCAAACCATCTCTCTCAACGCGGCACACGGGTTGCTCTTTACTAAAACGACCTTTGTTTTGTGCAAGGAGGTAAATATGAAAGAGCGAATGAAAATTCTAATTGGTTATGACGGCTCAGAATGTTCCGAACGAATGATCTGGGACTTAAAACATGCAGGCCTGCCACAAGAAGCTGACGCGATTGTGATGAGCATCGCCGAGCACTGGATCGCACCTCCCACCAGCTTTGGAGGAGTGGACGTGCATTTCACGGAATCGCCTGATGAGGAAAAGGAAACCCGGAATATGGCGCAACAGGCGCAAGCGCTGATCAGCTTTAATTTTCCTCAATGGAATCTTAATGTTGAGGCCGTGTGGGGGACTCCAGCATCCGTTCTTGTTGGAAAAGCTGACGACTGGAAACCTGATTTAATTGTCGTCGGTTCACACGGACGCACTGCTTTAGGACGGTTTTTCCTGGGCAGCGTGTCGCAAAAAGTTGTGCATGAAGCCCATTGTTCCGTGCGAGTCGCGCGCGGCACCGCGAAAGAACCTGGATCGCCAGCCAGAATTCTGATTGGCATAGATGGTTCAAAAGGTGCGATGGCAGCGGTTGATTCAGTTGTGGCTCGGCAATGGCCTGCTGGCAGCCAGGTACGCCTTGTGAATGCAACATGGTCGGTTCCGCCGATTACCTCTTCTCGGATGGTTGCACCAATCGCTGAATGGATCGCTACAGAGAACGCGCGAATTAAACAAGCGATTGAAACTGCCACTGCAAAACTGGAGGGTGCTGGGTTAACTACGACGGCAGTGCTTGAAGAAGAAGAGCCAAAAGATTTAATCTGCAAAGAAGCTGAAAAATGGGGCGCAGACTGTATCTTTCTGGGCGCGCGTGGAATGGGGACTGTCGAGCGATTAATGGTTGGCAGTATCTCATCTGGTGTAGCGGCACGGGCGCATTGTTCTGTTGAGATTGTGCGACCTGCCTAACTGATCTTCAGCAAACCATCGGTAACTTAGGTTAGTTGCCGCACAAAACAGGAATGGTTGTTATGTCAGAAATGACTGATAAATGTGCTCATCCTCCTTGCCATTGCCCGGCGCGGATGGATATAGAATATTGCAGTGAATATTGTGAACTGGCCAAGGAGGATGACGAAACCGGATGCCAATGCGGCCATGCGGAATGTCATGGGCATTATTCTTCTACGGTTGGAATCACACTGAAGCCTGCGGAGATTCATCGAGAGTGAATATCTACGAGCAATGGATTAACCCTCCCCTGAGGATGAATAAGGCCAGCGATTGTTTGCCATGCAAATTCACCGTTGGCCTTGTTTGTTTCCCTGCAAAGCTTTTTATTAGCGCCCGCGCTCGCTGATACCTGTAATTTTTTCGATTTGAAGGCGAATTTTCGCACTCAAACTACCTGGTGATGCTGTTCACTTTGCGCCGCGTAATTGCTTGGCGGCCTTTTCAACTTCGCCTAATAATCGCACCGTATTCCCGCCCAGAATCTTGCGAATATCCGCTTCTTTGTACCCTTTGCGCAGCAAAGCTTCAGTAATTTTCGGGAGATGCGAACAATCTTCCATTCCAACCGGCATCGTCGCACCGTCAAAATCCGAACCTAACCCGACGTGATCTGCGCCAACTAATTTCACAGCATGGTCAATGTGATCTACGATGCGCTCCCAACTGGCCTTGGGCGCAGTGCCAAATTGCTTTTCCAGTTCTTCACGGATTTTCATGAAGTTTTCGCGGCCTGGATATTTCTGCGCGAGTTCGCGGCGCGCAGCCTGGGTTTTCTGTCCCCACAGGTACAGATCGTTATCAATGTAGCTATCCAGGTAATTGATCTGAATGACGCCGCCTTTCGCCGCTAAGGCTTTGATCATCTCGTCCGTCATATTGCGAGGATGTCCGCTTAAAACGCGACAAGACGAGTGTGAGGCAATGATCGGTGCTTTGCTGATTTCAAGCGCATCCCAGAAGGTTTTATCCGCAACGTGCGAAACATCCACCATCACACCAAGTTTATTGAGTTCGCGCACAACCTCTTTGCCAAAATCGGTTAAGCCATTGTGCTTCGGTTGATCGCCCGAAGAATCTGCCCAATCGGTATTCAGCGAATGCGTCAGCGTCAAATAGCGCACGCCGAGCGCGGCATACATTCTCAGCACGGGCAAGCTGTTGTTGATCATGTGCCCGCCTTCCATGCCCATTAATGCCGCGATTTTGCCTTGCTTCTGTGCTTGCAAAATATCTGCTGCGGTCGTGCAAAGCATCACTTTATCGGGCATGTCTTCGGCAAGTTTATGCACGGCGGCAATGCGTTGCAGCGCGTCATTGACCGCCTTTGGCCCCGTGACAGCGCCCGACATATAAATCGAAAAGAACAAGCCATTCAACCCGCCCTCTTTCATCCGTGGCAAATCAACGTGACCTGTCGTGTGACGTTCATCAAACTTCCAGCCTTCGCGCTGTAAATTCGGCGTTACGTCAATATGGGTGTCCATTACAAGGGAAGAAAAATGAAGCTTTTTCGCGCGCTCTGCAATGGAATCAGATTGTTGGGCAACAGCGAGCGAAAAGAAGAGAGCAAGACAACCAAAGGCAACAAATAGTTTTTTCTGCATAGTGGATTCTCCAAAGATACGCGAAGCGCCTGGGAGCGTACGCGGCTCGCGTGCTTAGACTTGGGAAGCGAATCCCTTGCAATAAACGCTGCGCCTTCCGACGCATGGCACGCGAGCCGCGTACGCTCCCAGGAATTGTTTTTACTTATCCGTCCAATCCGGTAACCGCCCCGGTGTCCACGGTGCGCCTGCCGCATCCAGCGCTTTTTCGAGCTTTGGCAGTTCGACATCAATCAATGTTTTCAGCCTTGCCAGCACTGGTTTGAATTCCTCTGCCGCAATGTTGTAGTTCTCGATTTGCGATTGTGTCGGACGCAAGGCCGACATGCGAATGCGCTGCGAAATTTGCCCGACGCGCTGGCTGATCGAAGGCGGTGGAATATCTGTGTTGTCACGGCCTCCACGCAAAGCGTGCAGGATTTCATCTGCTTTCGCATCCAGCGCCTTGGCTTCGTTCACGAGTGCAGGCGTTGAGCCAGGCGCTTCCTGAGCGGCACGACGCAACAAGCCAATGCGCGTGTTGGCATTCGTTGCGGCTTCGGATGCGCTGGACACGGCGCGTTGCAGCGTCGAGACTTTGCGTTGGAATTCGGCCAGCGCGGTGCGGTCAGCAGGCGTCATGCCTTCGGTGCCTTCTGCCACGACGTTGAAGGTCTGCGAGCCGGGCAATTCCGTCACGACACCATCCACGCGACGCGCCATTTTGACGGTGTATTTGCCGGGCATCGCCAACACCCCTTGCGCGCCGCCGCCAAAGCCACCACCAAACCCGCCCCCGCCACCACCAAAACCGCCACCCGCACCGGGCGGCAATTGCGGCGTAATCACGGGCGCGGCGTAACGGAAGTCCCACACGACACGTTGCACGCCGGGCGCTGCCGGAGCGTTCAAGCGACGCACGACTTTGCCGTCAGCATCCGTGATCGTGAGGATTAGCGCAGGCGGTTCTTCTTCCGCTTCTTCGCGCAACTGCGCAATGCTCGGATACGGAGGTGTTTCGTTTTTCTGTGCGGCGGCGCGTTCGGCTTCTTGCCGCTTCTGCCGTTTGGTGCGCACCGGGTCTTTCAGGAAGTATGTGATGGTTGCGCCGTAGGCGGGATTCGGCGCGAGGTAGTACGACGCGCCCTGACTGCTCGATAAATTGGTATTTGAGCGAATAAACATCAACGCGTCGCTGACCGGGAACAGATTGGATTCCTGTGCGAGCGTGTCAGCTTTGATGTTGCGCAGCGGCGTGTAATCGTCAAGCACATAGAAGCCGCGCCCAAACGTTGCCACAACCAAATCGTTCGCGCGTTTGTGAATTGCCAGATCGCGCACGGCAATCACGGGCATCCCGCCCCTGAGTTGTGTCCATTTCGCGCCGCTATCGGTCGTGAAGAACAAGCCAAATTCTGTGCCGCAAAACAGCAGGTTCGGGTTCACGTGATCTTCGGCAATCGCGTAAGTCGAACCACGCTCAGGCAGGTTGCTGCTGATCGAAGTCCACGTTTTTCCGGCGTCTGTGCTCTTCATCAGGTACGGCTTGAAGTCGCCGTTCTGATGATTGTTGTACACAGCGAACACAGTGTTTGCATCGTGTTGCGACGCCAGCACGCGATGCACATAAGCATTCTTCGGCACGCCGGGAGCTTCGTCCACTTTGCGCCAAGTCTTGCCTGCGTCTTCCGTGATGTTGATTAAGCCGTCGTCTGTGCCGACGTAAATCAAGCCTTCTTTTTTCGGCGATTCGCTGATCGAAGAACCGTTGCCATACAACGCCGTAGATTGATGTTTGGCGACCGCTTCCGGCCCCCAGATTTTGCCCATCACCGGAATCGCGTTCCGATCCAAACCGCGCGACAAATCGCCGCTGATTAGCTTCCAATCGTCGCCGCGATTGTCGGTGCGATAGAGCTTATGTCCTGCGAAATACAACCGTGTGCGCGAATGCGGGCTGATAATGAACGGCGAATCCCAGTTGTAGCGTTCGGACTCCTGTCCCTTGCCGGGAATCGGCACGATACTGACGCGCTCGCCCGTACGTTTGTCGAAGCGCACCAAACCGCCGTTCTGCGATTCGGCGTAGATGATGTTCGGGTCTTCGGGATCAACGCGCGAGGTGAAGCCATCGCCGCCGTTTGTTGTGATCCATTCGGCGTTTGCTACACCGGAGATACTCCGCGTTTTCGCCGGGCCGCCGAGCGAGTTGTTGTCCTGCGTGCCGCCGTAGACGTTGTAGAACGGATATTGATTGTCTACGGTCACGTCGTAAAACTGCGCAATGGGCAGGTTCGCTTTGAAGTGCCAATTGGTCGCACGGTCATGGCTTTCGTACACGCCGCCATCACAGCCGACCAGTATGTAATTCGTGTTGTTCGGATCAACCCAGATGGCGTGATTGTCTACGTGTTTGAGGGTTTCACCGAGCGGGCGCTGCGTTCTGCCGCCATCGTCCGAGACTTGAAACACGACGTTCGGAATGTAGATGCGATCCACATTTTTCGGGTCAGCGATGATCTGGCCGTAATACATTCCTTGCGCGATGGTTGGGCTTGTCCGCTCCCACGTTGCGCCGCGATCATTCGAGCGATAAATGCCGCTCCCTTGCCCCGCCGCTTCGACAGTTGCGTAAACAACGTTCGTTTCTACAGGCGAAACCGCCAGGCCAATGCGGCCCATATCTCCACCCGGCAAGCCGCCGCGCAATCGTGTCCACGTTGCGCCACCGTCCGTAGATTTGTGAATCCCACTTTCCGGCCCGCCGTTGATGAGCGTGTGAAAGTGTCGGCGGCGTTGCCACGAGGCAGCATAGATGACGTCAGGATTCGAGGGATCAAACGCGACATCAGTCACGCCTGTGTTTTCGCTGATCGTCAAAATCGCTTTCCACGTTTTGCCGCCATCGGTCGTTTTGTACAACCCGCGATCTCCGCCCGCCGACCACAGCGGCCCCGAAGCCGCGACATAAACGACTTTGCCATCACGCGGATCAATGGCGATGCGTCCGACGTGCTCGGATTTTTCCAGCCCAACTTTGCGAAAGCTTTTGCCACCATCTTCGGATTTGTAGACGCCATCGCCATAGCCCACGCTGCGCTGACTGTTGCGCTCACCCGTGCCGACCCACACGATGTTTGAATCTTTGGGATCAAGCGCGACATCGCCAATCGAGAACGCGCCGTAGTTCTCAAACACAGGCGTCCAGGTCGTGCCAGCATTCACTGTTTTCCAAACGCCACCGGACGCAACGCCGACGAAATATTTCGCGCGGTCGTTGGGGTCTACCGCAAAATCTATGACGCGCCCGCTGGTGACAGCAGGGCCAATGCCGCGCAGTCGTAGCCCGCCAAACATTCCGGCTCCACCTCCACCACCTTCTGGGCCGCCGCCACCTTGCGGTGGGCCGCCACCGCCACGACGTCCTTGTGCGAACGCGAGTGAAATCAATAAAAAAAGAATCAATAAAATAGAGGCAAGGCGAAGTAATCGCATGGTGAACGACTCCTTAAGTTCTATGTGACGTGAGATCGTGCTCCCGTCTTTTGGGTGTAGTACAGCAAAAATGAGGTTTGATTCAACGAACTGAATTATGGTTTTGGTGTAGAGGGATTTCAAGCTCTTGAGCAATTCTTACCAAATAATCCTCCGACAAGAATGTGGTAGACGTTCAAGGATGTAGCAGGTGTTTGGCTGCGCGCGGACAAAAAAACGCGTGAATAAGCGCGACGGGAGAGCAATCGGAACCCCTGCTCTCCCGTCAGGCGGGCTCATTATTTTTCCTCCTCGCTTATTTCACCTGTGCCACTTGCTTGTGCAGTTTTCATTTGCCCTCGCAGGATTGCAGCACGCTTTATCATGACCACATCCATCCGACCGCGAACCGGGTTATCAATCCACTCTACCAGCGACGACAACACCAGTTCTTTCAGATACGCAAATGAAAAACTTTCCGTCAATTCTGCCACCCGATGGCAGCCCGCTTCTGACAGCTTGGCATCATCGTGGAGCTTGGTTTGCAGATACTGCAACCGCTCTTGTGATTGCGGCAAGTTGAAATGGTATTTGCGATCAAAGCGGCTTGGACGATCAATAATCGCCGGGTCAAGCCGTTCTGGGTAATTCGTCGTTGCCAACACAATCACACCTGTATTTTGTGCAAATCCGTCCATCTCATTCAGGAAGAACGAACGTGCATTTTTCGGGATGAGCGAATCAATATCTTCCATCACGATCAGGCAGGGTTGTTGTCGTCGCGCACGATTGAAGACGCGCCGAATACCTGTCGCAACGCCGCAACCGGAGTCGAGATTTTTGACATACAAACACGGCAGGTTCAGGTGATTGACGATGGCTTTGACCATGTGCGTTTTGCCGTTGCCCGGTGGCCCGGTCAGCATCACGCCGCGCTTCCACGGGATGCCGTATTGCTCGTACAACGAACGCGAGGCAAGGAACCGCGTGAAGTCATCCACGATGTCGCGCTTCAATGCTTCAGGCAAAACCAGATCGTCGAACGAAGCGGTCTTGATCGCTTCATACAGCTTTTGGCTACTGCACCAGCCTTCGTCAAAGACCATGATTTCATCTTTGACCGGGCTGGTCCATTCGCACACAGCACGCAGGAACTCTTCGGCAATGTCAGGCGATTCAGCAATGATCCAGTGATAGCGATCTTTGCTGCCATCCTGAACATACGTTAGCAGCACGACGTCCAACAGCTGCTCCTTCCACAACACACTGAGCCACGCGTTTTCATACGTGCGCTCAATCTTTTCGCCTACGCCCATCCATTCGGTCTTGATTTGATTGTGGAGCGTATTCACGCAAACGATGTCGCATTGTCCATCGCGCTCAAATTTTTCGATGTCGAAGGCGTATTCCTGCCCTTCGACGATTGCAGTGTTGGAAAAACGCTCGGCCAGTCTGCGGCTCACGAAGTAAGACAATACGTCCTGGTGCTGGCACAACGCTTCGCTTAAAAAATTCTCTTTGTTCATAACGATCCTGATGGCGCACCAATCCTGTGCGCACAAATTGTCTCGCGTTTACAAACGCAGGCAGCAACAGAGGCGTGCTGTGCAATTGTCAGGGCAGACAGCAGCCGTCAGAAATGACTCCCTTGAGATACATCAAAGGTACGTCGCCGATTTTTGCGATTTAAGGGAATTAAGAGAAGTTGTGATAACTGAGCACCAACATAACAATCACCACTTTCATTTGCAGTGTGTGAGGAAAATACTGAAATCTTATTCGCAGGTCAATAAAAATATAATGAGTGCAACCCTGGCAGAGGCTGCACTCACTGAGTTGGGAAAGATTTGGTTATTTGACTTGCAGCTTTTCTGCCGCTGCCTGTATTTGCGCGCTCATGGCATCCAGCGTTTTGCTGATGACCATCACCTGTGCTGCGGCCTCGCTCCAATTCTTTTGTTCCAGTGCCTCGCGCACGCCGGGCAAGGTCTTTACCCCATAGCCTGTGTAAAAGCCTGGTGCATAAATCTGATGCTTGAACCAATCACGACGCGGTAATCCTGCGTCTGAAAGCAGCTTGCGTTCGGATTGGTACAGCAAACGATTGAGCGCTTTTACATCCTCAAGTTTCTTGCCGCTCAGCGCTGCTGTGCGCAAAGCACGATCATACACATCCGCATTACGACGTAGATTGTTAGCTGCGACACGCAACGGTTGCAGGTCAATTCCACTGGCTGCATTGTTCATTGCCGCCAACCTAGTCACATCATCCACGTAGTTATCAATGGTGCCTGCCAGATTGGTGAATTCAAAAGGCAGAATATCTGCATCAGCTAACCGCATTGTTGCGGTGCCTGCGGCTTGCGCTAATGCCCGTGTGTGTGTGAAGTCTCCGTCCGAAAACTTCGTATACCAGGCAAACGAATCATAGATCGAATGATAGATACCACCTCCACCTTCGCCACCAAAGCCCAGATTTAATGAGGCGATGCCAAGATGATCAATGAACGCAGTATAGTCAGAGCCTGAACCTAATGCCCCGATACGCAGATCCCCTCGTTCACGTAACTCACGCTTGGCTTCATCTGTTGTTGCTGCTTTTTCGCGTGCTGCTCTCACGGCTTCCCACGCGGTGCCTTTGCCTTTTGGATCAGGGATCGCACGCGCCACATCGTTCATAAAATGTTCGAGCGTATGCGAACCACTCATTCCCAGTGTTCCTTTGCCTGTCGAATCGCTATTAATGTAGGCAACTGCTTTCTGCGTGAGTTCTGCCGCATGATGCTCAACCCATTCTGTCGAGCCCAGCAATCCTTGTTCTTCGCCATCCCAGGCACAAAATATAATCGTGCGTTTTGGTCGCCATCCTTGCTTGAGTAGTTCACCAAATGCGCGTGCCTCTTCCAACAATGCAACCATCCCACTCACCGGATCATCCGCGCCATTCACCCACGCATCGTGATGATTGCCACGAATGATCCATTCATCAGGATACGTGCTGCCAGCAATGCGCGCGATGACGTTATACACAGTAGCCTGATTCCAATTGAATGAGAGTTTGAGATGTACTTTGACATCTTCATTACCACCGATGTGATACGTGATTGGCAATGCACCACGCCAGGCTTCGGGCACAATCGCACCGCGTAAGCGTTTGAGCAACGGCAGCGCATCACCATATGAAATCGGCAAGACAGGTATCTTCAGAATTGTTTTTGCGTCTTCGCGGGCTAATCGTTTTGCATCTTTTGTTGCACCAATACCAGGTGTGAGTGGATCACCGGGATGAATCGGCATATCCATCACAGAGCCGCGCTGAACGCCTGTCTCATTGCGATACGGTCCTTGTGGATAGACATCCCCTTGATAATATCCATCCTCTTTTGGGTCAGAATAAATGAGGCAACCAATAGCTCCATGCTCATAAGCAACTTTCGGTTTGATACCGCGCCAGCTTGCTCCATAACGTGCAATGACGATTTTGCCTTTCACCCTCACGCCTAATTTTTCCAGCACTTCATAATCGGCAGGAATCCCATAATTCACGTACACAAGAGGTGCTGTCACATCTCCATCAGCAGCATATGCGTTGTAGGTAGGAAGTTGATTTGCGTCCGTAGAATCAGGGTCTTCAGCGATTCCAGGCTCTTTTAATTGTGCGATGAATTTCTCTGGTGCAATCATTTCCAACACGCGTTCCTTCGGCGTAGGAAATAGCACATTGTATTCTTCAAGCTGCGCATCAAGCCCCCAAGATTTCAGCTTATCGCGCATCCATTCGGCATTCTTCTTATCTTGTGCCGATCCCAAATGATGCGGCTCTGCGCTTAATGTGCGCATATATTCTTTGAGTAAATCGGCACGTGGTATAGCGCGAAACTTTTCTTCCCAACTATTAGCTTGCATCTGTGCTGCAACGTTTGGTGCGATCAGAAACAATTGCACAATGAGCAGCAACGCCAATATTGATGCGGTTGCGGTGATGACGCGATGATTTTTGTGAAAGCACATGGTGATCCTCTTCTTTGTTATGTATTCGATGGTGATGTTTTGTGAAATGCAATTATCTACTGCTTATATTGAGTAAGACAATAGAGGTTATTAATGCATGAAAATGAAAAAAAATAGTGGATGATGAATGATGCAATGCACATAAATTCGATGTCGCAAAAAAAATACGTGATATGCGTTTCAGTCAATGTTTATACGGGTCTCATCAACATGGTGATCACTTATCAACATGATGCTGCAAGCAAAAACGCTTGCATTGAAGGCTCTTTATCAAGTAAGTGCTCAGCATAAACTAAAAAAGTTGTTGACACGTATTAGTGAAGAGTTTATAAGCATCCTCATCTTGTATGTTACTTGCTGTAGTCCACAATCGTAAAAACAATACAACATTTTGTGGTTATGAGAGTGGCTCAGCGAACAACAAAAGAAAGGAGCAAACTTATGCCAGCAAAGAAAGCAGCAGCACCTGCCAAGAAGGCAGCACCTGCGAAGAAAGCAGCGGCACCTGCCAAGAAGGCGGCGGCACCTGCGAAGAAAGCAGCAGCACCTGCGAAGAAAGCAGCGGCACCTGCCAAGAAGGCAGCGGCACCTGCGAAGAAAGCAGCAGCGCCTGCGAAGAAGGCAGCAGCCAAGAAGAAATAGCTACAGTTTTTTAGTAGCGATTCTGAATAAGGGGTGGGTGACCACCCCTTATTTTATTGGCGTAAACACACTCCGCATGATTTACCTCATCCGACATTCACAGGCTGGTCCACGTGGCAGCTACGATGAACTTTCATCCCTGGGAATACAACAAGCGCAATTACTGGGAAGCTATTTCGCGCAACAGCAAATGCAGTTCGACACAATTTATACAGGCACATTGCAACGACAGCAGCACACCGCAAACATTGTGAAAGAACAGTTATCACGTCCAGCACTGATCAGTGCAGATGAGCGCTGGAATGAATTTAAACTAGGCGAAGTTTATCAAAGCATTTCGCAGCAGCTGTGTGACGAAAACGAATCTTTTGCACGCGACTTTGCTGAAATGAAAACCAGGCTGGCTCAGAATGCTTATGCGATGGATGGTGCGATTTCTCGCTGTGATCGTGCTGTCATGAACGCCTGGTTGGAGAATAAATACGCAGCGGATAATTATGAAGCCTGGCCCGATTTTAAGAGGCGTGTGCGCGAAGTCTTTACTCAACTTACTCAGCATGGTTCGCAAGAAAACATTGCAATCTTTACTTCAGCCACACCTATCGCAATTGCTGTCGGCATGGCCTTGCAACTATCAGATGAAAAGGCGTTGGAGTTAGCCTGGGTGATGTATAACTCGGGGCTGACAACGCTGAAAACTCGCGATGCGTCATTTGCTCTTTACACCTTAAATGCAACCCCTCATTTGTTAGCAGAGGAAACGAAAACTTTTCGATGAGTGTTAATAAGAAAAGAGGGATGCTTGTTACGGCATCCCTATCGAGGTGGAGAACACTATGAAAACTTTGGTACACCCGCCGCGATTCGAACGCGGGACCTTCAGCTCCGGAGGCTGACGCTCTATCCATCTGAGCTACGGGTGCAACGCACATCAAGTTACACCAAGCCAAGTCAGGGGTCAATTCTTTCACTGTCTGTTTCGTTGATCATCTACGGTACGCTTGCCTAATGGGCGATCACGCTGCGTAATTCGGTTGATCATAATTGTAGTCGCACGACTTTCCCTTCCCTGAGCATCAATCACGTATATCAGTGCTCGACCCGGGGATAATGCTTGAGGCAGCGCTGTGCTAAGTTGGGTTTGGCTTTCTTTCCAACCATTACCTTGCGACATAGTGAAGGATTGATGCGCCTGCTGAATGACCACCTGATTCCCTGCTGCCGAGAAACGTGTTCCCCAAATACTGATCATTGTGCCAGGAGTAAAATCTGTGGATTTTCCATCGCGGTCAAGGATAGCTTGTTCTGATCGAAGCACGGGGGCACAGCTAATACACTGAGGTGCAACATTGAATATATGTTCATTTGACTCTCGCCCATTGTTATCAGTGATGATGATAATCGCCGGGCGATGCAGCAATAATCCAGCAGGCAGGCGCGTATTAATTTGGGTGGTTGATTCCGACGTAATGAAGCTTCGCGGCAGCACGTACTTCCGCAACACAAACTGGTCATCCAATTGTTCAATCGTTACGGTATTACCGAAGGCCGAAAATTGTTCACCGAATATAGTTATGTTGGTATTGGGGTAATATTCTTCTACCTTGAAATCTCTATCTATAAGCTTATGAACCTTGGGGCAGACAGCACACTGCAAAACGATTGCGGCAGCATTCGATTCAAGACCATTTTGATCGGTCACAGAAAGTAAAGCTGCTCCAGGTCGCCTTCCAATAGGCAAAGACACATTAATTTGAGTGGGAGATTCATAAAACCAACTTGGGTTGTCCGTGGGTAATAAGTATTGCCGTATACCTTGTTCCAGGGTGATTTGGTTTCCCTCTGGAGAAAATGGTGTGGCATATATCTGACAACAAGCCTGCATATAAATTGCCAGGATACTATCTGGATTGAGGCGATAATTGGTGGTGTTATCAGTTGCATCCAGCACGCCTGGAGCTGGCGTTTTGCGAATTCCGGGGCCTCCTAAAAACGAGGCGACAGGTTGTCCCGTCATTCGTTGTTGGAAGACATGTCCCGCACGGGTCAAGTTCATTTGCCCATTCCGAGAACGATATAATCCAAAGCCAGATTCACCGATAGCAAAGGCCGGGAGATTATCAATGATCTGCCAGAAGATCGCGTAAGAAACCTGGAACGCGTCCGGTGCGATCACTGCATCGAACATTTCGTTGACATAATTTGCTGCTGTGGTCTCGCCCCATCGGGTGCGATGAACGCCAAATTCACCAATGATGAAATTGGGTTCCTGTATTTCCGGCCTGAGCGTACGGACTTTGGCCAATGCAAAGTTCAAATCGGTTCGGAGCGCGTCTTTATAACTTGCCGCTGATCCCTGGCGCAGTTTGATGTCCATCGTCAACCAGGCTGACAACGAGTAATAATCAACCTTCACACGCGGTGCCACATAATCAATGGCACAGCGATGTTTGAGCATATCTTCCTGAGATGGATTCGTTACAGATGTGCCGCACGCCTGTCCATTTCTTGCGATAAAGTTGAATTCGAAGCCAGAGAATAGCTTTACTGAACTACGCGGATTGCGAAGTTGTGCATCGCGCACACCGTCGGCACGTGCCTGTATCCAGCGGGTAAACGAATCCCAGATAGATGTTTTATTGGCAAATTTTTCTATCGCATTATCAGCTTCCCAGTTCAGCAGAATAAAAGTTTTCCCTGCCAAACGAGGGTTCGTCAGCAAGTAGTCGCCAAACTCCATGAACTCTTTGCGGGTGGCCTGATACTCAATTTCAGTAAAACCATCTGCCCAGGGATTCACCAGATCACTCAATGAATATGCGGTCAGCAAATAGGTCTGAAATCGAGCATCTCTAAAAAGTTTGTCATAGGCCGGAGTGGCGGCCATCTGGGCCAGTGTTTTTGCCTCTGGTGTGTTGACCAGATAGATGTTTCCCGGCAGCGCCACACGGATGGTGCGGGTGCTAAGACTGGCAACCTTCTCAGCTCCCCAATTTAACCGATCCAACTCACCACCAGGGTATGAAGAATAATCAATCCCCCAGTTGTAAATGCCGAACCGATCCGCTAGTTGTGAAGGCGGCAAGGGGACTGCTTGAGACAACAAACGTTGGGGGAAAATACCAAGTATAAAAATGAAGATAACGAGGCCGAGTCGCGTAATCATAGGAGCCAGGGCTGAGCGGGGCGGAAATTAACTTACAGGATTTCTCCTGCATCAAATTGCACGAGAAAGAGGCGTTTTAGCTGCTATGGTGAAGCAGTAAGTGAACAGGGGATCGTAGAAAACAATAAATCGGAGCCTAATCATATTTTGTGATTAGGCTCGCACACAAAATAAGTGCAGAACTTTCTTGTCACAGCCGAAGACTAGGAACCAAAAGGCTGAGTCCAATAAATCAAATGAACATTTCCTCGTCTTGATAGACGCGGTTGACAGGTAGGCTTTTCCCTGCCGTCAGCACTTCAAGTGCACGTCGTACACCAAACATGATGTAAGAAAACTCACGTGCAGGCTCAAGCACGCTGTGTTGCACAATGTCTGCGGTACGTTGGAATTTATCAGTTGTGGTGGCTAATGCCCGTTGCATTTGCTCGGCTTGGGCTTTGGCTTTATCCAACTCGCGCCTGGCGACAGCGGTGGTATCGCCCAACAAACTTTTCACATCAGCGGCTTCATCCTTGAACATTTCAGTAATCGCGCTGACGTGTTGTGCGCCCTGTGCGAAATATCCGGCAGCTTCCTTGAATTCCCCTACAACTTGTTTTGACAACTGCAACACTGGCTCAGTGTTCTTGAGCAAATACTCGGCGCGAGATTGCAACTGCCCGACGCGCTCCACCAGTTCGACGATGCGCTTGGCAAGGAAATAAAAGCCCACAAAAACCACAGCCTGGACAATCAACAGGAAGGTGACAATAACTAAAATGGCAAGTAGATAATTTTCCACGATGATTCAAAGGGAAAGGAGTGTTTGCTGTCAGGTTGTGTTTGCGTTGCTTCGCAGTACCAACCTGACAGGCCACATTCTAAAAACTAATTCTCATCATATGCAGCGCTGGATTTAGCTGCGTCGTTCGATTTTGCTTCCCGATAGCCTTGCTTGCCGGCTTCAAGCGCGGCGGCTACCGAAGCTTTTTGTCGGTTAATCAACTCTTTACCGCGCTCGGTCACATCGGTAATAGCTTCTTTGCTACGTTCGGCTAAATCCGACGCATAATCGGCGCTTGCTTGATAATATTCCGTCGCGCGTTCGCCAACCTGGCGCGCCTGATCGCGAGCCTGATCCACGCCGCGCTTGGTGACATCCGCAATGTCTGCCCGTAATTCACTACCAGCCTTTGGGGCGAACAGCAAAGCGGCAATTGCCCCCATGCCAGCACCAATTAAAAAGTAAACAAATTTATCTCCGCTGTTATCTTCAGCCATAGCTCACAACTCCTTATCTGAATAAAAGTTCCAAAGAACTCTATCGGGGTTAATATTGTCGGGGAGCAGGCACTATAGCACCTTCGGGATCAAAACTTCAATTGCAGAGTGGGAGGCCGTTTTGAGTGCTTCTAGCAAGCCTGCCAGCGGGAAAAAACGCCTCCGAACTAACTTGGCTGCACTCCAAAAAGGTCGAAATTGACACCCCCCGATTGCCAACGTACAATGCTGCCCTAAGGAGATATTATTATGTTCGGACTCGGTACTACAGAACTTATTGTAATCCTCGTTATTCTTTTGCTCTTGTTTGGCAGCTCACGCTTGCCGGGACTGGCGAAAGGCATGGGCGAAAGCATTCGCAATTTCAAGAAGGCCGTCAATGATGACAAGGAAGAGCTTGAGGAAAAAAAAAACGCGATCTAAAAGCGACGCCCTAGACGACTAAGCCGCTTTACTGCAAATCCTGCACGATCCCAACTGCTCAAAAGGCAAAGACCCAATGGCCCCCAATTTGCTTTGGTTCTTTTCACTTTTGTTATTGCTTTTGGCTTACTTCGATGTCTCGCAAACGCTCGAATCATTCTCGCCGTTATCCGCCTTCCACCGAGCGTTCATATCACGAATATTTACTTTCGGTTCCAGCACCAACCACGTCGCGAGCGGAATTGGTCAGAATGCTGCGCGGTGGCGAAGATTCGTACCTGGAACTTAAGGTTAAGTTCAGCAATATTGAAAAGCTCACGGCAGAAATTATTGCGTTGGCCAATACGGATGGCGGTGCCTTGGTTTTTGGTGTTACTGATCAGTTGCGCATTGAAGGTGTAGATGACCCTGAAAAGATTGAGGCAGAGCTGCGCGAAATTTGCTCAACGTTAATTCAGCCACCTGTTTTTCCCTATATCAAAAAAGTGGCGTTCGACAATGGACGGCGCATTGTGATGCTGGAAGTCGAGCCACATAGACGCCCACATCATACGCAGGATTTCAAATTCTTTCTGCGTGAAGGATCAAGCAAACGTGAAACCTCACGCGAAGAATTGGCCGAAATTTATGGCGAATCGCCGCGCGTTCGCTTTGAGCAGACGCCGATGCTTCGTGCCAGTATGGCCGACATTGACGAGTCTTTGCTCTGGAGCTTTGTGCGAGGTGCAAATCCGCAGGAATGGGCCAACAATGACCGGGGATTTCCGACGGCTCAGATCATGCACGACCTTGGCCTTGCCGTGCGTATTGGAGACGATATTCTTCCTACTTTGGGAGGGATGTTGCTGTTCGGTTTGCACGAAAAAATCCCTCATTTGATCCCGCAGGCATCTGTCCTACTGACGAGGTTTAGCGGAAAAAACAGCGACTCGCCGATTATTGAGCGCCAACAAATTCATGGAAATTTGCTGTGGCTTTTTGAAAGTTCGATGCGATTTGTCAGCCGGTATGTGGATTTGTGGGATGTCCGGCCTTCGCGCAAAGCGCTGAGCGAGGAAGATCAACAATTCAGCCGCGCTAATTATCATCAGGGCGCAGTCACTGAAGCGATGACGAATTTCCTTTTGCACCGCGACTGGAGTGTGACGGAGAAGGTTGCTCGCGTAAATATTTACGAAGATAGCATTGAATTTCTTAATCCAGTGCGATTGCTTGAGTTGCCGATTAATTCGATCCGGTATGGAATTGAGCAAGCTCCCAACCCAAGCCTCAAGACAGTTTTTACCAATCGGCACTATGGCCTGACAATACCACAAGGCGGAGTGCCAATGATTTGTGCGGAAGCCTCCGCCTTTGCACGCCGCCCACCAGATGGATTGGCAATTAACGGGCTGGAATTCAGGTTGAAATTGTACGGCTGGAAGTAAAAACGCCGATGATATTTGGATGTCCTCACTTTAAGTCCAACGAATCCTGCGTAATCAAATCCCGATAGCTTTGGAAATTTCCTTTCACGAAACTTTCCAGCGGTTGCAGCAGTTGTGCGCTGTAGTACCCTGGAATAGCTTGCGGCAATTGAAAACTATAGGTGTTGCCAAAATAACTACGAATCAACACACCATTTTTTTCAATCGGCAATTGCCTTACGTTCTCAGCGTAGCGATCAAAGCTACTATCGCCCATCAGATAATATTCAACGTTGGAAGTATAAAATGCCGTTACTTTCTCACCGCGTTCCTTGAGGATTTTGCCAACCTCAAGAAATGCCTTGTCGCCCGCAAAATTGCCAACCGCAGGGATCACGAGGTTGCGATCTTCCAGCGATTTGAGGAATTGGAAATCGTCTTCGTTGACCAGATAATTCGTTTGTTTACCTGTCAGGTCTTTTTCCAACATCAAATCACGATAGTTCGGATAATACGAACGTGGTGAGCGGTGGTGGCTGGTAAATTTCAAATCCAGTCCTGCTGAAAAAAACTCCTCGTGAATCCGATTAATCGTCGCAAAGTCTTTTCCATCCAACTTGAGGCCAAAGGTTTTCAGCTTGGCCGCAATGTTCGTTCGCGTTGCTTCAAAGCGCTTACGGTCGGCAGGAGTTTTATCCAAATACTCAACAACTTGTGCAATGTTCCATTTCGTAGCTTCATTGGGAACGGGTTTCCCAAACAACAAGCACAAATACTCAACACGGTTTCGCGCAAGTGCAAACAACGATTTGAACAGCAGATGCTGAAGCTGGTTGTCACGGCGAATGTCTATGATAAATGCGATGCGCGGGCGAATTTGCGCCATGTACGAAAAGTTTTGATCCGGGCCAACTCCAATGTAGGCACCACCATTGATGTTCATCTTGCGCAGCTTGCCCACCACGTGCAGGTACGAAGTCTCATTCGAGATCAAGTTGTCTGTATCAAAGTACCCGTTCGGTTCTGAGACGCGCTCAATCAGTTGCGCAAACTCAGTTGCTGTCAACGCCGCATCTTTTGTTGCAGGTTTGGCCGCTGCGGCTTGTGTGGCCGCCGGAGAAGGCTGGGCTTGACTGACAGGGGCAGGATTTTGCGCAGAACAACTGAGCAACAACAGCGAAATCAGAAAAAACGCTCGTGGCATGAGATACGCTCCTATGATGAATGTCTACTCC
>JAFDVL010000029.1 GCA_018268995.1 Acidobacteriota bacterium | reverse complement strand
TGTTCGGATGGTTGAGCGCCGAAGTCGTTTTGGCTTCCTGCTCAAAGCGCCGTAAGCGGTCAGCATCCTGCGCAAATTCGGCGGGCAGGATTTTCACTGCGACCTCGCGGTCAAGCCGCGTGTCTTGCGCGCGATAAACTTCGCCCATGCCGCCTTTGCCCAGCGGCGCGAGGATTTTGTAAGCACCGAGTAGCGTGCCGTTCGCTATGGTCATGCGATTGGGGCCTCCGAAAGTGAAGTGGTAAAGCGCGCACAGTGTAGCAGCGATGTGGAAATTGAAAAATACAGACGTCGCCTTGGTCAATTGGCGACTACCTTACTTCGGCGGAGCGACCTTCGTCCGCCAGTACGTGAACACACGGTCAGCCGTAGCGAGTGCGGCCTTGTCGTTGCGCGCGAGGCCGTACATCGTCAGCGCCTGACAGACCTCGCCATAATTCACTGTTTTGGGTTCACCAAAATACGAAGGCTCTTTCCCGACACCTGTGCGCGTGTTGCCTTCGACCAAGACTTCACCATTTTCGCCAATGCGCGTCAGTTGCCACGCGACGGCTTTGGGCAAGGCGGCTTCAAATTCGGGAATCGGCAAGTGCAATGCGAGCGTCTGGCCAAACAGAATCGAAGCCGCGTTGTAGCTGGAATCGCGTCCGCCGTTTTCGCTGAAGACCCCGTCTTTGTCGCGGCGTGTCAGGCCGTGCGCAACCAGCTTGTGTGAAGTGGCGATGAGTTGTTTGTCATTCAGCGCGAGGCCGCATAAGCCAAACGCCTTTGCCGCAATGAAGATGCGATTCACGGCGTGCGAGCTATTCGCAATGATCGTGTCATAACCCGAAGCGATGAACGCCATCGCCCGGCGCATCTTCGGTTCCAGCGCGACAAGGCGGTCGTGAAAATGCTTTTCGTGCGGCGATTGCCGAATCACCAGCACAGCGCGCCCCACTTCCTGCATGAAAAAGAATGCGGTTTCGACCGCTGCCCCAAACGGCTTGGCGCTTTTGCCGTTGGGCCGGTCATTTGCCTCGAAGCCACCATCCGCGCGTTGATGCGCGAAGGTCGTTTCGATGCCGCGCCACGCATCGTCTGCGGTAGCCAGATCGCCCGTCACAACGCCGTAAATTACGGTGCGAGCACTGCCGCGTTGTGTGCCGGCTTCGATCCAGTATCCGGCGCGATGATTCGTGCCGACGAAGCCTTGTGCATCAGGCAGGCTCTCGCCAATCAGCGCCCGCAGACGTTCCTTTGGAATCTTCCGCAAGAGCTCGTATTCTGTGATCGGTTTGTGTGGTGACTTGCTGGCCATTGCAACACCAGCGAGAAGGGTCAGCAGAAGAAGGGGGATGATGTGTTTGTCGTTCATAAAATAGTTTTGGATTGTATGGTCAGAAGCTCAACCGCGTTCGGCCTTCTATCAATTGCCACCAGCTTTAGTTGATGGGAAGAGGGTTATGAATGCAGAGGCTTTAGCCAAACTGCTGAGAAAAATTTCTTCCGAGCTAAAGCTCTTTGGAAAAGTCCTTTTTCCTCTTTGGCTAAAGCCTGCAAGTTCCCTTGCCTTCCTGCCCCTAGCTAAAGCCAAGGGCAATTGATACTGAATACGCAAACGTTCTGTATGTTTTATTTCAGTGTTGAGCAGCCCTAACCAAGACAGTGCGCTATCCTCATTTCTTCAGTCCCGCCGTCCAATTCAAAAACACGGTGACGGGCATGGGATCGCCGACCTTCGTCCCGATCAGGAAGCGTTGCCCGTCTGCCGTTACGTCATAGTCAATCCCGGATTGAATCAGGCCTGTCAGCATCCGCGTTTTGAATAAGGCTTTGGGTGATTCAAAGGCTCCGCCACTCATCGGCACCGCCATCATCATCCCGTCCGCCGCGATCATCCAAATGCGTTCGCGCCAGCGGCCTGGAGCGCAGGCGTCTCGCCTGCTGTTTGCGAGCGCAGCGATGCAAACGACCTCGCGGAGGTGTCCGTTGCAGGTAAAGCGATCTCCTCGTGAGGGGAACGAGCGGCGGTTCCCGCGCTCGTGGCAGGCGAGACGCCTGCGCTCCCAGGGATAGTGAAACCCGCAAGACTTCCGCTTTTCTTTGACGCTCAAGCCGCCGAAAAATCGCAACTCGACGACTTTGCATTTGCGCGCATCGAACTCCGCCAACGTCTGCAATGCATCGTCCAGCGCCACCAAATCTGCGCCGCGTTGATGACCGAGCGGCAAGGCTTCGTTCAGCGAAACCTGCATTGCGCCGCCACCAGCCGCTTCAATTCGCCGTAGACCAGGGGTATCAGCTTTTCGAGCGCAGCCTCATCGCCCTACCCCCAAGCCAGCAACATGCCAGTCACGTGTTCCGCTGAGGGTGTGCTCATACTGCTTCCTTAGTTGTGTAGCTGAAACCGCCGCGCAGTATAGCATCGCCCGATGAACGCACGCGCGTCACGGGCGCGCACCACACGAAAAATCTTTGTCGCTGTAAAAATTTCGGAGCTGTTCCTGGGAGCGCACGCGGCTCGCGTGCTATGCCTGAGCGGTGATTTTGCCGAAAGAAAACGGTACGCGCCGGAGGCATGACCTGCTCGCTCTTCTAGTTTCTGCTGTTTCCGCTTTCGTTTTCCGTGCTCGCCACTGACACGAACGAAATCGAAGCAGCACTCGCTGCCATCGGCACGGGTTCCGCCGAGAAAATCAAAACCCGCCTCTATACCGAACGCATTACGGTCTTCAATGAACAAGCACGAGCAAACGCCATTGCTGCGCTGCCCGCTGCGATTCGTAATCATCGCGTCACGCAAGGCAAATTGCTGCGGCGCGTCGAACCACTTCTTACACAGGTCTTACAACTGCACGAACGCACACGCGCCTCGCAACAACCCGAACTGTTTTTGTTCGCGCACGACACGCCGACGGCGCAGCTTTGGCGCGGCTGTGTGTTGCTGGTTTCGACGGGGTTGGCAGAGCCGTTATATGACGGCGAGTTGGCAGGCATCTTCGCGCACGAACTCGGCCACGTCTATTTCGAGGACGAAATGACGACAGTGCAGCAACGTAGCAACGCTCAGGCGATGCACGTGATTGAATTGAAATGCGATGCTGTCGCGATGCTGTCGGTGAAACTGCTGGGCTACAATCCGGTGCTGTACCTGAAAGGGCTGCAACGAATTCAGGTCATCAACAAACAGAAAGGACTGTCGAGCGGCCTCTTTCAATCGCACCCGGAATTGGTCGCGCGCGCCCAGTTTGCCGAACGCCTCATCAAATCGCTCGGCTAAAAGCGCATCACAAATATCGGGCGTCGTGCCTCCCGAATACTAACGCGGCAGTTGCAGGCGTAACCACTCCACCAGCTTGCGAGTAGCATTAAGAGTTTCATCAAACGATCCCTCGGTTTTGTGTATTGTTTGTGAGCCAATGTACGGCGTGATGAAGAGGCGTCAAGAGTTCAAGCTTTAGCTTGTTTTGGTGCGGTATGAACTCACAGGGAAACAAACTGAAGTTTGAACTCTTGACGATTCTTCACGCGTTTATTTATTTAGCCCTACGCCTCTTCGGCTCCGACGACGGATTGGTATGGATCAACAAACAACCACATCACGACGCCGAAGGCGAACACGCCAGCAGCGATATAAAAAGGTAATGTCCACGAATTGAACCGATCTACGGCCTGCCCGACGACGATGGGCGAAAGCGTGCCGCCGAGGTTGCCGATCATATTCATACAACCCGTGACTACACCAGCATTTTTGCGCCCCACATCCAAACACACCGACCACGAAGCGCTGAGCGTGATCATTTGAAAGAATGCCGCGACAGCCAATAACAATGCGGCTACAGTGTGATTTGACGTTAAGGCAACAGCCAACAATGCCAAGCCGCTGACCGCATAGCCCACCATCCCGACACCACGGCGGGCCAGTCGCAAATCGCGCACGGCTAGTTTATCTGTCAACCACCCGCCAAATAAAAAGGCGATGCCGCTGACGATCCAGGGCAGTGCCGAAAACCAGCGGGCATACTCGGTCGAAAAGCCTCGTGCCTTGATTAAATACGTCGGCAACCACGTCACATAAAAATAAATGCCATAGCCAAAGGCAAAATACATCGCGCAAATCGCGATCATATTTCGGCTGGTGAATAACTGCTTCCACGGCACGCGATGCGACATCGCCTGCTTCGGTTTGTTAGATTGAATTACGGCCAATTCGGCTTCGTTGACCGACGAGTGTTCGGCAGGGTCATCTCGAAACCACCAGTACCAAATTGCGCACCAGACAAAGCCTGCCAGTCCGACAATCACAAACGTCCAACGCCATGAAACTTTTGCGATGAGTGGAAACAGCAATGGAGCCGCAATGGCCGAACCCATCGCCTGCCCGAAAAACGCAATGCTGATGCCGCGCCCCTGCTCTGATACGGGAAACCAGCGTGACACCGTGCGGGCAATGTTTGGGTATGCGCCTGCTTCGCCCACGCCGAACAAAAAGCGAATCATTAGCAATGACCAGAAGCCTGCGGCAGCGCCCGTGATAATCGTGAAAATCGTCCAGCAAAACACGATGCGCGTCAGCGTTTTGCGCGTCCCAATCGCATCCCCCAACCAACCGCTGGGGATTTCAAAAACGGCATAAGCAAACGTAAAGGCGCTGAAAATCCAGCCCATTTGCGAGGCTGTAAAGCCCAGGTCTTTTGTGATCGCAGGTGCCGCCACCGAAATGCAAAGCCGATCAAAATAGGTAATCGCCGCCAGAAAGAAAATCAACCAGAGCACATTGCGGCGCGCCTGCGTTGGGTGATTAAAGGTCACGTTCATATAGATTGTGTTGTTTACGTTGTCTGGATTGCGGAGCGCAGCATAGCAGGTTTTGCAGCCATCGCTAAATTCCTGAGTTTCCTTCTTGCAATCAGACAACAATTGGACTATCACTAGCGCGTCCATCCGTAATCCGGCGTTAACTAACAGGGATCAGCCATGCGCAATCTGGTTTTCTTTAGCTACAGTCACAAAGATCAGGATTGGCTGGAGGCATTTCAAACGATGCTCAAGCCAGCCGTACAAGCAGGGCAACTGTCCGTATGGGACGACACAAAAATTGCGCCTGGCACCCAATGGAAAACACAAATCCAGACGGCATTGGACACGGCCAAAGTGGCAGTTTTATTGGTCAGCAAAGATTTTCTGGCGTCAGATTTTATCCAAAACAACGAGTTGCCTGTCCTGCTCGAAGCCGCGCAAAAGAATGGTGCAACGATTCTCTGGGTATATCTGGGCGCGGCGTTATATCAATACACGCCCATTGCCGATTATCAGGCAGCGCATAACATTGCTCGCCCGCTGAGTGTTTTGTCCCCGGCCCGACGCGAAATCGCCGTCGCCGAGATCTGCGAGAAAATCATTTTGGCATATAAAGACGCCAGTCTGGGTCAACCCATGTTTCAAGCCAGTTCAGCCGACGCCATTAGCCCGGCATTTCAAATGCCTTGATTTTTAGGAGGAACAATAATGTCAGTTCACGAGAAAGCCAACAAAATCGGCCCGCGTAAACTTCTTGCCCTGGATGGCGGTGGGATTCGCGGCATGATCACCGTCGAAGTCCTTGCCGAAATCGAGAAGCTGTTGCAATCCCAATTGGGGCGCGATAACAGCTTTGTCCTTGCGGATTACTTCGATTACGTCGCAGGCACCAGCACTGGCGCGATCATTGCAACTTGTATCTCGCTCGGCATGCGAGTAGACGACATCCGCCAATTTTATCTCAACAGCGGCCCCGCGATGTTTGACAAGGCCAGCTTCCTGCGACGCTTCCGCTATAAATTTGAGGATGAACGGCTGGCAGCACAGCTCAAAGATGTGATGGGGCCCGACACGACGTTGGGAAGCGACAAACTCAAGACGTTTTTAATGATGGTCATGCGCAACGCGACCACCGATTCCCCGTGGCCGTTATCGAATAATCCGGCGGCGAAATACAACAGCGAGCGCTATGGCGATCAATCCAATTTGCACTTACCACTCTGGCAACTTGTGCGCGCCAGCACTGCCGCCCCAACCTATTTCCCGCCTGAAGTCATTAGCGTTGGGCGACATCAATTCACGTTCGTAGATGGCGGCATCACGATGTACAACAATCCCGCCTTTCAACTGTTTCTGATGGCAACGACTGAACCGTACAAACTTTGCTGGGAAGCCAGGGAAGACAAAATGCTGTTGATTTCAATTGGTACGGGAACCAGTCCGCAGGCCAATGCCGATCTTGCGCCTGACCAAATGAACCTGCTGTATAACGCCGGGTCTATTCCTTCGGCGTTAATGTTTGCAGCCTTAAATGAACAGGATCAGCTTTGTCGGACGTTTGGGAAATGTCTGGTGGGAGACCCGATTGATCGAGAAGTGGGTGACCTCATCGGCGGTTGTGGGCCAGTGTCGCCCAAGTTATTTACCTACGCTCGCTATAATGCCGAGCTTTCCTATGAAGGTCTTTTAGCTCTGGGGCTGGAAGGGATTAAACCGGAAAACGTGCAACAGCTCGACTCTGTTGCGCATATTTCCGAACTGCAACAAGTCGGACAGGCAGTAGCCAAAAAGGTCAGCGTGTCGCACTTCGCCGGATTTTTGCAATAGCTTACCAAAGCTTTGTGGTATTGAGGTGATGGACTTTGCCCCGGTGATTGCGGACGGTTTTATACATATGTTCTGTTCCGCCCTTGCCATCACCTCCCTTGCCATTCCAGAGACAAATAAATTGCACGCGTTCCGGCCCCCACGCCAGTGCAGTGTAAAGTTGCCATAGATTGTCTAACTCGTAAGGCTCAACGCTGTCACCAAATTTCCCCAACTGTTCCGGCATCTTGAGCAATTTAGTCTTTTCATTATCCTTGACCGCGTAAAACCGATCCCGCCAATCATCACCCGCAAACGTCACCGAATTTTTCAGGAAGGTTTCTTCGTCAAACGGAATCCGAAGTTCCAGCTTCAAGCCCCGCGCCAGGCACGCTTCCGCAAACAACAAATCGCCGCCGCACGCGCCGCCGCATAGCGCCAGATCATCCGGCGCGGCTTGCAAATCATCCAGCTTGGCTTCAATCGCCTTCTTGGCTATCGGTTCTTTGTCAGGTGGGAAGCGTGGTTCTGGACGACCCGGTTTATCAATCATATGGCCGCTAAAAAGAAAGACTTTGCGTGGTCGCCATTTTTCTCTCGGCACTTCGATGCGTTCGATAGCTTTATTGAGCAGCGCTATTCCTATTTCAACTTTTTCTAATTCAAACTCCAGACGTTTGAGCAATAAAAGCTGCTCTCGTATTGAATTGAGTGCAAACCAATCATCGCGCGCTAGAACAATTGCCGCATTGTAAGCGTTCTTTACTGATGCCGGAGTTCCGCCCAAGAGTTCCAACCCTGGTTTTCCGGTCAAGATTTCTATATCGGCGAGCGTGGCTTTCGCCCAGTAATCTTTTTTGTTATTCTCCAAACACCCTTGCACCGCCCAACGTACGCCGCCTTCTATAGCATTCAACTGCGTAGCATCCCACAGCTCTCCGGTCAAATGTTGATGTAAATACGCCAGCGTCAGGGCATTGATGCCGGGATAATACTTTCTCGGATCAATGCGAAAGCCCTTCAAGTACGTGTTAATCGCTTTTTTCAATAACTCCGCAGAAAAAGCGGCTTCGGCACGCATTTTCTCTGGCACAATATCACACCAAGTTTCAATCCAGTCCTCTTTTTCCAGCCTACCAAGTAAGCCCCAAGTCTCGGCATCTTCGGGATGATCTTTTGCCACAGCTTCCAGCCACACTTCGGCCTCGGCCTTGCGTTTCAGCTTGCCCAGCACCAGGCCTTTTTGCCGCCGACACTCAAGATTATGCGGATCAATTTTCAAAGCCTCCTCAAAACACGACAGGGCAAAAGCGAATTGCCCTTCTTTGATGAGCGCGTTGCCCGCCTTACATAAGCCTTCAAAGCGTAGCGCCCGAATCGGAGCTGCCTCCGCAATCGCCCGCACATCACCGGGACGCCGCTCCCGCCGCGCCAGTTCCAAACGTTGCTCCCAGTTTTTCCAGGTTTCGGCAAACTCATCCATCAACAACGATTTCCAATCCGGCTCCTGCAAATAGCGCAGCAGGTTGAAGACCGGACTTTCTTTTTTATCCAACTCAACCTCAATTGCCTCCATCGTTGCGATGACGAATTCAGCCAATGCTTTTTTGTCTTTCTCCAATGTGTCCGGGTCAGGCGCGCCATTTTTGAGGCGATAGCTGAACGTGCGATCTACAGACACATCAAACGGCACACGCGTTTTGACGCCTTCAATTTTCCCGCGCATCTGCACATAGCCACGCGCGCGCAAACCATGCCGAATGCCGAGCTCATACCAGACATTCGGATTTTCCTGCGTGATGTCTGCGATCACTAAATCTGCGAGCAACAATTCCTGAAACATATCCACGCGAATATCACCGGATTGGTTTTCTTCATCCGCGCGAAATACATCAAAGCCTGCTTCTGTCAGCGCGGGTTTGATGAGCGTTTGGTAAATCGCATCGAAGTTAATGCCATCGCGCTCCCCATACGGCATTGCGACAAAGACGTGTTGTCCCATTGTTGCCCCTTTCATTCATTGGCGACCTATCACGAACTGTATGCTGAGAGTTATTTTGGGTAGTGGTTCAACCACGGGAGATGTAGCGTGGCGGAAGCCCGACGGTGAAGAAGGGCGTAGGAACAGTGTATAAGACGCCCTCCTTCACAGTCGGGCTTCCGCCACCGCCTCCCTACCTTGAGCCACTACCTTATTTTGATCTAACGCCTGTACACGCGCGCTCAAAAAAGCGTCAGGCTGTCATCCCATTTGTCTTGTGCTTTCAGGATAAGTTCAACCGCTTCGCGGAAGGCACCACGCCCGCCACGACGTTCGGTCACGAAGTGCGCAGCGGCCCTGACCTCAGTGACAGCATCGGCAACGGTGATGGCAAATCCAACGCGGCGCAGCAAAACCAGATCATGCAAATCGTCCCCGACATATGCGATTTGCGCATCCGTGACGCCCTCCTTCGCAAGGATTTCTTCGTACGCGCTGAGCTTGGCATCATTGCCCTGATACAGATAATCCACCTTCAGTTCATGTGCGCGCAGTTCCAATGCCGCCGATTGGCGACCGCTGATGATGCCGGTTTTCAATCCCGCATGTCGTGCCAGTTTGAAGCCTAATCCATCGTGAATGTGAAAAACTTTGGCCGCCTCGCCGTTCGCCGTGTAGTACAAACTGCCATCGGTCAAAACACCATCGCAATCGGTCAGGATCAATTGAATGCGGCTGGCGCGAAGTTGGAGGTCAGGCAGATTCATTAACACCTTCAGCAAAACTCACATCTTCGTAAATCTCATCCATCGTCAGCAGCAATGGGCCTGTCGGCAGGGATTCCAGCAGCAATTTATCGCCTTCACCAAGAATGGCGAATTGCCAACTGCCGGTCTCATCTTTGCGATATAGCTCGACGCGTCTGTAATCCTGATAGACGATGACGTATTCGCGCACGGATTCAATCATCCGATAGGCCGAAAGCTTTTCGCGCCGATCAATATTGGCAGTCGAAGGCGAAAGCACTTCCACCAACAAGAACGGATTACTTTTGAAAAGACTCTTGGCCGCAAACCGTTCGCAAGTGGCCATGACATCGGGATAGTAAAAATCCTCCGTCTTTTCCACCTTGGCTTTCATATCGAAGATGTACGCGCGACAGCCTGTGCTGCGCAAGCGAGTACGGAGAATAGCAAAAATATTTCCAGCGATTACATTATGCGCTTCGCTGGAACCGGCCATCGCAAACATCTGTCCGCCGACTAATTCGTGTCGAATCGGGCTTTTCTCCTCCATTTCGAGGTATTCCTCTGGAGAAATACGCAAAAATTTGGCTGGCAACGACATAAACTTCACCTCATTTCACATCAAAGATAGGCACTTCACTAAGCTTCAATTTGCCCCCGGCACGGCTGAGGATATACACAGCACGTCCTGCCCCTTCGCGTCCGATGATTTTGACTTTGGTGTTTACATCAACCGCAATGCGATCTGCATCCCAGGCTTCGGCACGCAGGATTTCGGTGGTCCACAAGGTTGGTTTGCTGCTGGTCACGCGCTTGACGAATTCGCCCAAGTTCCCCTGCTCGACCAATGGCTTGACGGCATCGGCTGAGCCGGTCAACAACGCGTCGTCGAATTGTTTGAGAAAGGCTTTGACGTCATCAGAAACTTTGATCAGATTGGCCCCTTGTTCCGCTTTGACTGCACCATCGCGCGCGGACAAGGTCGTCGTTTGATCTAAATCCGAAGCGGAAGCAAAGCGAAAATGCGCAGCGGCTTCGGCAAATTTACTGCCTTGTAATGCGAGCTGCCCTAAGCCAAGTTGTGACCACGCATACGCCTGCAAGGGTAAAGGCTCACGCTTGACCGTTTCAGCAAAGACCTTTGCAGCTTCGTCGTTTTTATTCGTGGCCAGCAAAACGCGCCCCAGCAGTGATTGCAGAATTGGCGCGTTTGGTTCGACGCTCAGAAGTTCTTTCAGTTTCGCCTCCGCCGTGGCGTAGTCTTTTTTGGTAAAGGCAAGCGCAGCCTGTCCATAAACCTCTGATGAAGAGGCACGACGCGGGAAAATATCATTGGCATAATCTTTTTGCGGGTAAAGCTTGTCGGGATCAACTTCAATGCGTGCGATTTTGGAACCAGCAGGAAATGTTACCGCGCCGTATTCGCCGCCTTTGAGGGCTACGGTTTGCTTGAGCTTTTCGCCTGATTCTGTTGTGGCAATGACGTCCACAGCCAGGTCGCCGCTGCCAAAATTTACGATGGTGGATTCGATGCCGTTTGCACTGGCTTGCGGTTGACCAACGGCGAAATCCGGCACGATCACATTTTCAATCCATTGCGAAAAGATTTCCTGAATATCGTTTTGCTGCGCTCCGGCGGCGGCCAGAATATCAGCTTTCACATTAGCGCAACGAGCGGCACGACAAAGCGGTGATTTCCACTCAGTCAACGACAGCACATCCACGCGCTGCCGATCCAGCATATTGCGCACCAGATTGTCGAACGCCTGCTTGCCAATTTTCTTTTCAATCAAGCGCCACACCAACGCGCCTTTGTTGTACACAACCGTCGTGTAGCTGCGGTCATATGCGCTTTGTAATAACAAAGGGGAATCGGAACCGCGCGCAATCGGTTCATAAGCGCTGCGATAACGATCCAGCGCGGCGGTTTGTTGGGCGGCACCAAAGCGGGTTCCCAGGTATTGAGCAACCAGATAAATCGGCAATCCATCGCGCATCATTCCCGCACCACGCCCACGCATCAACACACGCCCGTCCACAAATGACTTGGCAGCGGCTCCGGCAATCAGTTCAATTGTGCCCAGATCAAGCACATTGCGGCGAAAATAGCTGTCATCCAAAACGACTGCGCCGGGTTCTGAAAATGTCAGCCCTTGCGATCCCGAAGCCACAATCCGAAACGCGCTGGGCAGCGGAAGATTAAAATAATCCGTGAAAAAATTAATGATTTTGGTTGCTTCATCGCTTAGCCGCTTCACTTGCTGTTGTCCATTTTCGTCCAGCCCACGCGGCGCATAAATTTCGATCTTGCCGCTTTTTTCTGCCGTGGCAGAGGTCACTTCGTAATTGCCGACAAAGAAAAACGGCTGTGTTGCCAGCGTCTGATCGAAAGACGTATCACTTTTGCGCAGCCCCGAAGAAACCACTTTGCCAGAAGGTGCTGTGACGGTCAGCGTGAACGGCGCTGTGTCGGCTCCGTGGTCGGCGTACGGGTTGTGATACACCGGGAACCAAAAGCCATTCGGCAAGGCATAGCTTTCGGCGGTCGAAACGTGCAACGTCTGGCTACGGTCGGTTGAAGGAATTGAGTACGCCAATTCCACATCAAACTCTGGGGCAGAGGCGAACGAAGAAGTAATGTCTGTGGACACAGTAATCATCGGCAATCGCAGCGGCTCGCCCGTTCTGAATTGCGCGGTTGCGCCATTCACTGACATCGCAGAAACCTTGGCTTTGTTGTGCAGGAAAAACGATAAGCGCGGCTTGCTGCCTGTGCCTAATAACACCTTGTCTGCCATCTCGCGCCCGGAAAGATTGACCAGGCGCATCTTTGCCTGTACTTCGACGGCATGCGCATCCAGGTTTACATTTGCTTTGACATCGTAGCTTTTGATTTCAAATTCCTGTGCAAAGGCAGACACAGTCAATAACATCAGGGCAGAAACAAATAGATTTTTCATAGCTGCTGAAAATAATCAGGGAATCTCGTGCAGAGAGCAAGTTTATCGAAATAATTTGTCCCGTAAAAACAACCGAGAAGCAATATACCATTTGCTTGCCCAATCATCTTTACGGGACGTAAAAAATCCCATCATTGCCTGCCCGGCGATCATGAATTATTTCTTAGCTTTCGTAACCGCAGCCTTTTTGTCAGTGGCCTTAGTTCCAGCTGCGGCTTTCGTGGCTTCAGCAGCCTTCGCAGCAGCTTCAGCCGCCGCTTTGGCCGGGTCTTCGGTGTTTGGCGGTAGTGGTTTGCGCGGTAATTTTTCGTCACGCATGGCGGCATTGTACAAGAACGCAGCCATTACCACCGCAGCCTGTTTCATATCGTCCGCCTGAATGCGTTCGTACACGTCCATGTTGGAATGGTGCGTGCGTGTGTCGTATTCAACCGGGTCTTGAATGAATTGGAAACCGGGCAATCCGACGCCGTCAAAGGATTGATGATCCGTACCGCCCGTATTATTGACGGTGATGGTTGATGCACCCAAATCACGGAACGGATCAAGCCAGGCGCGGAAAATCGGGCGGACAGCTTCATTGCCTTGCAAATAAATGCCGCGAATTTTTCCGGTGCCGTTGTCGAGATTGAAGTAGGCGGAAAACTTGGCGTGATCCGGTTTCAGCACCAGCGGGCCTTGCGGGCCGCCACGACCGCCAAAGGGGCCGGCTGCTGCGGGTTGCTGTCCCGGCACTGCTTTGCGATCAGCAAAATGTTGTGCAACATACGCGCGCGAACCGAGCAAGCCTTGCTCTTCACCACTCCAGAGCGCAATGCGAATCGTGCGACGTGGCTTGACGCCCAGCGATTGCAGAATGCGAACGGCCTCCATCCCGACGGCGCAGCCTGCTGCATTATCTGTCGCGCCAGTGCCGCCGTGCCATGAATCCAGGTGACCACCAATCATGACAACTTCATCTTTGAGATCGGTGCCGGGAATTTCGGCAACGGTGTTGTAGGCATTCAAATCATCTTCGTGATAGCGCGCCTTGATGTCTATTTCCACTTTGACCTTGACGCCTTTTTCCAGCATCCGCACCAATCGTCCGTAATGTTCAATGCCCATCACGATGGAGGGTGTGCCAAGTGGAGCACCTTTCTCGCGTGAAGTTCCGGCGTCGGATTGCACAAAGAATGTGCCACCATCGCCACGCGTCGAAGGATCAATCAATAGGCCAACGCCTTCCGTGCGTAAAAACTCTGTCCGCTTGCGAGCAACTTCCTGCAACTCGCGGAAGCGGCGGAACTGTTCTTCGCTGGGCGCTCCGGCTTGTGGACGCTGTCCGCCGAAGGCACCTGCCGGGCCGGCATTTGCCATTGCCAGCAACTGCTCATCGCTGAAACGCACACCCGGAGCTTTAAATAACGCCTCAACAGGGCGCATGGGCTGCGTCAGGACAACCGCGCCTTTCAGCTTGCCGCGATACTTTTCAAAATCAGCATCGGTTTTGATGTCGAGCAAAACAACTTCGCCCACGACTGGGCCATTGGTGCTGGGCGTCCAGGCCTTGGGCAACGCATTCAACGGAAAGTACGTGGGTTCAATGGCATTCGCTGAGAATTTTTCCAGCGTCCAGCCGCGTCCAAACGGCCCCCAGGATTCGAGGTGCGAATTCACCAATCCCCATTCAGTAAATTTATTTTTTGTCCATTCGTTGGCGGCTTTTAGATTCGGCGAGCCTGTCAGACGCGGGCCGTGGACATCGGTCAGCCAGCTCAAGGTGTCCATCACCTTGGAATTTTCCATCCCTTCTTTGCGAATTTTATTCATCATCTCCATATCCACTTTTTCAGTGGCAGCGGGAGCAGGGAATTGAGCGGGCGCGGTCAGGCTGAAAATTAATAGGGCAATCAGCGCTGCCGTAAATCGTTTACGAAGCATAAAGACTTCCTCCTGTGAGTTAATGATGTTCAGCAATGTTTTGAAGTACAGGGCCTGAGTCTAAGGTGCGTAGGGAAAGAAGTCTAGGAAAGTTTTGGAAATCTGGATAAGTTACGGAAAGTCGAATGCAGGCTATTTAAAGCGGACGCACCAGCCGCCGTAGGGCGTGTTGCCAGCTTTTGCCTATTCAAATTCTGCCAAGTCTATGCCGGGCAGGCGGCGAAGTTTCAGGTATAAACCTTTGCGCGTGATGCCGAGTTCATCACAGACCGCATTGCGGCGACCTCCGTGACGGCGCATAGCATCCAGAATCAGGTGCGTTTCCACTTCGTCCACAATTTCATTCAAGGTTCGCTCACCCGGTTGATAGTGGATTTGGACAGGATTGCCATTGCTCAACTGTGGCGCAGCAGCAGAAGGCAGGGACGGGTCAGCAACCCAGCCGCGACTCTCTGCCTCCGAGGTCGGATTGGCGGAAGAAGTGGGATTGAGCAACGCATCCGTGACCGAACTCAATGCCTTGAGTTCCACGTCCGGCCCTCTACGATTCCCGGAAATCGCCGGGGATAGATCGCGTTCGGTAATTGTTTCGCCAGAGTCTTTATAAGCAATCAACCGTTGTAATTCATTGACCAATTGACGCACATTTCCCGGCCAGTCATACACCATCAGCAAATCCATCGCGTGCGGCGAAATTGTGATTCCTTCTTTGAGCGATTGCTGAGAATAAAATTGCAGGAAATGATCTATCAGCAGGGGGATTTCTTCGCGGCGCTCGCGCAACGGCGGCAGGTGCAATCGGATGATATTCAGCCGATAGTACAAGTCTTCGCGAAATCGGCCATCGGCCACCAGTTTTTCCAGGTCCGCATTAGTGGCCGCCACAATCCGCACATCCACTTTGGCAGGTGTCGTTTCGCCCAGCCGATGCACTTCACCATCCTGCAAAAACCGCAAAAGCTTAGGTTGTACGTCCAGCGCCAGATCACCGATTTCATCTAAAAACAGCGTGCCTCCATTCGCGCTTTGAATGACACCGATGGAATCTTCCACCGCGCCCGTGAATGATCCTTTCTTGTGACCAAACAATTGCGAATTGACGACCTCTGGCGCGGCAATCGTACAGTTAAAAGCGACAAACGGTTTGTCACGTCGCACGCTTAAATTGTGAATCGTACGCGCGACAACTTCTTTGCCCGTTCCTGATTCGCCTGTGATCAACGCCGTGACGCGGCTGCCACGAATTTTGTGAATGTCTGCCAGCAGCAAGCGCATCGGAGGGCTGGCAAAAACAAACCCATCGGAGGTGATTTGCGAACTGGCACCTGCGGAGTCATAGTCGGTTCCAGCCGACGTGCCTTCATTACGCTCAACCAGTTCCAATCCAACTTCCGCCAAGCGCAACAAGGGCTCAAGCGTTTCGCGTTGGTATTGCGTCGCTCCACGTTTACCAAACAACACAACGAAACGAGAATTATTGCCACGGAATTTATAGACATCAGAACTCAGAATTGCGCCCAAATCAGAGTTGGCGGCGCGCAATCGCTCTTGCCTCACGCCTTTCAGGTCTTCAGCTTCGCGCCACTCCCCATTGCTGACCGTCAGCGGCACATATTGGCCTTGTCTTTCTTCAAAGATAATCACCGGAGCGCAGCCTGAGGCTTCGGCCAATACAGCTGTGATTTCAGTGAGCAGCAGTTCCCGCGACGAAGTGGCACGAATCAGGCGCAGGACAATTGCATTATTAACCCGAGGAGTCTCCCCCGCTGCGACAGGCAGTGAGGGAAGCTTGTTGTGGGATTCCAATGTTGTCAGTGCCTGTTCAATTTGCTGTCGGAGTGGAATATTGCCAAGCTGGCGACACGCCGCCTGAGCATTGCGCATTTCCTCACGCGCGCGCGCGCATTCGCCCAGGGCCGCCAGGGTTTGCCCCAAATGATAACGGGCGGTCGCTTCGCGGTAGCGATCTGCCACCATTGTAAAAATCGTCAGCGCTTGTCCGAACTCATGCCGCGCTTCTTCGTAATTTCCTGTTCGTTGCTGCAACATTCCGTTCACAGCGCGAAAATGTCCGACCAATGAAATGTTGGAGGAAGAATCTATTTCTTCTGCCACCTGATCCAACAACCTCTGCGCCGAAACGACATCGCCCATTTCAACTTGTGTTTGTGCGATGTACAGCTGGGCCGAGTTGCGACTACGTTTATCTTCGATGCGTTCGGCCAGGGCAAGTTGCTGCTCAAAGGCTTCGATAGCGCGTGGATATTGCTTTTGCGCCAGAAAACAACGTCCCGACGTTTGCCGAGCCTGCACTTCGCCATAGGGAAAATTTGCCACCTGCAAATGATGAAGTGAACGTTCCAAGAGGCGCGCTGCTTCTGTCAATTGCCCCTGCAACATGAATAACTCGCCCAAGGTGTCGAGCGCAGTTCCCTGCACGGCGCGGTTGTCCATTTTGGTGCCGACTTCGATGGCATAATGCAACATTTGTTGCGCCCGCCCCCACTCGCCAATGTTCGTCAGCACAAAACCCAGATTGCTGTACGCATAGGCCAACAGCCGATCATTCTTGGCTTCTTTCAGGTAATAGATCGCTTTTTCCAGCGTCTCTACGCCTTCGGTTGCCTGCCGATATTCCTGCAACAGGATCAGATTGGAAAGATTGGTATAAAGGCTGCCCAGCAATAAGGGAGCGCGGCGATCCCCGATAATTTTGATTGCCTGCTCGAAGTTCTCGCGGGCGGCTCCCATCTCGCCTTCGTTGAGGTAAACATTGCCCAGCAAAAAATAATTCTGGGCCAGCGCGCTCCACTGCCCCAAAGGCCGATGAAATTGCAGTGCCGTGCGCAAATGATCGCGGGCGAATTGTGCCTCGCCAATGGCCCGGTAAATCCGCCCCAGCACCATATGACAGGCACCGAGTTCTTCTGCTTCCTGACTTTTTTCCGCCAATGCCAGCGCCGATTTCAGATAAGAAATAGCGCGCGGATGATCGCCCACATACCCGTGCAACGACCCCAGCCGCAACCACACTTGAAACAACGCAGAGGCACTTAGTTTGGCACGGGCCGCAGGCGCTTCATAATCGGCAATCACCGTCAGTGCCTCACGATAACGCGCCAAATATTCCAGTGATTCGGCCAGAGCACAGCGGACTTTCGCGCGTGGCTCATCGGTCAGCAATGGACTTCGCACCGCAAGTTCTAGTTGCTCAACCGCTTCGTCATGGCGATATTCTTCGGCGGCGCGTTGCCCTGCTTCAATTAAGTCAACTAATTGCTGACGTGGATTTGTAGCACTTTTATTCACAACGATTTCTTTATACACGACAGCCTGCAAAGCGATTTTGCTTCTCTCTCGGCCTGCCCTACCTAACCTCAGTAAGCCAATTCCGACACACCTGTAGACACGTGGGGATTCGCCGGCTTGCTGTCAATCTTTGCGGGCACTTCCGCAAACAACCTTCTTGTTAAGGATGGATGCAGGCATTTTAAACACAGGGAGGAGAGTGTTGCAAGGTGGGATTCGTCATTCGTCATGGGTCATTCGTCATTTGAAATCAGACTGCTTTCCAAAGAGGCAGCAATTGCATATCCAGTGACAAATGACCCGTGACGAATGGCCGATATTATCTTGGACGCGTCGCCGGAGGAGGCGTTGTCGGTGTCGGTGTTGCAGTTCCTCTTGCGGGCGGCAACGGTGGCATTTCTTCTTTGCTGAACCGTGGCAACAACTCATCACGCATGGCCAGATGATAGACCGCTGAAGCGATGGCAATGGCCGACTTCTTGGCATCGTCTTCGATAATGCGTTCGTACGTGTCTAAGTTGGTATGCCAGGTGGCGGATTGATATTCAATCGGGTCCTGACGCGAACCAATGCCGGGCAAGCCCGCCTGACTAAACGACGTATTGTCAGAACCACCCAGGGAACGGCTTTTGGAAGTGGAGACACCCATTAAACCAAGGTCTTCAAACGGCGCAGCATATTGTCGCAGGATCGCTGCGGCAGACTCTGGACCAAACACACTGAAGGCACGCGCCCGGCCTGTCCCAGTGTCAATATTGAAATAGCCACCGAACTTGGCAAATTCCGGTTTTGGACTTTCCGCTGAACCAAAATGCTCTTTGACATAGGCTTGTGAACCCAACAAGCCCTGCTCTTCCCCGCCCCACATTGCCACGCGAATTGTCCGGCGAGGCTTGAGTCCCAGCGCTTTGATGATGCGTGCGGCTTCCATCATCGTTGCGCAGCCGATGGCGTTGTCGGTTGCACCTGTTGCGGCGTGCCATGAATCCAGATGCCCGCCAAGCATAATGACTTCATCTGCTTTGTCTGTGCCGGGAATTTCGGCAATCGTGTTGTAGGAGGTTTTGCCTTCGGGATAACTGCGGTTGACGACATTGAATTCCAATTCGACCGGCGTGCCATCACTGAGGATGCGCCAGATGCGTCCGTAATCTTCGTTGCGCAAAATGACCGTCGGCACAACTTTGGCAACGTCAAAGGTGCGATTATCGAAGGCACGAATTTGTCCGTGCTCGCGCCCGCCATCATTGACTCTGACCGCAACTTTGCTATCAAGCAAAAACTTATCCAACTGCCCCGTAATTTGCGCAAGGCTGAGACGATTGTCAGTGGCAGCTTGCTGCGGCGGTTGATTGCGTGGCCCAAACGCCGCAGCATTCGGATTGCTCAGCTGGTCTTTGAGCATTTTGTCGTCTACGCGGCGCGGGGAAGGGGTAATCGTGACAGGCACAAAAATCGGTTTACCCACCAACACCATCTTACCAGCGATCTTATCTTTCATACTGTTGAAGTATGCGTTGAGGTCTTCCTGCGTGGGCCTTTCAGGCAGGGTCATTTGTACCGCTTGTGCCGTGACAGTGCCATTGGTGCTCGGCGTCCAGGCTAGGACTTCACCAGTGAGATTGTCCTTGATGGGTGCATTCATAAAAGCGGAAAACCGTTCGTTGAGCCACCCTGGATGCCCGAAATCCCATGATTCCAGATGGGCGTTTTCCAGCCCCCAGCTTTGCATTTGCTTGACAGCCCATTTGGCCGCGTTTTCGTGATTCGGTGAACCTGTTAGTCGTGGGCCGTACACGTCGGTGAAGAAATGCAATGTGCGCATGATCTGCGAATTGGTCGTGCCCTCTTGCCGGATTTTGGCATTGATCTCAGCGTCAATGCGTTCTGGTGCCACCGCCTGGGCAAAAGCGCTGGTAATCAGCGCGACCTGTAGAGTCACGACGAGGACAACCCTGAAAACTTTGGTCATAAATTCTCCCTGAAGATATTTTGTACAAATGTATGTAAAACTGAATCAATGCTAACACCGAACGATGCGGCTCACAATGATCCGTGATATGCGCTTTGGCGCTTAGGTAAGGAATCTGTCAGTACAGTTGGATGGACGTTTTTATTGAGTACCTTTTGTCTTGAGAATTTCCAGCGCCCGCTCCAGATCAGCATCCCGCTGTTGGCGAATATTTTCCAGCGTCAGCGGTACAGTCAGGTCTGGTTCAAGACCGACGCCTTCTAACCGCCGCCGTCGCGCCGTTTTGTAATCCCAAATTGCAATATCAAGCCAGAAATCTTCCGGCAACCGTTCTGAGACACTGGCCAGCACAGCTCCGGCGGTTTTTCGCCCGATGACTTTTCCCCGTCCGGTTTCCTGCATTGCTGCGGCAAATATTTCCGAACAACTGCTGCTTCGCTGATCTACCAGCACCACCACCGGAAGCGTATAGGCTTTCTTTTTGGTGCCCTTGACGCGCAACCGGTAATCTTTATCCCCCCGCTCAATGAATTCACCAAAGACAATTTCCCGGTCAAAAAATGGGGTCAGGCATTCAGACAACACTGACATATATCCACCGGGATTACTGCGCAAGTCAAGGATTACGCCCTGCGCGTTGCGATACTGATTTAGCTCCTGCGCCAACCACTTATCTATGCCGCCCGCAAAACTGGAAAACCGAATGAGTGCCACATTGCCTTCCAGCAGGCGGCTGGCACGCTCTGTTTTTTCCACCAGCCATTGATAGGTCAACGTTACGCTTTTTTCCTGATGTTGGTTGTCCAGAAAACGCAGTGCAACCTGCTTGCCTTCACTGAATTCGCCGCCCCATTCAAAGTCATTCGCGGACAGCGCCTTACCATTAAGATGTGTCAGCACCCATCCGGGCTGAATCCCCGCCGCTTGCGCTGAAGAGTCCTCTGTGACTTCTGTAATCACATATTGACCGTTGATCGCTGTTATCTCGAAGCCGAGCGTCAGCACTAAAGTATCCTGGTTGCGATTGAATTTTTGCCCGACCTGCTGCTCAAAGTGACGACGCGTGACCGCCAGTTTGACACTGAGATGAGAGCTTTTCATTTCTCCAATCGCCGTTCGCAACACGCGTAACAAAGATTCCCGGCTTTCCGCTTTTTCAGCCAACGGGCGATAACGTTCGCGTACTGCCCCCCAATCAACTCCATTGAAGTTCACATCGTAATATTTGCGGTTCACGGTGTTCCACATTGCATCGAAGACCTTCAAATTCTTTTCCGGCGATGTTTCGTTTTTGAGAAGCGGCTGAGCGGAGGCAAGTCCGATGCACGAGAGGAAGATCGCGCTGATGACCAGCCAGCGAAAACGATTTGGGGGGCGAAACAATTTCATGGTGGAACATCTCTAACTTTGTCGCCAATTACCGGGCCATCGCGTGATATTCAGGGTTCGGCATCATCCCCGTTGCGTGTGCCATCCGATTGGTAAAGTTGTACATTGCGGCAATTTCAATCACGTCCCAAACTTCTTCTGTCGTGAGGCCAAAGCTTTTCAAATGCTCAATATCATGGGTCGAGCATTCGCGTGGCTCAACCGTCAATTTTACGGCGTAATCCAGCACAGCCAGCATCTTCTGGCTGAGATTTGCGCGTTTGTAATCCAAGGTAATGCGGTCGCCCTGGACAGGGTCGCCAAGCGCCTCACGCAATGCCTCGCCGTGCGAAATAAGACAATACAAACAACCATTCGCCATTGAAACTGCGACAGCAATCATTTCGCGCTCGGCAGCGTTCAAATGCTCGGTCGGTTCGTGCAATTGTTTGTAATGCGCAAACCACGCGCTCAGGCGTTCAGACCGAAAGCTCATGACGCGAAACACATTCGGCACAAACCCGATTCGTTCGCGCGCCTTACTGAACAGCTTGCGCAGATTTTCTGGCAACTGCTCTTCGTCAGGAACCGGAAACCAACTGATTTGCTCTTCGTCGTTCATATTTCACTAAACTCCGGCTGATATTTTGCCACTCCGGCACAGCCAGACAAAGCCCCTGGCGTCAATTCCATCGCCATAAAGACTTCGTCGGGGACATCGTATTCGCTCTTGATTCCAAAGCAACTCGCCGGAACAAAACCGAAGCGCGGATAATATTCGGGATGCCCCAGTACGACCATTGCAGTGTAACCTGCCTTGCGACAGGCTTCGATGCCTGCGGTCGTGAGACGCGCGCCGATGCCCTGTTTTTGATGACTCGGCAACACAGCCAGGGGCGCAAGCCCAATGATCGTAGCGTCATCAATCGTCACTTCGCTGAACAAAATGTGACCGACGATTTGCTCGCCCTCAACCGCGACAAGTGAAACAATGGCTTTGCCATTCGCGCGCAACTGGTCTACGAGTTTTGCTTCCGCAACGCTGCCGAACGCTTGTTGGAACGCCTGTGTGACGACGTGGTGAATCGCCGCGAGGTCAGCGGGTTGTTCCGGGCGAATAAGTGGCATACAAATCACAAGAACCGATTTTCACCACAGAGACGCAGAGGTCTCACAGAGTTGCACAGAGATGTTTTGTTATCTGCCCTAAAGACATTCAACCTCTCTGTGAAGCTCTGTGTTGCCTCCCTGTCTCTGTGGTGAAAAAGCCATCCTCAACTCTCAATCAAAAAACGGAAACAGCTTCTTGATTTCTTCTTTGCCTGGTCTGCGTCCGTACTCGCAAATCTCGAAGGCTTCGGCGTACTGGACTTTCGCCGCGCGCTCTTTGCCATAATAGTCTTCGAGGTTCTTGCGATATTTATTCGCAATGTTTTTCTGCCGATTGACCCAAGTAGCACGAACCTCGGCCCAACGCTTCTTCACGAACTCCGGGTCTTTGTTCATCAACGACTCATCACCGTTTGCGCCGCCTTCGTAAAACTGCGACACCATGCCGAGCAAGCCATCCAGCTTCTTTTCCATCACGGAATCAATATCCACGATGATGTCAGCAGAGAATGGATTCGGCTTGTCGAAGCGGTCTGCCGAATACAGGAAAATTGGATTTTTCGTCAGGTGCGGGACTTCGGGACAGAAGTTCGGCACCGTCACCATATACGCCGCATCCTGCACCAGCACGCCCGTGTACCGATGATCGGGATGGTAATCATTCGGACGATGGCTGATGACAATGTCAGCCTTCCATTGACGAATCAGGCGCGTGACTTTCTTGCGATTTTCGAGCGTTGGTTCCAGTTCGCCATCGTGGTTATCCATCTGCTCAACCGTGTAGCCCATCAGCTTCGCTGCGCGTTCGACTTCGGCTTTGCGGCGACGATAAAGTTGCCCGCCAGCTTCTTTCCAATGCCCAATGTCACCGTTGGTACAAGACACCAATTTCACTTCGTGCCCTTTTGCTGCCCACATCGCAGCCACGCCCGCCGCACCGATTTCAGGATCATCGGGATGCGCGCCAAACACGATGACACGAGCTTTGCCGTCTTGCGCCAAAGTGAATGTTGAGAGACAACATAAAATCATCAGCGACATCAAAAACATTAGTATTCTTTTCATTTCTCTCTCCCTGAAGATTTCTTAAGAAAAAAGCATGGAGTACAAGCTTTAGCTTGGCTTTTATGTCCATTACCCTAACGCCAAGGCTAAAGTAAGCATGGAGTACAAGCTTTAGCTTGGCTTTTATGTCCATCATCGTAATACCAAGCTAAAGCTTGTACTCCATGCTACATAACAACAACTTCCTAAACACTGCCGTGTGGATCAATGACGAACTTCCGCGCTGCACCCTTGTCGAAATCGGCGTAGCCCTTTGCTGCCTCGTCCAAGGAAATCATTGTGACGTTGACCGCTTTGGCAACTTTGATTTTATTGTACAAAATTGCCTGCATCAGTTGACGATTGTATTTCAACACAGGCGTTTGGCCCGTGAAAAATGCGTGACTCTTGGCCCAACCCAAGCCCAACCGAATGCTCAAACTGCCGATCTTTGCAGCATCGTCCACACCGCCTGGGTCACCCGTCACGTACAAGCCGGGAATGCCCAGACTGCCGCCTGCGCGCGTCACTTCCATAATCGAATTCAGCACGGTCGCAGGGCGTTCAACTTTTGCTTCAGCACCGTGACCGCGCGCTTCAAAGCCGACCGCATCCACTGCGCAATCCACTTCCGGCACGCCGACGATTTGTTCGATCTGTTCGGCAAGCGATGCGCTCTTGGATAAATCAATCGTTTCACAGCCAAACGATTTCGCCTGCTTCAAGCGCGCGGGAATCATATCGCCCACAATCACGCACGCTGCGCCCAGCAAATGCGCCGAAGCCGCTGCGGCCAATCCCACCGGCCCTGCGCCTGCGATGTAAACAACGGTGCCGGGGCCAACGCCTGCCGTCACACAGCCGTGGTAGCCTGTTGGTAAAATGTCAGACAAACAGGTGAGGTCTTTGATTTTTTCCAGCGCCTGATCGCGATTCGGGAATTTCAGCAAATTGAAATCCGCATACGGCACCATCACATATTCCGCCTGTCCGCCGATCCAGCCGCCCATATCCACATATCCATAGGCACCGCCGGGACGCGCCGGATTTACCGTCAGACAAATGCCCGTTTGCTGTCCACGGCAATTCCGGCACCGACCACAGGCCACATTGAACGGCACCGAGCAAATGTCACCGACCTGCAAAAACTCAACGTCACGTCCTTTTTCAACGACCTCGCCCGTGATTTCGTGACCGAGGATCAAGCCAGTTGGAGCTGTTGTCCGACCACGCACCATGTGCTGATCGCTGCCGCAAATATTGGTTGTCACAACCTTCAGGATCACCGCATGTTCGGCTTTCCCTTTCTTGTTGGGATTGACCAGTTTGGGATACGGAATGCTTTGAACTTCGACTTTGCCCGGCCCAAGATAGGCCACGCCGCGATTAGTTGCCATAGCTTTTTTCTCTCCTTAGTTGAATGGATAGGATTTGCGGGGCACGCATTAGAAAAGCCGCTGTCCCCGCGCCAGTAGCTTTTTCTCACCTCGTCCTGTTATTTCGTGGAAATCGCCGCAGAGTGTATTAACAACCAGAGGCAGAGACAAGAGCCAGCGGTAAGTTCACGCCATCAGAGCAAAAATGTACAGCAAACGTCTCGTTTGCTATTCCTAAAAGCATCAGCAAACGAGACGTTTGCTATACATCAGTCGTGGCGCAACGCTTTGATCGGATCAACGCGCGCCGCCTGCGAGGCCGGATACAACGCCGCGAGTAACGCAATCAGCATGGCAAACAAAATCGCGCTGCCCCACAAGAACCACGGGATGGAAAAGAATTGAATGTACGTCGTTGCAGATTGAACGACATATTTATTGACGATTGGGTTGGCAATGCTCGTAATCGCCCAGCCGATCAGCACACCGAACAATCCGCCCATAAAGCCGATCAGGCAGGCCTCAAAGAAAAAGATTTTCATGATCTCGGCATCTGACCCGCCAATCGCTTTCATAATGCCGATTTCGCGCGTGCGTTCGCGGATGGACATAATCATCGTGTTGGAAATTCCGAACGAAGCGACCAACAGCGCAATGCCTCCAATCAAAGCCAGCGCACCATTCACAAACAAAAACACGCGTTTGATTTCATCCAGATTTGGCAAAGGGAAAACATTGAAGCCGCGTTTTTTCAACTCGGCATGCACCGCCTGCGTCTTTGTTGGGTCTACGACCTGGACGGCGATTTGCCGATAGCCCGCATCGCCAACCAGCGCTTCGCCCATTTGCGACATCGGGTCCTGATTGGTTTCGGCAAAGCGTTTCGCCTGCTCGACCGGAATCAGGTTGCCAGCAGTCCCACTAAAGGGATTGAAGCTGCGCTGTTCGTTCGGCAGAACGCCGACGATTTTAAAAACGTGGCGGTCAAACTTTTGATCGAATTCGGTCGCAGGCGTTTTGGCTTCCTCCGCCGGAGGATTCATCAGGGGAATGCCGAACACACTGGACGGAGCAACCTCGCTGCCTTTCAATGTGAGCAGGATTACCTCTTTGCCAATCAATTGTTGGGCAGCTTCGGCACGCTCGGCATCGCTTTTATCCGGCTTCTCCATCGCGGCAAATGGCCCACGCCGCACCTGGCGACGCGGTTGCGTGAACCCTTCGGCAAAGCCCTCGGTCACGATGATTTCCTGCGCGTCATCGCCGCTGAAGCCTTGACCAGCCAGAAACTTCTTGAAGCCAGGAATACGTTCGGTATTGGCAAATGCACCGCTCAAATTGCGCCGCCGCGTGCGATTTTCAAAGCGCAGGTAACAGGAAAAATTGACTTGTGGAACGGCATATTTGACGCCGGGGATTTTTTCGATTTCAGCAATCGCTTCGTCATCCAACAGGCGTCGCGGTTCGGGCGTCGCGCTGGGGCTGGGACTTGGGCTGGCACTCGGTGTTGGCGAAGCCTGCTTTTCCTCTTCGTCATCAAACGGCGTGCGGCTTTCGTTCATTTCCAGCAACGCGTCTACGTTAATCCCGGAAACGGTAATCGTCGTGAAAATTTCCAATCGCGCCAACGCCTGCGTGATGATGTTGTTTTGTAAGCCAAGCCCGAAACTGACCATTGTGATGATTGCCGCGACACCGACAATCACGCCCATCACCGTCAAGGCGGTGCGCAACTTCGCTTGGCGAAGGTTGCGTAAGGCAAGGGCAAGAAGGTCAGTAAGATTCATAGAAGGTCAATCCGATTGCAAAACTCCGCGCAAACTTGTGCCGGGTTTGAAATCCCACATGGCTTTGTACAAGAGATCAGAAACAACCCAGCCGTTGCCGATGCGCGTGAGCACCAGCGTATCTGTCCAACGGATCATCTTTTTTCCATCGCGGTAAAACAGATGAATTGGGACTTCGGCGCGTTCTTCTTGCACAACAGGCGTGCCGACGCGAAATCCGTGTGAGCCTTCAAACGAACTGGAAAACAAATCACCTTCGATCCACGGCGGCTTTTCGTCGGGATGGTCTTTGATGAATTTCGTCTGTTTTTGCCGTGCAGTTTTGATCAACTGCTGCAAGTCCTGGCTTAAATATGGCGCGAGCGATTTTGATTGTTTCGCAGTCGGCAAACCACTGATCTTGAGTTTTAGACAAGTACGGTAAAATTGTGTGGCAACGTCCTTGGGCGAGAGCGCGACAGGCGGATTGGCTAGCGCAAGGCTGGCGAACAAAAGCAAAGCAAGCGTTGATTTGAGGAATCGTGCTGTCATTCCGCGAGTTTCCCGTCTTTCAATTTGATGATGCGATCTGCAAAGCGGCTTGCCAATTCCTGATCGTGCGTGACCATCACAATGGTTTTACCGTCGCGTTGCATGGTTTTCAGCAGTTCCAATAGCTCCGCTGCTCGCGCGCTATCCAAATTTCCGGTCGGCTCATCGGCTAATAACACTTGCGGATCATTCGCCAGGGCGCGGGCAATGGAAACGCGTTGCTGCTCGCCGCCCGATAATTCCGCAGGCCGATGATCTACGCGAGCGCTCAAGCCAACGCGTTCGAGCAATTCTTTCGACCGCTGCTGTCGCTCGGTTTGTTTCATTCCGGCAAAGGCGAGCGCGAGCGAGACGTTTTGCCGCGCAGTCATTGTGGGAATCAGATTGAAGCTTTGAAAAATCATCCCGATGCTGCGCAGCCGATAGCGCGACATTTCGCGTGACGAGAGCGGCGCAAGGCTTTTGCCGTTGAAGGAAATCTCACCAGAAGTCGGGCGATCCAGCCCGCCAAACAAATTCAGCAATGTAGATTTGCCTGAACCGCTCGTCCCCAGAATCGCGACAAATTCGCCGGGTTCAATCGCAACTGAGACACCTGCCAGCGCATGCACTTCTTCGCTGCCCATTTGGTATTCTTTGGTAACGTTGTTGGCTTCAAGAATAGGCATGGAAAGGAGATGCTGGAGGCTAGATACTGGATGTTAGGAAGAAAGGCCAGCATCTAACATCCAGCATCTAGCATCTTCTTAGCAAAATTCTGTCGCGTTGAAGAAATAGCTCAACTCAAGCTTCGCGTTTTCATCAGAATCTGAACCATGCGAAGCATTTTCGCCCATGCTAGTGCCGAAATCGCCGCGAATGGTTCCCTTTGGCGCTTTGGTGGAATCGGTCGGCCCCATCAAATCGCGCCAGGCTTGTTGCGCGTTTTCTTTTTCCAGCGCCAGAACGACAGTCGGGCCACTGGTCATAAACTCGACCAATTCGCCAAAGAATGGGCGATCTTTGTGCACCGCATAAAAGCCTTCGGCAATCGGTTTTGTCATGTGGATCAGCTTCATCGCGCGAATCGTAAAGCCATTGTCATTGATCCGTTGAATAATGTTTCCGGTATTGCCTGCGCGTACGGCGTCAGGTTTGATCATTGCAAATGTCATGCTCATTGTATTTCTAACTCTCCTGAGGATTTAGGATATGGGATATAGGATTTAGGGATGAGGATACAGGATTTAGAGGCTTCCCTAAATCCTATACTCTAAATCCTATATCCTACTCAAAGAAAAGCCTCGCACCTTTTTTCGGGGTGATGCGAGGCTGGAAACTGTAAATCCCACGCTCACACTCGCGGGCTTTAATATTCAAGGGGCACTTCGTGCGGTAGTGAACCGTTACGACTGATGTTCAGGATGTGTGCATCCTTTGAACTCTTTCAGATACGTGTTGCCTTTGTATTTCAACTCGTCGTGAATGCCGATTTTCGAGGTGTAATACCCATCAATAGTCATGTTCTTGATGGCTTTGAAAAAGCGCTCCTCCAAGGTGGACGGCTTCATTTCGTTTTTGCTGACTTCGGTCAGGATGGCAACTTGTTTCTCCTTCGCCGCTTTGACGAACGAACCATCTGCTTTGGCATCCATTGCAGCCAGGCCTTTTTTCCAGAGGTCTTTGTTTTCTGCCGAGGATTCGCTAATCATCAGATCAATGAACGCCGGAACTTCTGCGGCTTTGGCCCCACCGGAACGTTCATCCGCCGGAATAATCAACTCAGAAATTTCGCCAATCGCGGCTAGTTCTGCGGCAGTGAAAAATTTCGGCTTGGCCGCAGTCTTTGCCTGCACGGTTTTGGCAGCCAGGGCGTGATGTTCATGCTGCGCTAAGGCTTGTTGCCCCAGAATCGGCAAGCTTGCGCCAACGCCGATGCCAGTCGCGATTCCTTTTAATGCTTCACGGCGATTGAGACCATTCTTCTCTTCTGACATTGGTTTTACCTCGTAAAATTGTGGTGGAGAACCGTTCATCAAAAATTCACCTAATTATTGACTGCCCCTCGTAAAAGTCAAGCGGCGCTGCCGAAAAGTCTGAGGCACCCGTGTTATATTCTGCGTGGCACATAGATTGAACTTTTCACTGAAATGCAGAGGACTTGGATTGAGATGGATTCGCAGGCTAACTTCTGTGTTCCAGCTCAGTGTAAATTTTCGTCATCCGCATTCTATTTCCAAATCACTATGAACATTGATCGCAACACGGTCGCAGTTATTACAGGCGCAGCATCCGGCATCGGACGCGCCACCGCACTTCGTTTTGCCAAACAAGGCGCAGCACTTGCTATCAGCGATGTGAATGCGAAGGGATTGGCCGAAACCGCACAGGCCGCCCGCGCTTTCGGCGTCAAAGTCACGGAACATGTTCTGGATGTTGCGGACAAAGAGGCGATGCAGAACTTTGCTGCCGAGGTTCAGCAACAACACGGTCGCGCTTCGATCCTGCTCAACAATGCAGGCGTGGCAATTCTGGGCACAGCAGAAGAGCTTTCGATAGATGATTATGAATGGCTGCTGGGCATCAATTTGTTTGGCGTGATTTACGGCACGAAATGCTTTCTGCCCTTACTCCGACAGCAACCAGAAGCGTACATTCTGAACGTTTCCAGCATTTTCGGGATCATCGCGCCAACCGGACAATCGGCTTATGTGGCGGCAAAATTTGGCGTGCGCGGGTTTACGGAATCGCTGCGCCACGAACTGAAAGACTCGAACGTCCGCGTCGCAACCATTCATCCCGGCGGCATCAAAACCAACATTGCAGCCAGCGCGAAATTAGGATCGTCCGCCAATCCTGCCGATCATCAGGACACGGCAACACGATTCGATAACGTCGCCCGAACGACGCCGGAACAGGCCGCCGAACGAATCATGCGCGGAATCCTGCGCGGTGAAAAGCGTATTTTGATCGGAGCCGATGCCAAAATTCTGGCCTTTTTGCAACGGATTGTCCCGGTGAATTACTGGCGCGTCCTTGGCCCGTGGTTTGAGAAACAATTGGGCACTGAGTAACGCCTAAAAAGTTCGCCCAATGCTGAAGCGTAATGCGGTGCGCCGTTCCAACGATAAGATTTTCGGATTCGTAATGTCAGGGTTTGCGTTCGGGTTCCACGCCATAATCAGCCGAAACGGCACATTCAGCATTGGCACTTGCACCCGAAACTCCAAACCGAGCGAGGCCCGCAAACTATCCCGAAAGCTCACGCCATTTTCTGAAATCCGCAGCAGATTGTACGACCGCGAATCGCCCTGCAAATAAATGCGGCGAAAACCTGCGGGCAAACCATCCGTCAATAAATCCGGCGCAGAAGCAATCGCGCTATCTAGTTCATTGCGCGTGGCAAGCAGCCCCGAAGCGTTCACAATAGCGCCTGTGGGCGTGATGAGTTGTTGTGTAAAATTCGACGAAACTACCTGATCCTGATATTTGCGCAAATTGAAAACCGTTCCGACATCAGCGAATCCAGCAATTGCGACGGGGCCGGCAATCGGGATGCGATACTCCAGATTCATCAGCAACCGCGTATCGCCGCCCACGGCTGTGTAAAAAGGAATTTCTTTGCCGTTGCTGTCTTTGCGCACGATTCGCTCGACATTGCAATTCGCGCTTTTCACCTCGCCGCATCCATTCGTTGGCGCTTCAAACGTATACGCACGCAGCACGCTGGAATGAATCGAACCGTCTGCCACATCCACCAATTCGCCGGAAGCGTTCATGATTTTCGCCACGACATTTTTCGTCGAGCGGAAATAATCAAACTTCGCCACCGGAGAAATCGAATAGACGTTGTACCCACGCACATCGTTCTCGCCGCCCAGAAAATACCGCTCAAAGATCGGAATGCCGCCGACAAAGCCGAGCGATTGCGTATTCACCAACGCATCGCTGAGTTTGCCAAACGTGCGCACGTGTCCCGCACTGAAACGCATGCCAAACACGTGCGGTTTGTCGCTGTCCTTGAAAAGCAGCGGCTTGAAATATTTGTACTCAATGCTGGGCGAGATCGTTTTCACGTCTCCGCCCAGCACACCGCCCGCCATCGCCAAGCCCAGAAACAGGCTCTGCCCGCGCGTGGGATCAAGCGAAGAGTTGAGCGTGTTATAAAACAGATTCGGCGTGATGCGGCTGGTCACGATGCGCGGCTGACTGTACGTCACCGGAATGTCATTCGAGGTGTCGTTATCTGTATTCACTTTCGGGTCTTTGATTCTGGAGGCCGACAACGAATAATTCACCCCAAAGCGCGCGAACGGCGCGACGTTCCGCCATCGTTTCGTCAAGACGGAAAGCGGCGAAGAAAGGCTGACCGTTCCGCCGACGACCTCTTGTGTAAAAAGCGAATCCAAATCCACTCTGGACAAATCCAACGTCGAAAAATAATTGCTGAAGGTCGAATAGCTGTTGCCGAAATATTGCTGCCGCTGAGCGAATAACTCAACGCCCAGGCTGATCGGTTTGCCCAGCAAATATGGTTCAGTAAAGCCAACCGAAGCCGCCACCTGACGATTGCCACCCGAAAAACTCAGGCTGACGGTTTGTCCATAGCCCAATAAATTATTGGTCGAATAACTGACGCCGAAATAGCTGCCCGAAAAACCGGAAACACCGCCGTTCAGATTGATAGATTGCCGCCCGCGCTCTTTGATCTGCAAATCAATATCCAGGTTTTGCTCGCGGTCATTCGTGCGCGTGATTGCGTCCTTTTCTTTGATCTCCTCAAATAAGCCAAGTTGGTTGAGCCGCAAAATAGATAAATCCCAGTAGCGTTTGCTGTACGGGTCGCCTTCGTTGATGACAACTTCGCGGCGCAAGACCTGATCGCGGGTCGCCGAATTGCCGATAAATTCCAGCCGCCGCAGTGTGTATTGCTTGCCTTCGTCCACGTTGATCGTGAATTCGACTTCGCCTTCCTCATCCGTCAAATCTATAAAGTTGGGTTCCAGATCGGCTGAAGCATTGATGTAACCGCGATCTCCATACGCGCTTTTGACGCCGTCTTTGTCGTAAATACCTTTGCGAATGGTTTCGGCATTTGCGTATTCGCCGACTTTCAATCCCGAAGCGGCAGCAATCAAGCCTGAGGGAAACAGAGTCACGCCATTTTCTTTGACGCTTTTGACTTTATACCGATGCCCAACTTCAATCGGAACCGTAATACGCAGGCCCGGCCCCTTGCGGCTGAAAATCGGAATTGTGCTGATGGAGTTTTCAAATCGTTCGACTTTCGGTTCTCCAATTCTGGCTTGCAGGTAGCCTTTTGCGCCTAAAAATTGCCGCACGTTTTCCAGATCGTATTCGAGTTTCGGTTTGAAATAGATGTCTTTTGATTGAAACGAAGCGAGCAGGCCCGATTCCTTCACGACTTTCATTGCGGCTTTCAAACGTCGCTGCGCAAACTTATCGCCTGCCCCGGTGAAAGCGATTTCCTTGATGCGAATGCGCGGCCCTTCGTCAATATTGAAAACCAATCCAATCGTCGTTTGATTGATCTCTTCAACTTCGATGTCAACTTTGGCATCCGGGTGCCCTTTTTCGGCCAGCGCCTCGCGCAAGACTAATTTCGCGCCATTGATTTTGCCGGGATCGAATTGGGTTTCCTTTGTGACGCTGACGCGGCGTTCTTTGAATTTGGTGAAGAGTTCGCTTTCGGTGGTAGATTTCAAACCACGATATTTCAGGTCGCGAATGATCGGATATTCCTTTACGTCAAAGACCAGAATCTTTCCGCCGCGTGGGCCGTCCGCCACATAGACTTTGCATTTCATCGGGTCAAAAAAACCAAGATTGAGAATCGCCTCAAAGTCGCGGCGCGCGATTTCTTCGCGGTAAATTTCCCCCGGCTTGCTCTGGATGCTGTACATGATTGTGTCTTTTGGCAAACGTCGGTTACCGCGAATTTCAACTTCTTCGACCAATATATCTTGCGCTCTGAGTTCTGAGGCAAGGATTAAGGTAACAAGGCAAATGAATAAGGCTCTGATAAAAATGCCCAAGCGAAATGACATAGAAAATACTCCGAAGATAATTCCTGATAGCGCGAAGCACCTGAGAACGCGAAGCGCCTGGGAGCGCAGGCGTCTCGCCTGCTTTGCGAGCGCGTGCAATGCCGCTCGCTTGCATCACGAGGAAGTTGCTTGATCCTGAGCGTATCCCCTCATCAGAGGAGTTTGCTTCGCTTCGCTCGCAAACAGCAGGCGAGACGCCTGCGCTCCCAGGCGCTTCGCGTTTCCAGGCGCTTCGCGTTTCAATTCACCGCAATCGTCGTCGTGCGGCTGGTATTACCGCTCATAGTAATCACCAACGGCACGGCGGCCCCGGTCGGCGCATTTGCCGGGATCAAAACATTCAGTTGCCAGAGGCCAACAAAGCCCGGCGCAAGCCCGCTAAAAGCCACCTGCGCCGGGACACCGCCGACAGTCACTGCCGGGGCCTCAGCCGTGACGTACAACGGTGCAATTGGTGCAGCAAAGCCTGAAGGCAATCGCAGCAATTGGCGGCTCGTTTCATCCAGCAACTGCGCGCCTTGGCCAGTGGCATACACGATGACGTAGCGGCCCCGCGCTTCAGGATTCGTTGCGCCGTTGCGCGAGTAATCCTGATTGAGCACGGCGGCTTGTCCCTGTCCGCTTGCATCGAAGGTAAAAACCGCAGGCGCAATGCTGCTGACTTTCAGGTACTCCGTTGCAATCAACTTGCCGTCATTCAACACTTCGATCTGTGCAGTCCCGGTCGCGGTTTCAAACGGCAATTGATAGTTGATTTGATACGCCCCGTTATTCACGCCGAGGAAAAACAGCGGCGCATTCACGCCATTGACGCGCACCGTGACGTTTTCCAGTTTGGTCGGCAACGGCAGCGTGGAAACAGAAGCAGTGAGATTCGTTCTGGCAGGAAAGCCTGTACCAAAGGCCGAAACGATTTGCCCCGGTGCAATCATGCGCGTGTAACTGGCGGCGTCTACGGTCGTGACAGAACCTGCGGTCGAAGCGGCATAAACCGCCGTGTCAGCCACGCGCAGGCGAACGACCAGATTGTCTATGAACACGCCATCGCCCGTTTGCGGAAAGCCGTTGCGGCGAAACTGCAATTCCAGGCGGAAAAACACATCTGACGTTTCAGCATCGTCTTCATCTTCGTCATAAAAAAACACGCCATCGCCGCTCGCAAAATTGTTGCCGGAATAATGCACAAAGCCGTTGCTGGTCACGTTGCGTGCGTCCAGATACAACAGGTTCGTAAAGCGCGCTTCGGTTGCGCCTGAATCCGTGATGGAGCGCACGGAAACTGAGTTGTCATACGTGCGCGCGCGCAAAATCAGGAAGTCGCCGGAACTGCTGCTTTGCGTGACATCGCCGATGAAATCGGCCTTGATGTCCACATCGAAGGAATCTATTTCAGCCTTGAGATCGGCGGCATTTTCAGGGTTCGCAAGCAATCCTGTTGCCTCGTTCACAAACAGTCCGGGCAAAGCAATTTTCGGCGTCCACCATCGCGTGTCGTCGTACACCTGTCCGTCGTCGCGACTAATGCTGCCGACGCTGTAACTTTGACCGCTGTTGCTTGGATCGCTCAGGCTGGCGGTCGAACCGTTCGCATTCGCAAAGGTTGCCGTTGTCAGTTTCCAATCGCTGTCGAATACATCTTTGCTGCTGGCGCGTGTGTTGTGATCGGTGCGCTTTTTCCATTCGGATTCGGAAATGACAATCACGCCTGCACCGCCGGGATCGGGCGACGATTCAAAGCGTGTGCGATAGGTGATGAGTTTGAGTTGTGCGCGCGTTGAGAATTGCGTCGTGAACGGCACGCCATTCGTCGGTGTCATCGTGACTTTGAAAAGAATCAATTGCCCGACACGCGATTCGCCATCGTCCAGCAACGTCAGCGGGATGATCGCATTCTTTGCTGCACTCGCCGCCACATCACCGACATTGATCGTCGCGGCGGTTCCAGCGGCTTGCCCGTTGATTTGAATGGAACTCGCGGGTACTTCGCTGGAACTGTCTACTTCGACTTTGACGCTGACGTTTTGTGCGGCGAGCGTGCTGGGATTGTTGATCGTGACATTGGCGTTGACGGTTTCGTTTTTGCTGATGAACGCATCAGCATTGACGCCACCGTTGATATTGGTCGCGGCGAGGTTCAGCACAGGCTGTGCGCCCGCTGTGAAATTGCCCGTTGCAATCAACGCGTAGCCCTGACGATTGGAGTCAATCTTCTGATCGTTCGGCTGCGCGGTGATGTTTGTTTGCCCATTGCCCGGCACGTTTTCGCCAATGACGCGGACGGTGTAGGTGCCAGGAATCGGATATTGAATGTAGACAGCCTCGACCGGGTTGCGACTATCAAAGTTGGCTCCATTCGCCGCCTGTGACCACGCATTTTGAAAGTTCACATTGCCGCGATACACCGTGCCATCGGGCGCGATGACTTCGAGATTGAGGTTATTGACGAGAGCAACAATCGAACCCACCGCAGCACGCGGATCTGCCCAAACAAGCGTAATGCGCAAGGGTTCGACGTTGCTCACGTTTGCGAGTTGGTAGGCATGTGTCTGTCCCGTAGTAATCGCCGCATTCGGCGCGGGGCGACCCGACTCGCTCGCAACTGCTCCATTCCAAATATCTGCTAAAACTTTCAACTCACGGCGATCTCCGGCAAAGAACAACGCATCATCCAACACGACGCACCCCCAACCTTGCCCGTTGTTTGGCAATGGCCCGCTGGTGCTGATAGGCGAATTGCTGGCAGTGAAACGCCCGCTCAGATTGCGCCCGGAATTCAGCAGCACCGCTTTCATCAACGCATTTGACGGGTTGAATGACGCGCCCGTGCCTTTTGTGCCGCTCGGATAAAAGCCATCGGTGAAATATTGCCGCACAAGCAACGCGCCGCCTGCCGCTGCCGCTGAAGCGAAGCTGGTTCCACTCACTGCCGTTTCCAGCAGCGTGCTGTTGTTGTTCGGATCAGACGCATTGACCGAAGCGTCTTTGGCTGTGACGGAAGTGTAATTCGTGTAGCTGGAAGCTTTTTGATCGGTCGTGCTTTCGGTCGCGCCGATGACTGTGCTGGGCGCGACGATGTCCGGTTTGATGCGACCATCAAAAGTCGGGCCGTGATTGCTGGTACGCGACAGATTTTCGAGGTTGCCTTTGCCTGTGGGGCTGTCTGTCGCACCAACAACGATGTTGTTCTTGGCGGCATTTGTGACCTGATAATCGCCCGCGCTGTTGTTTCCGGCAGAAAAGAAAACCGTGTAATCGCGCAGCCGCCACATCATTTCATCCACATCTGCCGCGTCCTGATCGTAAACCGCAGGCGGCGCGGGGCCGTAGCTGTTGTTATGCACGCGCACGCCGGAGCTATAGGCCTGTTGATGAATCTGCGCCTGACTGACCGAATCTACGCCGGGCAATTGGCCGTTTGTGTGGCCGACATCCTGAAACACAACCTTCGCATCCGGCGCGATGCCGTCGCCGCTCGAACGCGTCGCAATCCCCGGCACGGCGCCCGATCCGTTTGCACCATAGTTGCGTCCAACGGCAACGCTGGTCGTCAATGTGCCGTGATAGCCTTTGGCGCTGTCGTCATACGAAGCCGCATTGAGAAACCGCGTGCCGGATTGCCGCGTCGGATCAAGCGTTTGCCCACCATTCGGATTGTCTTTTTGCGCCAGAAAACCGCTGCTGCCGAGCAGGTAATACGTCAGCACTTTGTTGTTTTGATTTGTGATTTTGAAGGGCAACAAGCCATTGGTAAGCGAGGCTGTCGTGGTCGCGTACGAAAGTGTTTGCGCTGCCGCATCGCCGCTTAATCTGAATTGCGAATGATCCGTATCCAATCCCGAATCCGCCGTGCCATAGACCTGCCCCGCGCCGGTCAATCCGTTGCGATAAAGTGGCGTGTCGCTGCTGATGTATCCCGTTTGCACAGCGCGCACAAGGTTGTCATTGTGCAATTGATGCGCGCGTCGTTGCTCGATCCATTCGATGCTTTCCACATTTGCCAGCGCCGTCAAAAGTGTTGGCAATTGATTAGGCAGCACGGAAACCACTCCCCAAACGCGGTCGTCGTTGCGTTCTTCGATTACCGCTTCGCCAGCGAATTGCGATTGATTAAGCACCTCGCGTAGCGCGCCTGCCGTTTCATTTCGGAAAGTGAGAAACGAAATGTCTATCGGATCGCTGACGCTTTCGGTTTTTGCATTGCTCTCATTTGCTACGGCTGCCAATTCCGGCTCAATCTTTAGCCCTGCGCCATACGCACCGATCCAGCGCGCCTCGTTGGTCGCTTGCAATTGTTCGGCTTGGGCGGCAGTGGCTTTGACGATGTACGCGTTGTTCGGCAAATAGCCCGCGATTTCCAAACCACGCGCGCGCAAACTGTCTGCCTTTGCAGAGGGAATCGCGCGGCTGTATTGCACGATGAAGTAGCCGCGAACGTCCGTTGGTTGCGCCTCAGTCTGACGAACGGCGGCGCGTTGTTTCAGGCTTTGCGTTTTGGCCTGCAAATTAACGACGTTCAGTTCTGCTGTGCCGACGCGAACGGCGTTTGGTTCTTTTTCCAGCGGATCAAACACGGCGGTTCGGGTCAGCAAAAATCGAGAGTCACCTTGACTTGCTTCCAGTGCCTGACGCAATGCGGCAAGCTCTTTGCTGCGACGAATGGAACCTGATGGATCGTCGTTATTTTGGCTTTGTTTCGCGCTGCCACGATTTGTGCCTGTCACCGCAAAGACGATGAGAAATATCAATAAAAGTAAAATTCCGAGGCGATAAATACTCACTGAAAATGCTCCAAGAGAGGAGAACCACGGAGGGCACAGAGCACACGGAGAAAATAGACAGGATTGACAAGATTGACAGGATCAATCGAAAGCAATCTTGTACATCCTGTAATCCTGTCTTAAAAACCCCGTGTTCTCTGTACTCTCCGTGGTTTATCAACTGATTAGAAAATGAATCGAATGGCGAATTGAATGTTGCGCCGCCCGCTGCGTTGCGCCGGCACATAACTAAAGCGGCTGATGTCGGTTTGGTTGCCGATCACAAACAGATTCGCGTGATTGAAGACGTTGTAGGCTTCGGCGCGCAATTGCAGCGTGCCCCATTCTCTGACGCGAATCGTCTTGAAAAGCGCGACATCCAGATTCCAATAACCGGGGCCACGAAAGCTGTTGCGCTCCGTCATATTCGCGGGAAACGCGCCAAAGATCGAAGTTCCGGTAACAGAATTGACATAGCTGCCTGCGGTCAATCCGCTGAGGCTGATGTATTCAAAACGATTTGCTGAACCGAGCGCTGTAGGATTGTCTGAGCCGCTGGCAGAAGCCGTCCCGACCGCACGCATACAAACGTTATTCACGGACTTCGTACAATCATAGACGCTGAACGGCGTGCCAGTTTGGGCTGACAAAATTCCCGACAGACTCACTCCGCTGAGCAGATGCTTGTACGCATATCCCGTCAACGTCGAGGGCGTAAAGTTCGGTTTGTACGGAATGTCCCACACGCCGCTGACGACCAGGCGATGGCGAATGTCGTAATCGGCATAGCCTTTGTCGAGGTTCGGGTTGAAGGGATCGAGGAAGCCGAGATTGAAATTGTTCAGGCCTTCGCTGAGCGTCGAACTGAGATTATCTTTCGCCGTTGCCCACGTATAACGCGCATTGAAAAGCAAACCACGCGTCAGGAAGTTGCGGCTGTCCACGCCAACTGTCACGCCGTGATAGGACGAGTTGCCCTGATTCGTCAAAACATTGATGTCGGCATATTGTGTGTTCAGCCGCGCAGTGCAATTCCCGGTGGTGCAGGTGTCTTTCAAATAGACATTGCCAGAACCGATGCGATTGAAATTGGAGACGGCGTACAGGTCTTTTCCTTCTGACGCTGAATAATCCACAGACACGACCAAATTGCGTGCGACTTCGCGTTGCAGCGAGAGATTCCAGAAGCGCGCGGATGCCGTCTTTAGGTTCGGATCAATTGCAGTGAGGTTCGACTGCGGTATCTTCAGCGTTCCGGTTTCATCAAATGGCCCGGTGTTGCTGTCGGTGATGTTGATGCCGGAAATATTGGTTCCAGCAATCAATGCGACTTCGGCATAGTTCGGCGGATTTTGCAGAATGCTGGCAAAAGAATTATCAAACACGCGATCAAACGCGACACCGTACCCGCCACGCACACTCGTCTTGCCATCGCCGAACACATCCCACGCAAAGCCGACGCGCGGCGCATAATTGTTCAGGTCGGATTTGTAAAAGCCTTTCGTCGCATTGCTCGAAGTCAACTCCACTTTGCCGTTGCGAATTTGCTCATACAGATTCGCGCCCGTGCCAAAATAAAAATTGCTGTCGAGGCTTTGATTCCGATTGCGCGGCACGCTGAAGAATTCATAGCGCACGCCTAAATTCAGTGTGACATTACGCCGAATGCGCCACGCGTCATTCAGGTATGCGGCGGCTTCGTGATAACGATTGCTGCGCGTGAAATTCGGTGCTTCAGCAGGCAGTTGCAACGTATCGCCGGGGAACTTGCCGCGCGGATCAATTGCGCCCGTGAAGCTGTAAAGCTTGCCTTTGACCAGATTATCCAGCGCCTGTCCAAATGTCGTGCCCAGCACCTGCGCTGAGTTTTGATACGCGCCGTAGGTGCGATTGTCCTGCGTGTAGCTGTACAGGCCACCAAAACGAAACTCGTGTTTGCCCCACAGATAGGTTCCGTCCTGATACGCCTGATAAACGTTCTGCGGCCCGCCAAACGGCAATGCGATGCTGCCTTGGGTCGAATAGCCGGGCAACGCGAAATCATAGCCATCAATCGTCGGCGTCGTGTTGCCGTAAAAATACAGCCCCGGCACCGATCCCACTTCGCCCAGCGGTTGATCGAAGCGCAGCCGATTTACGGCTAGCCGTGTTTGCGTAATCAATCGGGGGGAATGCGCCTGCGTCAGTGAAATCGAAAGGTTGTCGTTTTGCAGCCGCGTGCCTGTATTGAAGCCGCCGTAGGGATTGAAGCTGTTCGTGCCATCGAACAAATTCTGGCGATCTGTGCCGAGTCGTAGCGCAACCGTTTCTTTGTTGCTGAAGTTGTAATCCATCCGCACGACAGATTGCAGCGCATTTTGCGGATTGCCGCCGCCTGCATCGGTCGGGCGATTGTTGACGACTTGCCCAAACACCACGGTATCGGATTTGATCTTATCGAACGCGCCGCCTTTGATAATCGGAAACAGGCTGGCGATTTCCGCTTTGGTATACAGCTTGTCTTTGTTGTCGTCGTTGTTGGCGGGTAAAGAACTGGCCAAGCCAAACTGCCCGAAGTAATTGCGTGTTGTTTCCGCCGAAGCCGCAATCAGCTCTGACGAAGGCACGATGCTAATAACCGGCGTACTGCTGCGTGCCTTTGTCCACTCAGTGCTATTGAAGAAAAACAATTTTTCCGCAATCGCCGGGCCGCCGATGGAATAGCCGTATTGATTGCGAGTGAACACGCCTTTGTCCAAGCCTTTCGCATTGTTGTCGAAGCTGTTCGAGGACAATGCCGAGACACGATTGAAGCCGTACGCAGTGCCGCGAAACTGGCTTGTGCCCGATTTCGTGACGACATTGACGACACCACCAGAAGCGCGTCCATATTCCGCCGAAAGCCCGCCGGAAATCACACGAAGTTCCTGTACCGATTCCAGCGGCACACGTTGTCCGATTTGCGCCGAAAACTGATTGTTGTTGACCGCACCATCTTGCAGAAAATTGATGCTCGCCGCGCGCTGCCCATTGATCGCCAACCCGACACCACGCCCCGTCGGATCGCCCGGCGAGACGTTGCCCGACAAGGCGACAAGGTCATACGGGTCACGCGTCAAGGTGGGCAAATCACGAATCAGCTTTTCTGAAATGACGGTCGAAACGTTTTGTGAAGTTATATCCACCACAACATCAGCATTTTCCGTTGCTTGTTTTGGATCGGAGGTTGCGCCTGCGATCAAAATCAAATTGAGAAAATTGCGCGAGCCAACTGTCACCTGCAATCGCTGCGTTTTCGCGGCGAAGCCTGTAGCCAGCACTTTCACTTCATATAAACCGGGCTGCAAATTCGGCAGCACATAAATCCCGTCGCTGTTCGTGGAGGACTTGCGCTCGCTCGCGGTTTCCACAGATTTCACCACCACGGTTGCGCCCGCCAGAGCAGCTCCGGCAGCGTCTGTCACGGTTCCAGTAATCTGTCCGGTTTCGGTTTGCGCCAGTGACGTGATGGCGAAGGTGACTAATAAAATCAGGATTGCTAACGATTTTTGCATTTCGGGGCGAAAGAAAAACGAACGGCTTGGGTTGGGTAAAAACATGCTGAATTCCTCTTGTATTGCTCAAACTGCGTGCGCTTTCCTTTCGGTAAACACACTTCGACCGCTTTGCATAAAAAGACAATTTCTACCTGCTTAAGGCGTCGCAACTACGAAATCGGATTGTTAAGAATTGTAAAGAAAAATTGACAATTCATTACCAACCGAAAAGCGCGGTCGAGCGCCTTATGAGGCTGAGCAGAGACTGCGGTCCTGCATTAAAAAATCAGGGAGAGAATTTTCCGAATCGAACCCCGAAGGGGTGGCAAGAAAATAGCCCAGGGTGGAACCCTGGGTGCAAATGGGATAAAGGATCAAGCCTCTCTCACCCAGGGCTACACCCTGGGCTATTGTATTTCGCTCTGTTGGAGCTTTATTCGGAAGTTCTTTTTCCTCAAATTATTGAAGCAGCGAGAAGGAATTTCATGAATTTATCGAAGTGCTTTTTTCATTTGGCATTTGCCAGTCTGATCTTGTTCTCATTCAGCAAACCGCAGGTTGGATATGCCCAACAAATTTCCATCATTCCTGTCACGGATACAGCAAGTTCCAACGGCGCTTTTGTACGTGGAGCAAGCAATGATGGCAAGCGCATTGTGTTTGAATCATCGAACGATTACACAGGCGAAAACAAAGATGGGAATAACGAAATCTTTGTCTATGACGCCGACCTGCGCAAGATCATTCAAATCACAAAAACTGCGAGCCAGGCGGGTTCCGCCGGGTCTGGTGGCGGCGCGGTTTTGCAAAGCAGCAATTGTCCCGGCGGTTGCGAACCTGCATCGTTCACTCCCCTCAATGCAGTTCCGACCATCAGCGGCGATGGCACGCGCATTGTATTTGCTTCCAGCAGCGGATTGCTGACTGATATTCCGAATCCTGATGGCAATGTAGAGTTGTATTTGGCGACGCTGCCGCGTGCTTCGACGGTTGTGACGATGCGGCGGCTGTTTGAAACGGATGGCATCAAAGACAGCTTCGATAACAATACGCCTTCGATTAACTACGATGGTTCAGTGATTGTGTTTGTTTCGACGCGGCGCTTTTTCAAATCGCGCGGCGTGCAAATTTTCACGGCGCAAAACGAAGACCACATTGCGCAGATTTATTTGTATGAAGTGAATACCAAAAAGTTCACGCAAGTGACGCACAAACGCGTGGACGAAGGTATTCTCGATTTTGAAGTAAAAGGCTTCCTTGCCAATCCGTTCATTAGCGGTGATGGCAAAACCGTCGCATTTCTTTCGGGCTTCAATTTCAGCGGTACGGCAACGGTCAACAATGCGGATTTGAACGGCGAAATCTTTTTGTACAAAGTCGGTGATCCGATCAATCAAGTGACGCAGGTAACGAACACGACCGCGCAAGCTGAAGTACCGGAAGACGGCGCGGTCAATGTGTTGAGCCGCTTCTCCAAGCATTTGAGCGATGATGGTTCGTTGCTTGTCTTTGAATCTACGGGCGGCACGGCACCAGTCAAAACGGGTCAGAAAATACGCGATGTGTTTTTGTATAACGCGAACTCGAAAACTTTTACGCAAATCACCACGCAGGATGTCGGCAAAAAGGATTTGAGCGATTACAACTATTTTCCGGGCTTGAATGGCGCAGGCACGTTTGTCACGTTTAGTTCCAAATTGAACCTGCCTGTCGTTAACGACGCAGCAGGAAACTTCAACAACAGCCGCGAAGTTTATCGCTACGACATTGGCGCTTCGACGCCTGCGAATCCAAAGTTTTCGCTGGTGACGCAGACAGAACTTTCCGATGTCACTTCAGATCAACGGCAAATCCTGCTCGCGCCGTTCGTCAGTGACAGCGGAACCTTGATCGCCTTTTCCAATAACGGCAATTTGCTGGCTACCAGATTCAATACGACCGCCGAAGTGTTTCAGGCTGTGCTGCGTTCTATCGTGCGCGAAACCGGACAGGCAGCGGTGTTGGCCAATGCCGCAAGCTTTGATAGTACCGCCGTGGCACGTGGTTCCATCGTGACGGCGTTTGGCGGAGAGTTGGCAACAACGCCAGGGGAATCCGGTGAAACCGACAACTATCCGTTTGAATTAAATGGCGTCAGCATCACTGTTGGTGATTCGCTGTCAGGCATTGCCGGTCGCATCATTTCGATCAATCCCAATCAAATTAATTTTGTCTTTCCGACAGGCATTGCGGCAGATGATGACGTTGCGTTCTTGATCAATAACAACGGCATTATTTCCAAAGGAACTGTCAACGTTCGTGATGCCGCGCCGGGCATTTTTGCAATCAACAGCAATGGGAAAGGCGATGCCAGAGCGAATTGCATGCGCGCGTCAGATGACGGCAAGGAAATGCTGTACACCGCGATGCCATGTGCAACGGGCTACGACGGAGCGCCGAATTCACTGGTGTTGTATGGCACGGGCTGGCGCTACGGGGCAGATTTGCGCGTGCGATTTCGGTTTGCTTTGGAAAATGGCGAAGAGGATGAAATCGAAGTCGTTCCCAATTCGGCGGGGCGATATGTGGATGACGACGGCAAGGAGGTACAAGGCTTGGATCAACTGGTTGTCACACTCGATGCTGATTTGGCGAATCGCGTGAAAGTAGATACGAAAGTGCTGCTCACCAGCAATTCCGAAGCCGTCACCAGTCAGGACGAAATCACGACTTCGTTTTCGACGTTTGAAGAAGATGTTTCCGTCATCAATGCTGCCAGCCAGGAAAGCGGCCCCGTCGCGCGCGGTTCAATTGCATTGGCATTGATTCAGAATGATGATGACGAAACGGATGTCTTCACCGATCAAACAATCACCGCATCGAACATCGCGCCGCCGCTGGAGCTTGCTGGAATTCGCGTGAAGGTGGCAGGCGTAACGGCTCGAATTTTGTCGGTCGCGCCGGAAACCGTGAAGTTCGTCCTCCCTGCCAACATCGAAGCCGCAGATGGAGTGTTAGTGCAAGTCACCAACGGCACGAAAGTCTTCAATACCCGCGTCAATGTGCAGGAAGCCGCGCCGGGATTATTCACTGAAACCGAAGATGGTGATGGCAAAGCAGCGGCGAAATGCGGGCTGACATTAAGCAATGGAACCATTCAATACTCCGCGCCTGCCTGCGCAATCGCAGACGAAAATGAACAGCGAACACTGATGCTGACCGGAACGGGCTGGCGTTATGCCTCCGGCGTGAAAGTCACGTTTGACGCAACGGAATTACCGCTTGTCTTTGCCGGAGCCGAGCCGGGATTGCCGGGCGTAGACCGCATCGAAGTTTCCCTGCCGCTTTCACTGGCAGAAACCATTGGTGGATTGGAAAAACAAATTACGGTGACGGCTTCGATCAATGGCACAACCGTCACCAGTCAGGCAGGCGTGACCATTGCATTTCAAGAGAAGGTAAGTGAAGAGTTGCAAGCGTCGCCATCACGAACGCGAACCGCAACCAATCGAGCAACACCGCAAATCAGGCAAGTTAGGGAAAGGTAAGAGAGTCGTAAGAAGCGCAGCTAACGTCCCGTTTGCGATCCAATCAGATCAATTTTCGGGAACGTCGTTGCAGAAGAAAGCGGCTGCGGCGAATTCGCATTTTGATTTTTGCTTCTGACCAACCAGTGACGGCGGCAATTTCAGCAATGGACTGATTCTCTGCTTTGAGCATGACGAAAATCTGACGGTCACGCGGCTCCAAGCCCGTCAATAGCTTTTGCAACAGATCTCGCACAATAGTTGTTGCTTCAATTTGGTTCTCTGTGGCAAAGACCGAGCGCAGGTCGTACAGCCTTGAATTTTCATCTTCGCTGAGCTGGCTGATGGTGTATTCCTTGTTGCGCTGTCGCCGTCGCAATTCATCGTAGCAGGAATTCGTTGCGACGCGCACGATCCAGACGGCGAAAGATTGCGTGTATTCGCCGCGAAAATGGTGAATGCCCGCCCAGACTTTAATGAAAATAAGCTGCACCATTTCTTCTACTTCGTCGCCGCGCTGAAAGTAACGCCGTACGATATGCACCACAACTTTTTGATAGCGGGTATGCAGTTCGGCGAACGCATTTTCATTGCCATCCAACACGCAAGCAGCAAGATCGCGATCTGGAATGATTGAGGGTTGTGGTATCGGTTCTGGCAGGTGTAAGTGATTCCAACTGTACTGCATAAAAATCACTCCGAGGGTTGAATCAGGTGAGTAAGAAGGTATACCCAACACCGCGGATCGCCTTGATTTTACAGGCTCCCGTGGCTGAGAGTTTCTTGCGCAGATTGCTGATGTGAACATCTACGCTGCGATCATTGGGACTTAACTGACGTCCCAAGACCTGCTGCATCAATTCATCACGTGAAATTATCTGGCCTGTTTTTTTGACCAGATATTCCAGCAACTCAAACTCCAACGTCGTCAGCAGAATTTCTTCGTTTCGATATTTGACGCGGTAATCGCTTCGATTCAGTTCCAACCCTCTGGCTTTCACGAGCGTGCTAAAAACACTGACCCCCGTATTGGCGCGACGCAGAATCGTGCGAATTCGCGCTGTCAATTCCGGCGGCAGAATCGGCTTGGTCAGGTAATCATCTGCCCCGAGTTCCAGGGCCATCACACGTTCCATATCGTTCTCTTCAGCAGATAGAATCAGGACGGGCAACAAGGATTGGCGACGCACACGCCGTAAGGCTTCCAAACCATTCAGAAACGTGAACGGCAAATCAAAAATGGCGAGCCGATATTGACCGGACAAGGCCAGTGCGATGCCGTGTTCACTCTCCTCTATCGCTTCAACCGGGTATCCATCAGCTTGCAAATATCGGCTCAGGTTCCCTGTTTCAGCCGCAGCACCGATAATAAGAATGGGCAATATTTCTTTTTCATCAAGCATGGGGGCATAACTTTGTTGAGGGTTCCAACTCTGCATAGAACCGGGTGACAGGATTGTCTGTAGTGATTTGGAATTCTGGAACAAACTGTACTCCTTCTGAGAGGCCTGAAGTTTGCGATAGGTAAATTTGACGATCTATCAGTTCCCCGGCAACGGGAAAGTTGTTGTGCTATCGGTAACGAAAACGCTCGTTATGGCAAATTATGGCGGGAGCCGAAGAGCATTGAGTAAAGACAGGGTAATCATTATGTAAGCAATGTAAATTCTCTCAGGTATTGATCTCAGAGTTCTTTTTGAATCAGACCGCTATGATTCTTTATTACGCAAAATGCCGAAAAAGTTTCGGCGGAGCAGAAAAAAATCATCATCAATTGCAGACTCGCGCAGCAGTCTCTGCGGTGTATCCTGCTAGCTTGGAAGAAACTAATTGTTGTAAGCTGTTCTCACCATTTTAGGAGGTTACTTATGCCTAGTTGGCAAAGCCGAATGTTGCAGCTTTTTATCCGCTTCCGCATGAAATCCCGCATTCAAGCAACCGAAGCCGAAATCGTCGCGTATGGCCGCAAACACTTCGGGGATCGGCGGCTGGCAGCGCGGCTTACACCGAAAGACGTCAACATCCACCCGGTCAATGAAAACGGGATCAAAGGCGAATGGGTTTGGTGGGAAGGCCAGACGGACAATCACGTCATTTTCTATTTGCACGGTGGCGGCTACATCGCCTGCTCGCCTGAAGTCTATCGTCCCTTCACCGCAGAATTAGCCAGGCAAACAAAGGCACGCGTTTTTGCGCTGGACTATCGTCTTGCACCGGAACATCGTTTTCCAGCACCGGTCGAAGATGCGACCAATGCCTATCGCTGGTTATTGGAGCAAGGTGTTGATCCGGGCAAAATGGTCATTGGCGGAGATTCCGCCGGAGGCGGATTAACGGTGGCAACGCTGGTGGCTCTACGGGATGAAGAAAGCACGCCATTGCCCGCCCTCGCCTTTTGTTTTTCGCCCTGGACAGACCTTGCCTCCACTGGCCCGTCGTATGTGACCAATGATCGCCGCGATCCGATGTTTTATGGTGAAACGTTCAAACCAACAGCAGAAATCTACCTGAATGGAGCGCCGACGACGCATCCCCTGGCCTCCCCGATGTATGCCGATTTGACAGGATTACCACCGCTGCATGCTTTCGTCAGCAATACAGAAGTGTTGTTTGATGATGCGATTGGGTTAATCGAAAAAGCAGAACGTTGCGGGGTTCAGGCCAGATTGCATATTGCTGACCGACAACCACACGTATGGCCGATTTTCGTTGGGATGATCCCCGAAGCACCGCATACCATCGGCGAGGTAGCGGAGTTGATTGAACGGCAGGTCAAATTGAAAAAGTTGGGACAGGTTGTCAGCCCCTTTCCGGGAATGGAAAGACTATCGGCCTGAGTGTGAGAACGGGAGGGAAAGAAAGAGAGATGCCGAGAGAGAGAGAAAAACCTTCGCCCTTGTTTCGCTCCTTCCCTCTATCCCTTCATCATTTCTTCGTCATCAGCCCCTGAATTTTCTTCACTAAGGCTTCGCTGCTTTCCAGCCCTCGCCAGTAATCAATGACGTTGCCTTCTGCATCAATGAAAACATTTGTCGGCAAGCCAGCGATGCCAAAGGCTTGTGCAATCGCGGAGTCTTCCTTTTCGCCTTCAGGGTCGAGCAGCCAGGTAAATTTGTGCGCAGGATTTTTCTTAGCGAAACTCGTTGCGTCCTCGCGAGTATCCAGCATCGCCACAGCCAGCACCTGCAATTTGCCCTGTGAATCTTCGACCAGTTTACTGAACGTAGGCATTTCTTTAATGCACGGGCTGCACCATGTGGCCCAGAACGTGATGACCGTTGCTTTGCCTTTGAATTGCGAGAGCTTCAGCGGCTTGGCATCCAAATCCTGCACCGAAACATCCGGCACAGGCGCACCCAATAATTTCTTCTCAGTGCCATTGGCCGGGCCTTGCGTGGTTTGAGAAAAAGCGGAAAGGCTCAGGCAAATCGCCAGCACCCCGATGACAAAAGTTTTTGCGGATGGCGTTGAAGAGAGCATAGGAATCACTGTGTTTTTTCTGCGGCAGGCAATTTCAAATACACCGCCTGAAGAATTTGTTTGGTCTGATTGTCTTGCACAAAGGCGACAAGCGACAATTTGTTTGCGTCTATCTGATATTTCTTTTCGTCAAATTTCGTGGGCAAGCTGCGCCCATTGAGTTCGTAATCATCCAGGTATGCTTTGATCGCAGGTTCAATTTTCTGAAGTTCAAAAGTGTGATCGAATGATGGAGTTTCGGCGGCATTGATCGCCCAGCCTGCGGCCTTTTCGCCCGCCATTGCCCGCACCACCATTGGATGAAAACGAATCCCATTGACTGCCATGTAACGCACTTCGTCTTCGACCAGCGCTAGATGCAAGCGCAAATTGGCGGAGGAACTGCGCAGCTTTTCTACGCCAACCTTTACTTTGATGGTTGGCCCCTGCCGCATTGCACTGATGCGGATCGCGGCTTCAGAAAGGGTATCCAGTCCCTTTTCGATCATCGGAGTAAGCTTTTCCCAGCTTTCTGCTGTCCGCGCTCTGCCGCCGCCCATTCCGCCAACCAAAACACCATTGATGAATGGCGAAGGAGCCATTCTGACGCCGTAAAATTCTTTGCGCGATTCGGTGGTCGGGTTCGTCAACGGATCAACGTCGGGAATGTTTACGTGATACATCAAAACGGAAAGTTCTTTGGAATTGTAACGCGCCAGCGCCGCTTCAAACGCCAGGTCTGTGGCAACGCAAGGCCCACAACTGGAACCAGTAAAAACCTCGGCTAGCACCACACGATTCGTGCGCGCAGGCGTGGATTTGTATGCCTCGGCCTTAATTGGATTCGCATCGTCTTTGCGATATTTCGCATCCAGCCAGGCTTCCAGTTCGCCGGATTTTCCGGGATAAAGTTTCTGGTACGCTTCGTCAACTCGTTTGCGAGCGGCTTCGCGGCCTCGGCCTGACAAATAAGCCTCAGCGAAATAATTCAGTGCAGCTTTGTGATCGCCTTTCAAGGTCGCCAATTCGCCCATCCCCAGCAATGCGCTGGGTGAAGTGGCGTCCGCGCCGTACGCTTCTTTCAAAAGCGATTCGGCCTCTTTCACTTTGCCGCGTTTGAGATAAATTCGGCCCAACGTGGCGACGCGCGGCACGTTGGAAGCCAGAAACACACGGCCTGGTCCCGAAGCGATTTGTTGCTGTTGTCCTAGATTTTTGCGGTTCCCCAGTTCGGCAACGCTGGCCTGCGCAAAGCGCTCTGCTTCTTCCAGCAAAACGTCTTTTTCCAGCAACATTCCGGCTACAGTACTGCTCCAACTTCCGCGCGTACCTTCGCCCGCCAGACTAACCAACCGATTCGATTGTGCGAGGATTTGGTCTTTTTCTCCCGGCGTGTATTCCAACAGGGTTTCTAAAATTCCGCGATTGGCCAGCACGCGAAACATCCCTTGCGGATACTTCTTCATGTAGGCTTCCAACGCGGCGATTTTTTTCTGTGGATCAAGAATTTGTAAGGCTGCACGTAAGGATTTCTCTTCGGCAGAACGATCCGCCGTTTGAGCCAGAGAAGGGGCGATCAGGGTGAAGATGCTCAAGCAAGCAATGAGAACTCGAATCAGCATAGGACTCCTCTGCAATCAGCGTGAAGTTCCGTCTTGAGCCTGGTTTTGGTGATTGCAGAAAAAAACCGGGCGAAAGGTTGTCCTTCATACGCTTAAAAACTGCGCGGGATTGTATCACGCTCTGGGAGGATTTGTTTTTCGGCGGGAAAAAATTAGAGCCAGTGCTGAGGACACTGGCTCTGGAAGATCACAATCAGTACCGCGACTGGCAAGGAGCGTCTTATGCTGGATTGCAGGCTCCCTGCCAATCGTGGTTAAGATTTAGAACACAAGCTTGGCGCGCAATTGAATCTGGCGGCCTGTATACGTCCCAAAATTGTAATTATTGAAGAACGTGTTGCCCGCCGTAGCAAATGCGGTTGTCAATGCCCCAATCCCCGCCACGGTGCGCGGTTGCTGATTGAACACATCAAAGAATTCTGCGCCGATACGGAAATGCTGTCCGCGCTCGCCAAAGCGGAAGAGCTTGGTCAGATTCAAATCGGTGCGATTGTAACCATTGGTGCGAAGCGTGTTGCGCCCCGCCGTTGCACGCGCGCCCAATCCAGCCACGATGTATTGCGCATTCGGATTGTTTGCGACATACGCCACCGTAGCGTTGTTGCCCATTGCCACAGCTTGTCCCAGGGCATTGATCGGAGTGACCCCGATTGAAGAACCTGACAACCCTGCCGGATTGAAAATCGTACGGTCTCCGGCGGAATCACGATTGAAATTCGTGTCTACGTTGGACAACACCGTGATTGGCTGACCGGATTGTGCCTGGAAAATACCGTGCAATTGCCAGCCGCCAAACGCCTGCCGTACTACTTTGTTATCCGCCGCTTCAAAGTAGGCCAGGTCGTAATTGAACGACATCGCCAGGCGATGCGGAATATCTAACGCCGAGCGGGCACGATCTGCACGCAGGTTGAAGAAATCCTGCGGGCGACGTGGATTGATCGCGCTGCTGTTCAATTCGACGGTCGAATCATCAATCGTTGTGCTCCAGGTGTAGGCCCAGTTGAAAGCCAGCCCTTGCGTGAACTGGCGTGTCACGCTGATGGATGCGGCATCGTATTGCGAAGACCCCGCGAATTGATAGGAAGTCAGATTTGTGGAGAACCCATTCGCCGCCAACGGACGCGCATTGACGCCAGGCGTTGCACGTACATCGCCCAAGGTCGGCAAGCCCGCAAGCTGGCTGACATCCGGGGTCGTGAGGAACGTTGGAATCACCATTGCACTATTCACAACAGCAGGCGCATTCAGGCGTGTTTGCACGGGCAGGCTCCGACCGCGCGTCCCCAAATAACGAATTTCCATCACCATCTTTGGCGCGAGTTCGCGTTGATAGGAAAGCGACCAGGACATAGCCAGCGGCGAAACCTGATCAGGAATAAAAGCATTCGTCAATGAACGCGCTGAAGCCGCATCCGTCAATGGCATCAGTTGATTCGGAATGCCACCGCTTTGCAAAAATGGACGCAGCGGATCAAGACCGAAAACAGAATTTGCCAATGCTGGCGTCAAGGTTTGTTGGAATTGCGGCGGCAGTGAAGTCAACACGAGGTTATAAAAATTCTCGTAATAGCTCATGCCGAAATTCGCACGAATCGCACTTTGTCCACGTCCGCCCGTCAACCATTTGCCAACGCGGCTATTGAATTCCGGTGAATAGGCAAAACCGACGCGCGGTGCCCAATTGTTTTTGTCTGTGCGCGGCTTTCTGAATTCAATCACGCCCGGCACACTGGCAATCGCGTTCAATTCCTGCACCGCCAAATCACGTGGTAAGGTCGAATATTCGTAACGCACTCCCAGGTTGAAGGTCAGATTTGGCGTCACTTTCCAATCGTCCTGGCCAAAGAATCCATACTTGAATTGATTGCCCGTAAAGCCATCACTGCCCGTGCTGCGGAAGGATGAATTACTGTTCGGTGATTGATCGAGCAACAGTTGATCGAAGCTCGTGTAGTCGTAATATCCACGCGCAAATTGCAAGAACCGCTGCGTGTAAATCTGACGCTTCAGATCCGCGCCAAACTTGAACGTGTGCTTGCCTTTCATCCAGCTCAGTGCATCAGCCAGCTGATAACTGCTGTTGGCAGGTGCGCCCTGCGGCAACACAGGATTTGGCCCGAAATTCAAATTCAAATCCGTCACGATCAAATTGGGAACGTTGCTGACGCCCGTGTTTTTGATTGGGTAATTTTCTCCGATGCGGCGATAGGCAATACGCGCATCATTTACCACCGTTGGGCTGAAAACACGTACCCAGGTGGCAGAAAACAGGCGGCTGTCATACGCCTGCAAATTATTGAATTTGGCATTGCCACCACCCGGCTGTTCGGCGCGACGACGCTCAAAGCTGAAGCGATAACGGAATTGATTTTTGTCATTCGGCAGATGGTCAATGTTGGTTTGCATCAAATGCTCACGCGAACCTGAAGGAACGCTCAACGAAACATTGCCAAAAGGAATTCCTGCCGTTCCGAGCACAGTGCGGGTAGTGCTGGCAACCGGAGCTAAGGCTAAATTTTCCTGGAGCGCATTCATTACATAAGGACTCACGCCACTCAGGGTCGAAATTTGTTGCAAGCCCGCCTGCGTTGGGGCCAGATAGGTCGAAGTCACCGCGCTTTGCTTCACACGATCATATTGATAGGCCCCGAAGAAAAACAATTTGTCTTTGATGACAGGAAAGCCCAGCGTCCCGCCAAAGCGATGATTGCGGAAGTACGGGCGTGTCGCCGCACTGTTGCGCGCATTCAATCCTTCGTTCTGCATATAGCTGAACAGCGAGCCGTGCGGTGTGTTGGTGCCAGACATCGTGATCGTATTGAACTGACCACCTGCCGTAGAACCAAATTCAGCATTGAAATTGTTGGCCAGCACCGTGAATTCCTGAATCGCATCCAGAATCAATTTGGTGGATGGCCCGGTCACACTTGGGTCGTCATTGTTGACACCATCAATATTGAAGCTGTTGCCACGCGGACGCATGCCACCGATGGTGCCGCCAGCTCCGACGACACCTGTCGCGGTGCCAACCACATTGGGTGACAGCAAAGATAAGCTGTAGGGATTATTGAAAATTGGTAATTCAAGCGATTGGCGGGAATTGTAGGTGTTGGCCAATTGAGAATTATCCGTTTGAATTTGCGGATCGCTTGCAGCAGTGATGTCAACCTGATCGGTCACATTGCCAGGTTGCAGAGAAACACTGATGGCGGATTCCTGATTCAGCACCACCAGCACTTCGCTTTTGGATGCCTTAAAGCCATCCGCTGTGATTTTCATCATATAACTGCCTACCGGCAAATTCGGAAAATTGAAAGCACCAGCAGATGTTGTTTGAGCGGTCAACGTTTGCCCCGTGGCGTCATTCACCAGCGTAACGGTAGCGTTCGGGATCGCTGCATTTGTCGTATCCGTCACGGTGCCGCTGGCACGTCCGCCCGTAGCTTGTGCAAAAATATTTGTTGCGGTTAAGAGAAGAAATAAGCAGAGGTTGAGGAAAACTGGAAATTTCTGGAATGGTTTCATAATGCCTCACAAGTTTGGAAGCGTAAGGGCCGCTAACTTCGCTTCGGATTTAGGAAGGGTTTTAGAGCTGATAGAGTTGGAGCCGCTGGGACCAACAGGAGGGGCGCGAAAGTAAGGCGCTATTAGACCAGTCTCGCGCCTTGGATACAAGTTAAAAATCAGGTAAGCAAATCAGGTTCGGAGCAAATTCCCTGTGAAGAACAGGTTACGCCGTCAGAGAATTTGCCCAAAAGCTTTTCTTGGCGTGGATTTTGGGAAAAGGGGAAATACGCTGCCCTTACACGTCGCCGCGTTTGTACTGCTCAATTAAATATTCGCTCGCGCGCATAGCCAGGGCCAGAATCGTCAGCGTTGGATTTACACAGCCACTGGAAACAAAACAGCTTCCGTCCACAACAAACAAATTTTTGATGTCGTGCGCTTGATTGAACTTATTCAGGACAGAAGTCCTGGGATCATTGCCCATGCGTGCGGTGCCAACTTCGTGAATGCTGTGGCCGGGCAGATACATTTCGCGGTTTTCAGAAATCAGTTCGATGCCTGCGGCTTCAAACATTTCGTGAGCACATTCAATCGCATCTTTCGTCAGTTCCCGTTCGTTGTCGCCATAGGCAATGTCAATTTTCAGCGTCGGAATTCCCCACGCATCTTTCACCTTCGGATCAATACTGACGTGATTTTCCTTGCGCGCGAGCACTTCGCCAAAAGCGCTCATCCGCACAAACGCCGGATGTAAGGCACGCACTTCGGTTTTGAAGTCTGTGCCAAATCCCGGCGTAGTTTTCGCGTGTCCGGGAAAAATTCCAGCGCCACTGCCAGCCTGATAGCCAAAGCGGCGAATGTATTTTTGTTGTCTTGAGGCTTGATCCAAATTGCGGAAGGCGGGGATGTAAGTGCCTTGCGGACGCCCGTCTTCATTGATGATTTCGCGTCCCTTCAGATTTTTCGCTAATCCGGTAAAGCCCACACCCCACGTATGATCGTGCAAATACTGCCCCAGCACTCCACTGGAATTTGCCAACCCGGTTGGATAAATGCGCGATTTTGAATTCAGCAAAATGCGTGTGGATTCAAGCGTAGAAGCGCCAAGAATCACGACCTTGCCCAAAGCTTCGTAATCTTTCTTGGATGTGCGATCTACAAATGACACGCCTTTGACTTTGCCAGTCTTTGGATCAAGCAGGACTTCGCGCACAACAGCATCCGCACGGAGTGTCAATTTTCCTGTGTCATTCGCAGGCGCAAGCAAGCCAGTCGGAGAGTTGAACATCGCCCCTACATCGCAGCCACGTCCACACGTGCCGCAATAATGACAGGCCGAGCGGTATTTGTTGTGCTTGAGCTTTTCGCTGATGACGCCAGCCCGCGTTGGAATTAATCGCCGCCCTGTTTTCTCGACGCCGCGCTGCAAAATCTTTTCGCCGCACAGCATCGGTTGTGGCTTTTGAAAAATACCATCCGGTAATTGCGGCAAGCCTTCATTCGTTCCCATCACGCCAATCAAGCGATCAACTTCATCATAATAAGGCCGTAAATCCGCATACGAAATCGGCCAGTCATCGCCGTAGCCATCATGGCTCGCAGCCTTAAAATCGAACTCGCTCAGACGGAGCGCAACGCGTCCCCACACCAGCGTACGCCCACCTACAGCACGTGCGCGCACCCAGTCAAACGGCTTGCCGTTCGGCGTCGTGTATGGGTTTTCATCCAGACGCGCGTAGATGTGGCTCGTGTAGCCATCAGCAAAACCGTACTTGTAATTGTGCGCATCGCGCGGCGAGACTCGGCCCCGATATTGTTCTTCGTATGGCCAGGCATGTGTTTTGAAGTCTTTGTATAAATCCAGCTTCGGCCCGGCTTCAAGCACAAGTACATCCATCCCGGCTTTAGTCAGCACATACGCGGCCATTCCGCCTGCCGCACCGGAACCAACAATGACCGCATCGTAAATTTTCTGGGTAGTCATGAATTCCTCTGTAACGAGACGTACAGTAAACGTGCCGCCTGCTAAGTTTTTTGCTCAGCGTTCTCTTCTGAAAATCACACCTGACTTGACAGGCCACTGTAGTGTTGCAAAGACCGGCGTTTGAACCAGCCCGTCAGGCTAAAGCGTTCTCGCGTCGCAGGCAAAACTTCGTGATAAATCGCATCACTGCGAAAGATGGCAAACGTTCCGGCCTGGGGGGAAACCTCAATAAAATTTTCGCCTTCATACAACCGAAGCGCGCCGCCATCGGCTTCAGACCAGTCTGGATTCAGGTACAGCGAACACGAAATGATGCGCTCATCCGCTGTGCTAAAGCGATCAACATGCTTTTGATAAAACGCTCCGGGCGGATACACAGCATAATGTGCTTCCAGCTCCTGCACACCGACGAAGAGTTGCGCGTTGAGTTCGTGGCGCAGCGTTTCGAGTGTCTGACAATAGGCAGCTTGCGGCGCAGTCAACTTTTTATCATCCAACCACAAAATATGATCGCTGCGGATGTCAGCGCGAGTCTGAAAATCTGCGCCGCGCCCCACGCCAGCTGCTTTAAATGCTGCGGCTCCCCACAAGGTTCGGACTTCCGCCGCGAGATCTGTGATCGTTTCCGGTGCAAATAATTCTGACGTAACAGCCCAGCCGTGTTCTGCAAGATGGTCAACAAGAGTCGAATAAATTTCCATGATGATCGCGGTTACTATATCGCACCTGATTTATCCGGGCGAAGAGGCAAGCGCACAGGTAATTTGCCTGAAAACAATTTCCTTGCTACCTTCGCTCGGGTTTTTCACTCTGATCGTTTATGTGTGACACGATAGTAGCAGTTCCTCCCGCAACGGTTGATGGGGCGGTGTGGTTTGGCAAAAACAGTGACCGTGAACCGGGCGAGGCGCAACTGGTCGAGCATCGTCCAGCAAAAACCTATTCGGCTCCGACGCAACTCCGCTGCACGCACATTTCAATTCCGCAGGCCAATCACACATTTGAGGTTGCGCTGAGTCGCCCGTTCTGGATGTGGGGCGCAGAAATGGGCACGAACGAACGTGGCGTGACGATTGGCAATGAAGCCGTTTTCACCAAATTGCCGTATGCCAAAGAAGGTCTGACGGGAATGGATTTGCTACGGCTGGCACTGGAACGTGCAGACACAGCACGCGAGGCATTAACGCTCATCACAGATCTGATTTCACTGCATGGACAAGGCGGTCGTTGCGGCTATCGGAATACAAAATTTCGCTACCACAATTCATTCATCATTGCCGACCCACACGAAGCCTGGGTGCTGGAAACTGCCGATAAATACTGGGTCGCAGAGAAGGTCAAAGGCATCCGCACCATCTCAAACGTGCTGACCATTGGCAAAGAATTCGATTTGATCTCGCCAGATGCGTACGACTTTGCGCGCAGTCAGGGCTGGTGTCAGTCGAGTTCCGATTTCGATTTCGCCAAGTGTTTTGGTGATGCCAATCGCTCGAATTTAAGCGCAGGTGAGATTCGCCGCGCCTGTACCTTCCAAATTCTGAACAGCAAGGAAAACGGTGTAAGCCGCGAGGATGTTTTTGCAGCGTTGCGCGATCACAACGGCCTCACACCAAAACAAGGTTGGAAGATACAGATGCCTTGCGCGCATGCTTCGTGGTGGCCGACGCGACGTTCGGGACAAACGACTGGTTCAATGGTTAGTCGGCTAACAGCTACGGGGTCAGCGCATTATTTGACAGGCACATCGTCGCCCTGCCTCAGTGTTTATAAACCTGTCCTGCTCGGACGTGATAACAAACTGGGCGATCCAGAAAAGCTCTTCTGGCAACACGAACAATTGCATCGCGCTGTGCTTGGCGATTATGCCCGCCGTCGTGCCGTGTTTGAGGCCGCCCGCGTTTCTTTGCAAGCAGATGTTTTGTCTGGTCAGGAAGCAGACGCCTGGACAGCACATCAGCAACAAATTCCGGCGTGGACTGAGCGCGTCAAACGGATTGCCAGAGGGCGCAAAAGCTATTCGTTCTTTGATCGGTATTGGGAGGAACAAGATAAATTGGATCAGATGTTTTTAGCGCGTTTTGCGGGGGAATCGGAATGAGCACATCTTCTTTTCGGCGCAGAAAAGCCTGGCTTCGATGGCTGGATATGCGGGCCTGGCGTGCGGGGCGACGCTATTATTTACACCTGCTTGGCCTCGCTGCCTTGATGGGGATTGTGCTTGTTTTGTGGTCTGTTTTCATTGAGCCAAACCGTCTGATCGTTCGATCCAGCACTGTTGAAATTCCCGGCTGGCCACAAGGATTTGAGCAATGCAAAATCGTAGCGCTCGCGGATTTGCACGTTGGGTCACCGCACATCACGCTCGACAAAGTGCGCGAGATTGTCGCGCGTACAAATGAACAACAGCCTGATTTGATCGTGCTGCTCGGTGATTACGTGATCCAGGGCGTAGTGGGTGGGACGTTCACCGATCCCGAAACTTTTACTGCTGTCCTGAAGGACTTGCGAGCGCCGCTCGGGGTTTATGCCGTACTCGGAAATCACGATTGGTGGTTTGGAGCTGAGCGCGTGACCGCAGCGTTTCAGCAGGTGGGAATCCGCGTGCTTACCAACGAAGCCATCCCTATTCAGCGCAACGGGCAAACTTTATGGCTGGCAGGATTGGGCGATTATTTTTCGCACAAGGATGATATTGAGAAAACGGTAAGAAGCATTACAACCACAGACCCGGTTCTGGGACTGACTCATACCCCTGACATTTTTCTCAAATTACCGCCCCCGTTCATTTTGACTTTGGCCGGGCATACGCATGGCGGGCAGGTAAATTTACCGTTGCTTGGCCGGCGCGTTGTGCCCTCGGATTACGGCGAAAAATATGCGATTGGATATGTGGAAGAAGGATCTAAAAGAATCTTTGTCTCAACAGGAATCGGAACCAGTATCCTGCCACTGCGATTTCGAGTGCCGCCTGAGATTTCGGTGCTGACAATTAAGGCGAAGAAATGACGGAGAGATGAGGAGCTCTCAGTCGCTCTTTCTCTCTTTCTCTCCGACTTCCTCGCTGCTTTTCACACTTTCTCAGTCCTTCGCGTCAACGTTTCAGCGATGTCAAAGCGGCGGGCAGCCAACAGTTTTGCCTGAGTTTCAAGAAACAGGAAGTATACCGTCCAACTGGCTACGACCAGCACCGCAAATAGGAAATACAACATCTTCGGAGCCCTGAACCAATATGCGGCTCCTATCGGCAATAACAACAGGCCCATCACGCCAAACAAAAGCGCGAATTGCACCAGCAAGCTAATGCCTGACCAGTTTTCTCGTCGCCGCGCCGGAACGCCGAAATTAATGCGATAGGGGAAATAAATCGAAACATAGTTTCCAACCACGCTGTACATGGCCATCGCACTGAGCATGGAGCATCCGGCAATATAGACTTTTTCAAACGTCAAATTGTGGTCGAGCAGCTCGGCGCTCAGCAAAACCAAAGTAATCTGGGTAGTCACCAACAACCAGATTGCAGCGTTTTTGCCCAACAATAACCGCGTCCATCTGATCGGCACTAAAAGATAAAGCCGAAATCCGGCGGCATCGTAAGCAAACAATCCCGCAAAATATTGCAGGTTCATCGCAAATACATAGACGATCCAGCCGCTAATCCACAAATTGCTATTGGTGCCGCTCCGCCCCGTGCGAAAAAAGAGCAGGGGGAAAATCAGCGAGGAGATGATTGTCAGATAGGTGGCAGGGTTACGAGCAAAATAGCGCAACTCTTTTGCGATCACGACCGCAATTTGGCCAGGAACAAAAGGCAGATGAAAGGAAAGAAAGGTATTCGTGGCAGCCGCGCGCTTGCCCCTTGGAACGCGGCTCGCAGTGCTGCTGGCCCGTGGGCTGGTTGCCAGCCGCGTGAAAAGCCTAAGCCCTATCGCCAAAGCCAAGCTAATCCAGATGCCGCAAACAAGCACTAATCGGATATATGCCGTTGCGGTTTCTCCTTCTACCAAATGGCGGAAAAAAAATGACCAAACACCGATTGGCGTCCAATCTATGACCGTCGTGATAATATCCCGGTACGGCAACAGCCATCGCATCAGACCTCTGCCCTGCGGAGTGATAAAAAAACGGGGCAACAATTGACCGCCCACCGTCATCAGGCCAATGAGCAAAGCAAACAGAATTTCCCGGCTGCGTTTACGGCCTGAGAGCAACCAGGCAAAAAGCATCCCGGTACAAATAAACAGCGACGTAACCCAGAGCAGGGCCAACAAAAAAACGATGACGCCCCCAAAGATATGCCCGTACGCAAATCCCAGCCCAAGCAACATGCCCGCCATTGAAGGCAACACCATCAGCATCGAAAATTCGCCAACAGCTGACATCAGATTCAGCACATACAGTTTGCCGAACTTAATGGGGAACAGTGCAAATTTCGAGGGATCAAAATGAGAGGAAGCGCCCGTGGACTGCGAGATCAACATCAAAAACAGTAACGTGGCCAGAACCGTTGTCATCCCTCCATTCATAATGGGGGTTCGCGCTTGCTCAACAAACAGCAAAAGCAAAAACAATCCGATCCCGATTCCGACACTCAAAAGCACGGGAATCAACAACAAAACTGTATTCAAGATTTTGCGCGCCATTTCGCCCCGTGTGGTGAGCGAATTCCTGAAAATTCGATAGCGGAGCCAAAAAAGCGTGTGGAGTTGCGACATCCTAAAATTTGAGATTTGAAATTTGAGACAGGCCACAGCTCAGCCAATCCACGATAAAGTATCAGCCAGGGGCCTTTCGCCTCCCACCAGATTCACAAAATAATCTTCGAGATTCGTCCCAGCCTGGGCGCGTAGTTCATCCAGCGGCCCGGAAACGATGAGCCGTCCGTGATTGATGATAGCAATATCGGTGCAAAGCCGTTCGACAATTTCCAAAATATGCGAAGTCAAAAAGATCGTGACACCACGTTCGCGCATTCGCTCCAGCAAATTTTTAATCACCCGCGCAGCCACTGCATCTACGCCTTCAAACGGTTCATCCAGAAACAACACCTGCGGGTTATGAATCAGGGCAGCGGCGAGGGAAATCTTTTTTCGCATGCCGTGCGAATATTCAATAATCAAAGCTTTGGGCTTTTCCTCCAACTCCATGACGTGCAGCAACTCGGCGGTGCGCTCGGCAATCACATGCCGTTCCAGTTCGTGCATTCGACCAACAAAAGTCAAATATTCCGCGCCTGTGAGCCGATCAAATAAGTTCAGGTCTTCTGGGACGACGCCGATCAAGCGTTTGACTGCAATCGGTTCCGCCTCTAAATCACGATCCAGAATTTCAATCTGCCCTTGCGACGGGGCCAGCAACCCCGTCACCATTTTGATGGTCGTGGATTTGCCAGCTCCATTCGGGCCAAGAAACCCTAAAAAAGAGCCTCGTCGAACTTCCAGATTCAGATTATTGACAGCAACAAAATCCCCAAAACGCCGTGTCAGATGACGCAAGCGCAAAGCAATAGGCGCGGGCGTCACGCTCGATGCAGGTGAAGTGAATTGGGCAACTTCGGAAGGATTAACCATTGAGTATGCAACCTGATCGTAGCGATTTATAAGCGGGGGCAAATGCAGGGGCGATGACTTGTGCGGGCAAGAGAAACGTGACAGCAGTGTGATTAAAACTCAGCCAAATAAACTTAGCGGGAGGACTTGGCGCTAAGCGAACCTCATCGGCAACGCATAATACGAGCGAGCAGAAAATCTTTGTTACGGCTTACGGTGTTGTTTCCGCCCGGCAAGCTGAGCTAATGGCTTTGGTTCGTCACAAGAACAGACTTCATTGTGGCAACTGCGGCTGCGATTCGCGATCAAGTGGCGTCCCACCAACAGCAAACAGCCCAACAAAGCCAAAAATAAACAGAACTGCTCCCACATACTTAGCAACAGCGATAGCGATCAGCACCACAACTGCTGAGGATCGCTATCGCTTCCCTTAATTTACTGATAATGAGTGGCGTTGAGTTCAATATAGCTTTGCCACTGCTCCGGTACATCTTCATCGCGAAAGATGGCCTCAACAGGGCAAGCCGGTTGGCAAGCACCACAATCAATACACTCATCCGGGTTGATATAAAGCATCTGGGTTGATTCGAACTCTGGTTCATCCCGACGTGGATGAATGCAATCCACCGGGCAAACATCCACACACGCCGTGTCTTTCGTGCCGATACACGGTTCGCAAATTACATAAGCGGCCATTCGTTCTATCTCCTTTATTGACGAATCAAATATTAGGTGCGCAAGGCTCCGCCATTTTACTGAATCACCTGCCGATTGCAAGCAGCGACAAAACGGTCGGCAAGAAAAGTCTGCTCCAGTGAGTTTGCCCGGCAGTTCTTGAAAACAGCGCCGATTTTTATTGCCTGCTCCCAATTAAAACCCACGTCCGAACTGCGCTTCCAGCCACCACTTTAATAACGCTTGCCTCGCCAAAAGGCTCTGGTATACTGCGCATTGTTGGTAGCTGACTTGATTATTCAGTACCCCAATATAAGATTCATGTGCCCTACTATTTGAGAAGTGTCCGTTACGTTTTAGTTCCAGATTTCTGGAGTAAAATTCGGGGATTTCTTGCCTTTCTACCAACACAATAGGTCCCTGCATATTACAGGATTCCCGACCCCACATTAGTTCGTCCTGTAAGTTTGTGTCACAGCGGTCGCTGATGTTGTTTGAGTGGTCAACGAGTAATTATCACCTGAAGTTCATCCGGGTTGCACAGTACAAGTAGGATCGCTAACTTGGCTAAGGAATTTGCCTCCCGGCAACTTGTCCCTTTATTACTACACACATTCCGCTCTAAACATTAACCAAAGCAATACTGGTCGTGGGATAGTATGCCAGTTTTGACTTTGCCCGCTGCTGAATAATACCAACATTGTCACGGCTATCTGTATCCCCTAGCCGTACTTAGATCAGGAACCAAGTTTATGCTCCCTCACGCAAAGAAACGGGTTCTCTGGGTGGATGATGATCCGTCGCAGCTCCTAGTTGGGCAAAGTATTTTGGAAAGAGTCGGCTACACTTTCCTTGCCGCTCCTGACGGACAGGAAGCCTTGAGAATCGTCGCAGAAAAGAAGCCCGATTTAATCTTACTTGACTATTCCCTGGGCGATATGACGGGCAAAGAGGTCTTCGACCTGCTTGCGCTGCAACACGAGAACATCCGTACCGGATGTTTGCCTGTCGCCATGCTCACCGGACGAGGAGCTACGCCAGCCGAACAACGCGCGTTGTTTTCTAACGGTCTGGCAGCATACCTGCTCAAACCTTTTAGCGAACCGGAATTACTGAATGTGATTGAAAACATGATCCTGATGAGTGAAGTTCGGGCGACCAATCGCCTCCTGAATCAGGAACTCGAAGATACGTATTCTTCCATTCTACTTGCGTTGGCTTCATTACTTTCAGCCAAAGACAACTACACGGGAGAACATTCCGGGGCGGTTTTGAATTTCGTGGCAGAAGTCGGGATGAGGCTGGGGATGGAGGAAGGTTCCGTTTACGACCTAAAGCTCGCCGCCTTGTTGCACGACATCGGCAAAATTGGTGTGCCGGAAGCTATTCTGCGCAAACCATCCCGATTGGAAGATTGGGAAAAAGCCATTATGGATCAACACGTCGTGCGCGGGTATGAAGCCTTAAAAAAATTGCCGCGGCTGAAGCGTGTCAGCGAATTTGTGCTGCGCCATCACGAATGGTGGGATGGACGTGGCTATCCAGACAATCTGGCCGGAGATCAAATCCCGCTGGAAGCACGCATCATCGCCGTCGTGGATGCCTATGACGCGATGACATCAGACCGCCCTTATCGAAAAGGGCTAAGCCAAGAAATCGCCATTGATCGTTTGCGAGAGGCAGCCGGAACCCAATTCGACCCGCAAGTCGTCGAGTGCTTTGCAAATTGTTTGCATGAAGGTTTGTTAGGCGACCGCAATGTCAATCTGCCTGAACTCTAATTACCCGCTGCTTCTGGTTGCGTCCTCAGCCTTTGATTCTCAGCCAATAAGACACCGCAAATTACTGCAACTTCCGCATCTGGAATATCGTTTAGGGCGTTTGATTGACTGATCTTCCGTTAGCTCCACGTCTTCAGACAGGTTTTATGTACGCCCTAATTGAATCCTTTAAACTTGCGCTTGCCTCTCTGCGAGCCAACAAATTGCGCAGTGCGCTGACGCTCATTGGTGTTATTTTCGGGGTGATGACAGTCGTCGCCGTCGCGTCTGTGATTGAAGGTGCCAACCGCTACATCGCCGAAAAGATTGCCGATCAAGGTGCGAATACGCTCTCGATTGAAAAATTCGGCATCATCACCAGCTTTGAAGAATTCCTTGAAGCCAATCGCCGCAACAAAGACTTAACGCTTGACGACGTTGAATATTTGCGGGAACGAATGACGCTGGCAACCTATATCGGAGCCTCAGGTAATACGAATGCTGAAGTTAAACGTGGCAATGAAAAAATGCCGAACAGTATTACTGTAAAAGGTGTCACGGCTTCGATGGCGAACATTGATACAGTGCAGGCGGATATTGGCCGCTACATCGGTGACATGGACGAAAAAAACAGCCGTTACGTCACGATGATCGGGACAGAAGTTGCTGACAGGTTATTTGGCCGACGCGATGTTGTGGGACTGGAGCTTAAAATTGACGGATTGCCATTTGAGGTCATCGGGGTCGCCAAAGAGCAAGGTACAGTTTTCGGGCAATCACAGGATGAATTTGTCATGATTCCTGTGACGACCTTCCAAAAAAACTGGGGCGCACGCCGAAGCTTATCAATTTCGATCAAAGGCTCTGATGGGATCAATTTTGCAGATTTACAGGATCAGGCGCGAATGGTGATGCGGATTCGTCATAAAGTCCCGTACAGTGAAAAAGACACCTTCGGAATTATCACGGCAGACGCCATCAATGACCTCTTTCAAACGCTGACGGGCACGATTGCGACCGTGGCTTTACTGGTAACATCCATTTCCCTGGTCGTAGGCGGTATTGTGATCATGAACATCATGCTCGTCGCTGTCACCGAACGCACCCGCGAAATTGGCATCCGTAAAAGCCTGGGCGCACGGCGCAAAGACATCCTGATGCAATTTCTGATTGAATCGGTGGTGCTATCCGGTTGCGGTGGTCTGATCGGGCTGGGAATCGCGTATGGAATTAAATGGCTGCTGGTGCAATATACGCCAGTGCCAGCGTCCATGCCGATCTGGGCAATAGCACTGGCTTTGATCGTGTCTACCTCCACTGGAGCAATCTTTGGCATTTATCCCGCGTGGAAAGCGGCGCGACTTGATCCTATTGTTGCTTTAAGAGCAGAGTAAATTTTATGCAAACTCAACATTTTCGGGAGCTCGTGGCACAGGCCATGAATACGCTTTGGTCACATAAGTTCCGATCTTTTCTGACCGTGCTTGGCGTGGTGATTGGCACCGCAACCACGATTGCGGTTTCCTCCATCGTCAGCGGGATGGAGCAATCTTTTAAGGAACAAATCGAGCAGTTCGGCACGAACACGGCGTTTATATCTCGTTTTCGTGGTGGCCCTCGGTTTAGCGACTTGACGGAAGAGGAACGCAAACGCAAACCCTTAACTTACGAGGACGCTTTAGCCGTCAGTCAGTTGCCATCGGTGGAAGCTTCTTCGCCCGTGTTGCGTCCCAATTCCTTGCCCCCCGTCGTCAAATATCGTGATAATCAAATCCAGACTTCTAATGTGCGTGGGGTTTGGTCGGCCTATGCCCGTACACGCGATGTCGCACTGGATACGGGAAGATTTTTCACCGACACAGAAGACGAGCATAAAATTCCGGTTTGTGTGATTGGCTGGCAGGTGAAGGAAAAGCTTTTTTCTGGCTATGATCCTATTGGTAAGGAAATCGCTATCGGCTCCAAAATGTTTACGATCATCGGAACGCTCACACAAAGCAAACAGGGCTTTGGCGGCGGACCGAGCAACGACAATATTATCTACATCCCTTATAACCTGATGCACACGATGTATCCGGGGCAGGAGGATCACTTTATTGTGGTGGCTGCTGCCAGCGGAAAGCTTGAGGCAATGATTGACCAGGTGACAGAACTGTTGCGACGGCGGCGCAATGTAACCGTTGACCAACCGGATAGTTTTGCTGTCAACACCGCCAGCGGGATGATTGAATCATTTGGCAGTGTGCTGAATATGGTGGCTCTTGTCATTGTGCCGATTACCAGCGTTGCATTGCTTGTGGGTGGCATTGGCGTCATGAACATCATGCTTGTTTCGGTGACAGAGCGCACCAAAGAAATTGGCATTCGCCGCGCGATTGGGGCACGTAAGTTCGACATTGTGACGCAGTTTTTGCTGGAGGCGATGGCGCTCACGGGATTAGGCGGAATCGTGGGCATTGGATTCGGCTTTTTGGTGAGCTTTATTTTGAAGGCGGTCAAATTCCCTTCTGCAATTCCGATGGTTTGGGTTGGGATCGGCTTTGCGGTATCCGTCAGCATCGGCTTGATTTTCGGAATGTACCCGGCAATCAAAGCCGCGCGGCTAGACCCGATTGAGGCATTACGCTACGAATAAATCGGACGCTTGCAAAATTCATTTCCCTTCTCTTTATTCAGGGCTTAATATTTCGGTGTCCCAACAACTTAAGGAGAGATTTAATATGTCATTAGCTATTCATCCTATCACCGAGCTTCCTGCACATTTGCTCCACGATAACAAGACACCTGAAGCCTATCGCAACTATGAAACAGCTCCGCGCGATTGCGTGAAAGAGCTGTACCAACTTAACCACGCCAACCAAACGTTGGATCTCGTGCTGGCGAAAAAAGCGGAATATACCCCGCTCAACAAAGCTGAAATGAGCATCTGGGAAGCGATGGATTTTTTGAATAATTTCGTGGACGACAGTGACCCGGATTTAGCCTTGCCGCAAATCATTCATGCACTGCAAACGGGCGAAGCTATTCGTAAAAATGGCCATCCGCGCTGGTTCATCCTGACGGGATTTATCCATGACCTCGGTAAGATGCTGTGTATGTGGGATGAGCCGCAATGGGCGGTCGTCGGCGATACCAATCCAGTTGGCTGCGCGTTCTCAGATAAAATCGTCTATTCCGAGTTCTTTGCCAATAACCCTGATTCAAAAAATCCGCAACTCAACACGAAGTACGGCATTTACGAACCTAATTGCGGGCTGGACAACGTGCATCTGTCGTGGGGTCACGATGAATACCTGTACCACGTTGTCAAAGACTATCTGCCGGAAGAAGCATTGTGGATGATTCGTTATCACTCGTGCTATGTCGTACATCAGGCTGGCGAATATACCCATTTACTGAATGAACGCGATCACGAAATGCTGAATTGGGTGAAAGCCTTTAACCCATTCGATCTCTATTCCAAAGTCGAAGAAACACCGAATTTTGAAGATTATCGTGCGTACTATGAAGACTTAGTTGCCGAGTTCTTCCCGCCGAAATTGAAATGGTAAGGTGTCTCTACTTTCCAGTGAAAGCAAGGTAAAGGCAAAAAAATCTGATCCCCGGTTTCTGCTGAAATTCATTTTTTAGCAGGAATCGGGGATCAAAGTTTATAGGTATCCCTGTCGCAAGAAACCATTTTCGGCAATACGATTGCCAGCGCTGGCAAGGTAGTTGCCGTTTTCGGCTAAAGTCTTCATAATCAAGCTTCTTTACCCATCCGAGCCCCTCAACTGGCAACCAGTTTACCAGTCTTCTTTTTTCCATTTAGCATCTCCAGCCTACCGTCTCACCCGTAATCGTTCTAATCAATAGACTTGTTTCTTCTGTCCCACCCGTCGTTCACTTTGGCACACGACTTGTTACGGAAGTCGGCGGAAAAGTAAGCGCCAAAGTAACGATCAGCACTCATCAGCGAACTAAGTTTCAGCTACTGACCGAAAAAGCAAGAAGATCCCTGAAACTTTGTATTTTGCTGAGAAAAATTCTTCGCAACTTAGTAAAGACAGGGAGGTTCATACTCATAAAATAATGGTTCTGGTAGCATTCGATTGAGGTCAGCCTGGACCCCGGTGGCAAACCGTCTAATGCTAGTTAATACTCATCAAACCACAATAGCTTCTAGTGATGTAATTGGGTGAACAATCGTTGGTGTCTGGAATTGGTTCTGACGTTATCTTCCTCATCGCGCCCCATTCTGTTTTAGTTCTCCTTCGGCCCTCAATTCCAATCAGGCTGTGTGGTACACCCTCGTATTAGCTTGTCATAGCCTTTCTCTCCACCTCAAGGTCGGCTCGTTGCTTCTTAGCCCTGATGGCGAATCGCCGTTGCTACCTGATCGCAAGTTTTTCTTGTTGCGAGTTGAAACGACTATGTGCATGAGCCGTACTTCAAAGTCCAAATATATCCCTGCTCTCTGGCAAGAGCTTTGTGCTGTGCTTTGGAATCGCAAAAACCAGGCGATTGGATTATTCACAATTATTATCGCAACAGGCGTCGGCACGATGGCGTTGATGACCCCGCTGTATGAATCTTCGCTTAAGATTCTGGTAACACCGGGGGCTGAAGCAGTAAACACTCCCGCACAGGTACTTACCAACCAGAATGACCTTCTGTCCGAAATTGAGTTGTTGAAAAGCCGCGAAGTCTTTGCCGCCACACTTAACGAATTAGCGCTTTCCCCGGATGCTGCGCAGGAAAAAGCTGCGCGATTATCCGTTGAGGTGCTAAACCAATCGCGCGTCATCCAAGTTACCTATCGTGACAGCTCTGCTGAACAGGCCGCCCGCTTTCTGCAAACACTTTTCCAGAAATATTCGGAGCACAGACAAAAGCTTCAGCCGCAAGCCAGCGTGGAAACAGCGCTGCGCGACCGCTCGGCGCATTTCAATCAAAAGCTGGATGAGACAACAAATGCACTCAAAAACCTGGACACAAAACACGGATTGATGTCGCTTCAGGAACAACAGGATTTACTGCTCAAACAACTTTACGAAACCCAAACACAAGCAGCAGCAGCCAGCACGGAAAAACAGGCGCTCGAACAACAGATCACGACGCTGAGATCGCAACTGGCAACGCAACCGGAACAGGTTGAAACCAGCTCTGTCACCAAATACGCGCAGGCCTTGGACAAAATGAAAGAGGAACTGATTGCGTTGGAAATGCAGCGCACCCAGTTACAACAAAAATATCAGCCGAATCATCGTCTGATCCGCGACCTCGAACAGCGCATCACCCAAGCCAAAGAGCTAATCACCCGCGAAGAACAAAACCCACCCCGCGAACGGTCATTTGCGCTTAACGACATGCGCCGTCGCATCACAAACGACCTCTTCAACGCAGAAACAACACTGGCGGCTCTCTCGCAACGGGAACAGCGATTGAAGCAATTAGCGCAGGAATATCAAGGACGGCTCAGCGAGTTGAATTTACAGGGGTTCAAAAAAGGCGATCTCGAACGTGAGCGCGCGCTCAATGAGGAGGCTTACCTGCTCTATCAGAAGAAAGCGCAGGAGGCTGAAATAAGTGACGTGATCAATCAAACCAACAGGGCACAAGTCAGCCTGGCAGAAGCAGCCAGTCTGAATCCTCGCCCAGTTAGCCCTGATTGGCTGCGGAATTTATCGGGTTTATTTCTGCTGGGATTGTTGACCTCAACGGGTGGAGTCATCGCTGCTGAAAGTTTGCGCCCGCGGATTCGCACGGCAGCAGGCATTCAACATCGGCTCGGTCTGAACGTGCTGGCCAAGTTGCCAGCCGCAACGAACGCAAAAACAGATTTTTGATCTTTGAAGTTTTCTGTCGAAAGAGAGCAAAGCATGTGGCAAGTCGTGACAGCATCACATCTACAAGGCAGTCATCAATGGCTTCAGGCCTTTTCTGAAGGTCAGCACGAGATGACCACCGATATAGATGAGTTAATCAATGCGTTGGCAGAGTTCAGGCCTCGATCTTCCGGTCTGGTGGTGCGACCTGCCCAACCGCTGAAAAAAGATCCCGTGCCTGTATCGGCGTCAGCCGCTGCGCGGAATTTGCTGTATTTCCCACCCCAGAATGCTTTGCCAGTAAACAATGAAGTGATTGATGTCCTTGAAATCCCCCGCGCGGCAAATGCCCCGACAGAACCGCCGCTTGCGCCCGCATTGCGCGAGCAATTGCTGAATCTGCGAACGACGGTTCTGTTAGCAGCGGAGCAACGGCAATTGCGCTCTGTATTAATTTGCAGTGCCAATCCGGCTGAAAGCTCCGCCGCTCTCGCCGCGCACCTGAGCAAGCTGTTGGCCGAATACGAACGGCTAAAAATCGCAGTCATCGAGGTGAAGGAAGAGGAACAACCTGCGTCGAACAACAGAAAAATTTTGCCGTTCGGTTATAGCTTCCAAATTCGGCAAACCAAGAAAGCGAATCTCAGTGAAATCGCATCTTCGCTGGGTGCGGTGCGGCTGAATGATTGGTTGAAATGGTGGCGTCCAAAAGTCGTGATGCAGGAAATGGGCAGGCTCTTTGATCTGGTGGTGATCAGCGCGCCACCGATCACCACGCATTCCGACGTGGCGTTGCTGGCGGGGGCCGTGGATGGCGTCATTTTAGCCGCCACCGAACACGTAACGGCGTATGCAGATTTGGCCGAAGCGCAGCAACGATTGCACGCCGCACAAGCCAATATTTTAGGGGTGATGCTTCATCAGGCACCATCCACAACAACAACATTTTCTGCGGTCAAATCCCGCGTCCGTAACTTGCTTGATGCAGTGGTAAAAAGCAAATGAGCATGTATTCCAGACAAAATCGCCAGCCTGAAACCTGGCTGGATTCCGAAAATATCCTGCGTTCGGTGGGACAAGTTTTGTATGCCCGCAAATGGCTGATCTTCGGGGCGACCGTGTTGACCTTTACGTTGACGGCGGTTGGCACCTGGTTGACGAAGCCGGTGTATGTGACTTCCGCTTCCGTGCTGGTCAAAAAAGAACGCTTTGATGCGGCAGTCACCCCGGAACAGATTATTGCTACAGGTCAACCGGATCGCCATTTAACCGAAGAAGAAATCAATTCAGAGGTAGAAATTCTCAACAGTTCGTCCCTGCACGAAGCAGTCGTGCAGCGGCTGGAACTTTACAAAGAATTTGAGGGACGGCAGCGAAATTCGGTACTCGCCAAGCTCAGCCAGGAATCATCTGATGCCAAGCTCACGGCAATCGGAAAAGCTGTAACCAGGCTTCAAAACAACCTGACCATCGAGCCGGGCAAAAAATCGAATCTGATTAAAATCACGTACAAAGCGAATGATCGCGAGCAAGCGGTGCGCGTTGTGAATACACTTTGTGAGCTTTATCAGGCGCGCCACATTCGCTTGCGCCAAAACGATGGCACCAATGATTTCTTTACGCAGCAGGCCGAATCCATGCGCCAGAAGCTGGATGAAAAAGAAGACGCGCTGAAACGGCTCAGCACCTTACCGAACACACAACTACTAAACCAACAAATCGAAGCGCAAATGCGCCAGCGCAATGAATTTGATGTCGCGTTGCAAAACACCCGCACTTCGATTGCCGAAATCGAAGCACGCATCAATTCCCTGCGTCAGCAAATCGCCAAAGAACCGGAACGATTACAAACCGAAGAACGCATCGCGCGTCGTACAGCGCCTGACGCAATCCGTTCGCAGTTGTTTGCCTTGGAACTGCGCCGCTCTGAACTACTCAACAAATACAAGCCTGGCCATCGCATCATTCAGGATTTAGAGAAAGACCTGGAAAAAGCCCGGCGGATGGTGGAGCAAGTCGAAAAAGCGCCCGCTGAATCGCTGGTTACGTCAACGCTCAACCCGCTCCGGCAACGATTGATTGACACGCTGACGACTGAACAAAGCAATCTGGCCTCGTTGCGGGAAAAAGAACGCTCGCTGACGACAAATGTTCAGCAAGCGTCAGTCAAAACGCGTGAACTGGGTCTGCGTGGATACGCCCAACGCAAGCTGGATCGCGAGCGCGACATGGCAGATCAGGCCTATCAACTTTACGCCAAAAAAGGAGAAGAAGGGCGCATTTCAACCGCGCTGGATAAAGAAGGAATTATCAACCTTAAAGTTGTCGAACCGGCACAGATGCCTTATCAGCCCGTCAGCCCGAATGTCTTACTGAACTTAATTGTCGGGTTAATTGGTGGTCTGATCCTCGGCTTGGCTGCCACCTTCACGTTGGAATATTTCTATCCAACCGCCAAAGCCAGTCACCCCATAGGAACGATGGGCGATTATGCCCAAACCGTTTCACGTTACGGCAGCGTGCGATAACAAGCCCGTTGTTGTTCTTACCGGAATAAAGCTTATGCCAGCCCCGTATCGCAAACTTTATCTGCTGTATTTACAGTTCATGGATTTGGCGTTGATGACCTCTGCGCTCAGCCTGACACTGATGCTCAATTATGCAGAAGAACATTACGTTCAATACATTATTGATTTTGCGTCAGACCGCATCAAAGTAACGAATGCGATCCTGATTGGTGTGCTGCTGTTTGTCTGGCATCAATCCTTCAATCTTCACAGCCTCTACCTGCTGACGCGTCTGCATTTACTGGGCGAGGAAATCCGCGAAATTGCGCTGGCCGTTTTGTGGGGCGCAGGTGCCTTGCTGGTGACTGCACAGATTGGTCGCTGGGTAACGATCACCGTTTGGGAGGCCATTTCCTTTGCGTTGCTCAGCTTTCTTCTGATTTGCAGCTTTCGGCTGGTTCAACAGTACATTTTACGATGGTTTCGCCGACGTGGTCATAATGCCAAGACCTTACTCCTGATTGGTGGCGGGCCGCGCGGACAGCAATTTGTGGCGCGGCTGATGGAACGGCCTGATCTTGGCTATCGCGTGCTGGGTTATGTGGACAGCGTGGAAGCCGAAGCCGGGTTGTCAAACCTCAAACAGCTCGGAAGACTGGATGCGTTGCCGAGCATTATCGCGTCTGAAGTCATTGACGAAGTTGTCGTGGCCTTACCCATCAAATCGCATTACGAACAAATCCATGCCGTGATTGCCCTGTTGGAAGAACAAGGCATCACAACGCATCTGCTCTCAAATTTCTTTCAGAATCATCTGGCACATTCACAGCCTGCACATTTGCAAGGCATGAACTTTATCTCATTGCATTCCGCGCCCGCGCTGGGTTGGCGCACAGAAGCCAAGCGCGTGTTTGATCTGATTGCGGCTATGGCGTTGCTGATTCTGTGCCTGCCTTTGTATTTGCTGGTTGCGCTGGCAATCAAGCTGGAAGATCGCGGCCCGGTGTTCTTCATTCAGGAGCGAATGGGATACAACAAGCGCCGCTTTCCCCTCTTCAAATTCCGCACGATGGTGGTGGATGCCGAAGCCCGAATGAAAGAGATCGAACACCTCAACGAAAAAGAAGGCCCCATTTTCAAAATCAAAAATGACCCGCGCATCACGCGCGTCGGTCGCTTCCTGCGCAAAACCAGCATTGATGAATTGCCGCAACTGATCAATGTGCTGCTCGGCGATATGAGCCTGGTTGGCCCGCGCCCACTTTCGATTCGTGACGCACTGGGATTGGATGCTGCGTGGCAAAAGCGACGTTTCAGCGTCAAGCCTGGCATCACCTGTTTGTGGCAGGTTTCGGGCCGCAGCAATCTGAGCTTTAAGGAATGGATGCTGCTTGATTTGGAATACATAGACCGTTGGTCGCTCGGACTGGATTTTCGCATATTGCTGCGCACGATTCCGGCGGTATTGACCGGCAAAGGTGCAGCCTAGTTCGCTCGCTATTAAACCTCACAGGAGTTTTTATGACGCCCCTCACGACCTCACTTGGTCGCGCCATGTGCGCGATGGCGCTGTTTTTATTTTTTGGCTTTGGTGTGTGCGCAGTTGCGCAGACATTCACGGATGCAGGCTTTACGACAGAAACTGTAATGAATGTTCCTCGCTTTCAAACTGTTGGATTTGCCTTTGCCCCGGACGGCAGAATCTTCGTGTGGGAAAAGCCCGGCATTGTGCGTATCTTCAAAAACGGAGCGTTACTGCCAACACCTTTCATTGATATTTCGACACGCGTTAACGAAGTCGGCGACCGTGGTTTGATTGGCCTGACGCTCGATCCGAATTTTGCAACCAATGGTTTTGTGTACTTGTTGTACGTCTATGAGCCGAACGGCAATTCAGCAGACACCAGCCCGAAAACAGCGCGGCTGACACGCGTCAAAGCTGACCCAGCGAATCCTGACGTAGCACAGGCTGGGAGCGAAGTCGTGCTGATGGGAAAAATCGGAACCGCGCCGTGCAGCAGTTCGCCTGCGGGGTCTGATTGCATGGGGTCTGATTCTCCGGCGCATACGGTCGGCACGGTAAAATTCGGGCCGGACGGTAAAATTTATGTCGGGATGGGCGACGGAGCAGAATATAGCTTTGCAGATGGAAAAGCATTGCGCGCTCAGGATTTGAATACGTACAACGGCAAAATCCTGCGCATCAATTCCGATGGCACCGCGCCGAGTGACAATCCGTTTTATGACGGCAATCCCAATTCTGTGCGCTCGAAAGTGTTTGTCTATGGTTTGCGCAGTCCGTTCCGTTTCACCCATAAGCCTGGCACTGGCGAATTGTATCTCGGCGATGTGGGTTCGACGTTTTACGAAGAAATCAATCGCGGGCGTGGCGCAAATTTCGGCTGGCCTTGTTATGAAGGCAATGTCCCGAATCCCAATTTTCAAAATGCTTTCCCGCAACAGTGCGCAGCCGTGTCTCTGGGTTCGGTAACCAGTCCGATTCATTTTTACGCGCGGGGCAGCGGGGCATCCGTGACGGGTGGGCCGTTTTATAATGCCACGCAATATCCAACCCAATATCGTGGCAATTATTTCTTTGCTGATTACGTCAATAATTTTATTCAGCGGATCGTCTTCGACGCCAATAACAACGTCTCCCGCGTGGTTTCCTTTGCCACCAATATCAACACGCCGGTTCATTTGGAACTAGGGCCGGACGGAATGTTGTATTACCTTTCGATTTTCGACGGAACCATCAAGCGCATTCGCTTCAATGGCAGCGCGCCAACCGCTGTGGCAGCGGCATCACGCCCTTCGGCAGCAACGCCGTATGTGATTGCGTTTTCCAGCAACGGTTCCAGTAATCCGGCAGGTGGCACGCTGGCCTACCTGTGGGAATTCGGAGACGGAACCACTTCGACAGCAGCCAATCCCTCTCACACGTATGTCACAACTGGCGTCAAGACCTATGCCGTCAAGCTTACGGTAACGAATTCACAAGGGCTAACGGCGTCAGCCACGGTCAACGTCACCGTCGGCAGCCGTCCGCCCACGGCAACCATTACCGCTCCGACAGCTGGCGTGCGCGTCCAAATCGGCGACACCATCACCTTCCGTGGTACGGCCACTGATCCCGATGAAACCTTGCCCGCCAGTGCAATGAAATGGTCAGTGCTTTTGCATCACAACGATCATATCCATCCCGGTGTTACAGCCAGCGGAGCCAGCGGCAGCTTCGTCATTGAGAATCACGGCACAACGGGCGAAACCTATTTCTATGAAATCGTCCTGACCGCCACCGATAGCGCGGGCGTCACGGATATAAAGAGCGTCAATGTCATCCCGGAATTGCCCACCGCCACGCTGCCTGCGCCGTGGCTGGGACAGGAAATTGGGAATGTGGGACTCGCGGGAATCGCCACTTTTGCCAATGGAATTTTCACGATCAAAGGTTCCGGCGCGGATATTACGGATTTCAACGATGGGTTTTATTACGTCTATCAAAAGCTCAGCGGGGACGGACAAATTACCGCCCGCGTTGCCAGCGTGCAGAACACTGCCCCTGGAGCCAAAGCTGGCGTGATGATTCGTTCGGCGTTAACGGGTAATGCAGCGCATAGCTTAATCAGCCTGTCACCAGTCGAAGGTCTTGCTTTTGAGCGGCGGAATGAAAATGGCTTTGGGACAGCATTGGTTTCAGGCGGATATTTTGCAGCGCCGCGCTGGGTGCGAATTGTGCGGAGCGGAAATACGATTTCAGGCTATCACTCCGCCGATGGCACGAACTGGACGCTGCTGTCTTCTGCCACAATCACGCTTCCGACGGACGCCTTTGTCGGCTTGGCGGTAACGGCAGCCAATAATTCGACATTGTGTAATGCCGTATTCGACAATGTGAGTATCACCAAACCTGTTGTTAATCGCGCGCCGACGATCAGCCTTACAACGCCTGCCAACAACACAACCTACATCGCCCCGGCGAGTGTTCGCTTTGCGGCGACAGCAGCAGATAGTGATGGGTCAATCAGCAAGGTGGAATTTTATCGCGGCACAACGCTGGTGAAGACCGCGACGACCACGCCATATGAAGCAACGTTAAGCAGCCTCGCGGCAGGAACCTATAGCCTGACCGCAAAAGCCTACGACAACAATGGTTCCGCCACGACTTCTGCTCCGGTGCAGATTACGGTGGTTAATCCGATCAACGGTACGGGCACAGGTTTGCGAGGCGAATACTATAACAAGGACGACTTCCGTGAATTAAGGCTCGTTCGCAATGATTCGGTCATTGACTTTAACTGGGGCGAGAACAGGCCAATTCTTACGGTCGGGAAAGATCATTTCTCAGTACGGTGGACAGGACTTGTGCAACCACGTTTTTCCGGGGCCTACACGTTCTACGTGACTGCTACGGACACGGTTCGGTTGTGGGTGAATAATCAATTACTCATAACTAATACCAGCAAAACAGAAACTGAAAGCCGGGGCACAATCACGCTCACGGCAGGCCAAAAATATGCAATCCGACTTGAATTTGTAGAGAAGGATAAAGCTGCTGCCGTGAGGCTGGGTTGGTCAAGTCCGCTACAGACCAAAGAAGTTGTGCCGCGCAGCCAGCTTTATCTGCAATAAAGAAAACCAATGAGCAATTATGCCCCCACAAAACCTACCTTGTCGCAACGCTGGCGCGTATTCGTGCCGCTGTCGGCGTTGTCTGCATTCACGTCACTGGCGGTGGTCAGCGGCGGACAGATTTTTCGGGGGTTGCTGCTGGGTGGAGCGTTATGGCTGATGGCCGTGCCGCTGCTTTACAGTCTGGAAGCCGGCCTGTTTGCGATCATGCTGTTTGAGCCTTTACGCGGTTTTCTGCGCCGGGCGCAATTCATCTTTGTCGAATACACCAACACGGACCCGATTCATCTGATTACACCGCTCATCACCTTGCTGGCCTTTGCGATTTTGCTGTGGTTGCGACGCGAGAGATTGTTTCGGCAAACCAAGCTCTCGCTGCCCGTGACGATTCTGGCGGGCATTTTTCTGCTCCAGGTTTTCAACCCCTGGCAAGGAGCGTTGTTTGTTGGTTTGTCAGGAGCAATGTTCATCCTGATTCCCGTCGCCTGGTTTTATTTCGGACAAGCCGTAGAGGCAAATTTTATGGGCGTGGCGATGCGATTGATCGTAGCGATGGGATTGGTTTGCTCACTGCACGGACTTTATCAACTAACGTTTGGCTATCCAGAGTTTGAGAACTATTGGATCAAACATACCGATCACTATGAATCCATTGCGGTGGGGCACGTCACACGGGCATTGGCAACCTTCAATAGCGCCGAAGAATGGGGGCGCTATGTGCAATATGGCGCGCTGATCGCCTTTGGGTTTGCGTTGGGAGCCAAACAGGTGACCCCACGTTTCATGTGGCTGCTCGCAGGCACATCGTTGTTCGGCATCCTGCTGATCACCGGGCAACGCACCGCGATTTTCGGCTTGTTGGCAGGACTGGGAATCTTGGTGCTGATCGGCGCGGAGTCATGGCGGAAAGCCGTCGGGCGCGCAACTGCAATGGCTTTGGCTGGCGCGCTGGTGTTGATTGTGGCCAAGCCTCCGTCTTCCAGGGACATGTGGGAAAAAAGCGGCGACGACAAAGTGGAAACGATGCTTTCGCACACGGCACGCGGCACCCTGCAACCGGCCAAAGAAGAAAGCTTGCAAGAACGCTTTCGGATTTGGAACCGACTCGCAACAAAAGTTATTCCGTCGAATCCGCTGGGAACAGGTCTTGGCGCAGGAACGGTTGCCGCAGCACGCTATGCCAACCCCGAAGAAACGCTGTATCCGATTGACAGCTTCATCGCCATTTTGATTGTTGGATGCAGCCTGCCAACCGCCATTTTATTTCTTTGGATACTGGGGCGCGCAATGTTGATTGGCGTTCGCATTTTTAAACGTGCGTTGCCGAAAACACCCGAAGCAACCGTGCGGCGCATTGCAACAGCGATTCTGCCGATGTTGATTTTGAATAGTTTTTTTGGCCTGACCTTCACAATTTATTCCGCCGCGCCGATTGCGTGGCTCGTCATCGGTTGGATCAGCGCCGAAGCAGCACGCGACGAACGATGGCTGGAGGATGCCGTGGTTTGATGTGAGTTGTAACTAAAGCATGGGGTGTGGGCTGGCGCAGAAGGGATGAGCAGAAAAGACAAGCTCAGACCTGCATTCCATGCGCTTTTTTCTTAGGAGTAGTAGCCGAATGCCCTCACCCATTACGACGAAGATTTTGTTCGTAGGATTGCTATTTATTTTTTTACCGATGATTACGCTCAACGCTCAATCCATCATTGACGCAGGATTCACCGACGAAATCGTCGCCACGTTGCCTGCTTATCAGGCGGTAGGGCTGACGTTTGCGCCAGATGGACGCATTTTCGCGTGGCAAAAGAACGGCGTCGTGCGAATCATCAAAAATGGAATATTACTTTCGCCCGCTTTCATTGATATTGCGCCACGCGTCAACACTGCAGGAGATCGTGGCTTGATCGGCTTAGCGCTTGATCCAGGCTTTGCAACGAATGGTTATGTCTATTTGCTTTACGTGTATGAGAACGCGGGAAACTCTGGCGACAGCAGCCCGAAAACTGCGCGCCTGACACGCGTCCAGGCCAATCCAAGCAACCCGGATGTCGCCCTGGCCAACAGCGAAGTCATCATCCTTGGGCAACAAAGCGTTGCCCCCTGTAGCCAATACCCGGAAGGAACGGATTGCATGGCCTCAGATGCGATTGCCCACACCGTCGGCACAGTAAAATTTGGCCCGGATGGCAAACTTTATGTCGGGATGGGCGACGGGGGTTCTCCGTTTTTCCTTGATCCGCTCGCGCTACGGGCACAGGACTTGAAAACGTACAACGGCAAAATCCTGCGCATCAATCCTGACGGCACGGCACCAAGTGACAATCCGTTTTATGACGGCAATCCCAATTCGATTCGCTCCAAAATTTACGCGCACGGCTTGCGCAGTCCATATCGTTTTTCGATTCATCCAACCACAGGCGAAGTGTGGATAGGCGATGTCGGCTTGAGCCGATGGGAAGAGGTGAATCGCGGGCGCGGCAAAAATTTCGGCTGGCCATGTTTTGAAGGGAGTGGGCCACAACAACGCTTTCAATCCGCCTTTCCAGGCGAATGCGCCGCCGTTCTCGCCAGTTCTGTTACCGCACCTGCCTACACGTACTCCCACAACGATGCAGACGCGGCGATTGTCGGTGGGCCAATTTACACGGCATCGCAGTTTCCGGCGCAATATCAGGGCAATTATTTCTTTGCTGATTACGTCAATAACTATCTTCGTCGAATCGTCCTTGACGCCAATAATACTGTGGTCAATGTTGCAGACTTCGCCACCAATGTGGCAACGCCTGTTTCGCTGGAAATCGGGCCGGAAGGCGCGTTGTATTACGTGGCGCTGACAACGGGCGAAATACGTCGCATTCGCTACACAGGCACCACGCCCGTAGCAATGGCTGCCGCTACCCGCCCAAATCCTGCCCAGCCTTACACGGTGACGTTTTCCAGCAATGGTTCCAGAGACCCTGGTGGCAGCGCCCTAACCTATCTGTGGGAATTCGGCGACGGAACTACTTCGACCGCCGCGAATCCAACGCACACCTATGTCACATCAGGCGTTCAGACAATGACCGCACGTCTGACCGTGATCAATGCTCAGGGAATCACAGCCACGACAGCCATTGACGTAATCGTTGGCAGCCGTCCGCCCGTCGCCACGATTCTGACGCCAACTGACGGCAGCAAGGCCAATATTGGCAGCACCGTGAGCTTTCAAGGCTCAGCGACTGACCTGGATGAAACATTACCGAATAGCGCATTGACCTGGAATGTTTTATTGCATCACGACACACACATCCATCCCGGCGTAACGGTGACAGGCACAAGTGGTAGCTTTCAGATCGAAAACCACGGCACTGAAGGCACGTACTACTATGAAATCGTGCTGACCGTAACCGACAGCGCAGGAATAAAAGATAGAAAAAGTGTCCGCGTCAACCCGTTGACGCCGACAAGCACGTTGCCGACACCCTGGGTCGGACAGGAAGTCGGCAACGTTGCCATTGCCGGTAGTGCGGGGTATGCGAATGGAGCTTTCACGATCAATGGTTCCGGCACCGACATCGGTGGGTCTAGCGATGGTTTTTATTTCGTTCACCAACCGCTCAGCAACAACGGCGAAATCAAAGCGCGCGTCATCAGTGTGGGAAATACTGCAACCGGAGCCAAGGCCGGGGTAATGATTCGCGCCAGCCTGGATGCCAACGCGGCTTATACCTTGATGAGTATTTCGCCGGTTGAGGGCGCAGCGTTTGAGCGGCGATTATCCACTGGCTACGGCACGGCGTTGAGTTCAGGCGGGGCAATCCGGCCCCCGTATTGGGTACGATTAACCAGAAATGGCGATACTTTTAGCGCCTACCAATCAGCCGATGGAACCAATTGGACGCAAGTCGGCACTGCGGTGACAAGCCGGATGCCCGCCACAGTTTTTGTGGGACTGGCAGTAACCAGCAATAACAATACGGCCTTGTGTACGGCGACATTCGATAATGTCGCCATCAGCGCAGGCCCCGCCGTTAATGTGCCACCAACGATCTCGATTACAACGCCACTTCAGGGCACAAATTTTGTGGCTCCGGGGCGCATTGCGATGGAAGCCATCGCGGCGGATAGCGACGGAACAGTTCGCAAGGTCGAGTTCTTTTCAGGCGCACAGTTGTTACATACAGAAAACCTGGCTCCCTGGACGTTTACCTGGAGCAATGTCGCCGTCGGGAATTACACCGTAACAGCCAAAGCCACGGATAACGCCGGAGCCGTAACAACTTCAGCCCCTGTCAACCTCAACGTCAGTAATCCTTATGGGCTGAAGGGCGAGTATTTCGATTTGCAAACTTTGACGAACCTCAAGCTTACACGCACCGATGCCAATGTGAATTTCGATTGGGGCGTGGGAACACCTGTCGCCGCCATTGGCACAGGCGAATTTTCGATTCGTTGGACAGGAAAGGTGCAACCGCGTTTTTCTGAGGCCTGCACTTTCTTAACGGTAGCAGAAGGAGGCGTTCGATTATGGGTGAACAATCGCCTGATCATTGATGATTGGAACGATCCCGACACACCACCCCGCGAACGCAGTGGGACGATCACACTCACCGCCGACCAAAAATACGACATTCGGCTGGAATACCGCGAAGTACGAGCACTTGCCTCGGTCAAGCTTTCCTGGTCAAGCCTGCGGCAAGCCAAAGAAATCATTCCCACAAGCCGATTGTTCACCCCCTAGAAGAACGATCATCACAAGCAATAATGAAGATACTTTTTTATAACCATACACCGATTGTCAGCGGAGCAGAGCGCGTGCTCCTGTTAATTCTTTCACAACTGGACAGGGGCCAGTTTCAATCTGTCGTGATGTGCCCGGCGGGCGCGTTACAACAGCTGGTCGAAGAGAAAAACGTGCCTTGCGTTCCGGTCGAATCGTTGCAGGCACGCTTTACCTGGCGACCGGATTATTTACTGCGCTATCTGCTTTCATTCCTTTCTGTGATTCGTAACGTTCGCGCACAAATCCGCCAGATTTCCCCCGATCTGATTCACGCCAACAGCATTCGCGCCGGACTGGTCATGACCGCAGCAACGATAGGCCTGCGCGTGCCCGTCATTTGGCATCTCCACGATCTTTTGCCTCATCATCCGATTAGCACGGCCATTCGCGGGTTTGTGTTGACCTCGCCGCGTGTACGATTGCTGGCAGTTTCACAGGCTACGGTACGACGGTTTCGCGGTTCATTGCTGCGTTTGTTTTCGCGCCGCGTGCCAGGTCAGGTTTTGCTTAACTGCGCTGACACAGCAAAGTTTCAGCCTGAGGCTGAAAGTCGTGCGGCGATTCGCACGGAACTTGCAATACCAGCCGAGCAATTTGTCATTGGCACCATTGGCCAAATCACCGCCCGCAAAGGTCAGCTTGGCTTGCTCCACGCCTTTGCTGATGTGGTACAGGAAATTCCTGATGCACTACTCCTGATCGTGGGCGAACCGCTTTTTACCGCTGCCGACCAGCAGTATTTTCAGCATCTTCAACAAACTGCCGCTGAATTGGGTCTCATCTCTCAAGTCCGTTTTCTGGGCGCGCGGCGCGATGTTCCTGCCGTGATGCAAGCGCTTGATTTACTTGTCGTGAATTCTCTGGCCGAACCGTGCGGATTAGTTGTTTTAGAAGGTATGGCAAGCGGATTGCCCGTCATTGCCACTGCGGTTGGAGGCAACCCGGAAATGATCGCGCATGTCTCAAGCGGTTGGCTAGTTCCCGCACAGGACAACAACGCCCTGGCAGAAGCTATCGTGAAACTGCAAAAGATGCCTTCTTTGCGCAGGCAGTTGGGAATGAATGCCCGGCTGCGTGTCAAAGAGCATTTCACCATCCGCGGCTATATGGACGTGCTGGAAAAATTTTATCGTGCGTGTGGGAATCCCTCCGCCGCGCAAAGACAAGGCTGGACGGAAATTCCGCATCCATCATCCGCCTTACGCTCAAACGATTGATGTCATCACCGCTTCACAGTTGCGCTGTGGGTAAAGAGATCGAAAGACGCTTTGCTCACAAGTAGCACAGGTAAAAAGCGAGTCACAAATTGCTTCACGAAATGATGAAGCAGCGAAGTCGGAGAGCCTTTCGTTACCGACGGGACACAAACTGCGATAGCGTAGCAGCAACCAACACTGCCTCACATCGCTGGGAACCAAAGGCTTTTCGTCCGATGTCCGACAGACGGCAATCTGTCGGACATCACTATTACCGAAAAGGACAAACCGAATGCCCAGCATTGCCTTGGTACATGATTATTTTATCCAGATGGGTGGCGCTGAACGCGTGGCTGAAGCCTTGCATCAAATCTTCCCCGCTGCACCGTTGTATACGACCGTCGCGTTGCCGCATCGGCTGACTCCCAGTTTACGCCAGGCCGCGATTCACACGTCGTTTATGCAGCGGATGCCAGCTATCGAAAGCAAGTTCCGCCAATATTTCATGCTCTACCCGTGGGCGGTCGAAAGCCTGGATTTATCGGCCTACGATTTAATTCTCAGCAGCAGTTCCGGTTATGGCAAAGGCGTTCATCGCAGCAAGAATGCGATCCATGTTTGTTACTGCCACACGCCGATGCGTTGGGTGTGGAGATATGACGATTATGCGGCACGTGAAGGCTTCGGGACGCTTTCGCGCGTTGCATTGCCCGCGATGCTTTCTGGTCTGCGTTGGTGGGATCGGAGGGCGTCGCGGCAGCCTGATTACTACATTGCGAACTCATCTGTTGTGGCTGAACGCATCCGTCAGGTTTATCAACGCGAAGCGGTCGTCATCCCGCCTCCGATTGAAGTAGATCGGTTTCAGCCGAGCACAGACGTCGAGGAATATTTTCTGGTGCTTTCGCGCCTGGTTCCATACAAGCGCATTGATCTGGCCGTCGAAGCCTGCACCAAAATGAAGAAAGAGTTGATCGTCATTGGTGATGGCCCGGATCGGCCACGGTTGGAGAGGATGGCAGGCAAAACGGTTCGGTTTCTGGGACGCCAACCGGATGCGGTTGTCAATCGCTTTGCCAGCCGTTGCCGTGCGTTGCTGTTTCCGGGCGAAGAAGATTTCGGCATGGTGCCGCTTGAAATTAACGCAGCAGGCCGCCCGGTCATTGCCTATCGCGCAGGCGGCGCACTGGAAACCGTGGTCGAAGGCATCACGGGGTTATTCTTTAATCAGCCCACCAGCGAATCATTAGCAAAAGCCATTGAAAGCTTTGAAAAATGCCAATGGTCATCAGGCCAACTGCGTCATCACGCCGAGCAGTTTTCTTATCCTATCTTTGCAAACCGCATTTTGACGTTTCTGGCGCAGGTCGCTCCGCAATCGTGTCAACCAGAACTCAGTGCCTTAGGACAGTCACTTTGCAAGCTAAACAAAACAAGAGAGGCGGTAGAGTTTTTGGCGGCTTCCTAGCTGCGGGTGAAGCTTATGCTAGTCAGACTAAACGAAGGAAATGAGTGTCTCGGTTCGCAGGAGGATGTGGTCTCACATTCAAGCGCAGCACCAGCGGTGTCACCAATCGCCTTGTCCCGCGTCGCCAGTTCTCTTAGCAACGTGGGCAACTATCCGCGCGACATTTGCCTGCACCAGCTCTTTGAAGCGCAAGTCGAACGAACGCCGGATGCGATCAGCCTCATATTCCGTCACGAAAGCCTCACGTATCGCGAAATGAATGCGCGCGCCAATCAGGTGGCCCATCGTTTGCGCAAATTGGGCGTCGGGCCGGAAACATTGGTCGGCGTTTACATGGAACGTTCGCTGGAAATGGTGATCGCAATGTACGGCATTCTGAAGGCGGGCGGCGCGTATGTTCCGCTCGATCCGGGCTATCCTGCCGAGCGACTGGCTTTTATGCTGGCAGACACGAAGGTATCGGTCGTGCTCACCCAGGCTCATCTTGCCGCTCAAATCTCAAATCTCGTTTCTCAAACCATCAAGGTGATTTGCCTTGATACCGAAGCGGAAAGCCTCGCCCAGGAAAGTGCAGAGAACATTGCGAGTGGCGTCAAAGAAGAACATCTGGCGTATGTGATGTACACCTCCGGTTCTACAGGACAACCCAAAGGCGTGATGATTGAGCATCGCGGCATTTGCAATCAGTTGCAATGGATGCAGGCAACCTATCCGCTGACGACCAATGATGCCGTATTGCTGAAAACGCCGTTTAGTTTCGACCTCTCGCTCTATGAATTTTTTTCGCCTCTGATTGCCGGAGCCAGACTGGTCATTGCCGAGCCGGACGGTCAAAAAGACACGGCATATTTGGTTGAGTTGATCCAGCGGGAACGCATTACCACTTTGTTCATGGTGCCTTCGTTGCTGCAAATTTTGCTGGAGGACGAAGCGTTTTCTGCCTGTACTTCTCTCAAAGATATTTTTTGCAGCGGCGAGCCGTTGCCGTTCACGTTGCAGCAACGATTTTTCGCGCGTATGACGCACACCCGATTACATAACCTGTACGGCCCAACCGAAGCATCGGTCGAATGCACATATTGGGATTGTGAGCGCGAGACAAAACGCACCATCGTGCCCGTTGGTCGCTCCATTGCAAACTATCAAATTTATATCCTTGACGAGGAATTGAATCCGGTGCCAGTCGGCCAATCCGGCGAGCTTTGCATTGGCGGCATCGGCCTTGCCAGAGGGTATTTGAATCAGGCCGAATTAACGGCAGAGAAATTTCGTGTTTTGCGTTTCGAGTCTCGCGCATCGAAACCCGAAACCCGAAACGCGAACCCCGAAATTCGTCTGTACCGCACTGGCGATCTCGCCCGTTTGCTTCCCGATAGAGTGATCGAATGTTTAGGCCGAATGGATTTTCAAGTGAAGATTCGCGGGCATCGCATTGAGTTGGGCGAAATTGAAACCGTACTGGCCCAACATTCCGCTGTGCGTGAATGTGTTGTTACCGCCCGCGAGGATGTACCCGGCGATCAACGGCTCGTGGCCTATTACCTCACTGAACAAAATGCTCTTTCCGACAGCAATGCCTTACGCCAACATCTGAAACAAAAATTGCCTGACTACATGCTTCCTTCCGCTTTCGTGCGATTGGACGCGTTCCCGCTCTCTCCGAACGGCAAGCTGGATCGTCGCCAATTGCCTGCGCCTGAGAAGGTCACGCAAAGGTACGCCGAAGCGAGCATTCCGCCAGCAAACGAAATCGAAAGCAGGCTTGCGGCGATCTGGGAACAAGCATTGCGCCTTCAGACTATCGGCGTAACCGATAATTTTTTTGATCTGGGCGGGCATTCACTGTTGGCGGTGCGAATTTTTCGGGCCATCGAAGAAAAGTTCGGCAAGAAGCTGCCGCTGGCCACGCTCTTTCAATTTCCCACGATTCGCCAACTTGCCCTTTTGCTGACGGAAGAGTCGTGGCAACCATCCTGGTCTTCGCTGGTGCCGTTGCAGGCAAAGGGCGACCGTCCACCATTTTTCTGCGTGCATGCGGTGGGCGGCAATGTGCTGGAATATTACGAATTGGCCCGCCAGATTGGGAACACACAGCCGTTCTTTGGGTTGCAATCAGTAGGACTGAACGGACAACAACCACCGCTGAAAAGTATTGAGGCAATGGCAGCACATTATCTTCACGAAATTCGCCAGCTTCAGCCGGAAGGCCCATATTACCTGGGCGGACGCTCTTTTGGCGGCGTCGTTGCATACGAGATGGCGCAACAGCTTCGCGCACAGGGACAAGACATCGCCCTGATCGCCTTGCTTGATACAGATCCGATTGGATGGCTGAAAACATTGCCGCGTCGCAGGGCGCTCACCTTACGCGTTCGCTTTCTCGCGTTACGAATTCAGCAGCATTTGCGCAACCTGCGCGGCCTCAGCGGCCCAGGCAGGTTCAATTACATACGGGAAAAAATTGCGTACAAACAACGCAAAATCGAAACCTGGCGCTGGCAATTGCGCCGCGTTTTATCGTCAGAGGAAAGATTGCCAGAAACCTTACAGGATGTAGAAGAATTCAATTATCTGGCCGCAGAAAATTATCTCCCACGAATTTATCCCGGCAAGGTGACATTCTTTTGCGCGAAAGAAGAGGTCAGCGCACAGGAAAATCAGTTTGGATGGCAAACACTGGCAACAGATGGAGTAGAGGTGGTTGAGGTTCCGGGCGATCACCAAAGCATGATCAAAGAACCTCACGTAAATATTTTGGCGGAGCAATTGAAGCTGCGCCTGAGTCTATCAACATCAGCAAATAAACCGATTCCAAAGCAGAAAATATGCGGCACATTACCCAAAGAATAGAGCACTTGTCTCCGGCCAAGCGCGCACTATTGGAGATGCAACTCCGCGAACGAGCGCGTCTCGCCGAAAAGAAAATTCAACCCCGCGAAAATCGCACTACAGCCCCCCTAGCTTTCAATCAGGAGAGCCTGTGGTTTCTTGAGCAACTCAATCCCAACACCGCCACCTATAATTTATCTGACGCAATGCGATTGCGCGGCAGCCTTGATGCAGAAGCCTTACAACAAACACTGGAAACCATCGTAGCGCGGCACGAAGCCTTGCGAACAACCTTTGCAACCGTTGAAGGTGAGCCACAGCAGATCATTCACGAAACTCAGGTTGTGACCATCTATCGTCTTGATCTATCGCAGCAGCCCGAAGGCGAAACAGAGATGCTTCGTTTGTTATCGCAGGAAGCCGAACGCCCTTTTGATTTGACGCGCGGCCCACTTGTGCGCTTTTGGCTGGTCGGAATGCAGGAAGATGAGCACGTGTTGTTTGTCTTGTTGCACCACATCCTCAGTGATGGCTGGTCGGTCGGCGTATTTTGGCAGGAATTCGCCCAACTTTATCAAAGCTTCGCGCAAGGTCAGCATCCAACACTTGCGCCACTGCCGATTCAGTTTGGCGATTACACCGAATGGCAACGCCAACAAAAAGCCAAAGATATTGACGAGCAATTGGCGTACTGGAAAACGCAGTTGGACGGCGCGCCTGCTTTACTGGAACTGCCGACAGATCGCCCGCGTCCGGCAGTGCAAAGCTTTCGCGGCGCGCAGGCAACGATGACCTTACCTGATGAGTTGCGCAATGCCCTGAAAAACCTGAGCAAGCAGGAAGGCGCGACATTGTTTATGACCTTGCTGGCAACCTTCAATGTTTTGCTCACGCGGTACACCGGGCAGGAAGACATTGTGCTTGGCTCGCCACTCGCAGGGCGCTCGCAACAGGAAACTGAAAATCTGATTGGTTTTTTTGCGAACGTGTTGGTCATGCGAACTGACGTGACGGGGAATCCTTCTTTTCGCGAATTGCTGAAACGAACGAAAGACACCGTGCTCGGCGCATTTTCGCATCAGGAAGTTCCGTTCGAGAAATTAGTGGCGGAATTACGCCCTGAACGCAGCCTCAGTTACAACCCGATTTTTCAAACTGCATTCGCCTTGCAAAACGAATCAGCAGCAGAACTCAAGATTCCGGGCTTGCAATTGCAGCCTGTGAAACTTGGTTCGATGACCGCAAAATTCGATTTACTCATGTCCTTGTGCGAAGTGCCTCAGGGCTTACGTGCAACCGTTGAATACAGCACCGATTTATTCGATCCGGCCACGATTGAACGTTTGTTGCATCACTATCAAAACCTGCTGCAAGGCATTGTTGTGAATCCGCTCAGCCAAATCTCGGAACTGCCACTCCTCAGCGCTGCCGAGCAGCATCAGTTGCTGGTCGAGTGGAACAACACAGCAACCGACTACCCCCGCGATTTGTGCATCCAGGAGCTTTTTGAAGCGCAAGCGGAACGCACGCCAGAGGCAGTTGCCGTAGTGGCGGGTGGAATTCACCTGACATATCGCGAACTTAACCGACGAGCGAATCAGGTAGCGCATGCGTTGCGCGCAGACGGCATTCAACCCGATACGCTGGTTGGCATTTTAACGGAACGTTCCTTGCTGACGGTCATCGGCATCCTGGGCATTCTCAAAGCCGGGGCAGCATATTTGCCATTGGATGCGAGCTCCCCATCCGCACGGCTGCAATTCATGTTGGAAGACGCGCAAGCACCTGTCATCCTGACCCAGCAAAAGATGCTGCCGCAATTGCCAGAAACTCAGGCAAAAGTGATCTGTCTGGATCGGGATTGGGAAATCATTTCCAAGCAAAGCGAAGCAAATCCCTCTCTCACGACAACGTCAACGAATCTCGCCTACGCGATTTACACATCCGGTTCGACGGGTCAACCGAAGGGCACCGCAATTGTGCATCGCGCAGTCAATCGGCTGGTTTTTAATACCAACTATGTGCAACTTGACGAATCAGATTGCATCGCACAGGTCGCGACGATGTCCTTCGATGCTGCGACATTCGAGCTGTGGGGCGCGTTGTTGCATGGGGCCAGATTGGTCATTATCGCCAAAGACATTGCGCTTTCACCTCAGGAATTTGCGGCGCAACTTCGTGAGCATCACGTCACGACCATGTTTGTGACAACAGCCCTGTTCAACCTGCTATCGCGGGAAGCGCCAATGGCCTTCAGCACTCTGAAAACATTGATGTTCGGTGGCGAAGCTTGCGATCCGAACTGTATTCGGGAAGTGCTGAAAAATGGTGCCCCCAACCGCTTGCTGCATGTGTACGGCCCAACTGAAAACACGACGTTCTCTTCCTGGCATTTGATCGAACAAGTGCCTGAAAATGCCGCGACAGTTCCGATTGGTCGCCCGATTTCCAATTCGACGATGTACCTGCTGGATCGTTATTTGAAGCCTGTGCCCGTCGGCGTGCCCGGCGAGGTTTATGTTGGCGGCGACGGACTGGCGCGCGAATATCTGCATCAGCCTGAATTGACGGCAGAGAAGTTTCGCGTTTTGCGTTTCGAGTCTCGCGCATCGAATCCCGAATCCCGAATCCCGAATCCCGAATCCCGGCTGTACCGCACTGGCGACCTTGCACGTTACCTGCCCGATGGCAGCATTGAGTTTATTGGGCGCAAAGATCATCAGATCAAATTGCGCGGCTTTCGCATTGAGCTAGGCGAAATTGAAGCGGCGCTCTTAGCACACCCTGCGATTCAGGATTGCCTGGTTGTCGTGGCAAATGGGCAAGGCGAAAAACGGTTGCTGGCGTATTACGTTGTCGCCAGCGCGCCAGCGCCCACGGTCAGTGAATTACGCGACTTCATGAAACAGCGGTTGCCCGATTACATGCTGCCCGCCTCGTTTTTCAAACTGGACGAAATGCCGCTCACGCCGAACGGCAAAGTGGATCGGCAAAAGCTACCGCAACCAACCCTCTTCACCGAGCCGAGCCAGGACGTAGCGCAAGCCACCGATGAATTGGAAGTACAACTCACACGCATTTGGGAACAAGTGCTGAACGTGAAACCGATTGGCGTGCGCGATAATTTCTTCGCTTTGGGCGGGCACTCGTTGATTGCGGTTCGGCTTTTCACGGCTATCGAAAAAGCGTTCGGTCAACGGTTGCCACTGGCCACGCTCTTTCAGTTTCCCACCATTGAGCAATTAGCCGAAGTCATTCGCCAACAAGGCTGGCAACCGTCATGGCATTCACTGGTTGCATTGCGACCACAAGGCACCAGACCGCCATTTTTCTGTGTGCATGCGGTGGGTGGCAATGTGCTGGAGTACCACAATCTGGCCCGATATTGCGAGGCAGATCAACCCTTTTATGGGCTGCAATCCGTTGGCCTGACCGGAAAGCAAAAACCGCTCACCAGCATTGAGGAAATGGCAGCTCATTACATTCAGGAAATGCGGCTCATTCAACCGCATGGCCCATATTATCTGGGGGGACGATCCTTCGGCGGATCTGTCGCTTTTGAAATGGCGCGGCAATTACGCGAGCAAGGCGAAGAGGTTGGCTTGCTCGCCATGCTGGACACGTATCCGCTGGGTTGGGAAAAACTGCTTCCCCCCACAGAAGTACGGCAATATGAAAAGCAATTCCTCAAACTGCGCGTCAAACGACATTTCAGCAAGCTGCGCCAATTAAGCCTGACTGGCAAAGCGAATTACATTTTGAGCAAAGCCGAATTCAAGAAGCGAAAATTCAAGAACTTCTGGTGGCGCGTGCGGAATCAGGTGGGAGCCGTCCCGGCGGATTCATTGCGCAACACACTGCGCGAAATCGAAGAGTTGAATTACCTTGCCGCCCGCAAATACACGCCGCACATCTATCAGGGAAAGGTCACGTTCTTCTGTGCCGAAGAAGAAGTCAGACTGGATGAAAACGTGTTTGGCTGGCAACGGCTGGCCGCCGGGGGCGTAGATGTCGTTCGAGTTCCCGGTGATCACCAAACGATGATTCACGAACCCCAAGTGCAGGAGCTAGCCCGCAGCTTGATGGAAAGTCTGCATCGCACAACGACACCCGAAAGTTAAGTTGCGTGGAGGCCAATCATGATCTTGAGTAATTTATTCATCCTCACATTGTTTGCTGGTCTGGTGGAGCGCATCACCGGGATTAGCGATGCTCTCTATCAATTCTGCAACAGCCTGGCCGGTCGTTCATGGCTGCTGGATAACCTGATTGCGCTGCCGCTGGATAATCAACTGGTCAAGGCGGCAATCGTTGGTGGTTGTTTTCTGGCGGCCTGGCATGTGGGCAAGGATGAAGCCACCACACAGCGGAATCGCTGCATTTTATTAGTTACATTAATCGCTGCTGTCTTCGTCATTGCCACAACGAAAACATTCTCGAAAACGGTGTTCCTTCCTCGCCCGTTCATTCAATCGCAAAAGGCGTTTCATCTGGAAGGCGATCAGTTAGTCGAAAGCCAGCGGCTGAATTATCGCGTGCCATTAGATGAAGAAAATCAAAAAAGTTATCAAGCCCTGCTGAAAGGCGAAGTCGTCCAAAACGATCTTGGCTCTTTCCCCAGCGATCACGCCGGATTTTACGTGACGATTGCGGTCGGCATCCTGCTGGCGTCACGCGCGATTGGCTGGCTGGCAGTGGGTTGGACATTTCTTGTCATGCTGAGCAGCCGTGTCATCACAGGCCAACATTCCCCCCTCGACATCCTTGCAGGCGCGGGCATCGGCATCGTGATTTTGGTGCTCTTCCAATTGGTCTTGGGCAAATGGCTGCAACGCCTCATGAATCCCATCATCAACTGGACGTTGCGACATCAAGCCTTCGCAACAGGGCTGATTTTCATTGCGGTCTTTGAGATAGCGAACACATTGCAAAACCTGCGACCATTGCTCAAGACGGGTGTGTCCATCGCCAAACATTTCATCAAGGGATAAAGCTATGAAACAGAAATTCTTCTCATCGTTGCAGTCTCTGATGACGACCAAAATCGCAGGTGTCCTTCTTTGTGCCGCTTGCCTATGTTCGTGTGGACTGAATCAAAAAGGCCTGGTGCTGATGACTGATCCGACCTATCGCGCCACAGTTGTGGGCACTAATCAAGATGGATTCACGGTTCCTGATGGAATCTTGTGGCGAGAGGGCAAATTCGTCATGGCGGATGAAGGCGGCGGCGCGATGCGGATTTGGAGCAATGCCAAAGAGGTCAAGACCCTTTGCAACGCAATGCTCGGCATTCAATCGCCCGAAGATTTGGTGATGGATAAAGATGGCAATTTGTTTTTTACCGACGACGATGCAGGCGGCTTGTGGGAAGTAGACAAAACAGGCAAAGCCTTTTTGCTGGCGGGCAAAGACAAGGGATTGGTTTCGACCGAAGGAATCGCCCTGACACCATCAGGAGAAATTCTGGTAGGCGATGGCGTGCGACATCAGATTTTCAGCGTCAATCGTGCGGGCGAAGTTTCAGTCTTTCTCGGCTCTGGCTATGGCATCACCAAACCCGAAAGTATGGTCTTCGATGAAAAGGGGAATTTATACATTGCAGACAACGAAGACCAGGTGCTGTACCTGCTGACGCCGGAAATGAAACTGCAACGATTGCTGGAAAGTCGTGAGGGCTTTTCACCTGAAACAATCTGGTACGCTAATCGTGTGCTGTACATCACCGACAGTCAGAATGGAAAACTCTCTCGCTTCACGCCCGAAGAAGGATTGAAAACCATTGCCGTGTTTGGCGGCAGACTGAGCAACGTTTGCGGCCTGACGATGGATGATCAAGGCAACCTGTATGTCTCGGTACAAACCGATCTGAAACGCAAACAGGGCTATCTCATCAAACTCGAACACGAGCCTTTACCTTAAAAAAGGAAGTCGTAATGTTTTTTCGCAAGAGCAGTAAAAAAATCCTGTTTGCGCTCGCGGGTATTGCCCTGCTGACAGCCCCGACAATACCCAAATCATTTCAGATTGCGAATGCGCTTTCTTTTGGCGGCACGGATGCGTATGTCACTTTCGGGCAAACCAACAAACTGGGCTTGAGCAGCTTCACGATTGAAACCTGGCTGCGCCGTGACGGAGCAGGTCAGGCGTCTTTCACAGGCAACGGCGGACTGCGCGCGATTCCACTTGTGACCAAAGGACGCGGCGAGGATGACGGCAATGTCCTGGATATGAATTACTTTCTCGGCATTGATAAAGCGAAGGGGGTTTTAGTCGCAGATTTTGAAGATAAAGCAACAGGTGCCAATCACCCGGTGATTGGCGTCACCCAACTGCGTTACAACACCTGGTATCACGCCGCAGCCACATACAACGGCAAAAAATGGCAGTTATACCTCAATGGCATTCTCGAAGCTGAGCTGAACGTTGGGCAAACGCCGCGCAATGACAGTATCCAGCATGCCGCCATTGCTAGTGCGTTGGATTCAACCGGCGTGCCCGACGGCTTTTTTGTAGGCGCGCTGGACGAAGTACGAATCTGGAATTACGCCCGCCCGGCACAGCAAATTCGCGACGGGATGCGCCAGCAAATTCCTGCTTCGGCAGCCGCCGCTGCTTCCGGCTTGGTCGCGTGTTGGCAATTGAATGAGGGGAGTGGCACGAACATTGCCAATTCAGTTAGTCAAGGTCCGCAGGGAAGCCTGATCGGCACAAACTGGAATTGGGTGGAAGGCGTTAAATTCAATGGTAACAATGCGCCGACGCTCCCGGCCTTGCGTGCGCCGAATAATGGCGCAACCGGTGTTTCCACTTCGCCGACGTTGAAAGTGGCAATTTCTGATCCTGAGGCTGACAACTTAATTGTCACCTGGTATGGCAAGCCAGCGAACTCGCAAGGCGCGGATTTCACGTTGATTGCCTTGCCCGACACACAATATTACGTGGCCGCTTTAAATGGCGGGACGCCGGAAATGTTCACAGCGCAAACACAGTGGATCGTCAATAATCGCTCCGCAAAAAACATTGCGTACGTCGCCCATCTGGGCGATTGCGTTGAGAACGGAAACACCTATTCGATTGAATGGGATCGCGCGGATAGCTCGCTGAAGTTGCTGGAAAACAACATTCCCGGTTTAGCCGATGGCATTCCCTTTGGCCTGGCGGTGGGCAATCACGATCAAACGCCGGATGGCAATCCCAATGGCAATTCGACCACGCTTTACAACCAGTATTTCGGGGTCACCCGTTTTCGCGCGCGCGCCTATTATGGCGGACGATTTACATCGAATCTCGACAATCATTACCAACTCTTCAGCGCCAGCGGACTGGATTTCATTGTGATTTATCTGGAATACAACGAAACGCCAGCGACGGCGATTTTGAAGTGGGCCGATGGGTTGCTGAAAACCTATAGCAATCGTCGCGCAATTGTCGTCAGCCATTCCGGGCTGGATGAAAGTGGTCAGTTTTTGCCGGAAGGCCAGGCGATTTACGACACGTTGAAAAACAATCCGAATCTCTTTTTGCTGCTGAGCGGACACGTGACCGCAGAAAAACACCGGCAGGACGTTTTCAATGGAAAGACGGTTTATTCCCTCCTATCTGATTATCAGGACCTGGCCAATGGCGGCAATGGCTGGCTCAGGCTGATGGAGTTTTCACCGGCCAATAATCAGATCCGCGTGAAAACTTTCTCGCCTGTATTGAACGCATTTCAGACTGATGCCGATAGTCAATTTGCGCTGTTTTACGATATGCAGGGGAGCGGGTTCACGTCGCTCAAAACGAACCCCAGTGTCGCTTCCGGCTCAACCGCAGCATTCAAATGGTCGGGCTTACAGCCCAATACGGATTATGAGTGGTACGTCACCGTTAGCGATGGTTTCAGCACGGTCACCAGTCCGCGCTGGAAGTTTCGCACTGGTACGAATTAAACATAGAAGCGATCTATTTTTATATTTCAGATTCTTCATTTCCCCTAAGTTGTTAACCCAATGAAGAAGAACATTACTATTATTTTCGTTGCTAATGCCTTCACGCTGCTTTCCGGCGTCATCACCAGCCTGTTGACCGCGTGGGCTTTGGGGCCAGAAGGACGCGGTGATTTAGCCGTCGTTGTTTTATGGCCCAATGTCGTAGCCTTATTGGTCGGCATGGGGTTACCACAGGCGCATCGTTATTATCTTGCACGTCAACCTGAATCCATTTCGATGCTCTTTTCCAATGCGCTGTTATTTGCGGCGGCAATGGGAGTCTTGGCCTATGCGCTCGCCGAACTCATTGTCCCGCGTCTGGTCGGCGTGCGCAGCCCGGAAGTCATGTGGCTGGTTCGCATTTATCTTTTCAATATTCCGCTGGCACTGCTCTATGACTTGATGGCGGGCTTTCTGGAAGGCGCGCGGGAGTTCAAATGTGCAGCGCTGTCACGCGTGATTTTTTTCGGCATTCAATCTGTCCTGTATGTCACGCTCTGGCTGACGAACCACCTGACAGTAAAAAGCGCGGCGTACACGATGATTGCTGCTCAAATCGTTAACACCCTGACCGCCCTGATTGGTGTGATTTATGTGCTGCGGCCACGCTGGCAACCAAGCTGGACAGAGTGGAAAATGGCGATGGGGTATGGGCTACGTTATCATCCCGGAGTCGTGACCGCATTTACAACCTTGCGGCTGGATCAGTTAATGCTCGGCGGGATGGCATCCAGCGTTGAGATTGGTTTGTATTTTATCGCCGTCCGACTTTCTGAAATCACCACCGTTCTAGCCTCGTCTGTCGCAGATGTTCTCATGCCTGAAGTCGCTGCCTCCAAACAAATTGAAGAATCCGTGCAACTGCTGACACGCAGTTTGCGACAGACCATCTATATTTACCTGCTTGTATTGATCCCCTTATTGCTGGGGGCACCGCTGATTTTGCGCATTGCGTATGGCGCAGACTTTTTGGCGGCAACGGGAACATTGCGGCTCTTGTTGATTGCTTCCCTGATCTGGAGCGCAGGAGCAATCGTCATCAGCGGGCTGAATGGTCTGGGCTATCCGGGGCTGAGCACCTTGGCGCGTTTAGCGTCTGCGATTGTTACCGTGATGGCTTTGCTTTATTGGCTGCCCAAGTACGGCATTGTCGGTGCCGCCTTCTCTTCCCTGCTGGGCTACGGCGTGATGTTGATCGTCGCGTTATTCTGGCTTATCCGCAAACAACATCTTAGCTTATGGAGCTGCCTGCGCCCACAACGCGATGACCTGCCTGTCCATCGGCTATTGGCCAATTTCGGCTTTCGCTTTAATTAATCACTGGGAGTGCATGCAACGGTGCGTGCGTGTTTTGGAATGTCTGTCGTATCTTCTTCCACAATTCATCCATCCGAAATTTGCTGGCACGAGTTGTTTGAGCAGCAAGCCGCTCGCGTGCCGCATCACATCGCAATCATCTGCCAGGAGGAGCAACTCACCTACGCTGAGCTAAATGCCAAGTCCAATCAACTGGCACATCATTTACGCGCGCTTGGAGCCGGGCCAGAAGTGTTGATTCCGATTTGCGTTGATCGTTCTGCTGCGATGGCCATCGGCATTCTGGGTATTCTCAAATCCGGTGCAGCCTACGTGCCAATTGATCCGGCGTATCCGGCAGAGCGGATCGAATTCATGCTCGCCGACACCGCCGCGCCGATTGTCGTGACGCAGGCAAAGCTACGTTCTCATTTGCCAGGCACAACCGCATGTGTCGTCACGCTGGATGAGAACTGGCAGGAAATCGCCCAACAAAGCACAGCCAATCCGAACGTGCAGCTTACGTCAGAGAACCTGTCGTATGTGATTTACACCTCTGGCTCCACGGGCAAGCCCAAAGGGACAATGATGACGCAGATGAATCTGAGTCATTATGTGCTGGCCTTGCAAACAGAATTGAAGCTCACGCCAGAAGATCGTTATCTGCACCTTGCATCCATCGCGTTTTCGTCATCGCGCCGTCATTTGCTTTTTCCTTTGGCGCACGGGGCAACGGTCGTCATTGCCGATGAAGATCAACGCCTTGATCCTTTGCCGCTTTTTCGCATGATTCAGGCGCGTGGTGTGACTGTCTTTGATGCGGTTCCGTCGTTCCAGCGGCATTGCACCAATGCCCTGCTTGACCTTGATCTGAAACATCGTCGCGAATTGCTCGACAACAAAATCCGCCTGATACTTTCAGCCAGTGAACCTTTGCTGTCGGACATTCCGGCAACGTGGCTGCGTGAGTTCAACCACCCCGCCACACATATTCACATGATGGGGCAAACCGAGACCAGCGGTATCGTTGCCCTGCATCGTGTGACAACCGAGGACATTGCTGATCCGGTCAAAGTTGTTCCCGTCGGTCATCCAATTGCCAACACAGAAATCCTGCTGCTTGACGAACATCAACAACCTGTTTCCCCTGGCACCGCAGGCGAAATGTACATCAGCAGCACCGGGGTTGGACGTGGGTATCTGAATCGGTCTGAGTTGACGGAGGAGAAGTTTCGCGTTTTGCGTTTTGCATCTCGCGGATCGAAACCCGAAACCCGCTTTTGCCGCACTGGCGACTTTGCCCGTTTCTTGCCCGACGGAACGCTCGAATGTTTGGGGCGGCAGGATTTTCAGGTCAAGATTCGCGGGCAGCGGGTTGAACTCGGCGAAATCGAAGCGTTGCTGACCCGTCATCCTGCCGTGCGTGAATGCGCGGTCATCGCGCGCGAGGATGTAACAGGTCACAAACAACTTGTCGCCTATGTGGTGCTGCGTGCGGAGCAATCAACTGCGATTGATAAGTTGCGAACATTGGTCAGGCAGGAATTGCCCGATTACATGCAACCTGCCGCGTTTGTTCCGCTCGCAGCCTTGCCGCTGACTCCCAATGGCAAAACGGATCGCAAAGCCTTGCCTGCGCCCGCTGCATCTGTTTGGGAAACTCAAACTAACTACAGCGCACCATGCAATCAAACAGAAGAACGCATTGCGGCAATCTGGGCAGAAGTGTTGGGGCTGAGACGCGTTGGCATTCACGACGATTTCTTTGCACTGGGGGGGCATTCCCTATTGGCGAGCAAAGCCATTGCGCGGATACGTGCCACCTTTCAACTTGAAATCCCTTTGCGCACGATTTTTGAAGCGCCAACCGTTGCCAGGCTCGCAGAACAAATCGAAACGCTGGGGCGTCAAACTTCTACAGCAAAGCTGCCTGTGCTGTTGCCTTCCTCTGGGAAACGTGAATTTCCCCTTTCCTTTTCGCAACAACGCCTGTGGTTTCTGGATCAGCTTGAACCCGGCACGGCAACTTACAACCTGAGTAAAATTGTGCAGCTGCAAGGGAGTCTGGATGTAGCCGCGCTACAACAAGCGCTGCAAACTATCGTTGCGCGCCACGACATCCTGCGCACCCATTTCGTGGCAACCAACGGTGAAGCGGTGCAGATCATTGCTGAATCAGTTGCCATTCCCCTGACGATCACAGATCTGAGTCAATCACCACCTGCGGCGCGCGAAGACGAAGCAGATAAAATCGTCAATGCGTGTGTTAATGAGCCATTCGATTTAACCCGCTGCCCGCTGCTGCGCGTACAGTTGATCAACCTTGGCAATGACAGCCATCTGCTGGTCATCGTGTTTCATCACATCATCAGCGATGGCTGGTCGGTCGGAGTCTTTTTACAGGAACTAGGAACACTTTATCAGGCATTGATTGCCGGGCAGGATTCTCCGCTGCCTCCGCTGCCAATTCAGTATGCCGATTACGCAAGCTGGCAACAGGAATACTTACAAGGCGATGTGTTGGCCCAGCAATTAACGTATTGGAAACATCATTTGTCAGGTGTTCCCGCCGTGCTGGAATTGCCCACCGATAAACCACGCCCGGCAGTACAAGGCTATCAGGGCGCACAGGTCTCATTGCCTTTGCCTGCCGCATTGCGTTCAGAACTGGAAGCACTCAGCCAACAAGCAGGCGTGACCTTGTTCATGACCTTGCTCGCAGCGTTTCAAGTGCTGCTGGCGCGCTATAGCCGACAGGAACAAATCGTCGTGGGAACTCCGATTGCCGGACGCACGAGTATCGAAATCGAAAACCTGATCGGCTTTTTCGTCAACACGCTGGCATTGCGCGGTGATTTATCTGGCCAGCCGACCTTTCAGGAACTCCTGCACCGCACGCGCGAAGCGGCGTTAGGTGCATATGCCCATCAGGATCTGCCCTTTGAAAAGCTGGTCGAAGAGTTGCAGCCCGTACGCAGCCTGAGCCATTCGCCAATCTTTCAGGTAATGTTCGCGCTGCAAAATGCGCCGCGCGCAGAAATGCAGTGGGGCGAAATTGAGCTCACCGCTATCAAACTGCCAGGCAATACGGCTAAGTTCGATTTGAGTTTGGATGTGTATTTACAGGGCGATGAGCTGGACGCCTGGCTGGAATTTGATACGGATTTATTTACGGCTGAAACCGCAACGCGCATCTTGCAGCATTGGCAGACGCTGCTGGAAGGAATTGTCAGAGTTCCCACACAAACCGTTCACGAATTGCCGCTGCTCACATCGCAAGAGCACCAGCAAATGTTTGTGGAATGGAATCAGGCGACTGTTGATGTGCCCCCTGTGTGTTTGCATCAATTGATTGAGCAACAGGCAGTGCGCGTGCCTGAGAACATTGCGGTAGTGTGGCAGGAGCAGAAAATCACCTATCGCGAATTGAACGAACGTGCCAACCAAATCGCGAATTTCCTGCGCCAGCAAAATATTGCACCGGAAGCCATCGTCGGTATTTGTCTGGAACGTTCGATGGAAATGGTCGTTTCCGTACTAGCCGTCTTGAAAGCCGGTGGCGCGTACTTGCCGATTGATCCGAATTACCCCAGCGAACGCATCGCGCATATGCTGAGCGATGCCCAGGTCAACCTGCTTCTGACACGAGAATCCTTGCTTTCGACGTTGCCACCGCATGAGGCCAGGATCATTTGTCTGGATCGTGATTGGCCTTATCTTCAGGCGTCAGCAACAACCAATCCAGCAACAGAAATTACGCCAGAAAATTTAGCGTATGTGATTTACACCTCTGGTTCGACGGGCAAAGCCAAAGGCGTCCTGGTCACACACGGCAATGTTGTGAATGCGTTTTCCGCCTGGGAGGAAGCCTATCAACTGCACAGCATAAACAGTCATTTGCAAATGGCTAGTTTTTCTTTTGATGTTTTCACGGGCGATTTCACGCGAGCGCTATGCAGCGGCGCAACGCTCGTGTTGTGTCCGACCGAATACTTACTGGAACCGGAAAGCCTCTATCAACTATTGCGACGCGAACAAATCGAAGCCGCCGAATTTGTTCCCGCTGTCATGCGCCCGCTGATGGATTATCTGGAAGAAAGCGGACAACAGTTGTCGGCCATGAAGCTTGTTGTGGTCGGCAGTGACTCGTGGCAAACGCATGAATACAGGCGATTGCAAGCTTTGTGCGGTGCGACCACGCGCGTCATCAATTCCTACGGCATTACCGAGGCTACGATTGATAGCACATACTTTGAAGCGACGCCCATCGCAAACGAAGGGCAAGTTCCGATTGGGAAACCTTTTCCGAATACCCAAATCTTTATCCTGGATACCCAGCAGCAGCCTGTTCCCATCGGCATCATCGGTGAGATATACATTGGCGGCAGGGGTGTCACGCGCGGCTATTTGCATCGGCCTGAATTGACGGAGGAGAAGTTTCGCGTTTTGAGTTTTGCGTCTCGTGGATCGAAACCCGACTCCCGACTGTATCGCACTGGCGACCTCGCACGCTATCTGCCCGATGGCACAATTGAATTGATGGGCCGTGCCGACACGCAGGTCAAATTGCGCGGCTTTCGCATTGAATTGGGCGAGATTGAAATGGCATTGAAACAGTGCGAAGAAGTCAAAGACGCCATTGCCATCGTGCGTGAAGATGAGCCAGGCGACCAGCGGCTGGTGGCGTATGTAGTGCCGAAACTGGCGACCGAATTGCAACCAAGCACTTTGCGCACACAGTTACGTGCCGTGCTGCCAGCACAAATGGTTCCGTCAGCTTTCGTGCTGTTGGAGCGGTTGCCCTTGACTCCCAATGGCAAAGTAGAGCGCAAAGCCTTACCGACCCCAGCCGAAGTCGGCACCGAAAATACCCCGCGATCTGTCGCGCCTCGTACCCCGACAGAAGCGCTGCTGGCCAATATTTGGGCAAGCGTATTGAAACGCGAGCAGATTGGCGTCTATGAGAATTTTTTTGATCTCGGCGGGCATTCATTGTTGGCCACACAGATTGTGGCCCGCATCCGCCAGGCGTTCCGCTTGGAGCTTCCGCTGCGAACTTTGTTTGAGACGCCGACTGTGGCAGGAATCACAGAAACCATTGTCGCGACACAGCAAAGAGATAGCGGATTACAGGCACAATGGATCACGCCTGCACCAGGAAGCAGCACAGCCCCACAATCATACGCCCAGCAGCGACTTTGGTTTCTCGACCAGTTCGATCCCGGCAATCCAGTTTATAACTTACCGGTTTTAGTCCGCATTGAAGGAGAATTGAATCCTGCATATTTGCAGCAAAGCCTGAATGCATTGATTGCTCGTCAACCAAGCTTGCGCACGACGTTCGGGCTGCAAGAAGAAACGCTGATCCAACATATTCTGCCGCACCTCACGATAGACCTATCGGTACATGATTTGACTACCACCCCAAACGCCGAAACCGCAGCACAACAAATAATCCATGCGCAACTTTCCCAGCCCTTCGATTTGCAGCAGGCACCTTTGTGGCGCGTTACGCTTTTGCAACTCCCGGCGCACACGCAATACCTCTTCTTCGTTCTGCATCACATCATCAGTGATGGCTGGTCTGCGAATGTGCTCTTGCAAGAGTTAGGCGCGATGTATCAGGCACTGCTGACCGGACAGGAAGCTCATCTGCCGGAATTGCCAATTCAGTATGCCGATTATGCCGTCTGGCAACAGCAACATTTGCAGAGCGATGTGTTAGCGGAACAGTTGCAGTTTTGGAAACAGCATCTGCCTGGCGCGCCCGCGTTGTTGGAACTGCCCACTGACAAACCGCGCCCGCCGCTGCAACGCTATCGCGGCGCACAGGTGTCGCTGACCTTGCCGACCGTGCTGCGTGCTGCGCTGCAAGCCCTGAGCCAGCAAGCAGGCGTGACGCTGTTTATGACGTTGCTAGCCGCGTGGCAGGTACTGCTGGCGCGCTATAGCCAGCAAGAGCAAGTCGTCGTGGGAACTCCGATTGCCGGGCGCACGCATGTGGAAACCGAAAATCTGATCGGCTTTTTCGTCAACACACTGGCGTTGCGCGGTGATTTATCTGGGAATCCGACCTTTCAGGAATTCCTGCATCGCACACGCGAAGCGGCGTTAGGCGCGTATGCACATCAGGAGCTTCCGTTTGAAAAGCTCGTCGAAGAACTACACCCTGTACGGAGTCTGAATCATTCGCCGATCTTTCAGGTGATGTTCGCGCTGCAAAATGCACCGCGTGTGACTGCCCAATGGGGCGAGGCCAAGCTTCAGACGGTTAAGCGGGAAAGCCGGTCTGCAAAATTTGATTTGAGCCTGGATGTCTATGAAACAACCGAGGGATTGGAAGCCTGGCTGGAATTCGATACGGATTTATTTACAGCTGAAACCGCGACGCGCATGTTGGAGCAGTGGCAAACACTCCTGCAAAGCATTGTCCAAATGCCCCAGCAGCGTATCGCTGATCTGCCTTTGCGGCGGCCTCCTGGACAAGCCTGGTCGCAACCACTGGCGGCAAGGGTGCTGGTGCAAGAAAGCGTCAGCGAATACGTGGCGGCACAAACAATCACCGAAGAAACGATTGCCAATATTTTGGCGGACTTGCTCAAGGTAAGACGTGTCGGGCGGTATGATGATTTCTTTGGTCTCGGCGGTCATTCATTATTGGCTATCAAGGTGATCGCACGGTTGCAAAATGCGTTCGGCATTAAACTTTCGGTGCGCAGTATCTTTGAAACGCCAACCGTAACTGGACTGGCCGAAACGATTGATGCCATGCTGGATGAAGACGAACTGGACGGGTTGCTGGCAGAACTGGAAAACCTATCTGAAGAAGAAGCCGAACGCCTTCTGACTGAAGTGAGATAAATCGGAAGTCATGCAAGTTGAATCAACCTCGCAAATCGTGTGGGAACTGTCACCAGATGAATTGCGTCTGGCACCAAATGAAATTCATCTTTGGTGCGCTGATCTTGCGGCTCATACCTTCCCCCTGGAATCCTTGCAAGCGCTCCTGTCCGAAGATGAACTCAGCCGAGCACGGAAGTTTCACTTCCTCAAAGATCAAACCCAATTCACTGTCGCGCGTGGTTTGTTGCGCAGGTTGCTGGGGCGCTATTTGCAGGCTGATCCGGCCTCGCTCAGGTTTGGCTACGGCGCACAAGGCAAACCCTGGGTAATGAACGAACACGGATCGGCGCATTCACTGCGGTTCAATCTGGCGCACTCAGCCGAATTGATTTTGTATGCAGTAAGCTGGGAACAGGAACTGGGAATTGACGTAGAGCAAATTTGCACAGAAACCAGCGATGAAGCGATTGCTGAGCATTTCTTTTCGCCCGCCGAAGTTGCGGCCTTACGAAGTTTGCCATTGGCCCAACAACCACAAGCGTTCTTCAATTGCTGGACGCGCAAAGAAGCATATCTCAAGGCGAGAAGCGAAGGGCTTTCATTTCCGTTGAATGGCTTTGAGGTTTCGCTGGACTCGCAATTGCCAGTCCGGCTGAAGGTCTATCAATCCCCGCACGAGAGCGACCGCTGGCGGCTTTATCCCCTGAATCCTAAGCCACAATATGTTGGAGCCGTAGTCGTAGAAGGGCAATCGCACGTGTTTCAGTTCTTCAGCACGCGCGGGCTATAGGACTATTCAATCTCGCAAGACAAACGTGCGGTCGTTGTAAATGTAAACGCGGTCATTTTCGCTGCGCAGTGCAGCTCCACCGGTAACAACAAGCTTGCCGCCAACCGTCGCGGCAGCACCCCATGAATTTGGCCGGGGCAGCGGCGGGCCATTGCGCCATGTGCGCGTGGTTGGATTGAAAATCAGCGTCTGTGTTTTGTCTGTGATGTCCTGCCCGCCCATCAACCAGATTTCATTGCGATATGCCGCCATCTGGCACGAACGCGGAATCGAAGGCGGTGAAATCATTTCCCATTGCCGCACTTTTGTATCGAAGATGGCTAAGCCTTTTTTGGGAACCAGCACATACAGCTTGTCATCCAACGAGGTGCCAGCAAGTGGCCCCATTCCGGCAGGCCCATCCGGCTCCTGCCGCCACCTAGTTTCGCCCTTGCCAATGCTTTCCATCTTGCCGGGCTGATCGTATTGGTCGCGCGGGTTGCCCACGACATACAGGCGATTCTTCACCGTTAACGCCAGAGGCATCGGACGCGCGATGGTGGATTCCGGGCCTGTCGTGATGTTGCCAGTGCGCGGATCGCAGAGTTCAGTGATTGTCACCGCATAGCGTTTGCCATCCGGTTCAATCACATCGCCGCCGAGTACCCATACTTTGTTATCAAACGCGGCTGTCGCGCAATAAATCCGCGCACGATGAAACTTTGCGGCGACACGCCATGACCAATTCGTCGGATTCAATTCCCACAATTCGTCGAACGGATGCGAGCGCGCAGGAAAGCCCCAATCAGCCGTCAAACCGCCCGCGACATAAAATCTGCCGTTCAGCACTGCCGCCGTCAAATCGTGATTGCTCACAGGCATTCGCGTCACTGCTTGCCATCGCGTTTCCGCCTTCGGCGGGGGCATTGCGGCTTCGATAGCGCCTGCCTCAATTTTGCGGGGATCAAAACGTAGCGTGCGTCCTGCGCTTTTGAGCCAGACAAAACCATCATCATCTGTGCTTATCGTTTGCCAGTTGTCCGGCCCGATGCCGCTGATGTTGGGCGCGATCCACGCGGTTGGCGATTGCGCAGGAAGCACGAGCAATTGCCGTTGCTGATTGCTGGCTGGCGCAAGCGCCCAATAATTCGCGCACACATCGCGAATAACTGACGATGATCCTGCGGGCGGTTTTGTCGGTGGCTTGAGTCGGAAGTTTGGGAGTTCAGTGCCTTGCCCGTTGGCGGCGACCAAGGCAATAGAAAAGAAAAGGAATCGGAAGAAACGAAGTTTCATAAAAAGTAGAAGCTCGCGCGTCAGGCTCTTCCCAAGCCTCCTGTGCTGCGCCCTTGCTTACGCGCAGGCTTCTGCCATCACAGTCCCTTTGCGGCTCCACGCGCTTGCCAACTGTAAGCGGCAAGTGAATTTTTCCAGAAGAATTTTTCGGCGGCGGATTTACCTTTACTGTTGCAATATTCGGCTACGACTTTATGCACGATGGCATATGGCGCAACGCGTTCGCTCACAGGCCAGTTGCTGCCATAGATCACGCGATCCGCACCAAATAGCTCCCACAAGACGTCTAAACCGGGACGATAAGCAGCAGCATCAGAAACAATCTTTCCCTCTTTCTGCCGCACAACATTGGAAACTTTTGCATACACATTCGGCAGCGCAGCGATTTCCGCTAATGCTTTTCGCATTGTTGCTAAATCATTGTCCCACGGATTGAAAGGCAAATGATCTATCACCAGCCGCAAACCCGGCGCGAGTTTCGCAATGCGCGTGACGTTCGGCAGCATCGCTTCGCCGCCCAACACATCCAGCGTCATTCGCTGCTCGCCCAGACGGTGCAAGTCATTCTCAAACGCACGCTGGCTGATGCCTTCTGCGATGGCACGCTCGCCCAATCGCAACCCGCGAAACAACGGGTTCTGGCTGAAACGTTGCAAGTGTGACGCGAATTCTGACTGCCCCAACTTCAGGTTGCCGATGAAGCCAACGATGGTTGGATTGTCTTTCGCCAGATCCAAAATCCATTGATTGTCTTCGACCCACGGACTCGCTTCGACAACAACCGTGCCGACGACGCCAAGCTTTTCTGTCAGCGTGCGAAATTGCGCGGGCAAATATGGTCGGTACAAAAGCGTTTCATTCTTGTCGGGCCACGGCACCCCCTGCGGTCGCGTTGGATCATAAAAATGCGTGTGCGTGTCTATCGCTTTGATGACAGGCGCAGACGACACAGTAGGCGCGAGCGCAACGCTTGCAGCAATCGAAAGAAAATCTCTGCGGTTGATCTGATTCATAGTGCTCTCGCGGAGCGGTGACGCATAACACAGGCTTAATTGATGCAAATGCCGCCGTCCACCGGAATCACGACGCCATTCACATACGCGCCTGCACGCGAAGCCAGATAAATCGCTACGCCTGCCATGTCAGACGGATTTCCGATGCGCCCCAAAGGGCAACGTGCCTCGATGCTGTCGCGGAAATTATCGAGCATCCATTCTGTCATCTTGCTTTCAAACGGCCCCGGCGCGATGGCATTCACGGTGATGTGGCGGCGTCCGAGCTTTACAGCCAACACGCGCGTTAGATGATGCACGGCAGCTTTGCTGGGCGAATAAGAGTAATTATCCACGCTTGGCACTTTGATGCCATCAATGGAACCCGTGTTGATAACACGCGCCGGATCATTTGGCGTCGCAGCCTTTTCCAGCAGCGGCAGAAGATGTTGCGTCAAAAAGAAAATGCCTTTGACGTTCGTGTCCATGATCTTATCCCAACCTGCTTCGGGAAATTCTTCAAACGGCGCGCCCCACACCGCCCCGGCATTGTTCACCAGAATGTGCAACGCCTGTTCGCGTGCCTTGATTTCGTCGGCGAGGTGTTTGCAGCCTTCGACCGTCGAAAGGTCTGCCGGGATGGAAAAACATTCGCCGATTTCGGAAAGCTGTTTGGCGGTTTCGTCACAGACTTCTTTTTTGCGTGAGGAAATATAGACTTTCGCGCCCGATTCCAAATAGCCGCGCGCGATCATCAATCCGATACCGCGCGAGCCACCTGTCACGACAGCGACTTTACCTTTGAGCGAAAATAAATCCTGGACGTTGATGGATTGTTCCGGGGTCATCATTGTATTTCTCCTGAAGGTACGAAAAAAGACGCCTATGTTTGCCACATATGCTGTAGTCCTTGCCACCTGATTGACACGTTATAACGCAAAGCCTAGACTGACCAACCGGTCGGTATGTTACCGTAATCAGATACAAATACAAAGATGTGCGACAGGCCGCTTGCTTGTCGCGAACGTAATTCAGAGACTGAGACAGGCGGGCCGCCTGTCGTACATTTTCGGAGGACAAACAATGGAAGTAGCAGGCAAAGCTGCTGTTATCACAGGCGGAGGAACAGGCGTGGGGCGCGCCACAGCACTCGAACTTGCACGACGCGGATGTGCAGTGCTCATCAACTACAGTCGTTCAAAAGATGAGGCTGAGCAAACTGCCGCCGAAATCTCAGCGCTCGGTGTGCGCGGGATCGCGGTACAAGCAGATGTCACAGACGATGCGGCTTGTCGCCGGATGATTGATGCAGCGGTGCGCGAATTCGGACGCCTGGATATTCTGGTCAACAATGCGGGCGTGACTTCATTCATCAAGCACGACAATTTGGAAGGCGTCGGGCTGGAAGATTGGGATCGAATTTTTTCGACTAACGTGATTGGCCCATTTCAATGTTCACGAGCAGCGCGCGAGGCATTGATGGCATCGGGCAACGGCGAAATCGTGAATGTGTCGAGCGTCGCAGGAATCGCCGCAACCGGTAGTTCCATTCCCTATTGCGCATCGAAAGCCGCACTGAACAACATGACCGTGACATTGGCGCGCGTCTTTGCGCCAACCGTGCGCGTCAATGCCGTCGCGCCGGGGATGATTACAACCCGCTGGTTACAAGATGGTTTAGGCGCGGAAGCCTATGAAGCCGCAAAGCAACGCACGGAAGATCACGTGTTATTGCACAGAGTTTGCACGGCGGAAGATGTGGCAGGCGCTATCGTCAATGTCATCACTGGCCCTGATCTAATGACAGGAAATATCATTCCGCTGGAAGGCGGTGCGCTACACTCCAACTTCAACCCACGCTAAGTCAATGTACGACAGGCGGCCTGCCTGTCTATGCTGTACGACAGGCAGCTTGCCTGTTTATGATCGGAACCAATAAAAATCCAGGACAGGCAGGCCGCCTGTCGTACATTTTCAGAGGGAGCACGATGTCAGACCAAGTCATTCTTACCCACATCGAAAACAAAGTCGCAACGTTAACGCTCAATCGCCCGGACAAGCTCAACGCATTAAGCCGTGATTTGATTGGGCAAGCTATCGAATTACTCAAGCAATGGAGCCGCGATCCTGAGATTGGCGCAATTGTCCTGACTGGCACCGGGCGTGCGTTTTGTGCGGGCGGCGACGTTTCCAACATGGCCAAAGAATCGGCCCAGCCCGAAACATTGGAACAGCAAATTGACGGGTTGCGACAGGCGCAGGAATTGTCGTGGTTGCTGTACAATTTGCCGAAAGTGACGATTGCAGCGGTGAACGGGTTTGCGATGGGGGCGGGCCTGGGCATTTGCCTGTCCTGTGATTTGCGCATTGCGTCAGAGCAAGCCAAGTTCGGCACGGCGTACGCCAAAGTCGGCTTCGGCGGCGATTTCGGCACAACGTGGACGCTCGCACGCTACGTCGGCGCAGCCAAAGCCAAAGAAATGTTCTTTCTGGCTGACATCATTGACGCAGCAGAAGCGCATCGGCTGGGCCTGATTAATCGCGTAGTCACGCACGATGAATTGACCGCGCAGGTTAACGAAATCGCCACGCGCATTGCGCACGGCCCGTTAACCAGCTACCGGTATATGAAAGCCAACATCAACTTTGCGCAAACCGCCGATTTTCGCACCGTGCTTGACCGCGAAGCCGAAACCCATTTACGTTGTGGGATGACCGAAGATCACAAAGAAGGCGTGCGCGCTTTTATGGAAAAACGCCAGCCGAACTTTGCCGGCAAATAATTCGTAACCAGGCAGCCCGATGTATCGGGCTTACTCGAAGGGCAAATCGGCCAGCCGTTTGACGGCTGGTGTCAAGCGAGGCCCCCAGAAAAAGGGCGTTTCGACGTCCTTCCCTGCGACCTGGCTTAAGCCCTGACTGCAAACAGAGCGCCAGCCGTCGAACGGCTGGCCTATCTACGGCGGCGCGGAAAGCCGCGTGAGCGCGACTGGCAGGCGACAATAATTCTTCACTTAAAAGGAAATTTCGTGACCAAGTTTATTCAATTACTCATGGCCTTTGCCTTAGCGCTGGTTTTACTGCCTGCGTCGTTGAAGTCCCAGAACATAGACAACGTTCGCTCGCGTTACACCAAATACGAATACCTCGTTCCGATGCGAGATGGCGTGCGGCTATTCACTTCGGTGTACGTGCCGAAAGATACCGCGCAAAGCTACCCGTTCCTGCTCACGCGCACGCCGTACAGCGTGGCCCCGTATGGCGTAGATCAATATCGTGCATCGCTTGGCCCTTCGGAGCATTTTGAAAAGGAAGGCTTCATCTTTGTCTATCAGGATGCGCGCGGTCGGTATATGTCGGAAGGCGACTTTCAACAGGTGCGCCCGCACGTACCAAACAAACGCTCCAACAAGGACATTGACGAAAGCACAGATACCTACGACACGATTGAATGGCTGCTGAAAAATATTCCGAACAACAATGGCAAAGCGGGAATGGTCGGCATTTCACAACCCGGCTTTCACGTCGCAGCCAGCATCATTGATTCGCATCCGGCCTTGAAAGCCGCTTCGCCCCAGGCACCGACGGCGGATTACTACATCAACGACGATGTCTATCACAACGGCGCGTTTATGCTGGCGGCGAACTTTGGATTTTATGGCTTCTTCACGCCGCACAAACAACCGCAACCGCCGCGCCCGCGTCTCCCATTGGATTTTGGCACGCCTGATGGTTATGACTTTTACTTGAACCTTGGCCCACTTGCGGAAGCGAATCAAAAGTATTTTGACGGCAAAGCGACGTACTGGCAGGAAATCGTAGATCATCCGAACTACGATGAGTTCTGGAAAGGGCGTTCATTGTGGAAGTACATGAACAATGTGAAATGCGCGGTACTGAATGTTGGTGGCTGGTTCGATGCCGAAGACCCGATGGGGCCGTTTCATATTTACCGCGCAGTTGAAAAGCTAAATCCGGGCACGGTAAATCTGCTTGCGATGGGGCCGTGGTCACACGGTGGATGGTCGCGCGGCGATGGTGACAAGCTTGGCAATCTGAACTTCGGCGTCAAAACAGGCGTGTACTTTCGCGAGCAGATTCAGTTCCCGTTTTTCATGCATTTCCTGAAAGACAAGCCAATGGATTTGCCCGAAGCGTATATGTTCGTTACCGGGCTGAATGAATGGCGCAAGCAAAGCCAGTGGCCGCCGAAAAACCTGACCCCGATGACCGTGTATTTGCACGCGTCGGGGCAATTGAAAACAACTGCGCCAACCGATGCGAACGCCTTTGACGAATATGTCAGCGACCCTAATCGCCCGGTGCCGTATCTGGGTTACATTGTGGATGGAATGACTTCGGATTACATGACCGAAGATCAGCGCTTTGCCGCGCAACGCACAGATGTTCTGGTGTACAAGTCAGAAGTCCTGGAAGAAGACGTGACGATTGCCGGGCCAATCAAAGTGAATCTGAGCGTTTCGACTTCGGGCACAGATTCCGATTTTGTCGTCAAAGTCATTGATGTGTATCCGGGCGACTTCCCAACGCCTGCACCACCAACGGGACAACGCCTGCTAGCCAATGCCGTGAAAATGGGCGGCTATCAGCAATTGGTTCATGGCGAGCCATTTCGGGCCAAGTTCCGCAACAGCTTCGAGAAGCCGGAGCCAATGGTTCCGAACAAAGCGGCGGCAATTACCTTTGAGATGCCCGATGTCTACCACACCTTTCGCAAAGGCCATCGCCTGATGATACAAGTGCAAAGCTCGTGGTTTCCGATTGTGGATCGCAATCCACAAAAGTTTTTGGACATCCCCAAAGCCAAAGCCGAAGACTTTCAGAAAGCGACGCAACGCGTTTATCGGTCAGGCAATGTACGCTCCTCAATCACGCTACAGGTCGAAGGAAAGCTCGTGCAGTTAACGGGAACTCGGTAGCACATTCAAACACAAATCACTTCCAAATAGGCAAAGGCGCGCAGTCCAAAAACTACGCGCCTTTTACGTCAAACTCAGCTATACCAACAAACTTATCTTGATCTGACCCAATCGCCCGTATGCACTTCCTGTGTGGTACGCGTGACGATGGCGGTGGCGGATTTCCCTTCGACGGCAATCACAATGAGCTCGCCAACGATCTTTTGGGGAACGCCAGAACGGGCGTTTTTTACTTGCTGGCGAGCTTCATACGGATGGGTATTGGAATACTTGCCGCCTTTGAATTTGTCACTTTCATAATCGCTGCTTTGCCGCAACACAACATCATCATCGTTGAAGTTGAAAACGTTGCCATCGTCTGGCTTCTTGCGGTAGATCGTGAATGCGTCGCCCACTTTCACACCATCTTCGGTGCCAAGATCAATGTAAACAACGTCGCGCGGGCCTATCGTTTCGTGTTGTTCGCGTTGCAGGACGATGTGCCCGGCAAGGTCCTCATAGGCGGGTTGATAGCGCGGAAGGGGCTGACTAATGTCGGTAGCCGGAGAAGATTTTTCGGTAAACGTGACAAGGACATCTCCAAGTTGAACATCATCGCAAGAAACAACTATGCGCGCCGTCGCCGTTTTTTCCTGCACGGCGATAACGCGCAACACCCCCAGTTCACGCACATAAACGCCGAGGTCTTTACCGCCGACGCGCTTGTAGGGCGAACGAAACTTGCCCATCGGGCGCGTGACACTAAACAGCATGCCTGCGCGGATATTTCGTGATCGCCCAATATTCAAATAAACCACATCACCTTGCCCAAAATGAGCAATTCTGTTTTCCTCTTCTCCGCCAATGATTTTCATCTCTGTGCTTGGCGCAGTTGCGCGAATATATCCCGCGCAATAAAGGTCTTTCCCCGTTGCTACTCGCGGCGTAGCGACGCTGGGCAGAACCGGGTCTTTGGCGGATTCGGCAACGGGCAAGTTGCCAGGCAAGGGCGGCGTTTGTGCCCAACCTGGAGCAGCAGCCAGGCCAATGAGAAAAACAAAAGAGAATTTCAGGAAAATAGATCGGCAGGTAATTTCGCGCACGGTAGGTGTCCTCCAAAAACTGCCATTAGCGAGGCCACCGCTGGCGCAGTCAAATCTGGCGCATACTGACAAACCGGGGTATCAAAGTCAAGAAACGATTTTTGTCAGGTGACAGGATTAGGCACTACCAAAGAAATCGTTATTTTTTATGCGGGCAATCTTACAACGAGTCACCAAAGGGAAGGTCACAATTTCAGGGCGTGTCACAGGCGAGATCAACGCAGGGCTAGTGATTTTATTGGGTGTTGGAACTGATGACACCGAAGCCGACCTTGAATTACTGGTCAACAAAATCGTCAACCTGCGCATCTTTGCCGACGCCGAAGGCAAGTTCAATTTGTCGGCTTTAGACGTGCAGGCTGAAATGCTGGTCGTGTCGCAATTCACGCTCTATGCCGATTGCCGCAAAGGGCGCAGGCCAAGTTTCACCGATGCTGCACGCCCGGAAATCGCTGCACCGATGTGCGACCGTTTTGTTGAGAAATTGCGGGCGCTCGGCTGCAAAGTTGAAACGGGCGAATTCGGCGCGGATATGCTGGTGGAGATCCACAATTCCGGGCCAGTCACGATCTGGCTCGACACCGCTACTCTGGCGCGGTGAACGCGACGGTTTGGTATTCGCCCGCCGCTTCGGTGCCAGGCACGTGAATACGATACTCTGCGCCAAATTGCATATCTTTGCGCAACGAATGAAACACGCTGCAATATTTGCCAATCGAAAGATTGATCGCACGCACGACTTTATCCTCGCTTAAATCATCGCCCCACACGTCAAACCGCATCGTCATCGTCGTGTAGTATTTCGGCTCGGTTTCATTGCGTGCGCCTTCAAGCGAGACTTCTAAATGCGTCAGGTTCAGGCGCATCTTCTGCAAAATCAGGACGACATCAATCGCCGAACAGCCGCCTGTCGCTTCCAGCAAAAGCTCCATCGGGCTTGCCGCTACTGCCGTGTTGCCGTCCATCACCGTCTCAAAACCTTTCGCGGTTTTTCCCGTGAATTGCAATTCACCATTCCATTTCAGTTGTGTTGTGACTGTCGCCATAATGAGTCCTTATAATTTAACCGGAATTTCGCGTCCGCGTGCCGTGACATTTTCAATGCCTGTGATACGCCCGTTTTCAATAATCAAAGCGTGATCGAAATTGTTCACGGTTGGGCACACGTGACGCGGGACAAGGTATAAATATTCACCAATTGCAGGCAGCGGCATTCCTTCCGGCACATCAATCGGCAAATGTTCTTCGCTTGGTTTGTGCGGCTCCAATTCAGGATGCCCCAGCACCGCGCAAGTTGGGACGCCCGAATCTGCCGACACGGTTTTGTGCCCCGCATCGCAGGTGATTCGATGCGCGGTTGGATGACTCACGACCGCCGACACAACCACTGCCGCAGGCCGATAGCCGTATTCATCAGGCAGTTGCCGCAAGCTGGAACAATCGTTGTAAATAATCGTTCCCGGCGAGATGCGATGCACAAATGACGCATTGGTAAAAGCAGAATACGCCAGCGCGTGCGGCATCGCGGGCGTGCCGGAAGTCAGCACTTCTTCCACTTCAATACCAACTCGTTTCAGTGCGTCAACGACCTTCAGCAAGTGATCGTAGTTTTGATGTACTGCCGCCGTGTCTAGGCTTCCGGCGTGGCCGTCGTAGCTATGCAACCCGCGAAATTCCAGCCCCGCCGCAACAATCGCCTGCGCCACTCGGACAATTTCATCAATGCGTTCCTGCTCAATGCCGGTGCGGTTCATTCCGGCATTCACGTCAATGAATAAGCCGACCTTGCTGCCCTGCCACGCCGCCACCTGTTCGGCGGTTTCGACCAAGGCAGAAATTCGCTTTTCAGGCATCGCCGCAGCTAGTTCACACACGCGACGCGCATTGGCTCCGACCACCGGATACGCCAGCAAAATGTCGGTCGCGCCCGCATCTGCGGCAGTTTGTAATTCCAGCGTCGTCGCACATTTGAAATTCACCACACCTTGCTCGACCAGCTTTTTCATCGCAAACACCAGCTTGGAAGTTTTGACGTGCGGTCGCCAGCGATTTGCATCACCATTAAATAGTTGCAACGTGGCTTTGATATTGGCATCAATGATTTCAGGGTAAATCAACAAAGCGGGCGTCATCACAGCCTCAATGCCTGTGACGCGATAGGCTTCATCAGAGGCCAAAATGGGAGAAGCAAGTTTTGGTGCGGTCATAAAACTCCTCAAAAAAATGTACGACAGGCGGCCCGCCTGTCATTGCTCCATTTGTTTGTCAACCCAACCGACAGGCGAGCCGCCTGTCATACATTTCATTTCTCTATCTTGATTGCGACAACGTCTACCGCAAAGGCAGCGTTGTCGGCGAGTCCTTCAAAAATCATCATCGTGCTGGCGGGCGGACGCGCCGGATCATAAAAGTTGAAGCGCGTCCTGCGCACTAAATCGGCTGCTGCTTGCGAAATGGGGAACAGGCTCGACATCGCCACCTGTTTGATCGAAGCACCTGCGCTGGCGAGCGACTGCGTCAATTCTTCATACGCCCGGCGCGCTTCAGCATCCTGCCCGCCTGCGCTGTATGCGCCGGAGAAGACTACCTGCTTTGCCCCAACTAACGCAACGTGTGAGAAGTTCGGCGATTTCGGCAACGATTCGGCAAAGACAAATTTCAGCGGTTCATTCACCGCCGAACGCAGCCGCGCCACCGTTTCACATTCAATCACGCCCCGCACAGGCGCACGTTGCAATTGCACAATGCTGGTCGCAGATTGCGGGAACGTGGCTTTTACCAATTTCTCAACAGCCTCCACGTCCTGCAATGAAGTCGCCAAACAAGTGACACGTTGCACGTCGCCCGCCACAATGCCTGCGGCCTGATGCGCTGCATTCAAATCGCGCATTGCTTTTTCCGCGAGTGGCAACATTTGCGCCACAGGTTGATCGGCACTGCCGGCCAGGCCGGAAACAAAGGCGAGTCCATAGGGATTGACGGATTTGTTCGCCAGCGTCACGGCTTCCAGCGCGATCAGCACACCACGCGGCAACGCACCAACGGCAACGATAGTCAGTGCGGGTTCAGCTTTGCGTTGTTTGAGTTCGGTTTCAATCGCGGTTCGCGCGGCAGCAATGCGATCTATGCCAACGACGAAGGCACGCAGATGCACAAGCGGGGCTTTGAAGCTTTTCATCTGCTGCCGCACTTGAGCAGCAACATCGCCGTTTGTCGTGAGCGGTGCAACCTGGAATAGCAACCGCGCCGTTTCTGCTTCGACAGCCTTTGTTTGCGCAAGCGCAGGCAATGACAAAAACAACAACGCACACAGCTGAAAATAAACGCGCCGCATCAAATTTCTCCTCGTTTCATCTGCTCCGCCAAATACTCTGACGCGCGCCACGACAAAGCCATCATCCACGTCGTAATGCCGTGCGTGCCGGGCAACGAAACAAAGCAACTGCCATCGGTCACAAATAGATTTTTCACGTCGTGCGATTGATTGAACGCATTCAGCACCGATGTCTTTGGATCGTTCCCCATCCGCGCCGAACCGCATTCATGCGTTGCATCGCCCATGGGCTCAATGTATTTGCGAAAGGGCAGAATCTCCGCGTTGCACGCCTGCAAAATCTGCTCCATCCAGCCGTACATATCCGCCATCATTTTCTTGTCATTGTCGTTGTCGCCCGCGTGAAAGCGGACTTGCGGAATGCCGTAAGCGTCCACGTTGTTCGGATCAATCTCGAAGTAATTATCATACGACGCCCACCGCTCGCCGTAGCCGCGCAGGCTGATCGTGCTGCCATATTCGGCGCGAATTTGCTTCTTCATTGCCGCGCCCCAGCCCGTCAATCCAGCCGTTCGACTGACGCCGCGCCCGAAGCCGGAGCCAGTCAGAATAAAATAGCCGCCATAAAAATCATTCTTGCGGTTGTAATTGAAGCGCGGAATCGTGATGTGTGTTCCGCCTGCGCCGTCGTCATTTTCGACCTTGCGATTTTTCAGTTCCGGCACCACGCCAACCACCCCACCTGATTTAACGTTATCCATCAGGTAATGCCCAATCAAACCGCTGGAATTGCCGATGCCATTCGGATGAAAGCGTGATTTGGAATTGAGCATGATGCGCCCGGATTCCACGGTGCTTGCCGCCAGCACCACGGCTTTTGCGGCGATTTCATAATGCTGTTTTGTGTTCGCATCAAAGAACGAAACGCCGCGCGCGCGCCCGTTCTTGTCCACCAGCACCTGATGCGCGACGGCGTGCGTGCGCAAGGTGAAATTCTTTTTGGTTTGCAGCTTCGGGATGATGACGTCCAAACTCGAAAACCGTGACCGTGTGTCACAGCCATTGCCACACGCCCCGCAGTAATGACATTTCGCGCGCCCATCGTACGCCGCATTCAACACCGCTGTTCGTTCCAGCACGATCGGCACGCCAATCTTCGCCGCCTGATTTTTCAAATACAGTTCCGTGCAACGCGGCTTGTGTGCAGGCGCGGCATATTTGCCATCGGGCATATTGAAATAATTTTCTGGTGCGCCCGAAATGCCAACTAACGTTTCTGCCTTGTCGTAATACGGCGCTAAGTCTTCGTACGAAAGCGGCCAGTCCTCGCCAAAGCCCTGCATAGATTTCGTCTTGAAATCCATTGGCCCATGCCGAAAACACGACCGCCCCCAGGTGTTCGTCCGCCCGCCCACGGCCCGCAATCGCGTCCAATGAAATTCGGGACTCGAAGCATATTTGTCCGTGCGCGGATTCGTGTAGAGGTGATCGGTATATTCGTTGATCTTCCACAGTCCGTCGTACGCACCAGGTTTGCCTTTGCCGTGATATTTGAGTTCGTACGGCCAAGTATGCGTGCGAAAATCCTTCGTCGGATCAAGCATCCGCCCGGCTTCGAGCAGGATCACGTTCAGCCCTTTGTTTACGAGCACGTAAGCGGCAGTCGCACCGCCTGCGCCGGAACCAACGACCACGACATCATATTTTGTTTGCGGCATAGCTGACCTCGTCGCAACTTAGTTAATGAGCTTCGTTTCGTCCACCTCAAAACTGTCAAACGTTACGGCTTCTTCATCCACATTCCAAATCTCAAACAAGCTGCGTGGCACTTCCAACACAAAGCGCGAGGGGCGTTGAATGATCGTCTGCCGCCCGCGTTCGTTTTCGACGATAGGATAGGTCACATACAGTTCATCGCGCGCCCGCGTCAGAGCAACATAAAACAGGCGGCGTTCTTCTTCTTCACCTTCCGGTTCACGCAAAGATCGTGCAGACGGAAAGCGGCCATCGCTCAGCCAAATCAAAAACACGACCTTCCATTCCAAGCCCTTCGCCTGATGTACAGACGACAGCGCAAGACGCTCATCTTCATCGCCGCCCATCACGACGTCTTCGCCCATCAGCGCGCCGCTTTCGGTTTGAATGAGCGCGAGTTCGTTCAGAAATTGCTCGGTTGTGTCGTAGCGGCCAGCGAACAACGCAAGCTGTTTCAAATCCTCTTCACGCGCTTCGGCATTGTCGAACGTTGCCTGCAAATATTCGTTGTAGCCTCGCTCCAAAATGACTTCGACTTGTTTCGTGGGATTGTTCAGCGTGCCCTCTTCGGTCAACGCTTTGATCAGTTCGACAAATTCCTGCCAGCCGGTTTGCGCGCCTTTCGGCAACGTCGGCGCAATGGCATCGTGCCCAAAAACATCGGGCTTGACCAAGGCCAGCGCGTCGTTTGACTCTGCCAGCCGTTCCCAGATGCGCGCCGCCGTGGCGTTGCCGATTTTCGGAATCAGTTTCAGCACACGCTTCCACGCAATTTCGTCGCGCGGGTTGACGATCAGGCGCAGGTACGAAGTCACGTCTTTGATGTGCGCCTGCTCAAAGAAGCGCACGCCGGAGCGAATCTCGTACGGAATGCCGCGCCGCGTGAGCTCCAATTGCAATTCCATCGCGTGGAAGTGCGAACGATACAGCACACCGATTTCGTCGAGCGGCACGCCTTCATCGCGCAATTCCAGGATGCGCGCTGCGACAAAGGCAGATTGCTGATCGGCATCGCGGCAGGGCACGAGCGCAGGCTCGAAATTCTGGCTCGGACGAATCGCTTGCAGGTTTTTCGGGAACTGTTTGCGGTTGTGATGAATCGCCGCATTCGCCAGCATCAGGATTTCCGGCGTCGAGCGATAATTGCTTTCCAGCTTGAACGGCTGCGCATCCGTGTAGCGTTTCTGGAAGCTGAGAATGTTTTCGATGTTTGCGCCGCGCCAGCCAAAAATTGCTTGGGCATCGTCCCCAACGATCATCACGTTGCGATGCTTGGCGGCGAGCAAATCTATGATGTCGGCTTGCAGCGTGTTCGTGTCTTGATACTCGTCCACCAGAATGTGCTGAAACTGATCCTGATAAATCGCGGCGATGTCCGGCTTGGTTTCGAGCAGTTTTTTCCAGTTCACCAGCAAATCGTCATAATCCATCGCATTGCGCGCGAGCTTGCGATCCTGATAGAGAAAATCCACGCGCTTGATTTGCGCTGTCAGCGGCTCGAAATGCGGATATTGTTTGGCGATGACCTGTTCCAGCATCGTATCCGTGTTCGTCGCAAAACTGAACATTTCACGCAAGACTTCGCCTTTCGGAAAGCGTTTCGCCTTCGTGTCAATCGCGGCCTCTTCAATGCACGATTCGATCAACTCTTTCGCATCTTCCGAGTCCAAAATTGTGTAATTGCTTTCGTAGCCGAGGCTAACAGCATGACGGCGCAGGATGCGATTGCCGATGGAATGAAATGTGCCGCCCCAGGTTTTGCGCGTATCCGTTTTCAGCAGCGTCTCGACACGGCTCAGCATTTCGCGCGCCGCGCGATTCGTGAACGTCAGCAGCAGAATTCGCCCCGGCGCAACGCCGAGTTCAATCAATCGAGCCACGCGATAGGTCAGCGTCCGCGTCTTGCCCGAACCCGCGCCCGCAATCACCAGCAACGGCCCGCCACCCGCATTGACGACCGCGCGCTGCTCGTCATTCAACTCTTTGCCGTAGTTGATGAGCGAAGCCGGGCGCGGTTGATCGGATTTGATGATGAAAGTGCGAGCCATTTTCGATTCTTTGCAGTTGATAAAATTGTTGTTTGCTCGGTGCAGGATAGCGAAGTTGTCGGATGAGAACAATCTGACAACTTGGCAAGAGAGGAAAATAGAACGCGGATGACGCGGAAATAGCGGATTCACGCGGAGCAGTGCCAAAAAAATTCAGCGTAAATCCGTTTTATCCACGTGATCTGCATTCTATTTCTTTCAGTCGCCTGTTTGAGATAAGCTCTGCACCTCAATTTCACCTTGTGCGAAAAATGTACTGTAAACATCTTGTTTGCAATGCAAATGTACTGCAAACATCTTGTTTGCAGCGCAAATGTACTGCAAACATCTTGTTTGCAGCGCTGTGACGTTCAATTGATTCAGAAGGGCAAACAGGATGTTTACCCTACAACCAAATTTCTATGCCACTTTGGAATTCAGACGAAGAACTTTTTGCCCTCGCCAAACGTGAACTTTTCACCGCCGTTGTTGGCGATGTGATGGACAAACTCGGCTTGCTGCATCAATTCCTGCCGCCGCGTTTGCAGCCACTGCGCGATGATATGGTCGCCATCGGACGTGCGATGCCTGTGCTGGAAGCTGATGTCTTCACCGAAGCAACTTCCACCTCCAACAACCCCGCGATGAACAAACCCTTCGGCCTGATGCTGGAAGCGTTGGATGATTTGAAGACCAACGAAATCTACATCTGCACGGGAGGTTCGCCGCGCTACGCCTTGTGGGGCGAATTGATGAGCACCCGCGCCATGAAACTCGGCGCAGCAGGCGCAGTCGTAGACGGCTATTCCCGCGACACCTTCGGCATTTTAGCGCTTGGCTTTCCGACATTCTCAAGCGGTCGCTACGCCCAGGATCAAGGCCCACGCGGCAAAGTCCTCGACTTCCGCCTCCCCATCGAAATCGAAGGCATCCGCATCACCCCCGGCGACATCATCTTCGGCGACGTAGACGGCGTCCTGGTCGTGCCACAAGAAGCCGAAGCCGAAGTATTCATGAAAGCGATTGAAAAAGCACGCGGCGAGAAGTTAGTCAGAAAAGCGATTGAAGATGGAATGAGCGCGTGCGAGGCGTTTGCGACGTTTGGGATTATGTGAATGAAGGAAGACTAGGGTTGCTTTGATTAGGTCTTAGAATTAGATCAACTTCACCGGGCTTCTTAGCAGAATCCCCAAATAAAGCTGTTTGAGTTCTTTTTAGGAAAGGGCGTTGAATAATCTCAACGGATTTTCGAGGAAAGATTTGGCGCAGAATGCTAAAAGTCGTTTCATAGGTAAACGACCTTGCATCCGTCCTGACATAAAGAATCGCATTATCTGTGAGTACGTTTGCACAGCCACGAAAAACAGAAAGAAGTAGCTCTTTGTAAGCTATTTTAGATGAGAACCTACCTTGCCACAGTTTCCCGGTTCTATGTGCCCAAGCAGTCCCTCCCAACATCCATAAGCGCAACCATTGATCGTAATGGTAATCTGTAATTTCGCGATAAGGTGGTGAAGTAAACATCAAATTGAACGGTCGCTGCTTTCCATTTTTAATATTCGCCCCCAACTTGCTAATTACTTTTGTGCTATCGCCAAGAATTACAGAGCTTGGTTGGCCTTTGGGTGTGCCTTTTGCATAGCGCCAATCAATTTTCTTGCTAAGAAAATCTACTGGGTCAAGCTGGGGTGGCTCAGAGTTATTGTCTTTCCACCATCGTATCGAATAATCAGGACTCATCGCTTTCCCTTGACGCATTTGATTCGATAGTGATCCTTCTTTTTTCCCGTGCAGGTTGACGAGAATAAGTGCCATTAGTGTCGCATCAACATTGCTCTCTCGCCATTTCAATAAATCACGCGCGTAAAGCAAAAAGTTGAGAACCTTCGGCGCATAGCAACAATGAAAAAATTCGTGCATCCCCTCCAATCGTGAATGTTGCTGGCTATCTGCAATATCACCTATTTCTTTAAGGCGCTTCACGACACGATTCTTTGAGGAAGGGTTAAGCTTGACCCGTCCGTAAAGCCAACCAACAGGGTTGATCTCAATGCCAACTGCTTCGCGCTCTAGCATAGACGCAGCGTAAACGCTGGAAGCACGCCCGGCAAATGGATCGAACACTGCATCACCAGGGCGCGAAAACTCTTCAATGACCTGGAATGCGAAATCAGTCGGAAACATCGCATAATACGGGCCTAACCCCGCCCATCGCCCGACCGCAGTTTTATGATTATTGAGTGGGTGCTGACTCATGCGCGACCTTTTGAGATAAGTTCTTTGGCCAAACGCTCCAATACCTTTTTTCCCAGGTTGAGTGGGATAGCAGCTTCTGCATTGGCCGCAACCAGTGGCGATAATGCATTGGGATACCGCGAACTGACAAGCCGATCAAGTAATTGAACTGCATCCGTAAGACGAGGAAATTGTGTAACGTCGGCGTTGTTCAGGTCTTTGTGTCCTTCCGAAAGAAACGGAAGCGTCGCTACAATTCGTGCGCCGGAACTGGTTTTATAGAACACCTTTCTGCCGAAGTACGATTGTCGCCCGTAAAATCTTGTGCTGTCAGAAAAGATAATGTTTTGATTGATGTATAAATTTGTTAGCAAGGCCAATGACTTTTTGGGAAATTGGCCCGTCTGACCATCCTCGTTCGTGTCAATTTGCCGAAAATGCTCCACAAACTCTCCTGTTTTCTCAATTCCAACCATCAGAATATCTTGCCCGTCTGTCGCCGCCCGCACTGCATTATTCAGTCGCATCAGTTCTTTGAAAATAGAATGACTAAGCCAGGCTGGATGTCCGAAAACCGCAAGCGGGCCATCAATCACAATGGCCAACTTACGCAAAGATGCTAACCATTTTTGCTGCTCCATTGTTCGTAGAATATGAACGACCCAAACTCTTTCCAGCACCTGCATGATTTCAGCAAACATCGCGCCATTTGAGCCTGTCGGATTCATGCCTTCGTGAATCCGCAGTGCGTCCGTCGAGTATAGCTGTGCCTGCTTCTCACAGTGACAGGAATATTTGCCTCGATTGCGACCATACTCTCCTTTTTCGACAGGACAGTTTTCATGGGGGCAACTCTGTGGATGCTGATCTTCCGGCTTATGTGCGAGCAAAACCTCAAAGGTATCTAACAACGATTCGCCTTCATCAGACATTCTTTTTGCGTCGAAGACTTCAAAGAGCGTTTTTCGCAAGGAATCCCTCGCAGAGGCTTCGCCTTTGGTGATGACATTGCAACCTGGAAAAGCCCAATCAATGGATTCAGATTGCTCTGTCGTTCTGAACACCTTGGGATCAACAGGACGTTGTTGATCAAGCTGTCTGATTTTTGCCACATCGAGCAAGACGGAAGCAATGGTTAGGTAAGAGGCTTCCGCTCCGGGAAAGCCGTTCTTAACTTGTACCTCGTGATGGCTTCCATCAACCGCAAGCACCCAGTCTGGCTGCCACGGACTTGGTGGAATATCGCTCATTTGCAATTTGTCGAGCGCGGCGGAAGGGCCTGTTGTATGACGTACTTCGTAATCACCCAACAACTCTTTGACCTTATCGCTTTCCGCCAGACGGCGTAGCGATTTGGATTGCGCAAACTCTCCATCGTAAGGCATAGCTACACCTCGAATTTCTTTACTTGCACAGGGACGACAAAAAGATTGCTCAGCGTTTTGACGCGAATGAAGCCACGATCTTGTGCGCGTCGGATGGACGCCTCAAAATCCTCAAAGTCGTAATATTTGCAAAGTTCTTTTGTCTCATCCGTATTGTTCAAGTGGCCGATAAACCAATTGGCTGTGTTCTTGAGAATGTTCCGCTGAATGCTACTGACCTCTTGTGTTGCATAGACCATTCCGATGCGATACTTGGCACCTTCCTTAGCTGTGCGTACCCACACATCTTGCAAATCCATATCAGAGCCAGCGGGAAGGATATTATGCGCCTCTTCCAGATAAACAAGAATCTCTGGCAGGTTTTGTTGCCCCTGCCGAAAGCGATTCTGATTTTTGCGGAAGATTTTCCACATGATACGGTCAGCGGAAGACTTGTTAATTTCAGGATCACCGCTGGATTGATCAATAATGACGAGCTTGCCCGCGACCAGATCGTTGTAAATGTCCTCAGCGTAATCAGTATTCGTACTCCCTGAATGCTGATTACGGACTTTTCCAATTTGCCTCGGCCCATTCGCCCGGCTAAACATTTCCAAAAGTTTCTTCAAGTCTTCATCCGCCCACGGATCGCCAGAACCATTGGGACGGGCAATGTAAGCCTGCTCGAACGCCCCATAGCCGCTATTTCTGTCCATCATAAAATCGTAAAGGTAAGCAAAGGCAGTAGCGAGTTGCGACCACGTTGCGTTCCGATTGCTGAGGATGGTAGCGGCTGCGCCATGATCCATGTTATTTGTCCCTGTGCTGTTATTGAGTGCTGCGATCAAATTTTGATTGAACAATCTATCTGTTTGGGGACGGAGACTGGCAGGGACGTCAAACCCTGCTTTGGCTAATAAAGCGCGATAGACAAGAACACTCCGTCTGTAACGAGTCGTTGCTGAACGATCATTTTCGTCTGGCTTCTCGAAAACAACCTGCCTAAAGTTTTGTATAAATTTGGAGCCATCTGCGGCTAACGCTAAATCAATCACCTCTTTCCCAATTTGTAGATTATCCTCCTCAAAAAAGTTCAGCAGCATCAAGCGGCGGCTAGGATCGTTTGGATGCGACAGAATTCCGTAGGTTACAACATCTGCTTCTTGACCAGCAGGATTAGAGCGCCAGACATTCTTTATCGCTGAGGGATTTCTTTGCCGATTTACGTCTTGCGCATTTTCATTCGCGTATTCTCCATTTGGGTCGAAAACGATTTGCCCGATACGCAATGGATGAGTAGCGTCAAAACGCAATTCAAAAACAGATTTCAAAACAATCTTGGTCGTGTTTGATTTGCCTGTGCGCGTCATTCCAAACAAGGCGGTTTTTTGACTCAATAAATCGGCAGGTTGAACCGCGACCTGAACATCGGAGACTCCTTGAAAGCCACGATTGGTCGAGGCATAGCGCACATCACCAACCACAACGGATTTTTCCGAAAGCTGGTCCGGTCGTGTGATGTCTCGGTAATTGACAATTTTTTCCAGTGCCGCGCCGTTAGGTTTGTAAACTTTCAGCCCTTGATTCGGGTAAAAGTTGGAAAGGTCACTGCCAAACCGTAAGACCAAAGCAACCTTGTCTTCGATGCTTGGATTTTGCTCGACAAAGAAAGTGCCAATGACGCGACACCTAATACCCGCATGTGAAAGATGATTCGCAGTTGCGCCATCCATCATTTCTCGGTCATCCCAGTGCATACCTGTTTCGCCGCTCACTCGTTGTGCGACCTCGGCTCGGATACGCTCGGCTTCCGAACTGTTTGGCAAAGGCGCAGCATCCATCACACGTAATAAGATGACAGACGAATCTTCAGCACGATAATCAATATCGTCACTAGGACTGATACGTTTTGATTTGGGTTTGATGCGGGTTGCAATTAGGAAACTCAAGCTGGGAATCCCACCAACCTGCTTACGATGGCTGTCGTGAATATTGGCAATTGCTGCTTCATAGTTGATGGAAAAGACTTCGCCAACGTACTGTTCTTCTTGAATTAGTTGGTTGAAGATCGTTTCAGCCTGATCAATTGCCAGCCGCTTCTGGTCTTCCTTGAATACGTCCTTGAGTGAGGACTGCATAGCTTCTGCTCCTTATCTGAGTAGTTTATGCTGAGGGCACAATTGATTAACGGGGTAAGCTAATTTTTATTGACTGAACTGCTGAAAGGGCAGTTTACCCAAATCGTCTTGTTATGGCTAGAGGTTATTATTAACAGTTTGCTCAATCATTCATCAGGCCGCAACACATCTTGTGCGCTGTGCCGGACACGTAACACATACACTGTTTCATCAATCACCGTAAACAAGATTCGATATTTGCCGAAGATGAGGTGGCGAATCGCGGTTCCGAACGTTTCGCTTTCGGGTGCGAGCGGGCAGCGGAAGGGAAAATTCTGGAGGCTATCAATAGCGTCCTGAATATCGAAATTCCAAAAGGTGGCTTTTTCAGGCGAAAACTGAGCCATCCACGCTGTTGCAGCATCAATGTCCTGCTCCGCTTCTTCTTCAAGAATAATTTGATAGCTCACTTGCGCGGCCTCTTTTCAGGAAGGTTATACTTCTTTCGTAGCTCTGCGAAAAACTCGTTTGCGGGGCGACCCTTTCCGGCTTTTGCGGCAAGCAACGCCTTTAAAGTTTTAGCGTCTTCGGCTGCTTGCATCGCAGCTTGATAGCTGGCGGCGTCCTGCACAACAAGCTCTGCTTTGCCGTTGACAGTCAGAACCAGTGGGCGTCCGGTTTGCTTTAATTGCTGCATATACTCAGCCGTGTTGCGTTTGAAATCGGTCAGCGATTGAATGTCTTCTTTGATGTCTAGCATAAATATTACCTCACTCTTAAAGCATCGAATTCAATGCTCTCATAGACACGGCCCAAGAGCAACAGTGAATATTGCAAACGTCACCATATCCGTTTTGCTCTTCCGCGCTTCGTGATAGATTCTCGGCTTCATCACAGAAAGGAACAGCAACACAATGAAACGATGGATTACCGCTTGGGTTTTGTTTGTCGTCTGCGCGGGCGTGGGCGTAGCGCAATCGCCTGCTTCAACGCAAAAGCTTTGGTATCGCCAGCCTGCCGTCAAGTGGGAAGAGGCATTGCCGATTGGCAATGGGCGGTTGGGCGCGATGGTGTTTGGCGGGGTGCAGGAAGAGCGATTGCAGATTAACGAAGACACAATTTGGGCGGGCGAAAAGCGGGATCGCAACAATCCAAACGGGGCGAAAGCCGTGATCGAAGTCCGGCGATTATTGCTGGCGGGCAAGATCAAAGAAGCTGAAGAAATCGCGGACAAAAACATTATCTCTACTCCGCGCCGACTGCCAATGTATCAGCCGTTTGGCGATTTGAAGTTGCGTTTTCAGGGGCAGGAAAATGCCAGCGAGTACGCCCGCAAACTGGATTTAGATGCGGGCGTGGCGCGCGTGACCTACAAAATTGGCGCAGTGCAATTCACGCGCGAAGTGTTCGCTTCTGTGCCGGATCAGGCAATCGTCATTCGCCTGACAAGCAACCAGCCGGGGCGGATTTCGTTTGCGGCTTCGATGACGCGGGAACAGGATGTGACGATGTCGCTGGTGGCGCGCAATCGTGTCGTGATGGGCGGCGAAGCGATTGCGCGGGATGATCGTCACCCGGATGAACGCAAAGTCGGCGTCAAGTTTCAGGGCATTGCGCAGATTCTGCCCGAAGGCGGCAAGCTGCGCGTTGAAGGCAATGAGTTGATTGTTGAGAACGCGAATGCTGTGACGGTTGTGTTTGTGGCAGCTACGAATTTCAAAGAAAAAGACCCGGCGGCGAAGTGTGAGCAATATTTGGCAGCGGCGAAAAAGCCTTATGCTAAGTTGCGGGCGGCACACGTTGCTGATCATCAACGCTTGATGCGCCGCGTTGCTTTCCAGCTTGCGGCGGCTGCGCCTGATCTTCCGACAAATGAACGGCTGAAGCGCGTGCAGGCGGGCGAAACGGATTTGGCGCTGGAAACTTTGTATTTTCAGTTTGGGCGCTATTTGCTGATGGCCAGTTCACGTCCGGGCACGATGGCGGCGAATTTACAGGGCATCTGGAATGACAAGCTGGCTCCGTCGTGGGACAGCAAATTTACGATCAACATCAACACTGAGATGAATTACTGGCCTGCCGAGGTCACGAACCTTTCGGAGTTGCACGAACCACTGTTTGGTCTGATCGAAAACGCGCGTGAAGACGGACGCCGTGTTGCGAAAAACCTGTATGGCGCGCGCGGCTTTGTGATGCATCACAACACAGATGCCTGGGGCGATGCGGTGCCGATTGACGGTGTGGGTTCGGGCATTTGGCCAATGGGCGCGGCGTGGCTGAGTTTGCATTTGTGGGATCATTACGATTACACGCGCAACAAAGTCTTTCTGGAATTTCGTGCATATCCGGTGCTGAAGGAAGCGGCGGAATTCTTTCTGGATTATTTGCAGGACGATGGCAAAGAGCACCTGATTACGGGGCCTTCGATTTCGCCGGAAAATCGCTACCGCACAGGTGACGGCGCGATTGGCAAAATGGCAATGGGGCCAACGATGGACACGGAAATTCTACACGCGTTGTTTTCGCGGGTGATTGAAGCGAGTGAGGTTCTCGGCAAAGACGACGATTTTCGCAAAAAGATTGCCGCGACGCGCGACCACTTGCCAAAGCTGCAAATCGGCAAGCACGGGCAGTTGCAGGAATGGTTGGAAGATTATGCCGAACCTGATCCGGGGCATCGTCACATCTCGCATTTGTTCGCGTTGCATCCGGGCAATCAAATCACGTTGCGCGGCACGCCGGATTTGGCGAAAGCAGCACGCACATCGCTCGAACGCCGCTTGCAAGCGGGCAGCGGGCATACGGGATGGAGCCGCGCGTGGATCATCAATTTCTGGGCGCGGCTGGAGGAAGGCAACACGGCGCACGAAAACATTGTTGCGCTGCTGGCGAAGTCTACGCATCCGAATTTATTCGACAATCATCCGCCGTTTCAGATTGACGGCAACTTTGGCGGCACGGCGGGGATGGCGGAGATGTTGATGCAAAGCCATGCAGGCGAAATTCATTTATTGCCCGCGCTGCCAAAAGCCTGGGCAAGCGGAGAGATCACGGGACTGCGGGCACGCGGCGCGTTTGAAGTAAATCTGAAATGGAAAGAAGGTCAGTTGATAACCGCGAGCGTGAAATCATTGGCAGGATTACCTTGTCGTTTGCGGGTGGGCGTTCCGGTCACTGTTACGGCAGCCGGAAAAGCGATCAAGGTCACGTCGTCAGATGATGGCGCGGTGAGTTTTTCGACCAAGACAGGTATGCGCTATGTGGTGACGCCAACACACTCAACGCGCGCTGCGGTAGGCTCTCGCTAAGTGCTGTGGGGGAACACCAAGCCAATACAAAACCTGCATCGTTATCCAAAAAATGAATGTGCGCAGGAAACGACCGTCAAAGCGGCGCGAGGATGTGGTGGCGTATTCTTTCAATCGCACAAACTGTCCGGCTCGTCGCAGTCGTTGATACAAATCGCAATCCTCAAATAATGGAATAGGCCGATAACCACCCACGGCGGCAAAGACCGAGCGGCGCACGAAAATCGCCGAATCACCGTAAATCAATCCCAAACATCGCAGCCAGGGATAGAGGCGGGTAAGAATTTTCGCGCCGACCGTTCCACCTTCAAATCGCAGGCTGAAATTCCCCCCACATACTTCGGGCGATTGCAAAGCAGCGGTAATCAAGGCCAGAGCATCTGGCGGCAAATAGGTATCGGCGTGTAGAAACAGAAGGATTTCGCCTTGTGTACAGACTGTGCCCGCATTCATTTGCTGTCCGCGCCCCCGCGAAGCGCTGATCACGGTCAATCCGCAGGCACGCGCCAGAGCAACGGTTTCATCTGAGCTGCCGCCATCCACGACAATGATTTCGGCTTCTCCGTGCAACTGACTGAGCGCGCTGGCAGCAGCTTCAATCGTGTCAGCCTCATTGAAAACAGGGATGACGATAGAAATGCGCATGGCTGGCGAAACCGTTGCCACAAGAGAGCTGTGAGGAAAGGTAGAAGAAAAAGTTTGGGATGCGAAGAAATTATCCGTGCAGCGGGATACCGCGATAGACGATCTCCCAACCACGTTCCAGGCTGGTGCTGATGGCGTCTTCGTATTTGCTCACGGCTTCACGGCCTGTCTCAAATTGTTTGAGCATGGGTTGCCCTTCGCGTGGGTCGAGTTTGACCACAGCAATGGTGGGGCGGGCATCAGTCTCAAAGGCTTCATCCAGTTTCAATTCCTGTGCCTTAATCAAACCAAGGAAAGAAAACATTCCATTCTTCTGCAAAATCGTTAACTGCGTCGTTGCCATAAGCGATTCCTGAAATTTTGATTCCGTTAATTCCATTTTCATCATAACAGAGCCGTTACGAGTTCGCTATAGGCTCTGGCTTGGCAGGTTTGAATAAATAAGCCGCCAGAATTACTGCGGTAATAAACGAAACCCCAAATTTGTAGTAGGGATGAATCGGCGTGGGTGAAATAAACGCCTCAATAATGCCTGCAACAACGAGAATGGGAATACAACCAGCCAGTAACTTGATTGCAACGGCTCCCTGCTCCACCAAAGCCTGTGTGCGGGTGCGCTCGCCGGGAATCAGGATCGCCAGGCCAATCATCAAACCCGCTCCCCCCGCAATAAAAATGGCAGTAAATTCCAATACACCGTGTCCGGCGACAAAGCCGTATAGCTTTTGCACCATGTGATATTTCAGGATCAGCGCATTGATTGAACCGAATTGCAGTGCGGTGGGCATCAGAGTAATGACCGTTCCAACAACAGGCAAAATGCTAAAGGCAAAGGTCAGGAAGCCAACGCGAATGTTGTTCGTCATAATATACGCCGCACCAACCGGAGCCTCATCATTCAAGCTGTCCGTCCACATCCGGTTTTCCTTGATATGCTGCAACATCGCAGGCGGCACATTCGCGTGATCAATGAAATCGTCATCCCGATACGTCGCCACAAATGAGAACAATGCCATCGCCACAAAAATCAAAAACACCGCCAGCGTGTAGCGATACGTTTGGCGAAAGATCAGCGGAAAATCATAACGATAAAAATCCACAATCCCCCGCACGCCCTTCGATTCTGAACGATAGATTTCGCCGTGCGCACGAATTACCAGCGAGTTGAGATAGTTCACCAAACGCGGGTCACGCGATTCGACTCGCGCAATGGCCAAATCAGAAGCGGCGCGACGATACAGCGTACCCAATTCGCGAACTTCTTTGCGGTTGAATTTTTGGAGTCCGCGCAATTGTCGAATGCGCTGCACCAATTCTTCCAACCGTTGCCAATTGGTTTTTCGTTTCTCAATGAAAGACTGTGCCATGCGCTTCCCTTCTAAAATCGCTGATAGATCAAATGCTTGTATCCGATGCTCATGCTTTGCAAAAACCAGGCGGGCAATGAGGACATGGCTATCGCACTCATCATTGCGTGTGAAAGCCCCAGCGCAAATAAGTTCGGCGCACGCGTGTAAACCCACGTCCAAACAAGGCCGCCAATCAGTGTTAACAACAGGAGCGGCACGTTCGGCGCGTGGACAAGCGCAAACAGGAAGGCTGCCAGGAAAATCACGGTGGCAGATTTCGTTTCGCCGAGGATCAGATGCAACCGCCGATAGATAAACCCCTGCAAAATGTATTGCTGCGTCAATCCCCAGGGCGGAAGCGCCACCAGCGAGAGCCAAAACCGCTGCCCGAAGTTGAGCGAAGCAGCAAAATAGCCAATGCCCAAAAGTATCGCTGTCGTGATGAGCATTGGCAGCAACAGAAGTCTCATCGCCCGCCCGAAATAATTTACGGTAAACCCTAGTTCAGATGGACTTTCGCCACGCAAACGATGGGAATAAATCATTAACAACAACGCCAGCCCTCCCGGAACGACCTCAATCCAGCGCTGCTGTAATTGCAACGGGTTCAGCCCCCACGCAATCAGCAAAACTGAACTGATGACGGAAGCAACCTCAAGGACAGTCACAGTTCGCAAGGAAAGATGCGCGGTAGCGGGGGAAGTTGGCGTAGACTGCGGGTCTGACATAGAAAATCAAATCAAGCAGCGGAAAAATCAAAACAGTTCCACATCATTACGATATGGAACTGTTCCTGCAAGTACATTGAACTAGATAAATGAGAAGGCCAAAGTGGGCTGATTCTTCAGAGTGTTGGAACGACCTCTATATCGAGCGACTCACAAGCCCGAACGCAACGTTCGCAAATTTGCGAATGGCGACTGGCCATCAGATATTCGCCCTTTACCCGATCTGCTCCACAAAAGCTACAACTAATCGCACCCACGGTATCGCCCTTCAGCCAGCGCAAAAACCACGGTGGTTTATGCCAAGGAGGGAGATAACCAATATCTCTGTAATCCTCCATCAGCATTGAGCAAATACGAATGCATTCATTACAGATATAGCGGCTGCGGCCCTCGAATAAGCGCGCTACTCTTCCTTCGCCCAGGCCACAGAAAGAACAGCGAGTGCCGTGCAATTCCAACGATTGATCTGAGGAAGGAATCAATAGCGAACTGGTAAGGTTAAGTTCCAGGGAATCGGTAGCCATCATCACCCCTTAGATAAAAAGAACCATAATGTCCGCAGCCTATTCACGCTTCGTGATGACCGCATCCACCAATCCATACTCTTTGGCTTGCATGGCGCTCATAATATAATCGCGCTCAACGTCTCTTTCAATGTTTTCAATGGGTTGTCCCGTATGACCAGCCAGAATTTCATTCAACCGCTGCCGCATGCGCAAGATTTCTTCCGCCGCAATTTTGATGTCCGTTGCCTGTCCACCAATGCCGCCAGCAGAAGGCTGGTGAATCAAAATACGTGAATTCGGCAACGCATACCGTTTGCCTTTCGTCCCGGCAGCAAGCAAAACGGCGGCCATCGAAGCGCATTGTCCAACACAAAGCGTCGAAATCGGAGCACGCACGAATTGCATCGTGTCATAGATGGCCATTCCCGCCGTGACTGAACCGCCAGGCGAATTGATATACATTTGAATTTCGCGATCCGGGTCTTCAGATTCAAGGAACAGCAATTGTGCCACGACCAAGTTGGCGAGCGTATCGTCAATTGGCGTACCGATAAAGATAATGTTTTCTTTCAGGAGCCGGGAGTAAATATCGAACGCACGTTCGCCGCGCGGCGTTTGTTCGACCACCATCGGAACTAAATGAGCGTATGGATTCATAACCTCTTGACCTCTACTATTGAACAAAGAGCAAGCCCATCTTGCTGTTTGAGTATTATTGCCCTCGCAAGCCCTCGACTTGCGTCTGCATGCGATGAATGAAAAAGGCGGCACGAGGTATTAGCTCGGGGCCGCCTTAACACCTTTGACGAGCAACTAAAGCCTTTGCTGCCTGGAAATTTGCTAGGCGCTTTCGCCTGCACCTTCCGCTTTGGCATCATCCGTTTCGTCAGCCGCTGGCTCTGTCGCCTGCTTGTTATCAACCTCTTCAATAGTAATTTCGGCTTTACTGACAAGTAATTCCATTACTTTATCAGAGCGTAAACGGTTTTCGATACTAGACAGGCCACCTTCCTTTGTCAAGCGGGCTTCCACGTCCTCTGCGGACTGATTTGTCGCCTCTGCAATGCGTTCGATTTCGTCATCCAAATCTTCCCGCGTGACCGTAATTTTCTCTGCTTCTGAAATCGCGCCCAGGATCAAAGCAATGCGCACGTCATTGGCAGCACGGGCCATTTCTTCAGCTTTGCGTGTGTCCCAGTCAATCTGCCGCGCCGCCTGCGGGGGCATTCCGCTGCGATACAAGCGTTGCAGGAATTCGACCAGTCGCGAATCTGCCTGACGTTCCACTAGCGGTTCCGGCAAGGGGAAATCATAGCCTTCTGCCAAAGTCTTTAATAAATCATTGCGGATTTCGCCTTCTGCTTCAGCTTCGGCGTTTGCCTTCAGGTTTTCCTTGATCTTGGCGCGCAATTCTTCGACGGTTTTATATTCTTCCCCGTATTCTTCAGCAATCTCAGCGACAAATTCATCGTTGAGTTCCGGCAATTCTTTGATCTTCACAGCATTGACTGTTGCCGTAAAATCCAGCGTTTTACCAGCCAGGCCTTTGGCCTGAAAATCTTCCGGGTATTTTACGGTGAACTGCTTCACGTCGCCGTCCTTGACGCCCGTTAACTGTTCATTGAAATCGGCCTGCACGCCTTCACCATCTAATTCAATGACCAGGTCTTCGGTTGTCAGGTCTTCCTGTTCGACGGGATCAATATATTTGCCGGTGAGGTTGACGGAAACGAAGTCGCCCGATTGCGAAGGACGATCTTCGACAGGAATCAGTTGTGCGGCACCTTCGCGCAAATCTGCAATGACCTTGTCAATGTCTTCGTCTTTTACACGCGCAACGCGTTTGGTGAGTTTGATGCCACTGTAATCCTTGAGTTCAAAATCTGGTAACACAAAAACGCGGCTTTTGAACGTCAAAGGCTCACCTTCTTTTAAGACAACTTCCTCACCGTCAATGGACGGGTCGCCGATCACGCGCAGGCTGTGATCCTCAATTGCGTGGCCAAGCGCGTGGGGGATCAATTGTTTCAGCACTTCATCTTTAATCTCTTTGGCGAAGCGCTGCTTGATCACACCGCGAGGCGCTTTGCCCTCACGAAACCCTGGCACTTTGGCATAGCGAGAAAACGCGCCATACGCCTTGTTATATTCTTCCTGCACTTCATTCGCGCCGATTTCAATCGTCAATTCCTTTTGACAATCAGCAACATCAGCAATCGCAACTTGTACTTTCAACGTGATCTTCCTCGATGTATTAGATTGATAAGCGTGGGGCAAAAATTTTGGTGCGAAAGGGGGGACTCGAACCCCCACGCCTCGCGGCGCCAGATCCTAAGTCTGGTGCGTCTGCCAATTCCGCCACTTTCGCAGCAAACGCGAAGGCTAACAAATTTCCGATCACGGTGCAACCATAGCCAAAGCAAGGGCGCGATGCTAGAATTATTTCCTTTATGGTTGCGTCTCATTGCTAGCTCTATCAGGAATGCATCATGGAGCAGGAAAAAGAAATCTTTTTTGAGCATCTCAAAAAAGAAGGTTTCAAAAAAACCGGCCAGCGAGAAAAGATTCTTGAGGTCTTTTTGCGCACTGAAGGCCATTCGAGTGCTGAAGACATTTATAGTCTTGTCAGAGCAGAAGACCCAACTGTTGGCTTTACCACTGTCTACCGCACGCTCAAACTGCTCACCGAATGCGGCCTAGCTCGTCAGGAAAAATTTGCTGATGGGTACACCCGCTACGAACACGGATACAACCATCAACACCACGACCATCTGGTTTGTATCAAATGCGGTAGCCTCATCGAATTTTTCAGCGAAGTAATTGAGCGCAAACAAGACGAAATCGCCCGAAAATTCAAATTCCAGCCCACGCATCACAGCTTGCGGATTTTTGGCATTTGCCATCAGTGCCAAATACAACACCAGGCCGTTGCCAGTTAATCTTGAACCCATGCAAACCCGATCTCAACGATTCTTGCTTTCGATTCTTATCGCCTTTTTAGGCTTAAACATTGCGTGTTCCAGTCAGCCCGGCGCAAACGATGCGACAGCCTCGTCAGCCTCTTCGTCCGGCAATCTGGCTGCGAGTCCTGCCAGTTCAGCGACTCCGGTTGATCTGGAACCAGTGATGCCGGAAAAGGTACAAGTTGCATTTGAGCAAAACTGCAAGTCCTGCCACGGCCCTGATGGACATGGGATCACCAGTCTTGCGCCAGACCTGCGGCGGTCGCCTAAACGTAACCTGAAAGATTGGGTGACATACTTGAAAGATCAAAAAGGCCCGCATTCACAAGCCAAAATCCCAGCGATGGCATCTTTGACTGAAGATGATTACGAAGCCATCGGAGGCTACTTGGCAGACCTGACCCAGAACAATCCGGCAGCAGCGGAGACTAAAAAGTAAAGCTGACTCCTTAACGGCTATTCAAGAGTTGCCTGTTTGGTGCCGCTTCCTGCGGTGCGATTGTCAACCGCAACAGTTCATTGCGCCGCAACACTTCCAGCTCTGACTGCACGCCGACTTTCGCATCCGTCAGCAACCGATGTAAGGCATCAATCCCAGTAATAGATTGCTGGTCGAACCGCACGATTACGTCGCCCTCCAACAATCCTGCTTGTTGCGCCGGGCTATTCGGCTCTGTAGAAATTACTAAGACACCTGCTTCCACTGGCAATTTGTAGTAATAAACCACACGACGCGGCAGCGGCACATTTTGTCCAGCAAGGCCGATGTAACTGCGCCGAATTCGCCCATCGCGAATTAATCTTCCAGCCACAAACTTCGCGGTATTTGCAGCAATCGCAAAGCAAATGCTCTGCGCGCCCATAATCATCGCGGTGTTGACCCCGATCACTCGACCGTGCGAATCAATCAGCGGCCCGCCGCTATTGCCCGGATTTAAGGAAGCGTCCGTTTGAATAATGTCATCAATTAAGCGCCCCGAACGCGAGCGCAGCGAACGCCCAAGCGCACTGACAACACCTGCCGTGACGGTGTACTGAAAGCCATACGGATTCCCTATGGCAATCGCAACTTGCCCGGCACGAATCTTGTCAGAATCGCCGAATGAAACCGGCATCAGATTTGGGGCAGTGACACGAATTACAGCTAAATCTGTATCAGGATCATCACCTATTAGCTGCGCGTCCGAGCGCCCGCCATCAGCAAACGTAACCTGAATCTTTTCTGCCCCATGCACGACGTGCGAGTTCGTCAAAATGAAGCCATCCGGCGTAAAAATAAACCCGGAGCCGCTGCCGCCTGTTTGCTGTTGGTTGCGTTGATTGCGGCTACGCACTTCGATGTACACCACGGACGGGCTAACGATGTCAGTTGCGTGAATGACTGCCTGTGAATAGGCATCCAGCAACGGCGCATCATCCACAGCATCAGAAGTCCGATTTTGTGAAGACGCAAAAGGTTCACTTGTCAGCCAATTCAACTCTGTATTCATAGTTTCTGTACCACGTAAATCTAGCGGCAATTTTTCATGATCGCCGCAGCCACATCGGCAATAGTTTTGCGCGCCAGCACTTTTTCCATTTCGCGCTGGGCTTCTGCAAAAATGTCTTCCAACACAAGCTGAATGTTCTTGCCAATCAAACATCGCTTGTTTGGTGGATTCGCGTGCATCGCAAATACGCAGCGCGCTTCCACCGCATTGTACACATCCAGCAACGTAATCATTGAGGCTTCACGCGCCAGCTTTCCGCCCCCCGTTGCGCCCGTGCGTGAGACAATTAACCCTGCTTTTGCCAATGCCGACCACAACCGCCGCACCACTACGGGATTCGTGTTGATGCTGTTCGCCACGACATCCGACTTCAGCGGTTCGTCGTGCTTGTGCGCCAACACAGTCAAAATATGCACCGCAATGGTGAAGCGGCTATTCATAAACCTGATCCTTAATAACGTTGCACCAGCCAAACGCCCAGCAATAAAAATGCAGCTCCAAGCAATCGCGGAGCTGAAACCGGATGTTCAGGCAGACCAAGCCAGCCAAAATGATCCAGCAATAAAGCGCCAAATAACTGTCCGGCGATAATCGCAACCGAAAAGTTAGCGGCTCCGATACTAGGGATTGCTTGAATCCCAACAATGACAATCGTTGCGCCAATCAGCCCGCCGCACCATGCCCACCAGGGAGCCTGCGTAGCGCCGCGCCAGTTTCCGCTTTGTCCAAGTACGATGGCGATGCAAGTCATGCTGCCAAGCGCAATGCCACCAATAGCAAAATTGACCAGCGAGCTATACAACGGATGCAATACAAACGTACGCATCTGAGCATTCATCGTGGCTTGCGCCGGAATCAATAACCCGGTCACAAGTGCCATCAACAGCCATCCGGTTTTCATTGCGCTTGGCTCCTTTTTTACCAGGGCAACGGTTGCCCCGCGTGAAAGTACCCACCCGTTGGACCATCATCTGGCAGCAAGGCCAGCGTGACAGCGGTCTTGGCTCCATCCACAATTTCCATCGGTGCCTGCTCGCCTCCCATATCGGTTTTCACCCAGCCCGGATGCCCCGCATTCACTTTAATGCGCGTGTCACGTAAAGCATTTGCTAATTGCACTGTAAGCATATTCAGCGCCGACTTGGATGAATTATAAGCAGGAAGGATCGCATCCCGCATTTCGGTGCTCAAGATTGTGAGCGAACCAAGAATGCTGGAATGATTCACGATGCGCCCCGCCGGAGAATCTTTCAGCAAAGGCAACAAAGCCCGTGCGATAAACCAAGGGGCAATGACATTTGTCTCGTACGTCTGCCGAAAAGACTCCGGGCTGGTTTGTAATCCCTTATCCAGGTTGATGCCAGCATTGTTGACGAGAATATCGAGCCGACCAAAATTCTTTTCAAAGAAAGCGGGCAACGCTGCAATGTCATCGGCCTTGTTCACATCCAGCTTGACGCTGTGTGCATCAATGCCTTCCGCCTTTAATTGATCGGCGGCGGCTTTTCCCTTGGCTTCGTCGCGTGCGCTCAACACGACAGTGATGCCCTGCTGGCCTAATTGCCGGGCGATTTCAAAACCAAGTCCTTTGTTTGCTCCTGTAATGAGCGCGACTTTATTCGTTGACATGTAAGTTCCTTTCGTTGGTTTGTTTCCTGATTATTTTTCTTCTGAAGATTGCTGCCACGCAGAAAACGGGATGCGTGGGATTTCAAATAGTTCCGTTGTTTTCGTGTAAAATCCTCTGCCGTGCATCCGCCCGATCATGCCGATTTTGTCAGTATGAATGCGCTTTGTGGTTGCTTCATAAAATTGTTCTGCGACATGCAAATGGACGACAACGCCCAGCGTGATGCGCGTGCGGCCAATTTCAATTGTTGAATGATGACGGCATTCCAATTGTGCAGGCGATTCAGCAATCCGCGGTACTGTGAGCTTGGCTGATGGCAGGAGCAATAATTTAGCCATCTCAACTTCGCTGATATTCGGCGGAAACTCAGTGCCGCAAATATTCATCGCCTTAGCAATCGGGTCGTTCACCAAATTGATCACAAATTCACCATTCTGGAGGATGTTGAAGGCGGTATCTTTTAACCCAAGTGGTCGCAACTCATCCCGGCCAATACCCAGGGCAACTATCGGCGGGTCACTGCCGAGCAAATTAAAAAATGAAAATGGCGCGGCATTCACTAACCCGTCGTTATTTATCGTTGTCACCAGTGCAATCGGACGCGGCACAACCAGACTAACCAATAATCTGTAAGCTTCAGCTCGTTGCAACGTTTCCAAATCAAAATCTACCGTCATTCAACATCCTCCAAGAATTCTCAACTTCAATTTGTAACTAAAATAGTTACAAATCCATTTTCTGTCAAGTGTGTTCCAAGGCTTGGCCACATCGCTCTTGAATTTCTTGACGTAGTCCTACGCGAGTGAGTAAAAGGAACGTATGAATCCAAATACCGAATTCAAAACAAGTGCCAGCGACTTCTTCTCTTCGTTGCAAGATAAAATCTGTCGCGGATTAGAAGCTATTGATGGCCAGACCACATTCCGCCAAGACCTGTGGCAACGTGAAGGTGGCGGCGGCGGACGCACGCGTGTGCTGGAAGAAGGGGGGGTCTTTGAAAAGGCAGGCGTAAACTTTTCAGTCGTGCATGGAGAATTACCGGAAATTTTAGCGAAACAGATGGCAACACAACTCCATGCCAAGCTTGGCAAAGAAAATGTGGGCGTCGAAGCAGGACGAGGCTTTTTCGCAACTGGCGTTTCATTGGTGCTGCACCCGCATAATCCGTATGTGCCAACAGTGCATGCGAACTTTCGCTATTTTGAGCAGGGTGAATTGAGATGGTTTGGCGGCGGCGCAGACATTACGCCTTATTACGGCTTCCACGAAGATGTCAGTCATTTTCACCGCACGCTAAAGGCAGCTTGTGACAAGCACAATGCCAGCTTTTACCCAAAGTACAAGAAATGGTGCGACGAATATTTTTACATCAAACATCGCCAGCAAATGCGTGGCGCGGGCGGTATCTTCTTTGATTACCTGACCGAGAATTTAGAACAAACTTTTGCCTTTGTGCGCGATGCAGGCGAAGCGTTTCTGCCAGCCTATTTGCCGATTGTCGAACGACGAAAAGACCTGTTGTATGGAGAGCGCGAACGCGATTTTCAGCTCATCCGGCGCGGACGATACGTTGAATTTAACTTGGTCTATGATCGTGGGACGACGTTTGGACTACAGACAAACGGACGCACAGAATCTATTCTGATGTCGCTGCCGACACTGGCAAAATGGGTTTATGATTACCAGCCGGAACCAAACTCGCCGGAAGCAGAAGCGTGGGAATTTTATCAGCCCCAGAATTGGGCATAGGATTGAGAGAAAGAATCACCCACTTTGTCTGAACGCCGACCCAGGTGAATTCGTCTTTGAGCACCAGTTTTTAGTCAAGATCTATGTTTTCCGGTGGAGGCGTATCGCGAACAGGAACCATAATCGTGAACGTACTGCCTTTGCCTTTTTGCGAACGCACAGAAACATTACCGCCATGCGCAACGGCAATGCGCTTCACAATCGCCAAACCTAGCCCTGATCCAGCCTTGCGCTTGCCATTTTGTGCCTGCCAATAGGCATCAAACACGTACGGCGATTCATCTGCGGCCAAGCCTTCCCCCGTGTCTACTACTGCCAGCAAGACGTAATCACACATTGCATCGCGCCGCTTTTCATTCAGAAAACTGGCGCGAATAGTAACCGAGCCGTCTCTGGGTGTGAATTTAATCGCATTCGTCACCAGATTAATCAATGCGCGATGCATTTGTTTACGATCAAGATAAACAGACGGCAAATCCGGCTGGACCCTACAACTAAGCTTAACCCCTGCTTGTCGTGCCACCCCACCGGCCACCTGCATGACAGAATCCACGACTTCGACGACGGACATTTTCTCACAGTCCAGGGAGAGTAATTTCTGCTTGGTCATTTTTGACAGATCAAGCATATCGTTGAGTAATCCTGCGACCTCCTGACAGCTTCTGAGCGCATCTTGCAAGAGCGGTTGATAATATTGCCGCTCCAACGGGCGCGAGGCACTGAGATCATCATTCATGAGATCAAGGACACCCAGAATTACTGTTAGTGGAGAACGAATGTCGTGGACAACGGCATTGATAAAGCTGGCTTTCAGCTGTCCCTCAGCACGGAGTTCTTCAATCAGACTCTCTAATTCGGCAAGACGTTTTTGCAACTCAACGCCTTCAGCAATTTGTGGCCAGTCTGAAAGCGGCACAGCAGGCGTGGGGCGATACCCTGTTTCCAGATGTTTCCCTAACTCGACCTCTACGCCCAATTCATAATCGGTGAATGGTTGGCTGATTTTCTCAATTGGTCCTGGCGTTGAAGCCATCACCCGGACAGGTGAAGTTGACAAGGCAAGATTCTTGTTCATAGCGGTAGTAAGTCCTTATAACGCAATTTGCGTAGTGAGATTTTCGGGTTGTGGATTTTATGGAAGATGATTCGGGGAAATCAGATTTGCGCGCCGGTAAGAGAGGCAGGCCCGGCAGGGGGCGCGAAACGTGGCTATCTTATTCATTTTCATACTAAGAGTACAGAAAAATTTCTGACACTTGCAACAGTTATGAAAAACACTAGGTGCGGATCATGCCAGTGCTTTGGACACCCGTCAGCAAGCCCAATCCGTTTACGCGCTTACGTCAGGGAGCACATTGACATTCGAATACACAACGTATGGCTGATACCACATCACCGACCGAGGCTTGGATCAGTCAAAAGTTCTGGAAGAAAAAGACTTTGAAAGCCCTGCTACTTAAATTTCTCTTCCATTACCTGATGCGAGTATGGACTGTTATGAAATACGTTCTCACCAACAACAAGGGTTGGGACTTTACGTTTGCCCGCATTTACAGACATGACAAATTCGGCTGCACCGGGCGTGGTTTCAATATTAATTTCTTCGTATGTAATGCCGCGAGAATCAAGATATTTTTTTGCTTGCCGACAATCAGGACACCAGGTGGTGGTGTACATTTTTACTTCTGCCATTCAATCATTTTCCTTACTCAATGCTTGTTTAGCTAAATCGTTGAATTTCTGAAATAACCTCAGAGCGCTTTTCGCTATGCATATCCTTTGCCAAGCGACGCAATGCCACAGATACGACCTGATTATGATGCAGGTTTTTATTGTCCTTTGCCAATTCCAACCATAGGCGGTGGGTTAACTCAATATCTTCAGGCGTAACATTCGGGCGATGGGCACCTAATTCGTATGTCAGTTCAGAGCCATCGGGGTTAATCAGTTTGAGAACGCGCAATTTGCGTTTGCCTGGGTGCTGGATGGCTTCCCAGACATCACCAATCGCTTTAGCTTGCTGGTCTGCTGGCATTTTCGTTGAAACGCCAGCCACAAGGGTTGAGCATTCCAGTTCAATCGCCGTTCGCACGGTTGCCTGGAACGCATCATTAGAGGGCACAACCAACAATTTGATTTTCTTGCCCATCTTTTCGGCGACCGCTACGGCGCGCGTGAACAAAAGCTGTTCATAGTCCGTGAATAACTCGTCCTCATACATCTGCTCATCACTGCCGCCGGGACCTTGTAAAATGCGCGCAGTCATCACAACCACGTCCTGTTCATCTGTGTCCACATCCTGCAAGGCTTTTTTCAGGTAATGCAGACTGTTGTAGTCGCGTGCAGTCACCATCACGCCACCAGGGCGAGCGTCCAGCAGATTGCGGGAGACAGTCTGATCAGAAACAAGATTAAATTGATCTAGCGAACTATCTGTCTTTTGTCGGCGTAAATTCGCACGCTCTGAAAGCGTGAAGGTAATAAAAAATGCCAGGGTAAAGGTCACACCAGAAATTGTGGCTAATTCCTTGGTGAGTAAATTTGTCAGCGCCAGCGACAAGAGAATCAGTGCAACGATAAGGATTCCAACAGGGATTTCGACCTTGCCGATTTTAAGGTTCAACGGTACACGCCACTCGCGCGGGCCGGGACGCTTGAAACGCAACAGCGCAATCGAAGCCGTCATAAACGTAAAGCTCCAGATCACGCCGAAGGCGTATGCCTCACCAAGAAAAATTGTATTGCCACGACTCAAAAGGATAATGACGATTTGCAGCACGGCAACCATATTAATAATGCGATATGTGGTGCCATACTTCTTCTGGGGCGCGCGAAACCAAGCAGTCAGCACACCATCTTCCGACACACGATTCAGCACGCCGTTTGATCCGACAATTGCGGTATTGACCGCGCCTGACAGAATCAAAAATCCGACGATCACGACAAACGCCTGCAACAACAATTTCAGCCACTCCGGGCCGATCACGTGCATCGCCAACCCCGATAGCAAATTCTGGCTGTACTCATGAATGCGCACATCATCGGGAATAATCATCACCGCGAAAAACGAAACGACTGGTGTGAAACAAATCGTGAACGCAAAAATGACGATGGCAGCACGGATCAGGTTTTTCAGTTTGGGATGTTCGATTTCGCGCGAAATTTGCGCCAACGATTCTTCGCCACTCATCGCCAGCACCGAATGTCCAAAAGCAATCATTAACCCGATAAATCCAATGGAAGGTAAAGTCGTATCTTTCAACCAGCCTAAGGGATGCAGTCCGGTGGTAATACTTGTCTCAAAATGTAGATTTGAAGGAAGGGGCAGCGGAGGCAAGTGAGCCAGCTGCGGTTTGGCAATGAGTGTCGCCAGGCACCAGAGAACAATGACAACAACCATGACCCCGGTGATTTGCATAATCCGCAAGGCGCGCTCGGACGATTCGTGAATGCCAATGATGTTCAGCCGCCAGAAATACAACACAACCCCGATGGCCAGAACACAGGCGGTGAAATTTACGGGCAACTGAAAGCCAATCCCAAAATGCGCTAAGGTTGAATTGAGTAAACCGGCAATATATTGCCCGGCAGATACGCTGGAAATCGGACCAGTCAAGATATAATCAAAGATCAATGCCGATACTGCCAATTTGGCTAACGTTCCCCCCATCGCCTCTTTTACGACGCGATACACACCGCCGCGGACGAACATCGTGCAACTTTCGACGTACACCGCTCGTACTGCGGAAGCGAAGAGAATGACGGCCAGCACGAACCAGGGAGCAGCTTTCCCAATCGCTTCTTCTGTAATGCCACCAATATAAAAAGCGGTGGAGGCTAAATCATTTAGAACAATCGCTGCGGCACGCCAAAATGAAATGAATGACAGCATCACCGATGTAGCAACAACGATTCGATGACGGGTATTTGAACTAGAGGGTTCTGAGGGAGAATTGTCTGATGAAGTTATTTGACTCATAAAGCCTCATATATAATTTTCAGCGGGGCATTATATGTCTCTCTGACCGGATTACCAAGTAACGCCAAAACCAATGCTTGACGCTCGTTGTCTGAGTCAACTAGAATCGCGTATTGTTTGTTCAGCCCCCGTTCTTTCTTATATTTGATGTCCACCAGATTTATTCACTAAGGTAATACCATGAACGCCGTAGAAAAAGTTCTGACCAAAGTTTTCGGTTCCGCGAATGAGCGACTTCTCAAAAAGTTGTATCCAGTCGTTGCACAAATCAATGCACTTGAACCTTCCATCAAAAAGCTCTCTGACGACGAATTGCGCGGAAAAACGGCGGAATTCAAGGAACGTTTAGCTAAACGACTCGAAAGCGATGAAGAGCTTTCGCGTGAAGCCTATAAGCAACTAGAACTTGAAGCGCTGGAAGAAATTCTGCCTGAAGCTTTCGCTTGTGTGCGCGAGGCTTCTATCCGCGTCACGGGGATGCGGCATTTCGATGTTCAGTTGATCGGCGGCATGGTGCTCAATCGCGGCATGATCGCGGAAATGCGAACCGGCGAAGGTAAAACACTCGTCGCAACCTTGCCTGCCTATTTGAATGCGCTGGTTGGCAAGGGCGTTCATGTCGTTACGGTCAACGATTACCTGGCGAAACGCGATGCCGAGTGGATGGGGCGCATCTATAAATTTTTAGGTCTGACCGTCGGCATTATCCAAAACGATATGGATGATTTTGAGCGGCAGGAAGCGTACAAGGCCGACATCACCTATGGAACCAACAATGAATTTGGCTTCGATTACCTGCGCGACAACATGAAGTTTGATCTGGCCACTTGTGTGCAGCGCGGTCATCATTACGGCATCGTTGACGAAGTGGACTCAATCCTGATTGACGAGGCGCGAACTCCGCTCATCATTTCTGGTGCCTCAGAAGATTCCACCACGAAATATTACGAAGCCAACGATACAATTCCGCGCCTGACGCGAGACGAGGATTATCAGGTTGATGAAAAGCAGCACAGTGCGACATTGACCGAAGCAGGCATTGAAAAAGCAGAGCGAATGCTGGGCTATGGCAACCTTTATGACCCATCGAACATGGAGATGTTGCATTGCCTGCAACAGGCGCTGGTTGCACACACCCTTTATCACCTGGACAAGCAATACATCATCAAAGACGGCGAAGTCGTGATCGTTGATGAATTCACGGGGCGCGTCATGCCTGGCCGTCGCTGGTCAGATGGTTTGCATCAGGCTGTCGAAGCCAAGGAAGGCGTGAAGATTGAAAAAGAAACGCAAACGTACGCGACCATCACGCTGCAAAATTATTTCCGCATGTATCACAAGCTCTCAGGCATGACGGGTACAGCGGAAACTGAATCCGTCGAATTTGCCAAGATTTACAACTTGGATGTGACTTCGATCCCAACGCATCGGGCGATGGTTCGGAAAGATAATCCTGATGTGATCTATCGCACGCTTGATGAGAAATGGGAAGCGATCAGCGATGAAATCAAACAACTGCATGAAAAGGGCCAGCCTGTGCTGGTAGGTACGGCGTCTGTCGAACACTCAGAAATCATTTCGCGGCAACTGCAAAAATTCAGCATCAAACACAACCTGCTCAACGCCAAGCCTGAAAACGCCGGACGCGAAGCAGAATTCGTCGCACAGGCTGGTCGCAAAGGCGCAGTCACTATCGCCACGAACATGGCTGGTCGCGGTACGGACATTTTGCTTGGCGGCAATGCCGAATTTTTAGGACGTGAATTGCTCAAACGCCAGGAAATTGATCCTGACCAAGCGACCGAGGAACAATTGGAGGAAGCTGTTAAGCAGGTCAAACCGCAAATCGAAGCCGAGCATCAGGAAGTTATTAAACTTGGTGGCTTATACATTCTCGGCACTGAACGCCACGAATCGCGGCGTATTGATAATCAGCTTCGCGGTCGCGCCGGACGTCAGGGAGACCCTGGCGAATCGCGTTTCTTCCTGTCACTTGAAGACGACCTGATGCGGATTTTCGCTGGCGACCGCCTGCGCGCGGTGATGGGACGACTTGGGATGGAGCACGGTGTTGCGATTGAATCCAAACTCGTTACCAAACGTATCGAAGCGGCGCAAAAGAACGTCGAAGCCCACAACTTCACGATCCGCGAACACCTTATCAAATACGATGACGTAATGAACAAGCAGCGCAGCACGATCTATAGCATGCGGCGGCAACTGCTTGAGCAAACGGATTTAGGAACGCAAATTCAGGAAATGGCCGAAGCCCAACTGGATGATATTCTTGACCTACACTTCAGCGTTGACAATGGTCAGGACACGCAAGGGCTAAAAATTCAAATGCTTGACCAGTTCGGACTTGATCTGGATGAAGCCGAAATCAAGCCTGAAACGCTGGATCGTGACGGATTGCGTGAGGCAATCTGGGAGCATTTGAAAAAAGAATACGCAGAGAAAGAAGGGATGGTTGGCGCAGAAGCAATGCGTTACTACGAACGCTTCACGATGCTCAATATCGTTGACGCGCAGTGGAAAGATCACTTGCTGGCAATTGACCATTTGAAAGAAGGCATCAACTTGCGCGGCTACGGACAAAAAGATCCGCTGGTTGAGTACAAGAAAGAATCCTTCTCGCTCTTTGAGGATATGCTGGGACGCATTGACAGTGAAACCGTCAAACGCCTGTATCGTACGCAATTTGTGGTTGAAACCCCACCGGAAGAACAAATGCAGCGTCGGCGGCCTCGTCGCGGCGAAGTGACCTACACAAAAGCGAACGCCAGCGTTGCAGCCGCAGGAACTCAGGAATCCGGCGCGCCGAAAACCTATGTCAGTGCTGAGCCGAAGATCGGTCGCAATGATCCCTGCTGGTGTGGTTCAGGAAAGAAATTTAAGAAATGCCACGGCACTGAAGGCTAAACAGGCTGCTTCAAAACCAAAACAAACGAGGCGCTTGAGAAATTCTCAAGCGCCTCATTCTTTTAACTTAAGTTATATTTGAGAACTACGCCGTCGCCGGATTGCCACCAGTGATGGGGGGCAAAATCGGTTTCAGCACAGGTTCCTTGTCAGCCGGTTTCGGCGTCTCAGGCGTCTTGCTGGGTGACGAATCATTATCCAGCGGCAACCCTGCAACAATGCGACGAATTTGCACGGCATCCAGCGTTTCGCGCTCCAACAAAGCCAGCGCCAAGCGTTCTGTCGCCTCTTTGTTTTCGAGCATAATCTGGCGTGCGCGTTCGTATTGATCCATCACGATCCGTTTGACTTCCTGATCAATCTTGATCGCGGTGTCTTCGCTGTAATCCTGATGTTGCGCGATTTCCCGACCAAGGAAGATTTGCTCTTCCTTCTTGCCGAAGGTCAAGGGCCCAAGGCTCGACATGCCGAATTCGCAAACCATCTTGCGCCCCATTTCGGTGGCACGTTCAATGTCGTTTGAGGCCCCTGTTGTAATCTTGCCCAAGAAGATTTCTTCGGCCAGGCGTCCGCCCATCAAAATCGCAATTGAGCCTTCAATGTATTCAGAGCTATGCGTGTAGCGATCACCTTCAGGCAATTGCTGCGTCAGTCCGAGCGCCATGCCACGCGGAATGATCGTGACCTTATGTACCGGGTCTGCATTCGGCACTTTCAGGCCAATGATCGTGTGACCGGCTTCGTGATAGGCTGTGGTCTTCTTCTCTTCGTCAGACATCACAGCGGACTTGCGCTCTGATCCCATCAACACCTTATCTTTCGCCCACTCGAAGTCATACATCGAAACGGCTTTCTTGTTGTAACGAGCAGCATTCAGCGCCGCTTCGTTCACAAGATTTGCTAGGTCAGCTCCAGTGAAGCCTGGTGTGCCACGTGCGATGACAGAGATTTCAACATCTTCGCCGAGCGGAATCTTACGCGTATGCACGGCCAGAATTCCTTCGCGACCTTTCACGTCAGGACGATTCACAACCACGCGACGGTCAAAACGGCCCGGTCTGAGCAATGCCGGGTCAAGCACGTCAGGACGGTTGGTTGATGCAACCAGAATGACACCATCATTTGATTCAAAGCCATCCATTTCGACGAGCAATTGGTTCAAGGTTTGTTCACGTTCATCGTGACCACCACCAAGACCAGCGCCGCGATGGCGACCAACGGCATCAATTTCGTCAATGAAGATAATGCAGGGGGCATTCTTCTTGCCCTGCTCAAACAAATCACGAACGCGGGAAGCGCCAACGCCCACAAACATTTCCACGAAGTCCGAACCGGAAATGGAGAAAAACGGAACGTTCGCTTCACCTGCAATCGCGCGAGCCAGCAACGTTTTGCCAGTGCCTGGAGGCCCCATCATCAAAACGCCTTTGGGAATGCGACCGCCAAGCTTTTGAAACTTCTGCGGCTCTTTCAAAAATTCAATGATCTCTTGTAACTCTTCCTTGGCCTCTTCAACGCCTGCGACATCTTTGAAGGTTACGCGCTTCTGCTGATTGGAAAGCAATTTGGCGCGACTCTTGCCAAATGAGAGCGCCTTGTTGCCGCCAGATTGCATCTGCCTCAGCATGAAAATCCAGAATGCAGCAATCAAAAGAATCGGTGCCCACGTGATCAAAATCGAAGCCCACAAACCGCCGGTCGAGGTCGGGTCGAATTTGAAATCTACGTTGTTCTTGACTAATTCTTCTGACAACTTGCCAACGACAAAATCGCTGGAGATCTTGCTGGTAAACTTTGCTCCATTGGTTAGCGATCCGGTAACTTCGCCCGGTTTAATCGTGATGCTGGAGACTTCTTTGTTGTTAATCTTTCTGGTTAATTCCAGATAGGAAATTTCCTGAACGTTGCCGCCTGTTCCGTGCAGGAAAGCATAAATCGCTACAGCGCCCACAATCATGAGCACCCACACTAGCACTTGTTTCATTGTCGAGTTCAAGTCAGATACCTCCGTTAAAGACCTTCGCCAATAATAGCCTATTTTTTTCTGTTCCGCTCAGCATTTTCAGTGAAAGTGTCCCAAAGTAGCAAAAAATCCAGTTAATCTCTGCTCAGAAAACCTTGCTACCTGTCGTCAAATACGAGGGTCTTCCTGAATCGGTTGCAGCTTTAAGGTTTGCCCCTCACGGTAAACTTTTCTGTTGCCAGGTAATTCGATATAGCTTCCGCCTTCGCCTTTCATCATTAAATTATCTAATGCAACCAGGTGCGAGGTGCCGATCCGCTGCAAATCACCACGTAATTGCCTGAGCCATTGTCGCAACACACGACGACGAATCGCAGGAGGGATTGCAAGCAGTGGCTTGAATTTGAGCGAGGCTCCATCAGCTAATTGATGAAGTAACTTGAAGGCTTCGGCGTGTAGGTAATCCTCATCCTCGCTACTTTGTGTGGCAACGCGAAGCAAGACTTGCCTAATAGCTGGATTAAAGGTCTCAAGCAAAGGCAGCAACTCATGCCGGATGCGATTGCGAGTAAAGTCCAATGAGTCGTTAGAGCTATCCTGACAAAACATTAATTGATAGCGCGCAGAATGTTCCAACACTTCGGCACGTGTAATTTCCAACATCGGTCGCACAAGGCGGATTGAATCGGGTAACTCTGCGATGGCGTGAATGCCTTGCAACCCGGCGGCGCTGGTCCCACGTAACAATCGCTGGAGAATCGTTTCGACTTGATCGTTTTGGGTATGAGCCGTCACAATAACCTGGGCTTGGCTTTCTTGCGCAACACGAAGCAAAAAGTCGTAACGGATTTGCCGCGCGGCAGCTTCCAGGTTTTTCTTTTTCTGCGAGGCAAAAGCAGCAATGTTTTTCCGATCCACAAAGCATGGAAGGCTAAATTGTTCTGCCATTGCACAGACAAAGGCTTCGTCGGCATCAGATTCTTCGCCACGCAATTGATGATTGAGATGTGCAACAATCAGGCCTTCTGATTTTTTCCAGCGAGCCAGCGCATCCAGTAATGCGGTAGAATCGGCACCGCCAGAGGCAGCGACCAGAATGCGATCTGTTTTCTCAACATCCAGTTTACGCAAACTGGCACGCAGTTTTTTTTCCAGCTTCGTCATTGGTAATTCCTGGGGGAAATTATGAAACTCCTCACTTCATTGCTCCTGCTTTTGATTTTTGTTCCGACGGTAGCACAGACTCGTCACCCATCACCTGCGATTTCGGCAACGCTTCGTTCCGCCGATAAAATCACCTCGCGCGCGGATTTCGATCAACTGGCACGCATTTATTATCAAGGCCGATTTTACGCGTTGCCGCACTTAATGTTTGTGATTGACCGCGCGGATCAGGGGAAAGTGTATTTCGTGAATTCAAAGCGATATTCCTTTCACAAGGATTTTGTGAATGCAAATTATCTCACGCTCGAACGCGGGCGGGAATTCTTCAAGCACAACTATCTGGAAAGCAATCGGCGTTTTTTGCTTGGCACAATTGCCTATCAGACCAAATCCAACAAGTTCACGTTTGAATTCTGGGAGGGCGATTTGATCACGATCTCCCTCTTATCCGAGGCTTATCAAAAACTCAGCACATCATTTTTTGCGCCACTCTATTTCAAACCAAATGCGAAATTGCAGGAAAATGTTGCCGCACAGGTAAAGGATTTACCGATCCTGCGCGTGGCAGACATTGGCGAGGCCAAAGAGTATCTGCCGCTACACCAGTCTAAAGCGGTCGGGATGTTGCGCGTGATTGACAAGATGACAGATGACACCATTCTTGACCGCAATGAAATCGTCATTTTCCGCGAATCGCCGCTAACCTTAACTCCCGTATCAGGAGTAATCACTACGAATTTCTCGACGCCGCTCGCGCACGTTAATTTGCTTGCCGCAGGCTGGGGCATCCCGAATGCCTATGTGAAAAATGCGGATGAAATTTTCAAGTTGCTGGTCGGCAAATTTGTATACTTTGAAGCCCGTGAGGATGGATTCGTCCTGCGCGCAGCCGAACTCAAAGAAACCGCCGAAGCTGGTCGCAAGCTGGCTGAGCGCTCAGATTTATTGACGCCGGAAGCCGATCTTGAATTCAAGCAGTTGACCGAACTCAAAGATCAGCGAATGAAGCATTCGCAACGATTTGGCGCAAAAGCCGCGAACCTCGGCGAAGTCATCCACGCCGCCCAATTTGGCAAAATTCCCGGCGTCATTGTTCCGCCCGGCTTCAGCATTCCGTTTTATTACTACGAGCAATTTTTGCACGACAACAAACTGGACGAAGAAATCGTGACTTTACTCGGCAATGATCGCTTCAACCACGATGCGAATTATCGCAAGCAACGTCTAACCGAACTGCGGCAGAGCATTCAGGCCGGAAAGCACAACGCAGAATTCTCTCGTTCATTGCGGGCAAAAGCGCGCGCAGTATTTGGTAGTTTAGAAAAGAAAGGCGTATTCGCACGCAGCTCAACCAACTCAGAAGATTTGCCCAATTTTAGCGGTGCAGGTTTGTACACCAGTGTTCCGAACGTCAAAAGCGAAGCCGCACTGGAAGAAGCAATCAAAACGGTCTGGGCCTCGCTCTGGAATTATGAAGCTTACGAAGCACGCGAAAGTGCAGGCATTAATCATTCGGCGGTTTATCCCTCGGTGCTCGTGCAGGAAGGCATCAATGCCGATGCGGCGGGCGTTATGATTACGACTGACCCCTTCAATGCCGAAAATAAAGGAGCGATTTACATCAATGCCAAACGCGGTCTGGGCATTCGCGTCGTTGAGGGCCGCAAAGTCGCCGAACAAATTATCTATCATCCACGTTCCGGCGCAATCAAAGTGTTAACGCGTTCGGACGATGACACGATGCTGAAGTTCAATGACAAAGGCGGTGTGCAGGAAGTCAAAATTGAAACGAATCGTGCCGTTCTGACGAACGATTTAATCAAACGGCTGGCGCGGGCGGCATTGCAGGTCAAACGTACATTTAATGGTCGCGATCAGGACATTGAATGGCTCACAGTCGGCAACCAGATTTACATTGTGCAATCCCGTCCCTATGTTCGGGCAAGGTGAAAAGATGAAAATCAAATGGCAATTGGTCGGCACTTTTGTTTTGTCATGCCTGCTTGCTTTTATGCTGATGAGCGTAAATTCCTGTCAGCGCGAACGCCGCTTAACCGCTACCCAATGGCAACAAATGTCGCAGGCTGCGCAAGCCAAATTTCGTGCCTGCATTCCCGATACGCAGCCAGAAGGCAACGTAAATCTAGCCGTCGCGGAGATTCGCAACGAACCAGAGCAATTCCGCGTCAAGGTAATCGCTTATGCGGTGAAGGAATCTGTAGATTTCGATTTGCCACAATATTCGATGAGTCGGGGACGCTGGCTAATCAATGAGCGATTCCGCTCTTACGTCCGCGATGAACAATGCAACGAATATAAACTTAAGGATCGCACGCCAACCGTTGGCAAGGTGCCGGACAGCGGACGAATACAAATTAAACCAGGAGAGTTTTACGAGTTTACCCTGAGTTATCCGCACTTATCAGACGAAATTCGGCAAGGGGTCATCGTCTACGGCAATTGGGTCATGCCATTCGTGTTGAAATAGAACTACTTGTTGACAGGCTACTCTTTCTTTTTGCGACGCGCATAGAAATCCGCTCCGCAAATCCGGCATTTATAGGCACGCATGTTGGTGAAAGCGAAGATGGCTTTTTCCCACAGCTTCCGACGGCGGCGTTCCGTGTCAGTAGCGCCACAACTGGGACAAACCTGATGAGAACGATGCGAACGACGGTGGCTTTCTAATTCCTCAAATGCTTGTGCCGGAATCTGCCATTGCCCCTGTACGGTTGGGGGCGGTGCAGGAGGTTCTTTTTGAGAAGTTACAGATGTGACCGGTAATGATTGACCGATTCCCGAAGCAGCCGCGCTTTTGGCCTGTGCTAAAAGCGGATTCATCGGCATCGCCTCTTGCCTGACTACAGATGGTTCGAGATCGGCAGAAGGGGAGCTTCGAGGAGAAGACTCGGAAGTTTTTTTCCCTTTCCGCCGCCTTGAGCGAGGCGGAGTGATAGAAAACGCACGAAACTGCAAATTACAGTTCTCGCATAGAAATTCATGGATGAAGAAGATGCGGAGAAGAAACGGGGCTGGACGGTATCCTTTATAAACTCTTGTACTCCGACATGCTGGGCATTTTGCCATGCTGAGTAATGCTCCTTGTCTAAATATCAGGTGGTAAGGCAGCTATTGACATTCCCCAATGCCAGGCTAGCAGGATATAGACAGAACTTACCATTCACCCGCCAAGTCTTACCTGTTCCAATAACATAATGAAACTCAGCGGCAGGTTAACACTTTTTTACAGCAAAGCAAACCAACTAATAATGATGATTTGACTTTAGCCTCTAAAAAAAGCTTAATAGGCAGTCGCTTTCTCTTGATAATTTTGCGTTGTTCCCCCCTATGAGGAATTAGTAAATTCGATGGATTATAGTTTTGAATTACTCAAGCATTATGCTCGCGTTTTAACCGGTCGCGTTACCTCGCCAGTCGTACTCAATATTTTGGTCACCTCGGTTTGTGACATGCGTTGCGTTCATTGTTTCTTCACCGAGGAATTGAACGACAAAGCGCGCAAGAAAAATCAACTTTCAACTGAAAATTTACAACGCATCAGTGAAACGCTGGGCGGCAAATTGCCCGTACTGATCCTTGCTGGTGGGGAACCATTCACACGTAAAGACTTGCCCGAAGTAGTACGAGCTTTTTACGAAAACAATCAGCTTGAATCTGTCTATCTGATGTCGAATGGCGGCATTCAGCAACGTATTATTCCTGATGTTTCGCGGATTCTGGATGAATGTCCGAAACTGAATGTGACGGTTGCCCTTGGCATTGATGGACTGAAAGAAGATCACGAAAAAATTCGCGGCAAAGTCGGAAGCTGGGACAAGGCGATTGATACCGCGCGCCAGTTGCAGGAAATGAAAAAACAGCATCCGCAACTCGACGTGCAGACCTGCACCTGCTTTATGAATTCCAATCAGGATCGGATTTTCGAGTGGTATGATTTTCTCCGCTACGACCTGAAGCCAGACAAAATCAATGTGAATTACATTCGCCCACCCGCGAATGACGCACGTGAATTGAACATTGATCTGAATCGTTATCGTCAGCTTTCGGCCTTGATTGATGAAGATTCGCGCAAGGCATTAATCAAAAACCATTACGCGGGGAAAAACGGCTACTTCAAGGCCGCAATTGACATTCACATGCACGAAGTCATTGCCAAAACGGAAGTGGAAAAGAAAGCTCAGTTGCGCTGCCACGCGGGCAACACTGGTGGTGTGATTTATGACGAAGGCACGGTTTCAAGCTGCGAAAATCTTGACCCTGTCGCCAATCTGCGGGACTTTGATTGGAATTTCTGGAAGCTGTGGAATTCGCCTGCAATGGACGCGCGCCGTCAACATGCACGCAGCGGTTGTCATTGCACACATGAATCAAATTGCTATTACCCCTCGCTTGCTTTTAACCCGAAGCACCTGGTGCAAATTAAGAAGCTTGAATACCAACTAAAAAAATCGCACCAGGCAGAAGTGAGCGGCCAGATGGTAGAGGCCAGCGTTAGTTAACCGTAGCCCTCAACATTTCACACCCAATGGAAGAGCGCGCTAAAAAATTCCTCATTATCACGTCAGCAACTGGCGGCGGACATACCAGTGCCGCTGCGGCAATTGCGGATGGGCTCAAGCGATTCTCTGCACCTGATTGTCTGGTCAACATTGCTCGCGCCATTGAAGAGTCGCATTTTCTGGCCAAGAAGCTGGCAGACTTCTACAATTACCTACTGCGCCACCATCAGCCGCTGATGAAGTACTACTATGCGGCGATTGAACGCTTCAAACCGAACGAATCGAATCTGGTATACCGTCTGGGCGTAAATTATTTGCGCCAGCTTTTCGAGCGCTTTTGCCCGCAGGTTGTCATCTCGGTGCATCCGATGACACAACACGTGTTTGCTCGCGTGATGAAGGAATTAGGATTGCTGGAGACCATCCCGCTCGTCACGGTTGTCACCGATCCTTGCTATGGCTTTTGGCGTGGCTGGGCGTGCGAGGACGTCAGCCTATATCTGGTAGCGACAGAGGAAGCGCAACAGCAATTGATTGATTATGGTATCAGCCCGGACAAAATCAAAATTTGCGGCATTCCGATTCATCCAAAATTCCACTACGAAAATGATGAAGAGCGAATCTTGGCGCGCGCGGAATTAGGGCTTGATCCCGAAAAATTCACGGTCTTCGTCAACGCAGGCTGGATTGGCGGCGGCAATATTCCGCATATTTTTGAGCAGATGGTTGATGAAGGACGTCAGTTTGAGAACGCACAAGGCATCTTTTTAGCAGGTCGCAATATAGTGTTGCAAAAAGAGGCAGAGCGAATTGCGCGGCGTTCAGTGTTCCCGATCAAGATCATTGGATATACGGATGCAATGGAAAAGCTGATGCGGGCGGCAGACGTCATGGTTTCCAAACTTGGTGGCCTGACTACATTTGAGGCATTAGCTTCACGCTTGCCGATTATTGCGGATGTAACAACAGCGCCCATGCCGCAAGAATCCCAGACCGCACACTTAATAGCTCGCAACAAAGCCGGTATCCTGTTGGAGCGTGCCAACGATGTCGTGCCGATTGTCCGTCGTTTAATTGCCAATCCGGCAGAACATGCCGCACTTCGATTGGCGACGGCCAAAATCGCGATTCCTGATGCGACACGGCGCATCGTGCATGAAATCACCCGCAAACTCGAAAGCCCTCAACCGGATCTGCAAAGGGCAAAGCTCCCAGCCGTAGATATTTCGTAATTCAAAGTCATTATGGGTTTATTGGAAGGAAAAAAAGCCATTATTACTGGCGGCTCGCGTGGTATCGGGCGCGCTTTATGTGAAATCTTCGCGCGTGAAGGTGCAGACATTGCTTTCAACTACAACGTTAGTGATGAGCGTGCCGCCGCCACCGTAGATCAAATTCAATCCCACGGGCGACAGGCATTGTCGTACAAGGTTTCCGTCACAGATCGTCCTGGCATCATCAAAATGGTGCGCGAGATTCACGAAAAATTTGGCCGCATTGACATTCTGGTGAATAACGCTGCGATCAATCGCGGCGACATGTTCGCCACCACGACGGAAAAAGCGTGGGACGAGGTGATGGACACGAATGTCAATGGCATCTTCAATGTCACCAAGCCGGTGTACAAATACATGATTCGCCAGCGTTCGGGCACCATCCTCAATATGAGCAGCATCGGCGCGATTCGCTCATTGCCAACAGCCGTTCACTACGCAACATCTAAGGCCGCCGTCATCGGCTTTACCAAATGCCTTTCGCGCGAAGCTGCCAGTTTTGGCATTTCAGTCAATGCGATTGCAGCAGGGATTTTCGATACGGATTTGTCTGACGCGCTGCCCGAGAAGTTTTTACAATTGCACGAACTTTGGTGTGCAAAGGGGCGGCGGGGTCATCCCGAAGAATTGGCGGAATTCGCCGTTTTCATGGTTTCAGATCGAAACAGCTACATGAACGGTGAGGTCATTACAGTGGATGGTGGAGCTGTTACCTAACTCAAGCCTCGACCTTGACGTGGACTTCCATTTTTTCCTTAGCATTGCCCTTGTACATGCCTCGCGTGGGAGGAACATCGTTATAGTCTCTTCCCGTTGCAACACGCACATATCGTTCATCCTGAAAGCAGTTATGCGTAGGGTCAAGTGAGCGCCATCCGTAATCGGTGACAAACACATCCACCCACGCATGCGAAGCCATTTCTGGCGCATTCGGGCTGTACAAATACCCGCTGACATATCGCGCAGGTAAGCCGCTCAGCCGACAACAAGCCAGCATCACGTGCGCATAATCCTGACAAACGCCTTTGCCGATTTGTAACGCTTCTTCCGCAGTTGTTTTGACGCTGGTGGCACCGCGTTCGTACTGAATTGCCTGATGCACAGCGGTCATCAATGAATAGGTTGTAGCGATCTTATTGCCAACGACAACACTGGCTTCAGCCAGTTGGTGAATTAGCTCATGCTCAGGCGTATATAGTGTCGGCGTCAAATAATCGAACTGATCCAGTGGTGAGAGCTCAAATTGTTCATCTACAAATTTTTCAGACGTATGGACTTCGCTGGAAGCAATGACACGCAATTGTTGATGTGGTTGTAAAACATCGAAGTAATGTACTTCGTTGCCATACCGATCTGGATAGCGTGTCACTTCCCCGCCCGGTTCTGTCCTGAGTCGAAAGGAGGTTCGCCGCTGACCGCCCAAATCAATCGGAGCCAACCGCATTTCTGTATACGCCTCACTAATAGGCAAATCGTAGGTAAAAGTGGTGATATGTTCGATGCGAAGTTTCATAGAAAGTAACGATGCTGGGGGCTGGATGCTGGGAAGAAGGTCTACAGGATTTCTAGCATCCAGCATCTAGCATCCAGCATCTAGCATCCAGTGTCTATTCACTGCTGTTGCTGCTGTGCCTGTTGCGGATGCAGTTCTGGCAGGATCACCTGCGTGCTGAAATAAGCGCGCGTGATGTCTTCGCCAGCGTGATTCAACCGTCGTAACAATTGATCAAGATGAGAGTGCAATCGCGCGCCCAAAATGTCCTGAATATCCAGATACTCCAATTCAGAAACCAAACGTCCGAAAGAGCGCTGTGGAGCATTGAGTTTCCCACCGTCGCCATTGCCGGAAATTAAATTTACCGCTTGCAAGCAACGGTTCAGCCCAAAAGCTACAGCGCGGGGGAATTCACGATTCAAAAGTAAATACTCGACAACAGCCCCCGTGCTTAATTGCGATGCGTACTCCTTCCGAAATGGCTCAAAGGCGCTACACGATTTGAGCAGGGCGATGAGTTGTAAAGCTTCTTCCGGCGATCCTTCCGGCAATTCGTTTACATCCTTGTATTTGATGTCCAGAATGCGCGCGGTCTTTTCTGACCGCTCCAGATGCTTACCAAGCTGAATGAACTGATAGGCCTCGCCATGCATCATGGTCTCATTTGTAATGCCTTGAAAGGCCTGGGAGCCATCGCGGATCTGCGAGAAAAATTCGAGCAGCGACCGTGCCACGGTTGTCCGATCTGCCTCTCTGACCGCGAAATACAGACGGTTGAGATATTCCCACATTTCCTTACTCAACTGCTCGCGGACGCTACGGGCGTTTTCACGCGCCATCGTAATACACCAAATCAGCGCATTGGGATTGCTTTGATTCCAAAGCATGAAATCAATCACATCATTTGCCGCATAGGCAGCATAATTTTTTTGGTAGAGCGCTTCATCGTGTGTCATCGCGATCAGCGGTTGCCAGCCGTGCTCAGAATCAACATTTCCAGCATCCAGCAGCGTGTGAAAATTGACCGCCAGCAAGCGCGTCAAATCTTCCGCTCGCTCAATGTAACGGGACATCCAAAAAAGAGAATCAGCAACGCGAGAAAGCATAAAGGATTACGTAAATTTATTCAGTCGTAGGCAGAGAAGTCGGTATCACGGGTTTCTTTCGTAAAGGACGAATCACGAACCAGAAGGTGGCGGACACCGTTGTCAGGTAAAACAAAATTACGAGAGGTAAAATTGTCGTTAAATTAAGTTGTAGCCGCATTCCCTGCCGCAAAAGCAGATACAAAACAGTCACAAAAAGAACTGCTGTGCCTAACCACGCACCGACGGCTAACAAAATCCATTTCATCAAGCCCTCGCCCCGCTCTTTGGCCAGGGGTTTTATTACCAGCAGGATAAGAAAAACAAAAAATGTAATTTCGATCATTTACTGTACCTTTTACAGCACAAGAATTTCTTCAACGGTGGATTCACCGCTGGTACGCTCGCCGCAAGTCCATTGCCAGGATTCATGCAACCGAATTCGTCCGTCAATCAGTATCTCCGGTGTCGAGATACAAATCCCTGTCATCAGTTCGCCGTTTTCATTGATATGCTGGTAGCGAATTTCCAGTTGCCCATCAGGCAAGACCAAACCCAAAAGCTGGCCAAAAGTAATTTTCCCCCCGGCATATTCTGCCCACACAATGTTGCCCTGTTGACGGTAACGAAACGTGGTGCGAGCATCTACTTCACCTTCTGCCGAATTGGATGCCGTTCGGAAAATTCTACCGTTGTAGTTGATGGTTGCCATACTTCAATCAACCAAGACCCATGTATCTTTGCTGCCACCTCCCTGTGATGAATTCACCACCAGCGAGCCGGAGCGCAACGCAACCCGCGTTAAGCCGCCCGGCACGAGCGTGACTTTTTCACCACATAGAATATAGGGCCGCAAATCCACGTGGCAACCGCGCAATTCGCCTTCGAGATACGTGGGATGACGGCTGAGCGAGATTGTCGGCTGGGCAATGAAGTCGCGAGGATTGCTCTTGATCTTGTCTGCAAATTTCTCGCGCTCAGCCTGACTCGCATGTGGCCCGATCAGCATGCCATAGCCACCGCTTTCATTGACCGCTTTGACAACCAGCTTATCGAGATTTGCCAAAATGTATTCGCGGTCTTTTTCCTTGAGCGCTAAATATGTTGGCACATTATTCAGAATTGGTTCTTCGCCTAAATAGTAGCGAATCATTTCCGGGACAAACGCATAAACAGCTTTGTCATCTGCCACGCCTGTGCCAACCGCATTGGCGAGCGCGATGTTGCCCGCGCGGTACGCATTCAATAGTCCAGGGACGCCCAGCATACTATCCTGCTTGAAAGCGAGGGAATCAATGTAATCATCGTCCACGCGGCGGTAAATCACATCCACGCGTTGCAATCCACGTGTCGTGCGGGTGTAAACGCGATTGTCGTGACAAACCAGATCACGACCTTCGACAATCTCAATTCCCATTTGCCGTGCCAGAAATGAATGCTCGAAATAGGCAGAATTATAAATGCCCGGCGTTAACAGGACGACCGTCGGATCAGGCACTTCGCGCGGCGCAATTGAACAAAGCGTTGCCAATAATTCCTGCGGATAATGATCTATTGGGGCGACGCCGTAACGCTCGAAAATGCGTGGAAACGAGCGTTTCATGGCCTGACGGTTTTCGAGCATATAGCTCACGCCTGACGGTGAACGAAGGTTATCTTCCAGGACGAAGTAGTTGCCTTCATTATCACGAATCAAATCTGTGCCGATGATATGTGCATAAACATTGCGCGGGACGTTGATGCCGATCATTTCGCGTCGAAAATTGCTGGCCCCAAAAACCAGTTCTGCCGGAATGCGCTTGTCCTTGACGATACGCTGATCGTGGTACACATCATGCAGGAAATGATTCAGGGCAATGACGCGCTGTGTCAGACCTCGTTCCAGCACTTCCCATTCGTGGTGCGGGATGATGCGTGGAATCAGGTCAAAGGGGAAAATGCGCTCAATGCCTTCGGATTCGTTGTAAACAGTAAATGTGATGCCTTGATACAAAAACGAAATATCTGCGGCGCGATAACGCGCATTGAACTCGCCCACGGTGAGGGATGCAAGCCGCTCATAAAGCGTTTGATAATGCGGGCGCGGTTCATCCGCCGACGCAAACATTTCGTCAAAAAATTCATTGAGTTCGTATCTCCCCTGCAAAACAGGAGCAGTAATATCTTTCGTTTCGGGCATATGGTGAAGATGACTTCAGACGAAGTCATGTAAATTCAGATTTCCTGGCTGGCGCAAAGTAATGGACGTTTGTAGTTTTCGTTAGATCAATCTGGTGCCGGGGTATCTTCGCTATCTTTATTGCTAGTGTCAAGGTTCTCAACAAAAGAAAAGTATGCTCTAAAAACAAAGCTGAGCAGGGTTTTATGAATCCTGCTCAGCCAAAGAGGAATTGAAGATTGCAACTAGAAGCTCAGCTTTAAGGCAAGCTGAATCACGCGCGCGGATTCGCCCGTCGCAATCACATTGGCCGAACTTGGTGTCGCGGCAGCAACGCAGCACGTACGCCCGAACAGGGTTGACGTAATCAACGTTGAGCCGTTCGACGCGTCGCGCGGCGATTCAAAGTTCGCGTGATTCAGCGCATTGAAGAACTCGCCACGCAACTGCAAGCGGAACCGCTCGGTAATTGAGAAGTTCTTGAAGATGCCCATATCAAGATTCGTGTAACCCGGCCCACGGAATGTGTTGCGGCCTTGTGTGCCGTTCGATCCTGCGACAGGGAAGGTAAATTTCGCCTGATCTGCTGCCGTGAACAAGACCGGCCCCAGAATGCCCGACACTTCCTGCAACTTCGCTTCCGGCGGTGCGCCCACGTAATCGGCACGCGAGACCTTGCCGTTGTGCGCCGTCAACGCGCCGCTTTGCACCTGAAACGGCTGCCCCGTCATTTGAAATAGAATGCCGTTGACGCTCCAGCCGCCGATGATTTGATTTACGAAACCCGGCGCGTTGCCAAAGATCGGCTTACCTTTGCCAAACGGTAGCTCCCACAACCCATTCACGACCAGCACGTGACGGCGGTCGAAATCGGAAACCGCGCGGTCAATGTTCCAGTTGTAAATGTCCGAAGCCGTGCGCGAGTTCGTCGTCGAAAGACCGCCGCCCGAAGCTGCGCCAACCGGATCCACTGACATATTGTCAATGGACTTGCTGAAGGTGTACGCGAGGCCGAAGGAGAAACCATTCTCGAACCGACGACGGAGCGTGGCTTGCAGGCCGTGATAGTACGAATCGCCGCCCGTGTCGAGATAGAACAACGACGAGAACTGCGGGTTCGGACGGAAGTAATTCGCCGCCACGCCGCGCGTCCAGATGTCGTAATTCGTGTCAATGCGGTTCGCCAGATTCGCCACGGCATTTTGCTGCAAGTCCGTGGTTGTAGCTGTCGAGTTTAGGAAGGCAGCATCAGACAGTTGCAACAGAATGCCAACGGCTTGCGGCATGTAGCCAGTTGGGCAACCTGTCCCCAACGCACGATTGGTACAACCTGCCGCTTGATTCGCCTTCAGCGCGTTGAAAGAACTAATCACCGCAGAACTCAAACGAGTTTGATTCAGGTTGTATCCGCGCAGTAGCTTCGTGCCGCGTTTGCCGACATAGCCGACTTGCGCGACCATTCCGAAGGGCAGTTCGCGTTGAATATTCAAATTCCAATCGTGCGAAGTGGGCAAGCCGATCTTTTGATCAAACGCGCCCAAACTCGGAGCCGTGCCTTGCCGCGCAATTGCCGGGGTGTAGAACGACGATGGCTTAGTGGTCGGCGGTGCCAGTTGTTGCGGGAAGCCTTCGCCCACGCGCTTGTTGGCATCGAGCGTCGTCGCCAGCGGTTGCACGCGCGCGACCAAGCCCGGCACGAAGCCAGCAATCGAAGTCACCTGAAATGTCGAAATCGGATCGTAGGCCATCCCATAACCGGTGCGGATCACGGTCTTGTCATTCCACGCATACGCAAAACTCAAGCGTGGCGCAATTGCGCCCCAAGTCGTGTTTTCGTACCAACTCTTGGCCGCTTCCCACCGCACAAGATTGTTCGGGTCGAAGATGTCAGGCCGCCGATTCGGCACGAACACCCGCTTGTGCGCTTCGCCCGCAGGCAAATTGACTTCCCAGCGGAAGCCGTAATTAACCGTCAACTTCTGCGTTGCTTTCCATTCGTCCTGGGCGTAGTAGTTGAATTGTTTGTAGCGAATCGCGTTGTTGAAGATATTGCCCGTCGGCAAAAACGCATCCGAAGTCGGATCGCTCACATACGCTTGCGTCAAGCGCGCCGGGATACCAAGCAGGTTATTCACGGTGTTGAGCAGCGTCGTGTTGTCCACCGAATTGATGCCAGGCACTTGTGCACTTGTCACCCACGATGGCGCACGTACCGAACCATCAAACGTCATACTCGGCGCAATGTTGAAGCCTGCGAAGCCGCGCAAGTCATTGTGTTGCAGCAAACGAACGTTAATGCCTGTGCGAACCACATGTGAGCCTTTCACCCAGCTCAAATTGTCCACCATTTGATAAGTGTTCAGCGTGCGCTGTGTGCGCGGAATGTTATGCACGGGTTCGGAAATCGTGGCAAAGTCAAACGGCGGAATGTTCGGGAAAGCCGGGTTCGACTCGCCCCAGGTAAAGTAAAACCGGAAGCGCGCCAGTCCGACCGTGAATTCGTTGACGATGTTATCCGTCACCGTCCAGCGATGCCCGATAGCCGTGTTTTTCGCGGAGCGAAAGACCTCGCCCAAGGCCGGAAAGCCCGGAAAAACCTGGGGCCGCGCATTCAGAAGATCACCATCCAGCGTATCCGTCGCCGAATCAATGTGACGCCCGAACAAGCTCTGGCGTTCATTGAAAGTATGGTCAATGCGAAACATGTAGTTCGGCCCAACCGTGCGCGACGGTACGTTCCAGGCATAACCTGCTGTATTTAGACCATCGCCGACCGTGTACGCATTTGCACGCGGATATTTGTCTAAATATGCCTTAACGACCGGGTCGGCACCAATGCCGCGCGGGTCGTTGCCGTAGATGTTGTAGCTGCGGATGCAATTCGTCGTCACCGTTGCGCTGCAATCCGGGAAGAGCGGTTTACCGGCGGAATCCACCACCGCCCCGGTCGCACCCGCCGGACGATTTTGCCCGCCGACGAAATAGCGGAAGATGCCTGCGCGCGCTTCGGGCGTGTACAAAATCGGAATGCCGAAGCTGCGCGCAATGGGCTGTGTGATGTTGACGCGCTGATTCTGATAGCTGCCGAAGAAAAACGTTTTGTTCTTGATGATCGGGCCACCGACTTCACCGCCGAATTGATTGAGCTTCAGATCAGGCCGATTGAAGCGATCTGCGGTCGCCTGATCGCCACGCGCGAGGGCTTGATATTTTTGCGCGTTGGAAAAGAAGTCGTTGGCGTTGAGCACGGTGTTGCGAAAGAAGTGAAACACTGTGCCATGAATTTCATTCGTGCCGCCGCGCGTCGCAATCGCCACGTTCGCGCCGGAATTGCGGCCTTGCTCGGCAGTCGCGTTATGCGTCGTCACGCGGTATTCCTGCACGTTGTCAGGATTCAAGCGGTAGACGTTCGATTGGGGATTCGGGACAGAAGGTTCGTTCGCATCAATGCCGTCTATCGTGACGTTGAAGGCGCGGTCACGCGAACCGTTGACGTGCGTGCCGGAACCTGCGCCCGCGCTCGTGCGTTGCACCAGTCCGGGTTGCAACGTGATCAGCGACAACGGATTGCGACCATTCAGCGGCAATTCGGTAATGGCCTTGCGTTCGATCACATCGCCGAGCGCGGCGTTCGAGGTCGCCAGTTTTTCATACGAACCCGTGACCGAAACCACTTCGTTCGTGGCTCCGATTTGCATCGGCACGTCCACCACGAGCGGCGAACCGACGGTCAGGATATTGGCAGAACTGGCATAGGTGCGGAAACCCTGCGCTTCCACTTTGACTTCGTATGTGCCTACAGGCAAAGACTCAAAACTGTAATTGCCCGCTGAGCTGGTTTGTGACGTGTAAGTCACGCCGGTCGCTTCGTTTTTTGCGGTAACTCTCGCGCCAGGCAAAACCGCGCCTTGCGGGTCGGTTACTGTTCCAGTAATGCGTGACGTGCCGGTCTGCGCCATTGTGCTTATCAGGAGCAAGCTCATGAACGCAAAGGTAAAAATCATTCTCGCGAATTTATGTGGGGACATAAACACTCCTTTGGCTGTGTAATGGTAGTGAACAGAAATACTTGCGATAAGCCGAAACCCCTTCTGCAATCAGGTTAGTAATTGCAGAAGGGGTTAAGCAAAAAGGTAAACTTTAGAAATTCAATTTGCCCGAAAGCTGAATACGACGTTCCGCACTGGTGACGCTGTCGTTGATGCGTCCAAAAATCGTGGACGTCAACAGTGCCGTCGGCGCGGCAAACGAGGGCGTATTCGTGAAGTTCGTGGAATCCACGCGTAAATCGAAATTGACTCGTTCAGTGAGCCGGAATTTTTTGTTCAGCGAAAGTCCCATCACAAACGAGCGCGGGCCAATGAAGAAATTCCGTCCGGTGTTACCAATCGAACCGGGCGCAGGCGCGGTAAATTTGGCGCGTGACGTAGTGTCGAACCAAAAATTCCGTCCACTCTCAAGCAGGAGTTTTCCTTCCTTGCGTGAACAGCCGTTGCAATTCGCCAACGATCCCACCACGTTGCTGAAGGTATTCAAACCGGAATAGACCGTGAAGGGGCGACCCGATTGAATTTGCAAGGTGTTGGAAAGCTGCCAGCCTCCGATCACAGCATCAAGTGCTGGATGAGCATTCGAGAGGAGTTTGCGACCAGTGCCGAAGGGTAACTCAATCACCGAATAGCCTTGCACAACGTGGCGGCGATCAAAATCAGACCAGGCATAATTCAACCGACGATTGGAATTATCAAACGGCGTGCTGGAAGCGGATTGCGCCGTCCCGGTTGCCACTGTCGTGAAGGTCGGATCAAACGAGCGATTGTCCATTGACCGCGACAACGTGTAGCTGACCTGGAACGTCCCGCCACGTATTTGACGGCGCAAGATCAATTCCAGACCGTGATACATCGAATAATCGTTGCTATCAAAAACGTTCAGTCCGCCCGTGAATTGCGAGAACGGTTGCAACACGGAACTAAAGCCATTCACGTCAAGCAAGCGACGGTTCAGATTCGCGCTAGTGCAAACGCCCGCTGTAACGTTTGCCGAGGCACAAAGGCGTTGTGACACCAATGCCGCCAGCGTGGCAACGCTGCCTTGCGTCAAGCCCGTGGGGCTTAACGTGCGGAACAATGCCGTTCCCGCATTGTTCGTTGCGCTGCCCGTCAACAGCAAATTGATGAGCGGGCTATTGGCTGTCGTACTACCGCGCACGGTATTGAACGCGTCCAAAAAGCTTTCGCTCTGACCAGCGACTTTGGCGTTGATGTTCACTTGATTGGCGTTGTAACCGCCCATCAGATGAACGCCCTTCTTACCGATGTAATTAGCCTCAAACACCAATTGCTTCCCAACTTCGCGTTGGAAGCTGAGCGACCACGAATGAATTTGTGGAAACTGGAAGTTCTGGTCAAAAACGTTGATTGAACCTGCGCCAAAAGCGGCTGGCTGGCGCAAAGCATCCGGCGTAGAAGATGGCGTCAAGCCTGAGATGATCGGGCCGACATTGCGATATAAACCACCACCTTGCCCAAACGCGGTGTTCACCGCCCCTAACGCATTGCCCGGAATATTCTGATAAACGCTGGCCCCCAGCAATTGTGAAGCGATGCGATCTGAGGCCATGCGGTAATTACCGCGAATCGAAGTCTTGCCGGACTTGAACGGATCCCAAGCAAATCCAATGGACGGCATGATGATGCCAAAATCGTTTTTGAATAAATCGCCTTCCACCCATTTCAGAGTATTCGTGCCTGCATTGCCCAAAGTGACAGGCTGATTGGGCACAAGAATCGGGCGACCATCAGAACGCGGATTGAGTTTTATTTCCCAGCGCAATCCCAAATCAAAAACCAGATTAGGGCGAGCACGCCAGTTGTCCTGCGCATAAAAATCCAATTCAGGATAGTTCGCCGTGAACGCCCAGCGTGTGCCCAAGGGCGCAAACTGGCTGGGGTTGTTCGGATCGGAAACGAAGGCTTGAGAAACGTTATTCACTCGTCCTAATTGGTTATTGATCGCATTTTGCAGCGTCGTTAAATCATTCGCGTTGATGCTCGTCGCACCTGACGCGGGTAACGCGAACGCAGTATATCCGGCTGCTCCGCCAAAGCTGACCGCAGGCTCCAACCCGATGCCCGCCACCGATGACCGATCATCAATATGACGACCAAAGCGGAAGTTCACGCCCGTTTTGAAAACATGCGGCGAGAAATCCAGCGTGACGTTGTCAATGAATTGCCAGGTACGCAGTCTGCGCGCGTTGCGGACGAAATTCGTGTTGGGATTTGCAATCGTCAGGAAAGAAAAATTGTAGCTCGGATCGGGTTGTGGCGTGTCGAAGCTAAAGGCGAATTTATTCAAGCCTAAAATGAATTCGTTCACCAGGCGTGTCGTAGGATTCCAGCGATAATTGATGGCCAAATTAATCGGGTCACGGACAGTATCTACCAGATTGGGGGAATCCGGGAAAATCGGGCGACCGCCGTTAGCTGAATCGCCAAAGCTGGTTTGCCGACCTTGTGCATAGCGCACATAAAAGTTATTGCGTTCATTCAGCGCATAATCCACTTTCGTCACGAAGTCATATTGTTTTTCGTGTTGCGGCGAAGCAAAGTTGAAGCCCGCTGTATTGAGTCCGTCACCAACGTTGAAATTGTTCGGCAACGGTTGCGCATTGATACGCCCCATCAGGGTTGTGTCGCGTGAAATACCCGCCGCGTTATTCGCAATATCATACGTTCTGAGGCAAAGCGTCGTGACGGTCGCACTGCAAGCGGGCAAAACCGCATTGCCGCTGGCATCCACTGCTGCGGTAGCTGAGCCGTTAGGCGCGTTTTGGCGACCAACGACATAGCGGAAGAGGCCATTGCGGGCTGATTGCGTGTACACCGTGCGCGTCTCCAGCGACGTGTCATACGCGCGCAGCATTTGCAGGTTGGCAAAATAGAACAGTTTATTTTTGATGATCGGGCCGCCGACGCTGCCACCAAAGATATGCTGAACGAATTGTCCTTTCGGCTGGTTATTGATATTAGCGGGATAAGTTTTCGCGTTGAAACGCGGTGTTTGGTAAAACTCAAACGCATTGCCGTGGATTTCATTTGTGCCTGATTTCGTCACCATCGTGACCTGCGCACCGCTGCTGCGCCCCAGTTCTGCCGTAAAGTTTCCGGTGACAAGTTGAAATTCCTGCAAGGAATCCGGGTTCATCCGCAAAGGAGTGAAATTCGATCCGCCCGCGCTCGTTTCGTTCACGTCAATGCCGTCCAGCGTGTAATTAAAAGCGCGATCCCGCGAACCATGTACGTGGTTACCACCGCCTGTATTGGCTCCACTAACAAACCCCGGTTGAAAATTGAGCAGGTCAAGCGGGTTGCGTCCGCGCAGTCCCACTACGGGCAAGCTCTCCAGTGTCTTCTGATTGAGCGTGCTGCCGATGTTACCTGAGCTACTGGTTTGCACGGCTTCTGCCGCAGCTTCGACCGTCACTTGTGCTGAGACATCTCCGACCTGCATCGCCACATTGACGGTAGTCGGCTGATTGATTTGGACGACGTTGTTCGTCGCAATGAATTTCTTGAATCCCGCCTTTTCAACAGCCACCTGATAGGTTCCGGCAGGGATCAGGTCAAAGGCATAAACCCCACTGCTCCCGGTTTGGGTTGTAAAAGAAATGCCAGTGGCTTCGTTCGTCAATGTCACCGTTGCGCCAGGGACGCCTGCTCCGGTGCCGTCCACCACCGTCCCCGTCAGGCGGGAGGTCGTACCTTGGCCAAAAGTTTGTCCTGCGAAAAGCAACAGGGAAACCAAAAGCGATAAAAAAATTGCGGTCGTTCGCTTGTTCATCTTTTTGTCCTTTGAGAATGATTAACCATTGAAATTAGATATAGTAGATTGACGCAACTTGCATTCCAGATAACTAGAGGAGGAAGGCAGTTCCTCCTGCGACTTAGCAACTGACAGCCATCCGCGCGAAATAATAAAATTTGGGGAATGTTCTGATTTCTGGTCGAAATATCCGAAAACTTGAAAAAGTTTCCGAAAAACTGGAATTGGGGAACGTTACATTGACACGACCAAAATGCGGTTCTAAAGTTTGACGGTCTTACCAAGCCGCAAACTCTGAGGGGCGAACAGAAAGATTTGCCCAACAAACATATCCGCTGGAAATCTATGAACACGCATTTCAGTCGCACACTCGCCCCCATTGACCGTTCTGGCATCACAGAACTGGTAGTTCAACGCATCAAAGAGTTATTGCAACAAGGAGAGTTGAAAGCAGGCAGTCGCCTGCCACCAGAACGGGAACTGGCCGAGATGTTAGGCATTAGCCGTCCATCTTTACGCACTGCGCTCAAAGCACTTTCCGTGATGGGAATTATCCGCGCCAAACCGGGAGCCGGAACTTACATTGCCGAATCGTTGCCGGAAATTTTTTCGGAACCAATGGAGTTCATGACGCTGATTCACAAAACGGAAACGGTGGAACTCTTTGAAGCTCGACGCATCATTGAAGCGGCACTGGTCGAGTTAGCAGCAGAACGTGCGACATCTGAACAGTTAAAGGCCATTGCAGCAGAAATTGAAGGGATGCGTAAGACGTTCAATGACACAGAAAAATTCCTGAAGCATGATGTGCGCTTTCATCAGGCCTTGGCGGCAGCAGCTGGAAACAAAATCATGAGCGGTGTGATGGACACCGTTGCAGGTCTGTTGTTGCAGGTGCGTCGCGAGGCCATTGCTCGTGCCCGGGAAAAAGGTGAGGCGCTTGATTGGCACGAACGAATTTACGAAGCGGTGCGACAAGGGGAAGCACGGAATGCAAAAGAATTGCTTACGGCACATCTGGTCGCAGCCGAAAAAGAATGGGTAAAGGCAACGCAAAAGCCTCTCGTCGGCAAAAGTAAAAAGCCCCTTGGCAAAAAATAAAGACTAGGGTCAAAGAAACGAAAAGGCGCTGTTCACGCCGATGCGGGAGCTTTCACCTGCCGAATTATTCCCAATTCTCCAATCAAAAAGTGAACGCAGGCCAAGGCCGCCAAATACATCACGGAACAGACTGCAAAAATTGGCCCATAGCCGTATTTCGTCACAACGCTGCCGATGACGAGTTGTGTGATCCCGCCCGCAATGCCGCCCAAAAATCCGCCGAATCCTGTAACAAAGCCAACCGCATTGCGATGAAATGATTCTGCCGGGAGCGTAATATTTCCCCAGGCTGCATGGCCAAACATTACTGCGGCTAAGATCAGCACGGCCATCACAGGCGTGGTTGCTTGCGTTACAACAAAACACAAAATCAGCATTGCCAGTGAAACCCCAAGCATTGTTCCTTTACGCGCAGTATTCAGCGACCAGCCACGGCTAATCAACCATCGGGGCATTGCGCCGCTGAACAAATTGCCCAACGTCAGGGCAGCAAATGGAATCCAGGCATACATTCCAACCTGCTTCAAATCGAAGCCGCGCTCTTTTTCCAAATAACTCGGCGTCCAAAAAAACAGGAAATAGGAAATCGGATCAGTCAGCAGCCGCGCCAAGGCACAGCCCCACGTTGCAGGCATTTTCAGCAATTGCCAGGGCGAAGGTTTTTCGTGCGCTGTTTGGTCTTCGGCTTCCCTGCCCGCCAGAATCAATTGCCGCTCTTCCTCCGACAGACGCGGATGATCCTGTGGCAGGCGATAGGCAAAATACCAAATTGCGACCCAGACAAAGCCGATGGCTCCCGTAAAAACAAAGGCGGATTGCCAGCCATAGGCCAGCGCAACAGCAGCAGCCACAGGAACGGCCAAAGTGTTTCCGAGCGCTGTTCCCGCATTGAAAATCCCCACAGCCAGGGCGCGCTCGCGCATCGGAAACCACTCTGACACAGCTTTGATGCCGGCTGGAAAATTTGCTGGCTCCATTGTGGCCAGCAAACCACGATAAAATTGAAAACTCCCCACCCCTGTCGCCAATGCGTGCAGGATATTCGCAATAGACCAGCCGGAAACAAACACCAGAAAGCCGCGCCGCGATCCCAGCCGATCTACGACCCAGCCGCTAATGACATACGCCACGGCATACGTCCACAAAAACGTAGCAGTGATCAAGGCGTAGCCATTGTCGTCAAAGTTCAGGGCTTTCTGAATCGTGACTTTCAGCACAGAAAGCGTGTTGCGATCCATGTAATTTAGCTCTGAGGCGAAGCAAATGAGAATCGCAATGTACCAGCGCAAATGTTTGATGGGGCGTTTTTTCATAGATGTAGGATAGGCATTTTGCCTGTTAGCCTTACGTTGAAAATTCGAGTGAAGGAAGAAAACACTACCAGGCAGGCTGCCTGTCGTACTTATAATTACGAAATTACGGTTTTCACACGCAGAGCATAATTCGCTTCGTCCCAATCGGCAATGACTGTGCCCAATGTTTCAATGCCAAGATATTTTGCGGGCCTTGTTGAAGCTAGCGGCAGCACCTCTGACAGTGGCAAGCTCGTAAATTTTGCCGTATTCGCCACAGCGCAATCCATCGTGAGCGATGATCCGGCCAGCCACGGTTTCCCCGGTTCGGCAACGCGTCCGTTGGCACTCAATTCCACAGTCACGCCGCCCAATTCAAAGAATCCCGGCGCACATCCGGCAGCCGCAATTGCATCTGTGACCAGGATCGTGCGATCTAACGTTTTCGCACGCATCATCGCTTTGACGGTTGCCGCAGGCAAGTGATGCCCGTCCACAATAAAGCTGGCGTTCAATTCATCTGCTGCCAGTTGTTCCCAAATAAAGTTTGGATGACGCGGCAGCAAATTCGCGCAGCCATTGCCCAGATGCGTCGAAAGTGTCGCGCCTGCTTTGATCGCCTCCCGAATTTGTTCGGGCCTAGCCGCCGTATGCGCAATTGCAACTTTGATATTTTGTGCGGCGAGAAAATCAATCAAAGCAATCGCATTTGGCACTTCGGGCGCAAGCGTCACGAGAACAATTTTTCCCTGCGCTGCATCCTGTCGTCGCTGGAAATCTTCGATGGAAGCGGCCATCACGTGCGTTCGTGGATGCGCGCCGCGCGGGCCATCTTCGGGCGAGATGTATGGCCCCTCCATGTGAATCCCGACAATTGCCGGATCAGTAAAATTCACAATCGCGCGGGCGCAGCTTGCAAAATGTTCGAGAGACGACGTAATTAGCGTAGGCAAAAATTGTGTCACGCCAGTGGCTCGTTGCGCCTGAATGGCGTGCTGCAACTGTTCCGGCGTGCAAGGCTCGTTGAAATCAACGCCTGCAAAGCCGTTTACTTGAAGATCAATAAAACCGGGAAATTCGATTTGCATATAAATTTGAGCTACACATTCACACGGATTTACGCAGATTCATTCTGCCCAAAAGTATCCGTGAGAATCCGTGGAATCTGTGGCTAAAAACGCTTTATGAATACTAAAATTTTCGACAACAAAATTTCACTTGGACAAGCCGCAGCCGAACAGGCAGCGAATGCCATCCGTCAAGCCATTGCCACCAATGGCAAAGCGCGCATCATCACGGCAACAGGCGCTTCGCAGTTTGAATTTCTGGAGGCGTTGACGAAAGCTTCCGACATTGATTGGGCACGGGTTGAGATGTTTCATTTGGATGAATACATCAACATGCCAATCACACATCCAGCCAGTTTTCGCAAATATTTGCTGGAACGATTCATCGAACCAACAGGCATTCAAACGCATCATTTGCTTGATGGCGAAGCCAATCCAGCAGAAGTTTGCGCCAAGGTCGGAGCCTTAATTTCAGCTGCGCCGATTGACGTGGCCTTTGTCGGCATTGGCGAAAATGGGCATCTGGCTTTCAATGATCCGCCCGCAGATTTTGAGACGGAAGAACCGTATCTGATCGTCAATCTCGACGAAGCGTGCCGTCGCCAGCAGTTCGGCGAAGGGTGGTTCCCAACGCTGGAGGACGTGCCGCAACAAGCGATTTCCATGTCCATCAAACAAATCCTGAAGGCGCGAGAGATTATTTGCGTCGTCCCTGATACGCGCAAAGCCGAAGCCGTCAAAGCCTGCCTGGAAGGTAGCGTTTCGCCATTGGCACCTGCTTCGATTTTGCAGACGCATTCAAACACAACTGTCTATCTTGACCAAGCTTCCGCTGCACTTCTGACATCTGCGAGCAGCTAAATGCAAAGCCGTCTGCTTCGATATTTGATGGCGTTTGTCAGCATCGCGACCATTACAGCGGCGCTGGAGCCAATTCACGCCCAGCTTAGTGTGACCACAGTCGCGCTGGCATTACTGTTAGGGATTTTGTTCCTTGCAACGTTCCTTGGTCGTAATCCGGCGCTGCTGGCGTCCGTGGTGGCAATGCTTTGCTTCAACTATTTCTTTTTGCCACCTGTCCGAACCTGGACTATTGCTGATCCGCAAAATTTAATCGCCTGGGCGGCATTTCTAATCACGGCAATCACGGCAGGTGAACTTTCCGCCTATGCACGTCGCCGCGCAGAGGAAAACGAACGGCGGAAACAGGAAATCGAAAAACTCTACAACGAATTACAAAGCGCTTTTGAGCAAGCCAGTCAGGCCGAAGCGCTGCGTCAAAGCGAACAGTTGAAATCCGCCTTGCTCGACGCCGTAACGCACGACATTCGCACTCCGCTGACTTCGATCAAAGCTGCTGTAACAACACTGTTGGATGATGACCGCAATCCTGATTTTCAGCTCGATGCCGAAGGAAAAAAAGAATTCCTCGAAATTATCAACGAAGAAGCCGACCGCCTGAATCACTTCACCGAGGGAATGGTGGAACTTGCACGATTGGAAGCAAAAGCGGTGCAGTTGCGACGCGATTGGTGCAGTGTGGATGAACTCATCTCAGCCGCATTGGAACGCGCGCAGGAAGCCTGCAAAGGCCATTGTGTGCAGGTGATAACCGAACCCGATTTGCCCGCAGTGCATGTGGATGCCAAGGCCATCGCGCAAGTCATTTACACGCTGCTGGAAAACGCGGCAAAATATGCACCGCCGCAAACCTGCATCACGATTACAGCACAACGAGCTGCGCACGAGATGATCGAAATTGCAGTCGAAGATGAAGGCCCTGGAATCCCACCAGAATTGCGCGAACGCGTCTTTGATAAGTTCTTTCGCGCAACAGCCGAAGGAAAGGGAACCGGGCTGGGACTAGGACTGGCGATTGCGCGCGGACTCGTCCTATCGCATGGCGGGCAGATTTGGATCGCGGCAGGCAAAAATAATCACGGCACCCGTGTTGCGTTCGCGATTCCGATTGGTGACGAAGAAGAATGACCGATTCACACAAAATTCTTGTCGTTGATGACGAAGCACAAATCATTCGCGTTTTGCGGCGCAGCCTGGCCACACATCGCTACGACGTTCGCACGGCGGCAGACGGGCAAGCCGGATTGGAACTTTTTCACGACTGGCATCCTGATTTAGTCATCACGGACCTTTCGATGCCGGAAATGAATGGGATGGAATTATGTCGCGCAATTCGGAAAACCTCAGACACGCCCATCATTGTGCTTTCGGTCAAAGGCGAAGAGCACAGCAAAGTCGAAGCCTTGGATGCAGGAGCCGATGATTACATCACCAAGCCGTTCGGCATTAACGAATTAATGGCACGCGTCCGGGTCGCCTTGCGCCGCATTCCTCTAAACACCGGGCAAACACAACCGGAGATGACTGAAGGCGACTTCACACTCGATCTTGCCGCGCATAAGATTCTGGTGCGCGGACACGAAGTTCATCTAACTCCGAAGGAATTCGATTTGCTCGTTTATCTGTTCCAGAATCGAGGCAAAGTCCTGACGCATCGCACCCTGCTCGGAGCTGTTTGGGGCGGCAATTACACAGAGCAGACAGAGTACCTGCGCGTATTCATCGGGCAATTGCGCAAGAAAATCGAACCAGACCCAGCGCATCCGCAATACATTTTGACCGAACCCTGGATCGGGTATCGCTTCAATCCCAATCATTAACTTTCAGCCGCTCCACCCAGTCCTCTCATTTCGCCATTCGTAGACTTCGCAATCTTTATGAACTTTTTATAAATCACTTACTCCATCCTTATGAGCACGGCATTACATTGCTATCGTCGTGGTACTACTCCGCGACGACGAGGTTCTAACGGAACCTTGAAAAGAGGAGCAATGTTCGGCCAGATACTCGCATTTTTTGCGGCTCTTGGAATGACTTATGGGTTGTTGCGATTGCGTCATTTTCTTCTGACGTACGGGAAATCCAATCGGAGCCAATTTCGCATAAACCTCTTGCCACCGAAAGTCGGAAAGTAGTCCTGACAACGCCCCTCCATCAGGGAGAACGCTTATGCCTGACGTAATTTTTATTGCACTGACGATAGTATTTTTCCTGCTTTCCGTCGCGTATGTGCGCGGCTGTGACAGGCTCTAGTCGAGGTCATCATGACGATGGAATCTATTGCGACGTTGGCAGCCGCCGCCGTGCTGTTTGTTTATCTGATGGTCGCCTTGCTGCGCCCTGAAAAATTCTGAACCTTTTATGACACTCAATGGATGGTTACAAATCCTGGTTTTCTTCGCGTTGATCCTGGCGGTGACAAAGCCGCTCGGCGCGTTTATGGCGCGCGTTTTCAATCGGGAACGCACGTGGCTTGATCCAATTTTACGCCCCGTCGAACGTTTGATGTATCGCCTGACGGGTGTGGACGAAACACGCGAAATGCGATGGACGGAATACGCGCTGGCAATGCTGTTGTTCAGTGTCGTTTCGATGGTCGTGCTGTATTTGCTGCAACGGGTGCAAACGTGGCTGCCGTTCAATCCGCAGAAGCTCGCCAACATCGAGCCAAGCTCCGCATTCAATACTGCTGCGTCGTTCACAACGAACACAAACTGGCAGAGTTACGTGCCGGAAGTGACGATGAGTTACCTGACGCAAATGGCGGGGCTGGCGTATCAGAACTTTGTTTCGGCGGCGGTCGGCATCGCGCTTGCCATCGCCTTTATTCGCGGCATTGCGCGACGCGAACGAGATACGCTCGGCAATTTCTGGGTGGATATGACGCGTGCGACGTTATGGGTGTTGTTGCCGTTTTGCCTCGTTGGTGCGTTGTTGCTGGTATCGCAAGGCGTCGTGCAAAACTTCAAGCCTTACGACACAGCAAAGTTGGTTGATCCGCAGGGACAAGTCACGGAACAAGTCATTGCGCAAGGCCCGGTCGCTTCGCAGGAAGCGATCAAGATGTGGGGCACAAATGGCGGCGGCTTTTTCAATGCCAACAGTTCGCATCCATTTGAGAACCCGACGCCACTCTCAAATCTGTTGGAGATGTTTGCGATCTTCGCCATCTCCGCCGGATTGACCTACACGCTTGGCAAAATGACAGGCGCACAAAAACACGGCTGGGCGGTATTTGCTGCGATGGCGCTGTTGTTCTGGATTGGCATTGCAACCGCGTATTGGGCAGAAGCGAAAGGCAATCCGATCTTGACCGGCGTAGATCAAGTCGCCAGCGCCACGCAATCGGGTGGCAATATGGAGGGCAAGGAAGTGCGCTTCGGCATTGCGAATTCGGCGCTGTTTGCCACGATCACAACGAACGCTTCGTGCGGCGCAGTGAACTCCATGCATGATTCGTTTACGCCACTGGGCGGGCTGGTTCCGCTCGCCAACATCATGCTCAGCGAAGTGATCTTCGGCGGCGTCGGCGCTGGGCTGTACGGCATTTTGATTTATGTGGTGCTGGCCGTGTTCATTGCAGGGTTGATGGTCGGGCGCACGCCGGAATATCTGGGCAAAAAGATTGAAGCGTATGACGTGAAAATGGCGATGCTGAATCTGCTGATTTTCCCGCTGACGATTCTGGTGTTCGCGGCGATTTCATCGGTGTCGCCGGACTTCGGGACTTCGCAACTCAACAACGCGGGGCCGCACGGATTGTCGGAAATTCTCTATGCCTTCAGTTCCGGCACGGGCAACAACGGTTCTGCTTTCGCGGGCATTTCGGCGAACACCTATTGGTACAACACAACCATCGGTATTGCGATGCTGTTCGGTCGTTTCCTGATGATTATCCCGATGCTCGCGCTCGCCGGGAATCTGGGGCGCAAGAAAACTGTCCCGCCAAGTTTGGGAACGTTCCCAGTGACGACGCCGTTGTTCACGACCTTGCTGGTCAGCGTCATCATCATCGTTGGCGCGTTGACCTTCTTCCCAGCGTTGAGCCTCGGCCCCATCGTGGAGCATTTGTTGATGCAGGCGAGGCAAACATTCTAGCTGTAGCGCGGACAGCTTGTCCGCGAGCTTCAGTAGGCAAATAGCTGTGGGCTGGCAGCCCGCGTTACGATTGTAAATATGTCGAAAGCAGAAAAAAAATTAGCGATTTGGAATGCACAGATTGTGACGCGGGCGCTGGTGGATTCCTTCAAAAAGCTGAACCCGATCACGATGATGAAGAACCCCGTGATGCTCGTCGTCGAAGTCGGCAGCGTGATGACGACGATCCTGTTGATCCGTGACATGGCAACAGGCGCGGCAGGCATTGGCTTCGCGTTGCAGATTACATTGTGGCTGTGGTTTACCGTGCTCTTTGCAAACTTCGCCGAAGCGATGGCCGAAGG
>JAFDVL010000028.1 GCA_018268995.1 Acidobacteriota bacterium | reverse complement strand
CGGTCCTTTTGCCTGAGAGTTTCCAAGGGCGGTTGCTCCTTCGGCGCTGAATATTCAGTCTCTCCCGTTCCTGACTTACAATGAACTTTCCTGCATGGTGTGGGATGAAAACGGGTTTGTCAACCAAGCCGAAAATCTACGTTGTGGCAAAAAATCGGCGTTATTGGCCCGGATCGGGATTCCACCAACAATCCCCTTTGTCTTTTCTGGCGATCAATGCACGCTGACGAATTTCTTCCATTTGGGCTGGGGATAAGGGCTGAAAATCCTGCGCTGCGGCAAAGGCGGCATCCTGCTCGTTTGGAAAACTCAGGCCGAGCAACGCAACATCGGGATCAAGGGTCAGCGTGTAATGCAAACATTCGCTCACGCTCAACCGAGGCAACACAGCTTCAGCCTCATTACTTCCACCCGACGAAAATTTGCCGCGCGGACGCAATTGCAACGGTTGATTGTACCCAACAGTATCACCGAGCAATTTGCCTGCGCCAAAGGTCTTGAAACAAACGGTGCCAACATTTTTCGCTTTCGCCAAAGGCAAGACTTCGGCGATATATCGAATGTCAACAAATGGGCCAACCGGGAACATCACGATGTCGCATAAATCCGCCTGCAATGCGGCTAATAGAACTTCGGGATGATGCGAGGAAATCCCGCGAAAACGCGTCTTTCCAGCCTTGATACAATCGGCCAGTTGATCGAAGCCGCCACCTGGTTCTGTCAATCGCTGAAGCGTTTCGAGCTTTGACAGATTGTGAAAGACGAAGGCGTCTGTGTACTCAAGTTGTAATCGTTTCAGCGAGGCTTCGATTTGTGGTGCGACATCCTGCTCAAGCTCATCAATCTTGTCTATGACGAACATCTTTTCCCGTACCCCCTTGATCGCGGCACCAACGACCTCTTCTGAATACCCATCTTCATAGCCCGGAGCCGTATCAATGACATTCAATCCCGCATCTATTGCACGACGGGCGGTATTGACAAGGGTTGCGAGCGGAAGATTGCGGTCAGCGAGATCACCGATGCCCAAGGCGGTAGCAGTGAAATTTGTTAATCCGAGCACGCGACGAGGGGCAAAAGTGAAAGTAGTTTCTAGTTGCATGAAATTATCATACAGGGGTCGAACGACATTTCTAAATCCTTGAGTCAGGCATTTTGAACTAATGCTTGCAAGTCTGCTAATTCTCAGGCATGATCCAACTGTTCAATCCTTCTCTCGCGCATCAACGGTGATGCGCCACAAGCCACTAAGTATTAGCGGCGGCGTTACGGATATTCGAGAGCAGGCTGTTATTAATTTTAGAAGCCGTTCTTAGAACGTTCGATCAAGCGCCTTCGCTGCCACCGTTACTCCGAAGTTCTCCTGATGCAATGCTTCTCTTTAACTTCCCGATAAGGAAAGGTATCTCTATTTATGTCCATGAAACTTTATGTTGGAAATCTCGCTTTCAGTGTGAACCAAGACGATCTGACTGACCTCTTTTCACAGGCTGGCACCGTGGAATCAGCTTCTGTGGTGACAGACCGTGATACAGGACGCTCACGCGGTTTTGGCTTTGTCGAAATGTCAACCAAAGAAGAAGGTGAAGCAGCAATCTCCCAATTCAACGGTTCAGAAGTGAACGGTCGCAGTCTGACGGTCAACGAAGCGAAGCCGAAAGAAAGCCGTGGTGGATTTGGCGGCGGCGGCGGTCGTGGTGGCCGTTACTAAGCCCTATCCACAAAAAACCGGTATCTCTTAATTTCCAAGCGCTCCCGGCTAGCATCAATTTGGCTGGGGGCGCTTTTGGTTTATTTAATAAAGGATTGAAATGAATTTTGCAGAATTGGGGCTCAATCAGTGGTTAGCAAAGCGTTGCGAGTCCCTCGAATACAAAGAACCGACGCCCATCCAACAAAAGGCCATCCCGGCAATTTTGAGTGGAGAGGATATGATCGGGTGTGCCGCCACTGGCACTGGAAAAACAGCGGCTTTTTTACTGCCGCTCTTACAGAAACTACAAAACAAACCCGTCGTGAAATCATCGCGGGCGCAGGCCATTCAGGCCTTGATTTTGGCCCCCACGCGAGAATTGGCAACTCAAATTTCAGATAATCTGAATCGTATTGACAAAAAAACGCGAGCTGTCACGGTCATGGGGGGTGCCAATATTGGCAGGCAGCGAATGGAACTTCGGCGCGGAGCCACCGTGGTTGTAGCAACACCGGGACGCCTGATGGATCATCTCGAAAATAATGCGATTGACCTTTCGCAGCTTGAGGTGCTGGTGCTGGACGAAGCTGATCGAATGCTGGATATGGGTTTCTGGCCAACGATTCGAACAATCATCAGCCTAACCCCCAACACACGGCAAACGCTGTTGTTTTCGGCCACAATGTTGCCTGCGATTGAGGAACTCGCCCGATCCAACATGAAGCAGCCGAAAATTATCGAAGTCAATAAACGTGGCAATGCTGCATTGACGATCAAGCAAACGGCTTATCCCGTTGCATTGGAGTCAAAAACAACCTTGCTATTTCACCTGCTCGAACGTGAACGCTTTGAGCGTGTCCTGGTGTTTACCCGGACGCGACGCGGCGCAGAACGACTCTCGCATTTGCTCTCAGCGCGCAAGCATCAGGTCGGTCGTATCCATGCAGATCGTACGCAACCGCAACGTGAAGCGGCATTACGTGGCTTCAAAAACGGGAATTACCGTGTGTTGGTCGCCACAGACATCGCGGCACGCGGAATTGATGTGGACTTGATTTCACATGTAATCAACTTTGATTTGCCAGATGCGCCTGAAGATTACGTGCATCGAATTGGCAGAACAGGGCGTGCGGGAAACGAAGGGCAAGCCATCAGCTTAATCACGCCAGTGGATGAATTGTCTATGCGAGCAATTGAAAAACTGACGGGCCAAAAAGTCGAACGGGTGCTTTTGCCTGATTTTGGCGGCAAAGTGGCTCCTCCGGTCAAACCCGTCGTGCCATTTGGTCGCAAATCGTTTGGCAGCAGTCGGTCGTTCCGCTCGCGTCGTGCCAGCAGATAGTATCCTCCTACCTTGAATCGGCGCGGCTTCTTCGCAGCTGCGCCTCTGCTTTTAGTATTGAACTGTTGCCGTTCGGAAGGTTGCAACAGCCTGTTCATACTCCGCTTGAATTTCAATCAGCTTCATCCGCGCCTCGGCGGTAGACCGTTCACGTTGATTCACTAAAAACAGTGTACTGTCACCCAACTGGAATTTGGTACGCTCACCTTCTTCCAATTGCAATGCCAACGCCACTTCCTGTTCAGCTGCGCGATAACGTTCGTACGTCGTATTGATGGCAGAAACTGCATCCATGATTTCGGTCGAAATGCGCTGTGCTTCGGATAGCGTGTCGAGTTCGATCTTTTGGATTTTGTAAGAAGCCTGCCCGATGCGTCCATCTGCTGTTCGCTGTCGCAGCGGCAATGTAAAACTCAAGCCCGCTTTTACGGTATTTCCAATCGCGCCTGTGCCCACGTCCCGACCAGGGCTAAACGTAAAATCAACCGCAGGCAGGCGTTGGTTGCGCGCCAGATCAAGATCAACCTGTGTAATTTGCCGATTAATATTTAGCGCCTTGAGCTCAGGGCGACGTTGTTGCGCCAATTGACGGCCTTCCTGCAATTGTTGATCGGTAAATGGGATTGGATTGGGCTGCCTGGTGGGAACCTGCGACGGTTCTGGACTCAAGACCTGCTGGCCATCTGGCGTCCACAAAAACAAGGAGAGCTTGAAGGCAGCCTTTTGCAAATCCCGCTCAGCCTTGGTGAGACCACCTTGACGACGTTGGACTTCAAGATCGGCTTCAGTTGCATCAATTGCAGGCAAATCTCCCGCAGCCACGCGATCCCGTACGGCCTTTGCGCGAAATTCGGCTAAGGTTAACAAGTCACGGGCGACATCTAATTTGCGTTTAGCGGCAACCCATTCCCAATAGCTTTCTGCTGCTTTTAAGATTAACCCCAGACGGGTTTGTTCATATTCGGTTTCGGCTAATGGTTCCCCCAACAAAGCCTGTTTTTCAGCGGCAGATTTTTCATTGATTCGTGCTCCACGCAGTAAAGGCATTTTGAATTCAATGAAATATTCACCACCGCTGCCAGTCGGAGCAAGGGGGGCCTTAATTTTTCCAAAGTGATACCGTGTGCCTGCCGCGACTTTCAATCCATAGCGCGTCAAAAATTCCACACCTGCGTCGGCAAGACGCGAGGTCGCTGGTTTGCCGCGCAAAGTCTTGGTATCAAACTCTGAATTGAAGCGAAGAAAATCCGTTCCGGTTGTAAAAACAGGATCGAAAGCCCCTTGTTTTTCGATTCGTTTTTCAGTGGCGATGCGGCGTTGCACATCGGCTCCACGCAACTTGGGATGATTTTCTGTGACGATTCGCAAAACATCATCTAAGGCCAGCGTAGGCAATTGCACAGTGTTCGTTGGTGGTATTTGCCCATCTCCTGCTTTACGACCGCTTTGAGTGCCGTTCGCGGACATCGGGAGCGGATTTATCCGTAAACGTTGAAGCATGGATTCCTGCCAGACACGACTCCATTCGCCCCCTAAGCCCTGCGTCAAAGGAGCTGAGAAATCCGGGAGGGGCGACACGTCTTGCGCGCTTGCACTTGTTGTTAATGCCACCCCTATCCCCCAAACAAACCAACCAACAAAAGCGAGATCAAGTAATTTATTTTTCATCAGTGTCGCTTTTGTCCTCCTTGTCCACTTCCTTTTTCTTTTTCTCAATGATAGCGCCACTGGTTTTCTTATCACCGATGGGCCCACGTTGCACCGAGGGTGGGAAGGCGTTGAATTGACGCCACAGCTCAAAGCCCAACGAAACGGTATCCAACATCACCCAGCCATTTACTTCTGCGCCCGGACGCAGCTGATCCAGCGATGGCCAAGGCTCTTCCCTGCCTGACCTGATCAATTCTTCGTCGGGTGTGACGATGATGCGGAACCGATTTTTTCCGTCATCAATCGCATCTATCAGCTTGATACGTCCAGCAAAGGTTCCCACCGCAATTGAAGGCCATCCGACAAATTGGATGGCAGGCCAGCCAGCGAAGTTAAGTCGCACCTGTCGCCCCTCTGAAACCAACGGCGCATCGTAATCTGTCAAATACAGCTCAACCGCCTGATCCCGCGTCGCCGGAGCCAGCACGGCCAACTCATCTCCGGCCTTGACGGTTTCGCCGGGGCCAACCTTCATCACGCGTACCACCTTGCCATCACGCGGTGCCCGGACAATGCGTTGGGCTGAACGTTGCTGCACATTGCCAATGTCTACCGACAGCTTTTGGACATCGCTATTGGTCTTGGCGATAGTTTCGCGGACGGAAGCCAGCGAGGCACGCAAGCCATTCAACTGCGCCGATGTGTCATTCACCACACGATCTTTATCCAGTTGAGCGACCTGCACTGCTTTGCGCGCAACGTCAGCCGCCGCCTGCATACTCTCCAGACGTGTTTTAGCTGTAACAATTTCCAACTCAGCCAACTCTAAATCGCGGCGGGACCGCAACCCCTTTTCAAATAATTCCTGCAACCGTTTCAGGTTTAATTCGGCGGTTGTGACAGATTGCCTCGCCTGCGTGACATTTTGTTCCGCCTGTCGCACGTTGTCTTCTGCCTGACGGGCGCGCTGCTCTGCCGCAGGGATGGCCACTTGGCGGGAATTCTCCAAATCCCGCATCTGGGCCGTCAAAGCACTTTCACGAGCCACGGCCTGACTTAAGCTCCCTCGCACATAGCTTTGCTGCGATTGCATCAGTTGCACCTGATCCGTGGCCAGAAATTTTGAGTCAATATCCTCCAATTCTGCCAGCACATCGCCGATTTTGACACTTTGCCCCTCGACAATATGCCATTTGACGATGCGTCCAGAGATTTGCGCCTCAATGCTTTGAGGACGATCCATCGGCGAGAAGATGACGACACGTCCATATCCCGTCACAGACTGTTGCCACGGGACGTAATAAAGACAGACAATCACCAGAACAAGCAATAAAAATAAGCCCAAGGCAAGTGGCCGCAAGATCGGAGTAGATGCCATCAGCTTCAATGACCGTATCTCAGGTTTGCGCCAATGGTCGCTGACATCCTTGGGGGTGCTGACTTCAGCTTCAGTGACTTTTTTCAATGCTGTCATAGTCTTTTACCTGATCCCTCTCAATCCCAAACTGGGGAAAAGCGTGCGGAATTCACACTCGCGTTGACGCATTAGCTCAGTAGGTTTACCAGATTCGACGATTTTCCCTTTCGCAAGGACGTAAACCATTTCTGCGCGCAGGACAACTTCAGGATCATGCGAAATGTCAATAATCGTCCAACCGTTTTTCGGATTGTAAAGTTCATCCAGTATTTGCAGCTTGTCCTTTTCGTCAATGCCCGTAAAGCCTTCATCCAAAATCAATAAAGACGGGCGTGACACGATGGCACGCGCAATCAATAACCGTTGCACCTGTCCTCGCGAAAGGTTCCGTCCTTCGGTAATTAATTTTGTTTGCAAGCCCTGAGGAAATTTGGCTAATTCATCCGTAAGATGCGTAAATTCCAAAGCCCATTGCAAATCCTCATGCGTAATGTAACTCCGCCCAAGCAGGATATTTTCTTCTACGGTTCCGGCAAAAATTTCGTTTGTATCACTGACCAGGCCGACGGCACGTCGCAGGCTATCAAGTTGGACATCACGCACATCCAGACCATTAATTTGCACCAGCCCCTGTGCTGGTTCCAGCAACCCGCATAACAGTGCGGCCAGCGTGGATTTCCCCACACCGCTTTCGCCCACCAGACTTATATGGGCGCCGGGTTCCAGTTTTAAATCCAAGCCAGCTAAGATTTCCGGTTGATGCTCATACGCAAAGTGAACTTGCCGACAAACGACACGCGCACCACCCTGAACCAAAGGAAGTTGATGCCCCTCTTGTCGTTCGACCGGCAGATCAGTGAGGTGCCCGATCTTATCCAGGCTGGTGAGGAGATCATAACCATTTTCCAGGAGTCGAATCAGCTTATCTAACCCTTCCAAGACCCCCACCACGATAATCTCAGCTGCGACAACTTGCCCCAGTGTCAGCTGGCGATTAATGACCAACCAACCGCCAATCGCCAACACTCCGGCACTGGCTACTGCGCGGAAAAGCGCAATGCCCAATGCCTGTCGAAACACCACCCGAAAATGACGACGACGAGAGGTAACATAATTCAGCACCAAATCATCTGCGCGCTGAACCGGAAAGGCCGGAACAGCGTTCATTTTAAAGCCCCGCTGACAGCGCGCCAGCTCCTCTAACCAGTCGGCAACTCGATATTTAGCGTAGGACTCTGTGATGCTGGAAGGTAATCCCCCCAGCCCCAACACAACCACAATGAAGACTACCATTAAGATAATGAAAAAATCGAAGGCCAGCAGGTAGGGGCTATAAAATGCGAGTACGAATAATCCTATCAGCACCTGCAATGAAGCAGCAGGGCCATCAAATAACAATTTGGCCATTGTCTTTTGAAGCGTAACAACATCAAAAAACCGATTTACCAAATGTGGTGCATATTCACGGCTCATCACATCGTGTCGCAGGCGGGGCAGTTGATCAGCCAATTGCAAGGCAATACGGGCAAAGATTCGTTGCTGTAACTTTTCCAGTAGACCGAGTTTTAAAAGCCGAAAAATTCCGCCGCAGATCAACGCGCAGAGCACGGCCAGCGTTAACACCACAAGCGGCTGCAACATCACGCCCGCCGCAATCGTGTTTACGAGGGCTTGTGCAGCCAGGGGTACAGCAAGGAAGAGGATGCCAATGAGCACCGTGTAAATCGCGATCACGAAAAGATCATACCGATCCAGCCACAATAACTGGCGTAGTCGCTGAAAGGGGGTAACGGAATGATCATGCGCCGTGTGGCTATTTGTCTGCGCTGATGTGGAAAGGCTCCAGTAAGATTCAGTTTTTGCGTTCAATCGAAAATGCCATCCTTTTTTAAGTTTCAATTGCTTGTTCCAATCGCCTCAAGGCGTGGATCAGGCAACCGTCCAAGCAAGCATTGTGCCAACGGTGAGAAACACACGGCTGTCAAAAAGCTAAAATTGGAAACGCTATGAGGGGAATTTAGTTTAGTGAGGATTGTGACGAGAGTATCTTCAAGGGCAGGTCTTTGTATTGCACCTTCATCAGATCACCAGCAATAATCGGCCTGGCCAGCACATCGGAGGTGGCCGCATCACACTCAAACGCCAAAGACTACTTCGGGGTACAGTCTGGCTGTACCGGTGCCAACCCCATAAATATTACTCTTCAATCTCAGGATCTTTTTTCCTGCGGCTGCGAGTCGTTTTAGCTTTTCCTCCGGGTTTCCCATTGGACTTTTCAAAGCTGGCAACAGCTTCTTCTTCCGTCTTGAAACTTTCAATCAAGCTGAGCAAACGAGTAATCTGCATGGCTCCATAAACACGATCTGTCAGTCCCACAAGTTTAAGCACGCCGCCCGATTCCTGCACTTTCGTGAAAGCGCGAACAATTTCGCCGATCCCCATGCTATCTACCATCGGCACGCCGGTCAGATTCAACAGAATTTTCGTTGTCCCTGCGGTCAAAACCTTATCCACGAGCATTTGCAGTTGGAAGCCACCTTGCCCTTTGATGAATTTGCCTCGCACATCTACAGAGGCGATGTCGTCGAGATAGTGTATGCCTATCGTAATCATAAGTAGTAGTTCGTCTTGTGATAATGATTGTGAATGCGGACGTCATTGCATTGCAACGGGAGGCATTTTACAGGACTTGATGCTAAGATCACAAAGCCTTGGAAAAAAAATGATTTGAATTATGGAGATTTCACTCAATCAAATTCGGAGCGCGCGCGAACTTGTCTACCAAAACCTTCTTCCTACTCCACTACACGAGCATCCGCTATTAAGCAATGAACTAGGGGCACGTATTTGGATCAAACATGAAAACCATTTACCAACCGGTGCCTTTAAGGTTCGTGGCGGTTTGAATTTCATGCATCATTTTGCGGCTGATCGAACCCAGGACGGAGTCATAACCGCGACTCGTGGAAATCACGGACTTTCGATTGCATTCGCAGCCAGGCTATATTCCATTCCGGCCACAATCGTGGTTCCATTCGGCAACAATCCCGAAAAGAATGCCGGAATGCAGGCTTTGGGCGCGAGGCTGATCGAATTTGGGCGCGATTTTGACGAGGCGCGTGGCGAAGTGGAACGATTACAGAAAACTGAAAATTTGCGCTACATCCATTCGGCAAACGAACCGCACCTCGTCAATGGCGTTGGCACCTACGCCTTGGAAATCATTGAGACGATGCAGGCACGCGGGGAAAAAGCTGACGCGATCTTTGTGCCGATTGGGATGGGCAGTGGATTATGCGGCGTGATTACCGCCTTTCGAGCGCTTTCGCCTGAAACGAAAATTTATGGAGTGCAAGCTGAAGGCGCACCAAGTCACTATCTTTCCTGGAAAGCAGGAAAAGTAGTCGAAACCGAACAGGCCAACACGTTTGCTGACGGTGTGGCCACGCGCTGTCCATCGCCATTCTTACTCGACCTCATCCTGCAAGGTGTTGATGAAGTGGTTCTCGTCAATGACGATGAAATCAAAGAGGCAATCCGATTGCTCTGGCGTACGACCCATAATCTCGCCGAAGGTGCCGGAGCGGTGGCCACTGCGGCAACGATAAAACTACGAAATCAGCTACGCGGTCAATCCGTCGTCAATGTGATGAGCGGCGGCAATCTCGATACAGACACTTTACGACAAATCCTATGCTAACTTTCGATGACGTGTTACAGGCACGCGAACGATTACGTGGTGTTGCGCATCGCACGCCCGTTCTGACTTCTCGACAATTCAATGCTGAAGCCGGGTGCGAAGTATTCTTCAAAGCTGAAAATCTGCAACGCGCCGGAGCTTTCAAATTTCGGGGAGCCTACAACAAAATCGCGTCGCTGACAGAGAACGAACGTCGGCCTGGTGTGCTTGCCTATTCATCTGGCAATCACGCACAGGCAGTTGCACTCTCGGCCAAATTATTCGGTATCCCGGCAGTCATCGTGATGCCGTCCGATGCACCACAAATCAAAGTCAATGCTACACGCGGCTACGGTGCAGAAGTAATTTTCTATGATCGCTACAATGAATCGCGCGAAGATGCTGGGGAGCGGGTGTGTCACGAGCGCGGGCTGACACTGGTGCCGCCATTTGATGATTACCTGATCATGGCCGGACAAGGAACGGCAGCGCTTGAATTATTTGAGGAGGTGCCGGATTTGGACTTCCTGCTGGTTTGTTGCAGTGGCTGTGGACTGCTGGCTGGATGTGCAACCGTTGCCAAGGAATTACGCCCATCCATTCGGATTTTTGGCGTCGAACCTGAAGCGGGAAATGATACCTGGCAATCTTTTCATCAAGGCGAACGAGTGACGATTCCCGTGCCGCACACGATTGCTGACGGGTTACAACAATCTTCCCCTGGAAAATTAACTTTTCCGATTGTCCAGACGCTGGCTGAAGATATTTTACTGGTTAGTGACAATGAAATGATCGAAACGCTCCGCTTTATCCTGGAGCGAATGAAGGTTTTAGTCGAACCCTCAGGAGCTGCGGCAGCCGCAGCCGTACGTCATCGCAAATTCGATTTTGCCGGGGCAAGGGTAGGAGTGACATTGTCTGGCGGGAATGTGGATTTAGCCAAACTTGCAGAATATTTAACCGCAATGGTTTGACCAATATGGTAGCAAATGGCAAAATCCATGCCTCAATCGTGGTCACTACCGAAACTTAAAACCTACAGATTTTATGGCGTGGTTCAAACGTAAAGAAGAAAAGATCGCCGAAATTACCCCTGCGGCTGAGCGAACCGTTAAGACCGAAGGCATCTTCGTCAAATGCGAAAACAATGATTGCAGCGCGACGATTTACCGCAAAGACCTCAAAACGAATATGCAGGTCTGCCCGCAATGCAATCATCACTTTCGACTAAGCGCGAAAGACCGTCTGGCAATGCTTTTTGATGAAGGGGAATATAACGAACTTTTTGACAACCTTGCCCCGACTGATCCACTTGGATTTGTTGATAGCGTTCCCTATCCCGAACGGCTCAAAAAGGCGCAGAAGGCTACGGGCTTACTGGATGCCGTCGTGGTCGGTGAAGGATTTCTTGACGAACGGCCAATTGTCATTGCCGCGATGGATTTTGCTTTCATGGGCGGCAGCATGGGTTCGGTTGTGGGCGAAAAGCTCACCCTCGCCATTGAATATTGCATTGATAAGCGATGGCCGTTGATCATCGTTTCCTGTTCCGGTGGGGCGCGCATGCAGGAAGGCGCTTTGTCCCTGATGCAAATGGCCAAAATCTCTGCGGCGCTGGCGTTACTACACGAAGCGAAACTCCCGTATATCTCGTTGATGACAAATCCGACAACAGGAGGCGTAACGGCGAGTTTTGCGATGCTTGGAGACTTGAATCTGGCGGAACCAAATGCGTTGATCGGCTTCGCGGGTGCCCGTGTCATTGAACAAACGATTCGCGAAAAACTACCCAAAGGATTTCAGCGATCAGAGTTTTTATTGGAACATGGCATGTTGGATGCGGTGGTTGATCGGCGCGAATTACGCGCGTTCTTAACCGACGTCCTGGCATTCATGAGATCGGATAAATAGTTCAAACATAAGGCTTGTGTATAAGGACAATGAAATTGAACGCGACGGTTATGGGTTATGCGATTTCTTTGGCTTCAGCACTTGAGCCTTTGGTTAAAGGCGTGTATAAATAAACCACTCAAGAAGAACTTACGACTAATCGCTGCTTTAGAGCGTCGTAAGTGCTGAAGGCGAAAACAGAATGGTAGCAGCAGGCCGAAAAGCGAGCTTCCCTAATTCTCCCCTCGCTGCAAAAAGCTTCTGGCTTTGTTCGATGCTTGACGCTAAATCAATACTAAAACAGATAAAGGACATTCTTTATGACAAAATGGCAATATCGGACTGTTGACTGGGGAGAGGTGCGGAAAATTGGAGCAAAAGTAACAGGTGAAGATTTTATTGATGCAAACGTGGATGCCGGATTAAATACTATCGGCAGTGAAGGTTGGGAACTGGTCGGTGTATACGTGGATGGTTACACAGAACACAGAACCAACAAAGGCGTTGAGTTACTTTCAAGCAGTCGCTATGTAAAGTACACCTTTAAGAGAGTTGCGCCAGAACAATCCTGAAGCGTTTCTTTCGCCACGTCACCACTTATTGGTATTCAAGTTAACTCACCATCTATAATTTTAGTTGAGTTTAACTTCTTCAACCTCACACTAAGACCAACCAAATAGTTTGTGATCGTTTGTGGCAGCACAACAAAAGCATCCACTTATTCGTGACATGCGATTGGCGTGCTGCCTGTTTCAAAGACCGAGAGCGCGCCATAAAAACAAGGCTGGCTGCGCAGCAGGTTCGGTCGTAACCGATTTTTCAGGCGCAAACACGATCAAAATCCCCTGAATTCCATTGAAAAACAAATGGGTCGCAACACAGGGCAGCAGCTTTCCTGACCAAGCCCGCAACCCCGTCAAGACGAAGCTTAAAATCAAGACAGCCACCCAGGTTGCAGGACTTTTCCAATACTGAGGAATGTGTACTACCCAGAAAAGCAGGGAGACTAAAATCAGACTCCAGCGAGTTCCCAGCGATTTTTCCAGCGCCGAATACAGAACGCCTCGATAGACAATTTCTTCCTGGATTGGTGCGCCAATCGTTGCCACAAAGGCCAGGCCAACACGTACCACTAGCCCGAATTTCAGAAACATATCCAGGTCTGTTTCATGCTTGGGCAGAAGCTGCGAAATCATAATACTCAACAAAAACATCCCCACACCCAAAGCAATCGAATGTGGAAGTTTGAATTGTGTGACCCATTGCAAGCCTAAGGCCTCCTTAAATGAACGTGTTCCCATTCCCGTCACAATAATCCAGCTTAAGAGCAACGATAAGAGCTGCCCGCCAAAGATTCCTACCGTCTGAACCAGCATCAATGGCTTCGTCATCGTCAACTGCCCATTTTTGAACGACTCTATGATTTCCGGTGCAAACAAACCTGCATAAAGCAAGGTCAGCACGACCGGAATCAAGAGCGAAAAAGCAATGCTGCCAGCCCAGTTGAAAAAGGCGAGGGGAACATTCCAGGTCGGAGCGGGATTGGCCGGGGGCGGTGGCATGACGGCAGTGAACGGGGAGCCCAGGGATGGGGACTCAACTTCTTCGTTGTGCAGATCTGAATTCATTGATTAGGCTTTCTGTAATTCAAGTTTTTCTTGTGGGGTTGAGGGATGTTCAGACAGATGGCCAGCAATAATCGAATGCGTTTGATTCATTAATCCTGGCAAGGTGCGGCTGGTATAGCCAGCGGTAGAAAGAGGTGGATCAATGATGACTTCCACCTGTCCTGCATGAAACACCAGCGAATCTTTCTTCAGTACCCGGTGGGCATTGATAATTGTGACGGGCACAATGGGCACACCCGCCTTTTGCGCCAGCTTAAAGCCGCCAGGCTTGAACTCCCGCAACACGCCATCGGCAGAGCGATGTCCTTCTGCAAAAACAACCAGTGAACATCCGGCTTTCAGCTTCTCAGTCGCACGACTAATATTCGCCAGTGCAGCCCGCGAGCTTTCGTGATCCACCGGAATATGTCCGGCCCGCCAGAGAAACCAGCCCATAAACGGAACATAGAACAACGACCGCTTAGCCATAATGCGAAACTGCACGGGCACGTAGCCCCAGATCGCAGGGATGTCCAGGTAGCTGGTGTGATTGGCAATAAACACGGCTGCCTGATCCTTCGGCAAGTTCTCCAGTCCGCGCACCGTAATTCGCGCTCCCGCTGTTACCGCAATCATTCGGCACCAGGTGCTGGCACACCAATGCTGCAACTTTCCATCCTGATCAAAAAACGAAAGCACCAGGGATAAACTCGCCATCACCAGCGTGTACAAATAAATCAGCGGGATGATGATGCACGAACGTAAAACATCTAACATAGGTTATTGGTTATTAGTCATTAGTCAGTTGTCATTGGTTCTGCAAAATATTGCAGCATTTGGCCATCAAGCTAATGACAAAAGACTACTGACCGACCCCATCTTTTCTCAATTTCTGTTTGGTCAGCATCAAAGCAATGATCGTTTTGGCGTCTTCAATTTCGCCACTTTCCACGAATTGCCAGGCTTCTTCGAGCGTGCAATACACAATCTCGACGGTTTCATCGTGATCCAGCTTTTGCACAGATGGCGTTAATTCGGTTGCCAAATAAACAAACAGCTTTTCCGCACAAAATCCGGGCGTCGAATAAAATTCCGCGAGTTTCTCAATGCGACCGACACGCACGCCCAGTTCTTCTTCGATCTCGCGCGCAGCACAGGTTTCCGGCGTTTCATTCTCATCCAACTTCCCCGCCGGAATCTCCAACAGATCGCGCTGAGCCGGATGACGGTATTGCCTGACCAAAGCAATACGCCCATCGGCAAACACGGGGACGCCACCTGCTCCGCCGGGATGCTGCACCACCTCGCGGGTAATTTCGGCCTCGCCATCCAGCACGCGATCCCGCGTAACTTCAAACACGGCACCCGAAAAAATCTTCTGCGATTCGATTAATTGTCTTGGCATATTTCGTGAGAAAGATTCAAACAGAAATGGGGGCAAAAGGCAAAGTGAGCGTATGGAGAATCAGGGGCGGTTAGGGTGGAAGTTCTGTTGGGGACACACGACCTCAGCGTGCATCCCCCGGCAGAGAATTCATTCAAACAGATCAGGCTGTTCTCTTCTTATCAAGTCCCACATAGGTTGGAATTGAAACCATCCGGCTTTCTGTGAGCCGACCTGGCCGCGCGTGACACGAGCGTGTTCAGGGTCAATACTGATCGGGCTTCCAGCAGCCTCCGCCATCAGTTGTGACTGACAACAACGATCCATCGTGATGAACCACCAAACCGCTTCGTCTACATTTTGCCCGACCGTCAGCAGTCCGTGATTGCGCAAGATCACAGCTTTGTGTTGCCCCAGCGATTTGGCCAATCGCGCGCCTTCTTCGGGATCAAAGACAACACCCGTGTAATCATCGAACAAACCGTGGTCTTCGTAAAAAGCACAGGCATCCTGCGTTAGCGGATCAAGCAAGCGCCCCAGCGTTGACCAGGTTTTCCCATACATCGAATGCGCGTGCGCAGCCGCAACAACCTCAGGCCGGGCCGCATGGACTTGCGAGTGAATCGCAAATGCAGCGCGATTGACTGTGCGATTCCCTTCCACCACATCGCCTTCGCCGTTCACAAGTACCAGGTCAGAAACATGGATATGACCGAAGTACATTCCAAGTGGATTCACCCAGAAATGATCCGTCAATTCAGGATCGCGAGCGGTGATATGTCCCGCCACGCCTTCATCAAATCCAAATTTGGCAAAGAGCCGAAAAGAGGCGGCCAGTCGTTCTTTGCGGTGACGACGTTCCGCTTCGACGGAATCGAATTGTGGTGGCGTGGGCAATCGAAGTGGGTCAGATTGTTGATAAGCCGTCATAAACATCCTTTCTACGAGAAAGCGTCCAATCCTGTGATGTGGCGACCAATCGCCAGCAGATGAACTTCGTTCGTGCCTTCATACGTGTACACGGATTCCAGATTCGCCATGTGCCGCATGATCGGGTATTCCGCCATAATGCCATTGCCACCTAAAATGCCGCGTGCCGAACGCGCCACGTCCAAGGCCATCGCACAATTGTTCATCTTCGCCATCGAAACATGTAGCGGATCCATTTCCCCTTCGTCTTTCAGACGACCTAAGCGTAAACAGAGCAACTGCGCTTTCGTAATTTCCGTTGCCATGTCAACCAGCTTCTTTTGCGTCAATTGATAGCCAGCAATTGGGCGATCAAATTGGACGCGTTGTTTCGCATAATTCAGAGCCGTTTGATAGCAATCAATCGCCGCACCAATCGCGCCCCACGCAATCCCGTAGCGCGCCTGTGTCAGGCACATCAACGGACTCTTCAAACCTTTGCTGTTCGGCAGCAGATTTTCTTCAGGAATCAAACAATCCTGAAAATACAACTCAGATGTCACCGAAGCCCGCAGGCTCATCTTGTGATGCAGCTCTGGCGCAGTAAAACCGGGCGTGCCCTTCTCCACGACAAACCCGCGAATCGTGTCGTCATCGGTTTTCGCCCAGACAATCGCAAGGTCAGCAATCGTGCCATTGGTAATCCACGCCTTGCTGCCATTCAACAGCCAGCCATCTGCAACTTTTTTCGCGCGCGTTTTCATGCTGGCAGGATTCGAGCCGGAATTTGCCTCAGTCAATCCAAAACAACCGATGATCTTGCCTGCTGCCATGCCGGGCAGCCATTTCATTCGTTGCTCTTCGCTGCCAAACGTGTAGATCGGGTACATGCATAGCGAACTTTGCACGGAAACAAAGCTGCGCAAACCGGAATCGCCCGCTTCCAGTTCCTGTGTGGTCAAGCCGTAAATCACATTGTTCGCCCCTGCACAGCCATATTTTTCCGGCAGTGTGGAACCAAATAACCCCAGATCCGCAATTTCGGCGATCAGTTCACGAGGGAACTTTGCCTCTTCAAAACATTCGGCAATGATCGGTTTGACTTTTTCTTCGACAAAAGCGCGTACCGATTGTTGCGCCAGCCTCTCCTCATCCGATAACAACGCAGAAATATTATAAAAATCAGTAATGTCAGGTTTCATGAAATAAGCGCTCCTCAATCAATTTAATTGTGCTGCAACCACCTTGTTGACAACTCTGCACGGCTGATTTGCACCACTGAACACAAGATATTTACCGCACATTGATTCAATTTAATCGCATAGATGTCAACAATCTTTTCGCCGCCAGTGTACCAGCCGCCCCCAGGACATCGCATTCTGCCACAACAATACATCAGCTATCACGAATTATTCGTGCTTCTTGGATACAACCCAATCAAGGAAAATGATTGCGGGCAAAATTCGCCTGAATGTTTTCCAAAGCAGCAGACGTAATTTCCCTGATTTCTCTCTCTGCCAAATGAGCTACTGACCGTTCGGTAAGCCTACGGTGTGGGGGCAGGATTGTCAATTGGGGCGACCTGCGACACAATCAACGCAGATCGGAAACCGTAAAAAATCATGTTGTCATCAATCTTTGCGAATCCCAAACCCATCGTCGGCATGATTCACGTTGGCGCATTGCCAGGCACACCGTGTGCGTCAAGCAGCATTGCCGAGCTAGTTCAAACAGCGGTTGCGGAAGCTCGACTGTACCGCGATTTTGGCTTGGAGGGAATTATCATCGAAAACATGCACGATGTGCCCTATCTGCGCGGTACGGTCGGCCCCGAAATTGTGGCGGCGATGTCCGTCATTGGGCAGGCAGTAAAGCAGGAATCCCAACTACCAACAGGCATTCAAATCCTTGCCGCTGCCAACATTGAAGCAATGGCCGTGGCACACGCAGCCGGATTGGACTTTATTCGTGCTGAGGGCTTCGTGTTCGCGCATATCGCGGACGAAGGGCTCATCGAATCCTCAGCTGCCAAATTATTACGCTATCGCAAACAAATCGGAGCCGAGCGCGTGCAGGTGTGGGCCGACATCAAGAAGAAACATTCCTCGCACGCCATCACCGCCGACATCAGTTTGGCCGCGACCGCCGAAACAGTCGAATTCATGCGTGGCGATGCCGTGATCGTGACAGGCAACGTGACGGGAGACGCGCCGAAACAAGCAGATGTCGAGGCAGTGAAATCACATTGTCATTTGCCTGTGCTACTCGGTTCTGGCGTTGATGCTGAGAATCTGGCCGATTTCTATCCCGCAGCCGATGGATTCATTATCGGTTCGTATTTCAAACTGGGTGGGCATTGGGCAAACGCGATTGATCCCAGTCGAGTCGAGAAATTGATGAAGGCAGTGCAACAATTGCGGGTAGCAAGCTGACAAGCGGGCAGTAGTGTCAATTCGTGGATTGTATTCTCAAACCAGCCCTGAACCAGCGGTTAATCTTCCTGCCAGAAGACATTTCCAGATGAATCTATGTATGCAGATCTGAACCGATCTTCAGCCAGCAAAGTAACGTATGCAACACCGTCTTTGAATGCCTCGGCAGTGCGAAATTGCAAAGGAATAACGATCTTTCCAGTTTTATCAATGTAGCCAAACTTTTTCTCCAGCTGCACCGGGGCTAAACCTTCAGAAAAATTTCCGGCCAGCGAAAACTGAGGGGCAATCACTTCTCTGCCTTCGTGATTTACATAGCCCCACTGCCGACCAACTTTGATGGCACACAACCCTTCAGAATAGTTGCACACGGCATCGTAAAACGGCCTGATCGTCCATTTTCCAGTTCTATCCAGAAAGCCATATCGCCCTTCGATTTTTGCAGCGGCCAGACCTTCTGAAAAGCTGTGAACATATTCAAAGGACTGACCGAAAACTTCGTGCCCGGATTGATTGATAAAGAACCATCGGCGATCTTTTCGGACGGGAGCAAAGCCTTCTGAAAATTCCCGCGCCTCGTCAAACACATAATCAATCACCTGATTGCCATCACGATCTATAAATCCGTATTTATAGCGGCGAGGGAAAAGTTGTTGCTGGACAACCCAGGTCAGCCCTTCGCGAAACTCACCTGCGCTACGAAAACGTGCATTGATTACCTTCTTGCCGGTGGCATCAATAAATCCTTTGTGTGGCGTGATCCCAAAGAAGCGAAAAGGCCGAAATACGATGCCATCGCGAAACCCCGCCCGTCCTTCCTGAAAATAGCTGTTGAGAAATTCATTGGTGAATTGCGGCTGGATGATGAGCGCTCCGGTTTTATCAATATAACCGATTTTCCCCTCAATTCTGACCGCAGCCCGCCCTTCCTTGAATCGCGCAGCAGCCTCAAATTGGGGTTGAATGGCAAATTCTCCCGCCCGATTAATGTATCCCCATCGGCTGCCTTTGCGTGCGGGCCAGAGCGCAATCTTTTCCTTTGCAACCGCATCAGGGATGTAAGGTTGTGGTGGCTGTGTGGAGATCAGAGATTGATGGGAAGATTGATACAGCCATGCGAAGAACGACAGAAGCAGAACGCAACTTGGAACAACGATCAGGATTTTCACTTGCCTGGACATAAGCAAACTACTTCAGAAACATATATGTACTGCAAACATCTTGTTTGCAGTGCTCATCCCACTGTGCCAACCCTTATAAAACGAAGATATTATCTTCGCGCTATTTCGGTCGTTTCTTCAAGCTAATCAAATTCGCAAACAACCGATATGCGCCCTGCACGCCCGCTGGCAATTGGCGATAGAACGCATAGCCCGCGTAGACCCACGTGCCTTTGCCGTATTCGGCGTACATCATTCCGCCTTTTTGCAACAGCTGTTCGCGGTCGTGCGCTTCGAGCAGCGGTTTGTAACGCGCGTCCCATTCGCCCCACCATTTCGAGCCGCGTTCTTCGACCCAATTATCGAAATCGGCAGGCGTGATTTTGTTCGGGAAATTGAAGACCGGATTCGTCGCGTCGAGTATTGTGACGCGCGAATCTTCTTCGGAAACTTCTTCCGGGTTGCGCCCCATTTTGTAGGGATACGGCCCGTACGCCGCTTCGTCAAATTCCGGCGTTTGATATTGCCAGACGACGTTGCCGCCGCGTTCGACGTACTCAAGCAGGCGTTTGTTGTACGCCTTCAAATCCTCGCGCACTGCCGAAGCGCGAATGCCGATCACGACCGCATCGAACTGCTCCAGATTGCCCGTCGCTAGTTCGTTCGCACCAAGCATCGTGACTTTGACACCGATTTGCGCCAGCGCTTCTGGCACTTTGTCGCCCACGCCCATCACATAACCGACGTGCAGATTCGGCGCGACTGCCACGTCTACGCCGCGAATGTTCGCTTCTGCGTTGCGATAAAGATGACGCGGTTCCAGATCACGATGCGCGATGACTTCGTAGCCTTCCGAATACTCTTTGCCGTTGTATTCGGCGACGGCTTGAATCTTGTACTCCTGATTTGCCGCGAGTTTCGGAATCGCTACGGTGAACGTGAAATTACTTTTCTCGCCTTCGCGCGCAAAGCTGAACGGTTGTTCGGCAGGCGTGACGTTCCAACCCGCCGGCACGCGCAATTTCACTTTGCCCTCGGCTTTGCTTTTGGCATTGCTGGACACGCTGACGTTGACAGTCGCTTCGGATTTCGCGGCATTGAGCGCGACGATGCCGACACGCGGCGTCATTTGAATATTGATGGCGGGCGCGATAGTGAGCAAGCGACGTTGTTCGCCGAAGGGGCGAGCGATGAAAGAAGTCTGAACGGGATTAAATATCCTGAAAGCTACATTATTGAACAAATAGTGATAATGCCCAACTATTGCAGGTTTAGGGAATGGCAATCCAAAACTTTCATGAGTGCGCAGATTAAGTGTGTATTCCCGGATTTCATCCTTGCGGGTTACATATGGTTTCGAGTAATTTGCCTTATCGAAAACAAAAATTGTTTGGTTCCATCGAAACAGATGATTGCCGTTAGCATAACCATCCTGTTTGGCTACGCCGATAGGGCGAAATGTATTATCCAATACAGTCACTCCTCCCCCTACTTCAATAATTTTCACAGGACTTGGATTAACTACCGACATGGTGTAACTGAATTCTTGCCCCGCAATTGCTACTGCAAACGTTTCGCGCGGACGCACAAACCCCATTGGGTTGGGAGTCTGATTTACTGGATCAACCGTTACCTCCATAAATAAACCCAATGCATTATTCATCGCGTCGTTGCATTCGCGTTCTTTGTTGCCGAGCCAAAACAAAAGATTGTCTTTCCCTGCAACGCTGGACGCTTTGACCTTCTCGATTGCATTGCGAAGATTGCGCATCGTTGAAGCCAATTCTTCCGCAATCGTCCACGGCTCGCGCGCATTAAATTTGCTGATCGCCATCTCAACTGCATTCGCGGCTTCGTTCAATTCGGGGCGCAGATCAATCACGTTTTGATACTGCGTCGCCACGCCCATCAGCGTCGTGTCAATGCCATCAAAAATGCTCGTTTCATTTTCCACTTTCGGAATCGTGCTTTCGGCCAGTTGCACGGTGGAGAAGAAATCGCCCGCCGGAATGCGCGGTTGCCCCATCGCCTGCGAACGGTGCATGCCATAGCCTTCGCTCGCAATTTGCCGATAGGATTTGCCGAGCAGCGGATCGTATTCGCCCGTGTTGATTTTCAAGGTCGAAGGCTCGTTGCCGCGCGTAATCAGATACATTTTTTTGACCTGCCACGGTGCGCCTTCTGCGGGAAACATCTTCGCATCAGCGGCAGCCTTGAAGACTTCAAAGCTTAACAATCCCGCAGCCTGATGATTGCCGTGTCCGTCGCGTGCTTTGCCGTGAAACCGCGAAATGATGATGTCGGGTTTGTATGCCCGCACGGCGCGCACCATATCGCGCAGCACGTTTTCTTTGCCCCAATGTTCCAGCGTTTCGTCCAGGCGTTTCGAGAAGCCGAAATCCGCCATCCGCGTGAACATCAAATCTGCGCCGTAATAACGACAGGCCGCGAGAAATTCTTCGGTGCGCAACACGCCGAGCGCGTCGTATTGTTCGGGGCCGATGAGGTTCGCGCCGCCTTCGCCGCGATTGATCGAAAGAATGCCCGTGCGTGCTCCGGTGCGACGCGCAACCCACGTCACAAGGCCAGCGTCTTCGTCATCGGGATGCGCTTGCGTGAACAACACGGTTGCCGTTGTGCGCAGTTTGATAAGCGCCTGCCACGCGGCGGCTGCGCCTTGATTGTACGGGATGTCCTGCACCTGCGCCTGCACTGGCAGGTTCGATAACACAATGCTCAACGCGAGCAATAAACAACTGGTCCTTCGCTTCATTGCTTCCTCCGTGCTGGAACCGTAGACTTGACGACGTGATGGTAGAGGCTGTACGAAAGCCCGTCAATGCTCTCGGTACGGTACGACGAGCGGTAGCGAGTTGGTAACAGTCATCACCAACTCGCTACCGCTCATCGTACCGTACCAATGAACTATTTTAATTATGCTCGAAGTCATTGCTTGCTCGCTGATGGATGCGATGGCCGCTGAACAAGGCGGCGCGAATCGCATCGAATTGATTACGCGGTTTGACGTCGGCGGTTTGACGCCCTCGCTCGGATTGGTGCGCGATGTGATCCGCCATGTGAAAATTCCGGTGCGCGTGATGCTGCGTGAAACCGAGGATTTCAATGTCACGGATGAAGCTGAACAACAACGATTGTGCGAAATCGCGCGGCAACTCGCGGCGTTGCCGATTGACGGCATCGTGTGCGGCTTTCTGAGGGGCGATTCGATAGATCACGATTTACTCAAGCGCGTGCTGACTGCGGCTGCGCCATTGAAGGTCACGTTTCATCGCGCGTTTGAAGAACTCAGCGATCCGCTCGGCGCAATTCAGGAACTGAAACAATATCCGCAGATTGACACGATTCTGACGAGCGGCGGCAAGGGCAATGAGCTGGAAAAGATCGCTTGTCTGGGCGTGTGCGAGCGGGTTGCTTTGCCAGAAATCAAAATTCTTGCGGGCGGCGGAATGACGGGCGAGATGATTCAGAAACTGCGCTTGCACACGAAACTCACAGACTTTCACCTCGGCACATTTGTCCGCGAACCGCAATCCATCACAGGGCAAGTCAGCGCCGCGCGTGTGCGCGAGATGTTACAGCTTATCCAATCCTGACATTTGCAGAGAACGCGAAGCGCCTGGGAGCGCAAGCGTCCCGCTTGCTGAGCGATGAGAAGCGAATCCTTTGTAAGAAAGCAATAGCCTACGACTGCATAGCAAGCGGGACGCTTGCGCTCCCAGGCGCTTCGCGTGACCTTGCTCGTCTACAGCAGTGTCATCACAAATCATTTTCGTATTCCCCTCAACCAGCAGCGTGCTTAACCCCGGAGACGAATGCATGCAATTGAAAATCTCTAACCTCTCCAAGACTTATTCCAACGGTGTCAAGGCGATCAGCAATCTCTCGCTCAACAAGGGGATGTTCGGACTGGTCGGCCCGAACGACGCGGTTTCACCAGCACAGGACAATTCACGCTGATGAATAAAACCGATCAGCCGATGCCGGAGATTCACATTCTCGACGCGCAGGAATCGCTGCAAAAACTGAGCTTTGATCGCGGCTTTGCGGAAACATTGACCGACAAAGACATCGGCTATCACATCTACAAACTCGCTGAACCACTCAAGCCGAACGAAGCGATGAAGATGGATTTCACGGTCGGCTGGCAGGCGAAAGGCTTTGAGGCGGGACAAACGAAACCGGAATTCGCCTACAACGGCACATTCTTTGATCGCGGTTATTTCCCCGTCCTCGGCTACAGCGAGGCGGGCGAAATCGGCGACGAAAATGATCGCAAAGATCAGAAGCTGCCGCCGCAACCGGAAATGCCTGAGCCCGGCGATGCGAAATATATTCGGCGCAATTTATTCTCTGAAGACGCCGACTGGATTCACTTCAAAGCGACGGTCAGCACGTCCGGTGATCAAATCGCCATCGCGCCCGGCTACCTGCAAAAAGAATGGACAGAGAACGGCAGACGTTATTTTAGCTACGACATGGGCGAGACGAAGATTCAGAATTTCTATTCGTTCGTCTCCGGGCGTTACGCCGTCAAACGCGATCAATGGAACGACATCAAGATCGAGGTGTATTACGATCCGGCGCACGAATACAACGTCGCGCGGATGATTGATTCGACGAAGAAGGGGTTGGAATATTTCACGAACAACTTCGGGCCGTATCAATTCAAGCAGTTCCGCATCCTCGAATTCCCCCGCTATCGTCAAAATCAAAATCAAAGCGCGCAAGCTGCGTTCTGACGGTCTCGGCAAAGAAACCGAAATCGCGCTCAATGACCTCATAGACCTCGGCATTTTTGCGGGCGAGAAGAAGAATGAGAAGGCATTGTTTTTAGAAAAGCGCCGTCTCACGCAGCCCGAAATGGAATTTGAAATTACGGTGGATCAGCTTCCATCCCGCGCCGGAATTGATCCGTATAACAAGCTGATTGATCGCGCGCCGGATGATAATGCGAGAGTCCTGACTAAAACGCCGTAAGTCTTCGTAGATGTGGTAACAGGACAGCGACACGAAGCCGCTTATTTTTTGAATAAATTACGGCCTTCTGCCATGGGCAATGACACGTCAAGCAAGCCCGCCAGGGTTGGGGCAATGTCGCGCATATCAATGCGATCAAACGTCCGGCCTTTCGGGATGCCTGCGCCAGCAATGAAAAAGCTGGAATCCATTTCTGGTAAATCGCGCCAGAGTCCGTGTGTGCCTCCCGGTTTGGTCGAACGAAGCACCGGCCCATCGAAATTACTGCCAATGGTATAGCCAGGTTTGACGAACACGACAAACGCTGCGTCGGGAAAACCGCCCATCCGTTTTGCTTCGTCATTGTCAATCACCTTGGCAATCCCACTCGCCGGATTTTCTGCCAGTCCCTGCAACACGTCGCGGACTTTGGAGCGGGCTTCAGTATCGTTCGGATTGTTGAGCATGATGGCCCCGCTGCCCCACGTGATCGCCTGCCAGGATTTGAGCTTTCCTTGCGCATCAAGTTCGATCAAACCCGCTGCGCGCAAAGCAGAGTTAATGTTTATGGCTTTGTCATACCGTGCAAAGCCGTGATCGGATACAACACACACGACCGCGCGCGGATCGGCTTTTACTGCCGCCTGCCAGACCTTGCCGATCATCCCGTCCAATGCTTCAATGGTGGCGTAGGCCTCTGGCGTGTATGGCCCCTGATTATGTTGCACTTCATCCAGGACGCTGAAATATGCGGTGTGAAACCGAGGCTTTTTGTGTTCGATCATCCAGGCATTAAAGGCCGCGCGTCTCGTATCTGATTCAACGGTGTAGATGTAGCCCGCCGGATAGCTGAGTCCCAAACTTTTCTCTGCCTCATTCAACAAGCCGGGCGTCGAAAGTGCCTTCAGCAATTTGTGATCGTCATCGGTCGTAGCACGCCAGATTTGCACGATGTTGTTTTTGACTGGCGCACCAACCGACACAGGCCAATCCACACTGGAAGTCACGCCGCCCGCTTTGTTCACCGCCTCCCAAAGCGTCAACGACTTGATGTCTTCGGCGTACCACATCCAGCCACTCTGATTTTTCCCGAACGGATCAAACGGCGTGTTGTAGAGAATGCCATGTTTACTGGGTGAAACGCCCGTGAGCATGGTCGTGTGACTGGGATATGTAACCGTCGGCAGAATCCCTGTGACCGCTTTGGCGTGCGCGCCATCTGCCAGCATTTTGCGCAGATGAGGGATTTTCAATTGGTGTTTGTCAGCTTCGAGGATGTAATCGGGTTTGAGGCCGTCAATGGAAATCAAGACAACGGGAACGCTGCGCGATTGCGCGAACAACGCGGTCGTGAAGAAGAGCAACCCCAGTAGAATGAGTTTCTGTTTCATAAAGAATCAATGTTGGAAAAGAAGCGTCAGGAGTTCAAGCTTCAGGTTGTCTGCTGCGATGAAGCGATGAAGTCTTTTCCTCATAGCCCTCGCAAGTTAAAGATTGAACTCTTAACGCCTGCGTGTCACGAAGCACGTCAAAAGGAAGTGCCAAGAGTTCAACCTTTAGGTTGGTTCCCTCAAGATGTCAAAAACACAAGCTGAAGCTTGAACTCTTGACACTTCCTCCACAACGTCAATCTTTATCCCACCCTTCGCCATAATTCAAAATAGGAAATTCGTGCCAAAGCTGAGCTGCACGTTCAGTCCCAAGGTTTTCCAAATACGCTGTTGCACTTGACCACGTCCACTCCTGCCAGCGTGTCACGTAACGATGTTTCACCGGATTGTGATGCACATAATTCACGCTCGCCCAAAAGTGGCCGTGCGATTCGATGAGACGCTCGACACAGTTGAACCAAACTTTGCGTCCGCGTCGTTGTTCAGCGCCATTCCATTGATAAGCAGTTCTGCCATGAAACTGTCCTAGCGCCGCACGCAAGGCCGCGATTTGGTCGGTACGCAACAATACGTGATAGTGATTCGGCAATACACACCAAGCATAAATCGTACTTGCCCATGCAGCACAAACCGCCAGCAATTCAGTTTCGCAGTCGGTCATCCGAACAAAACTTGCACCGATAATAGGCGCATGCTCATAACAGGCCGCTGTGACCAAAAACTGATGTTGCCCCTTGTATTCCCAATGCGGCGGAGAATGCAATGGACGTTGTTGTTGTTGGCGATATCCGACGATTTCTTCCTGCTGCTTTTTCGTGAGCTTGCGATAGTCGTACATAAGCTTTTTCGAGTTTCACAAGCTAAAGCTTGAACTCATGACGCCTGATTGTCGCGAATCACTTCAAAGGAAGTGTCAAGAGTTCAAGCTTTAGCTTGTTTCCGCAGTTGATTGGCACTCGCATACTATCGCCAACCGCAAGACCTGTCGAGATACGAGCTGGGAAAGAAAAAGGGGAGCCAATGAAAGCTCCCCTGAGAATGATTTTGCTTAAAGATTCGTCTAGAAATAAAGCTTCAATGCAAACTCTAAATTACGCGGCGGGCTAACCGTTCCCGTAATCTTGCCGAAGGTATTCAAGTCGCTGAAGTTACGTCCTGGCGGCGAGAAACTTGGCGTATTGGTGAAGTTGAAAAATTCTGTGCGGAAATCTAAATAACGTTTTTCCGAAAAATAGAATTTCTTTCCTACCCCAAAATCCCAGTTGATATACCCCGGTGCTTCGGCGATACCAACACCGGAATTACCAAAGGTTCCCTGTGCGGCTTGCACAAAAGCAGCCGGATTCAGCCAGTTATCAATTGACTGATTGGAAGGTTTCCAATCGCCAATAAGGTTTGGGCGACCACCACCACGTGGGCCTTGCAACGAAACATCCGTCGCTTGAACCGTGATGGGGAAGCCTGTATGTGCGCTGACAATGCTGCTGATCGCCCAGCCGCCAAACACGGCATCAGCGATCCCGGGTAAATCAGCGCCAAAGGTTTTGCCTTTGCCAAAGGGAAGGTCATAGGTTCCTGACCACACAAAGTTCTGTCTGGCATCAAAGAAGGCACGACCATAATCCCGACGGCGATCATAGTTATTCGACGGATACGCGCCTTGCGAAGCCACGCCGCCGCTGCCGTAATACCCCAGGTTATCCGTCATCGTCTTGCTCAGGGTATAAGACAGCAAGAACTCGAACCCTTTCGTCAGGCGTTGACGAGCCGACACTTGCAAGCCGTGATAGTTGCTGCGTGCCCAGGAATCCGTCCCGCTGATCTGGGTGACCAGAGGATAGGCAGAGTAGAAGGGGCGACGAGTATTCAGGTTTGCCCAGGTCGAAGGCGCGCCCGTACCCGGCAACGGCTGGTTCCAATCGGTCGGAGCAACCAGGTGATCTGCTTTGTGTCCGACGTAGGAAGCGGTCAGTGAGGTACTACCAGTAAATTGGTATTCCAATGCCAGGTTCCATTGTTGGGTGAATTGTGGGCGCAGGTCAGGATTCCAAACGCGGATATTGCCTGCCGGAGTGCTGCGCACAATCACGTCCGTAAATCCTTTAGTGATGGTTCCCGCGCCAGTTGAGGCATCATAGGTTTGATCCGCTTCTGAGAACAGCGGCGGATTCAAGGGTAGGCGCAGATTGGAGCCGGTGCCTTCCATATACTGCGTGATGCCGTAGCCCGCACGAACCACTAATTTGTTATTGAACATTTCCGGCGTCCAGGCAAACCCGATACGCGGCTCAAAGCCTTTGTAATAGGGTTTGTAAAGCGCCCGGCTGTTACCATTCTTATTCGCAAACAGTTGTGCTTTGGTCGTCAAATCAAAGTTCGATTGACGATCCAAGACTTCGACAACGGGTGAGGTGTATTCCCAACGCATCCCAAGGTTCAGCGTCAGGTTGTTGCGGACTTTGAAGTCGTCCTGGAAGAAAATGCCAATACGGTTTTGACGATGTCCCCACGTGCCACTTTGACTGCCAATACTCTTGTTGGCTAACTGATCCAGCAGGAAGTCAGCAAACGCAACGCCAGTGAAGCGACCATCATAGGTAAATCCTCCCAACAAACCGTTATTACCGGGGTAGAAGCGATTTTGTTGGTAACGTTGCCATTGACCGCCCATTTTCAAAGAATGGCGACCTTTCAGAATGGTCAGGTTGTCTCCATAATGAAACGTATTGGTAACGTTATCTTCGTTAACAGCACGCGAGCCAACGGAGATGCCATTGCCCGCCGAGATTAAGGATAAGCCAGGAATGACTTGTGTCCCAGGAATCCCAAATTTGGCATTTCCATTTCCGATGCTCCCCCAATCGAGGAAGTCGCTAATGAACACCGCGCGATTAAATCCGACACGCGCTTCATTGATGATGGACGGACTAATCGTCCGCGTCCAGTTCAAGGCGATATTTTGCGGACGTTGAAAGGTCTTGCTCGTGATATTCGTGGCGAGTGCGCCTTTCGGAGTTGAAGTCGTGCCAAATTGGAAGGAATACCGGCCAGAGAAATTGTCCTTATCGGTTACACGCCAGTCAATCTTGCCATCTACCTGTGGGTTATTTAATTGACTGGCTGTCACCACATCAATTAGACCTACGCCCGTTCCAGCCTGTTGTCGGACGGGCAGCGGATGCAGGTTGGTATCTGCAAACAAAGCCTTCGCTACAGCGCTAAAGCGGCTGGTTGGAATTTGATTATTAGTGAAGCACGCTGTTCTGTCTGCCGTAGTACACGCACCTGTTTTAAGTGGATCACGAATGGGCGTAGTGAATGCTGAAAGATCACCGTTACGCCAGGCAACTGGCGTGACCGATGCAGTTCCGGCACCGCCTGTCCGGCGGACAGATTGTTGATAGGCCGCGAAGAAGAAGAGCTTTTCTTTGATAATCGGGCCACCGAAAGTGCCCCCAAAGATGTTTTGACGCAGCTTCGCTTTGACTCTCTGGTTATTACGATTCGCTGCCCAGCTATTCGCGTCAAACTTTTCATTCCGAAGAAATTCAAAGACATTCCCATGATATTCATTGGTGCCTGATTTCATCGTAGCGTTGACCGTAGCGCCTGTCACATTACCGAACTCTGCCGAAGAGTTACTGGTTTCGACGCGGAACTCGGCAATCGCATCAATATTGGGTTTGTATCCGATACGGTTATCAATGGTTTCATCAACCGAAATCCCATCCAACAAGAACGAGTTGCCTTGCTCGCGGTTGCCGTTGACATACGGACGGCCTTGTCCATTTACGTCATTGAAGCCACCGGGATTCGGATTGATCGTCCCTGGCACCAGCAACGTCAATTGCTGGAAATTGCGACCATTGAGCGGCAATGCCGTAGTGGTGTTGCCTGTAATCACACTGCCAACTGTGGTGGTTTCCGTTTGCAGAATTGGCGCGGCATCTGTGATGGTTACTTGTTCGTTCACGCCGCCGACTTGCATGGCCAAATTCACCTTTGCCGTTTGGTTAACTTCCAGCTTGATTTCATTGGAAACCAGTTTTTTAAAACCACCAGCCTCAACCGTGATGACATAACTTCCGACCGGCAAAAACGGAAGCGTATAAATTCCAGCATCCGTGGTGGTGGAAGTATATTCAAGCTTCGTCCCTTGATTGGTGGCCACAACTTTGGCGTTGGGCAATGCGCCACCATTTTGATCGGTAACAGCTCCCGTTAACGTCGCCGTAAAAGTCTGGGCGGACACCGTCAGGGAAACTACAAGCAACATACTCAATGCCAAGAGCGTTACTCCCAGAAATGAAGTAACCTTCTTAGTACAAACGATCTTCATGATTTTTCTCCTTAATTGCTGCCATTGGTCAAATGCCGGATAAGCGCCCGCGTGAACTCAAATCCGAATTCATTTGGTGGGGTAAATAACAGATTTTTCCGATGATTCTTCCGGCGAGTGTTTTTATTTTGCAGTTTGTATTCTTCGCCAATTCATTCCAACAAATCTAATCTATCAAGGTACTCAATTATTAAAGCTAGATTGGTGTTTTTATACTCGTGGAACGTACGAACGTCAAGCCTATGTCAGGAAAATTCCCCACGAAACTTGAACGCGGAGGAAGTCTGAAAATGATTCAAAAAGATGGACCACCAGCTACCCAATCAGTTTATTTTCCCGTCGCAATGTTCGTCCGCCGTTGAATGATATAGGCGCGGATCGCCTCGACTTCTTCCTGATTGAGATACGCCTTAAACCCAGGCATTCCGCGTGAGGCGTACGAGCCATCCAGGACAATTTCCTTGTACATTTGAAACACTTCGGGCTTGGAGAAAGGCAATCCGGGCAACACGCCGCCCCCGCCAATTGCGCCTAAGCCATGACAAACGCCGCACCATTGCGCAAATAACATTTGCCCTTCTGCGGCGGCTTCCGGTGCGGCTTTGGATTCGATGGGAGTGAGGGAAGGAATTTGTTTGGGGAGTGCTGCCAACGTCTGTTTGCCGCCCAGAGCAAAGGTTAGAACGCGCCCGACATTTTTCACATTCATATCCGGGATCGCGGCGTAGCCTCCGGTCAACGCATATGCGCCGCCCCAACCGGCCATAATTGAAATGTACTGCACGCCGTCCACTTCATAGGTGATCGGCGAACCAATGATACCGATCCCAAGATTGTATTCCCACAGCTTCTCGCCCTTGTCAGCGCTGTAGGCCACAATGCGACCATCAGCTGTCCCGTGCAGCACCCAGTTGCCTGCTGTCGTCAAGGTGCCGCCGTTCCAGATGCTTTTGTATTGCACGCGCCAAGCTTCCTTTTGTTTGACCGGGTCCCAGGCCAGCAAATGACCGGGCGGAATATCTTCGGGGCGCGGTACATCTTTCAGTGCCAGAACAAAATCAACTCCCGTGTTCCAGAGTCCGGGACGATTCGGTACATATTTAAAGCGCCCATCCGCAAGATACAATCCGATGGCATCCTGTGCCGGAATATAGACCAGACCCGTTTTCGGATTGTAGGACATCGGCTGCCAGTTGTGTGCCCCAAGCGGCCCCGGTTTCAGAACTGAATATCCCGTCTTGAAGCGCGCATTCGGCATTTCAATGGGGCGGCCTGTTTCTTTATCTACGCCCTTGGCCCAGGTGACGGTGACAAATGGCTCCGCCGAAATCAACTCGCCGTTCGTTCGATCCAGAACATAAAAGAAGCCATTTTTGGGCGCTTGCATCAGGACTTTGCGAACCCTGCCATTGAGGTTCAGGTCAGCCAGAATCATGTGCTGTGTCGCAGTGAAATCCCACGTATCCCCCGGCGTTGTTTGATAGTGCCAGACGTAATCGCCCGTATCGGGACGCAGTGCCACGATGGAGGAAAGATACAGGTTGTCGCCGCCATTTGGGCTGCGGATTTCGCGGTTCCACGGCGAGCCATTGCCCGTGCCGACATACAGCAAATCCAGGTCTGGATCGTAGGCCAATGAATCCCACACCGTGCCGCCGCCGCCCATCTTCCACCATTCGCCTTTCCACGTTGCTGCCGCATTTTCCAGCGCCTTTGATTCAAAAGGCTTGGATGGATCGCCCGGCACCACGTAAAACCGCCACGCCTGCTTGCCCGTTTCGGCATCATAGGCCGAAACATAGCCGCGCACGCCAAACTCGCCGCCACCATTGCCGATGATGACTTTGCCTTTGATTACGCGAGGCGCACCCGTGATGGTGTAGGCTTGATTCTGATCAACGGTTACAGTGCTCCAAACAACTTTCCCCGTCGCAGCATCAAGCGCAATCAGGCGGCCATCCAACGTGCCGACAAAAACTTTACCTTTGTAAATTGCTACGCCGCGATTGACCACATCGCAGCAAGCCTTCGCGCCCAACGCGCGCGGCACTTGCGGATCAAATTTCCAGAGTTGCTGACCGGTGCGGGCGTCCAGCGCAAACACCACGCTCCAACTGCCTGTCGTGTACATCACACCGTTTACAACCAAGGGAGTCGCTTCCAAACCGCGATTCGTATTCGTATCAAATGACCACGCCAACCCAAGCTGCTTGATGTTCGTAGCGTTGATTTTGTCGAGCGGGCTAAATCGGGTCTCTGCATAGTTCCGCCCGTGCGTTATCCAATCGGAAGTCCGCGCATCCGCTTGTTTCAGTGCCGTGTCATCAACAACCTTTGACGTTTTTGCTGTCGGCGTCTGCGCCTTTTTTTGCGCTTGATAGGACGGCATCAGAATGGTGCAAAAGGTGAGTAAAACAACCAGCGTGAGTTTTATTTTTCGTGTCATGACCGATGCCTCTTCAACTGTACGACAGGCGGCCTGCCTGTCATCCGTGACGGTTGATTGCAGTGACAGGCGGGTTGCTTGTCGTACGTTCAAAAACCGGGAATCCCTTCATCCAATTGCACGCCGAGTGAATTGAGCGCCATTGAAACCAGATTGTATTGGCCGACGGCAAAGATCAGATCCATCATCTGTTGCGTGCTGTAACGTTGCGTCAACACCTGCCACGTTGCATCAGCAATACAGGCATCCTCGTGCAATTCGTCTACAGCATGAATCAATGCCGCATCAAATTCGCTCCAGCCCGCCTGATGCGGTTCCAGCTTGATGCGTTGAATCTCATCATCAGTTAAGCCTGCCTGTTTGCCGATGATCACGTGTTGCCCCCACTCATATTCCGCCTGACAAAGCCAACCGATGCGCAGGATGACCAATTCCCTGTCACGCGGCGGCAAGGTGGAGCGAAACAGCACGTGATTGCCGAACACCATCCAACGTTTGAGCAATCGCGGATGATGCGCCAGCGTCTTGAAGATGTTCAGCGTGCGCCCGTGCATTTTGGCTTTGGGTAGAAGCTCCAGGGCTTCCTCGCTCCATTGTTCTTCGGGCAGCGGCTCAATGCGGGGTTTTGAGAATCTCATATGGTTCGTGCTTGAAAAATGATCGCCAAATTGACAGGGGTACTGACCGCGCCTAAACTTACCGACCGGTTGGTTTGCTGTCAAGCGAGGAACCGTTTCTACTTACCGGAACATCAATAAACCGTTAGGAGACCTGTCATGAATCAAGCCCTCACAGGCATTCGCGTGTTGGATTTTGGTCGCTACATTGCCGGGCCGTATTGCGCCACGCTGCTTGCCGATTTTGGTGCGGAAGTCATCCGCATCGAACGACGAGAAGGCGGTGAAGATCGCGCGCTGATTCCCTTGTCTGAAACGGGCGACGGGGCGTTGTTCATTGGCATCAACCGCAACAAGAAGAGTATTACACTTGATCCCGCACACGAGCAAAGCGCCGAAATCAAACGGCGGCTGATTGCCAGTGCCGATGTGGTCGTCGCGAATTTGCCGATCAATGTGCTGAAGAAAATCGGGCTGGATTATGACACGCTCAAGGCGATCAAACCCGACATCATCCTGACGATGGTTTCGGCTTTTGGCTCGACCGGGCCATATGCTAATCGCGTCGGGTTTGATTCAGTCGTGCAGGCAATGTCAGGCGCAATGAGTTTGACAGGCTCCCCGGAACTGCCAACCCGCAGCGTGGCCGCCTTTGAAGATTTTGGCACCGCACTGCATTCCGCTTTCGGCACCATGGTCGCTTTATTTGAGCGTCAACGTTCCGGGCGTGGGCAAATTGTCGAAGGTTCATTGCTGGCCACGGGAATGATGATGATGCAATCGTTGCTGGCCGAACGACACGTGCTGGACATTGTTCGCACCCCGCGCGGCAATGCCGGATTTCACGCAGCGCCCACCGACACCTTTCAAACCAGAGATGGATGGATCATGGTGCAGGTCATCAGCAACGCCATCTTTGCGCGCTGGGCCAAGCTGGTGGGGCGGCCCGATTTGATTGATGATCCGCGTTGCAGCGACGATCTAACGCGTGGCGACAACTATGAATTAATCAACGAAGCCATGAATGCCTGGACAACCCAACGAAGTACCGCCGAGGCCATTGCACAACTGGAAGCCGCGCGCATTCCTTGTGGCCCGGTGAACGACCTGGGCACGGCATTGAATGATCCGCAGGTAAAAGCGCGTGAACTCTTCCAACTGCTCGAATATCCCGGCAGCCCAAAGATGATTCCAGTGCCCGCTACGCCTGTGCGCCTGTCTGAAACTCCCGGTGAAATTCGCCATCGTGCCCCTCTCATCGGCGAGCATTCCAACGAAGTGCTCGCCGAGCTTGGATTCAGCGAAGACGAGGTTGCGGCATTTCGTCTTACAAATGTAATCTAACCCAATGCACATCAGGGGAGATGCAGGTACACCCATTACACCTTTACAGTGACACCAACGGGAGCCAGTGGTTCCCCAAACAATGCCCGTGTAGAGGTTGTTTCTGGTAATGGCTCAGCCACAGCCGTGAGCGCTGACACCGCTTTTGTGAACGAGAAAAGTTACGGCTTCCCTTTAAAAAGCGGTTCGGTATCCAGCGTTTGTGGGCCGTTTTCGGTGCAGACGGCATACTTCGATTCATACATCGAAACGCCTGCATATTCGCCCTTCGCATTCACGATGTAAAAGTTGATTCCGAAGTTGGGATTGCCCTTGTTGTTGAGCAATCGCTTCTCAATCGTGTTGGCTTTGATGCGTTTCAGGGCTTCCATCCCGGCATCTTTTGGATGAAGCCCGCGCCGCATGTTTTCGACAATCAGAAACGAGCAAAGATTGAAGAGGTTCGCCTCGCCGCGCCCTGTCGAGCCAGCAGCGCCCACTTCACCATCCACATACAATCCTGCGCCAAGAATGGGCGAATCGCCGACGCGCCCCGGAATCTTGAAAGCCAGACCGCTGGTAGTGGTCACGCCGCAGATTTCGCCTTTGGCATTGACGCCATTGCAATTGATCGTGCCAAAGACATGCTGCGGATCAATCCAGCCTTCGTTGACCATCTCCATCGTTTTTGCCATGCCGATTTCTGAGCGCTTTTGTGGGTCAAGGTAGTGTTCAGAATCGGTGCGCCGCTTCCATTCCAACCACGCTTTGCGCGAGCGATCTGTGTTCAGGTCATCTTCGATTTTGAAGCCAAGATTGCGGGCGAATTGTTGCACATCTTTGCCGACAAGCAAGTGATGATCGGTTTGCTCCAAGACGGCTTTGGCAACCAGTGAAGGCGTGCGAACCCCCTCGACACAGGCGACTGCGCCCGCACGTTTCTTGGGGCCGTGCATGCACGAAGAATCCAGTTGTACGACACCATCGGCATTTGGCAGCCCACCATAACCCACACTGGTATCTTCAGGATCAAGCTCGACAATGTTGACGCCAGCGATCACCGCATCCAGGACATCAGCCCCTTGGGTCATCATCTTGAACGCGGTAACAACACAGGTCGCATCGCCGCCGTTCTTGAAGCGATTGCCATTGGAGGAAGATACGACGACGGGTTTGACACCACGCTGAATCCAGAGAGTGGGCGCTTTAGCAGAAGAGTTTGAAATCATCATTCCAGTAGCAGCACTGCTGACAACAAAGTTGCGACGTGAGAGTTTTCGGCTCATAGGCTTGATCCAACCTTTCGGGAAAGTGAATATGGTTCAGAAATCTGAATCGCTTGTATTGTGCCCGCACCTGCTTAAAAAGCAAACCGCAACGATGGAAAAAGTGGGCGCAAAGGCATGGGGCAGAAGCCCGCACGCAGTACGGGCAGCACTGACACCCTTACCGCGTGTGGGCTTCTGCATTCGTCATGCTTTGAATAAGCTCTGTCAGGATTCTTGATTCGCACTACCCCCTTCGACTTTATCAGGAAACACAAAGACTCGACGGGCAAAATCTGATTGCAACGTTTCTTTGCGATAGAACTGATGCAACACGTTTTTTTCCCAGTTGAGCAAATCAGGATTCTGCATCGTAAAGGCTTCCCAGCCGGGTTCTGATGCAGACTGTATGCGCTGATTGATCAGCAGCATAAACGCCCAGGTAATCGTTTCGTGGTACAAATTCGGTGCCCCTTTGGCAGTGGCAAACCGTTTGAGCGCGCGGGTGAATTGCGCGATGGCTTCGGGCAATTCATAGCGATGCAAATAAAGCCATGCCATTTTGACATGATCACTGTGATGGAAAGACTCCAGTGTGCCATCCAAAAATTGCTGAATAAATTCATCGTTGGTCAGCATGAGATTCCTCTTTCTGTAAAAAGAAAAACCGCCCACGCAAATCCGGTTCGCGTGAGCGGTTTCAGTTGTTGATGTCGAAACTCTAGCAACTGCGAAGTTGAAACGCAATAGGAACGGTAGAGTTTGACCCTGCTCCAGAACTCAATCCAACGGACTTCGGAGGGGGGTCGCCATGATTGAGGACATAGGTGATGGCACATACCACATCTGGATGTTCGAGCGATTCCTGCGTGCAATCTTATTTTCCATATATCATTTGCGATTTATTATTTTTCATTGTTACGGCGTGGACTGCCTAGCTACCAATGATACCTTGGGGAAGAGCTGATCAGCGTTTGTTGATACGCGCTGTTTTGAGAGATGAGGTAAACAAACGGCAGAGGTCTTTGTTCTCCGCGATAATCCCCGCCAGTAATTCCCGTTTGAGCAGTTCGCTCCGCTCAATCACGCGGAGCCAGATAGAGGTTTCGTTCAATTCCTTCAGCACAATGCCCAGTTTGTGAGTGAAGTCAGCGTGACTCTCCGCTCCTCTCGCTTCACCATAATTCGGTGCAGGTGATGTACCGGAGCGCAGGATTTGTCCGCCAATATGTTTCCCGGCAGGCGTCTTAGGCAAGCTGGCGGAGAGCTTGAGTATTCGTACAGCAAAATCTATCAAGCGTTCTTCAAGTTCATCTGCTCTCGCTTGTGCGCTTTTAGCAACGGATTCATTTTCCATACCGAGTGTTCTCTGTTTGAGTTGGGTAGATTAGTGGCGAAGCCAAGCGGCTCTTTAGCAATGACAAATGACATATCGCAAATGATCTATGAACAATGAAGAGCAGCCATTTTCCATATCCCATTTAAAAAATCGTCATTTGTCATTGATGCAAGACTGTACTCAATCCAACGGACTGCGCACCGCAACGCCGCCGCGATTCAACACGTGCGTATAAATCATGGTGGTCTTCACATCGGCGTGTCCGAGCAGTTCCTGAACAGTGCGGATGTCATAGCCCGCTTCGAGCAAATGCGTCGCGAAGCTATGGCGAAAGGTATGACAGCTTCCCTGTTTGTGAATCCCCGCCTGTTTGAGTGCCAGCTTGACTGCGCGTTGTAAAACCGATTCATTCAGATGATGCCGATGCCATTGATTGGTGCGTGGATCGCGCGAACGTTTCGGAGCCGGAAACACGAATTGCCATTTCCACTCGCTCGCGGCTGCCGGATATTTTTGGGCCAGCGCGAAGGGTAATTTGACGGTGCCGAAACCATCCGTTAGATCAGCGCGGTGAGCTTCCTGCACGTTAACAAGATGCAACCGCAGCGGCTCTTTTAGGGGTTGCGGCAACATTGTCACCCGATCCTTCGCCCCTTTGCCCTCGCGCACGGTGATGATATTGCGTTCAAAATCGAGGTCTTTTACCCGGAGGCGCAAACATTCCCGAAGGCGTAATCCCGCCCCATAAAGCAGGCTGGCCATCAACCATTTTTCGTCGCGGAGGTGTGCGAGGATTGCGTGCGCTTCTGCCCGTGTAAAGACGACAGGCAAGCGCGGTTGTTTTTTGGCCGGAGGCAATGCACCAAGATGCGGCAATTCGATTTCCAGTACCTGCTTGTACAAAAACAAAAGCGCATGCAACGCCTGATTTTGCGTCGAAGGAGCCACATTTCGCTCCATCACCAAATGCGTGAGATACGCGCGAATCTCGTCCGCGCCCATTTCCCGTGGATGGCGTTTGTCGTGAAAGAGGATAAATTTTTTGATCCAATCGGCATAGCTTTGTTCTGTGCGATAGCTCATCCCACGCAGGCGAATAGTCGCACGCACCTGATCCATCAGCCGGGGCTGGGACGATTCGAGAGTCGTCGTCATGGGGCTTCTCCATTGATTTTTGCGTTGGAAATAGGAATTTCTTGTCTTTACAGCTGAGGTGGTATTATACTCCGAGACGACTCAGAGTAAAGCCATTCGTTTTCATCAAGACCCAGTGTTTCAGCCATAAGGAGGCAGACCAGATGCGAACACGGCTCACACGACATCCCGGCCAACCCGGCACCAAACGCCTTGTCGCCGAGTACGGTGCCAAGCTGGTTTGTGTGCGGTATCGGTATGACGAAGCCCAGGGCCGTCGCCTGAAAACGGTCGAGTTGATCGTAGAAGAAACGCCTTATATCCCTGCAACAATTGCCTATCAATCGAACGCGATTGTCGGGCTAAGAATCGGATTTGAAGAGGGTGACATAAAACGATTGGTAAAAGCGGCAGGTGCGAAGTGGAATGCGACGCGCCAACTGTGGGAACTTCGCTACGACAAAGCCGTCGTGCTGAATTTAACCTCCCGCATCGTGCCAGAAGAACGATCTATTAGTAGAAAGCCAAATAGATCGAAATGACTATTCGTAGATCGCGCGATCTATATGTAGTGCTTTCGGTCTGCGGTCTAATTCATGTTAGGTACTTAAAGGAGGTTCTGTTGCTCACCGTAAGAAAAGCTACTATCAGCGATGCAAAGCAACTTTCTCAACTCGCTGAACAAACGTTTAGAGATACTTTTGCTGCTATGAATACGGTTGAAGATATGGAACTTCACTGTCAAAACAGCTACAGCGAGAATATTCAGGCGAGCGAAATTTCCAACCCGAATATGGTTACCTTCCTCAGCGAAGACGAAGATAGGCTGGTTGGGTTTGCACAACTTCGATGGGGTGAGTCACCAAGCTGCGTTTTGGCACAGTCACCGGCGGAAATTCAACGCTTATACATTGTCAAAGATTGGCATGGGAAGGGGATTGCTCAAGATCTGATGAAGGCGTGCCTTGAAGAATTGAAAGGCCAAAGGGCAGATGTCGTCTGGCTTGGTGTCTGGGAGCGAAACCCTAGAGCGATCTCGTTCTATAAGAAATTCGGATTTGTGGAAGTCGGTGAGCACGTCTTTCCCTTAGGCAGTGATCCACAGCGAGATATAGTTATGGCTCGACCCGTAATAAGTTCCTGACTAGTACCTAACATCCATTGCACCGGAGCGCGCCCCACGTGGCGTCGGTATTCCAGCGTCACAGGGGCGCGCCCGGTGAACGAGTTGTTAGGTAATCGTGATTCAAGGCAAGTCGCCAGACGTTGTTTGCAAGGATAGGTTTCATCTCGGTCGGCACGCGCGGCTTTATTACCAACTCGCCTTCCCCGCCGTCCATGGCACTTGGCTTTGGGGGGCACAGGCGGGAGGCGGCTCGTAGACGATGGCGCATTCTCTTTGTTACTCGCTTCGCGCCGTCAATTGGTTTGGTAAAACTCAAACGATTCCTAACATTCATTCAACCGGAGCCTCATTCTTCGGCCCGGTTAATTCATCGTTAGGCACTCTTGGTAAAACCGAAGCCCCAGATTGGAGAAGCGTATGAAGATTGCAGAAATCGCTAAATTTCTTGCTGTTTTAATCCCTATCCTCATTATTGGAATAGGTGTGCAAGGGCTTCTTCTACGACAGGTTCAGGTGTACGCCGGACGGCGCACCTTTTGGCTCGTGCCGCTCAGCTACCTCGCTTTCTTTTCTCGACTCAACGAACCGATTTACGAGCAAGACTTGCACACTATTGCTTGGGATCGCTTGTTCCTTTATGGGCTGATGGCTTTGATGCTGGGCTTTCCGATGTTCATCGCTTGGCAACGGGCAGCGGGGTACAATATTTTCGGGATCACGGAAACATCTTTTTATAACGCCTTGTACGCCACGTTGCAGCGACTTGATCTGTCCTACGAGGTCTCCCAGGATAAAATCTTGCTGAACGCGAACCGCCAGGAACTCAAGGCCACCGTATTGGGACAGCTTGGTTTGGCACAAATCAATTTACCGAACGATCCAGCCTTGCTAAAGAAGATCGTGCAAGGGTTGCGCGAGCAGTTATTGCAACAAGGAACGCCTGTCAATCAGTGGGTGTATATTTTCTACGGCATCATAGGGGCGTTTTTACTGGCAATTTCGCTTTCTGCTGTCCGTGCCTAACATCCATTGCACCGGAGCGTGGCCATCAGGCGGTGCGTAGTTCAGTGTTACACGGCCACGCCCGGTGAACGGGTTGTTGGGTGCAAACTCAACGTCCAAGCAGTCTGTAAATAGTGGCAGAAAACCAAGCCCACAAACAAGCTAAAGGAGAAGCCGAGACGGTTTCAACCAATATACCTTTCAGGCGAAGATTAAGGGCAGCGCATCGCGCTTCAGCGTCGGCCCAGTCACGGGCGACGATATTCAAGCACCAACGTTTCCCTTGAAAATCGTATTCGCAGCAGAATGTAGGCCAGATTTGTTCTTTGTCTGTCATAACTCATACCTCAAGGAGTAGCTATGTATTTTGAAATCTACCAGGATCACGCCAATGAGTATCGGTGGCGACTGAAAGCTGCCAACCACGAACCCTTAGCCGACTCTGGCGAAGGGTATACAGCAAAAATCAACTGCCAACGTGCGATCAGAAAGCTCAAAGCAGATATTGCTAACGCACCTGTAAAAGACCTGACATTACCGCCGCCGATACCGATTCGTAGAAGACCGCTTCCCAGTAAATAGCACCCAACATCTATTCCAGCGGAGCGCACGCCGGAGTGTTGTGCTTGTTCAAGGTTACAGCGTGCGCCCGCTGAACGTGGTTGTTAGGCAATCGTGGTTTCCTC
>JAFDVL010000027.1:1360-26138 GCA_018268995.1 Acidobacteriota bacterium | reverse complement strand
AGAAAACTTACTTTACAGTGTATTGAGTATCTGGAAAAAAATGATCTCGTCACGATTCCGCCGCTGGCGCGCGAATCGTGGCGGATGGAAATGATGTCGCCCGAACGCCAGTTGGTGAATCCATTTTTTACGGGCGGCGAAGTCATCAGCGTTTCCTATCCCACCAACACGATGTCGCACGAAGCCAAGATGATGAGTATGCGCGGCAATAATCCGCATTTTTCACGCGCCACTGTGCAGCATGAATTGATTCCGGGGCATCATTTGCAGGGTTTCATGACGCAGCGATATAAAAACTATCGCGGCTTGTTCAGCACACCATTCTGGGGCGAAGGCTGGGCACTATATTGGGAATTGCTGCTCTGGGATCGCGGCTTTGCGAAAACGCCCGAAGACAAAATTGGAATGCTTTTCTGGCGCAGTCATCGCTGTGCGCGCATTATCTTTTCGCTCAGTTTCCACCTGGAAAAAATGACGCCACAGCAATGTATTGATCTGCTCATCAAGCGCGTTGGGCACGAACCGGAAAACGCGGCAGGTGAAGTGCGACGCTCGTTTGCGGGCAGCTATTCGCCGCTGTATCAAGCCGCCTATTTGCTGGGTGGCATGCAAATCCACGCTTTGCACAAAGAATTGGTTGGTGGTGGCAAGATGACCAATCGTGCTTTTCACGATGCGATTTTGAAAGAAAATCGCATCCCCGTAGAGATGGTGCGCGCGATTCTGACCAAGCAAAAACTGACGCGTGATTTCAAATCAAGCTGGAAGTTTTATGGGCCAGTAAACGTGCCGTAACGCCGATTAGACGGTGTCAGTAGCCCGCGCGTTAGCAAGGGCTGCATTGACAAGATATGCACCAAGGCTGAGGGACGCACTACCGAGGCAGCCCTTGCTAACGCCTTGTCATTACCTAGTTTTTTGCACGCACACAGCCCGCGAAGGCGGGCGATAGCATAAAGCCTGGGGTGCAACCCCAGGGAACATCGGGTTCGGACGCATTAGCCCGCGAAGGCGGGCGATAGCTCACGTGGTTGGCGGAGCAGCTATCGCCTGCTCCGCAGGCTAGGCCTGATGGCCACATTTTTCCTGGGGTGAAGGCGAGAGCCGTAACCCCAGGCTTTACTCGGACGCCCGCCTTCGCGGGCTGGCAAACGCATCAACAAATGCGCCAAAAACTAGGTAATGACAAGGCTAACGCGCGGGCTACTGACACACGCTTTCCCGTAAACTGAACCTGAGCTAAATCATGAAACGTTCGTTCTTCTTCCTATTGTGTTTGAGTGCCTTCATCAGTCTTGCCCAGGCGCAACGCTTGGAAGATGTGCTGCGCGATGGCTTTCAGTATCGCAATCTCGGCCCCTTTCGTGTGGGCGGCTGGGTATCGGATATTGCTGTCCCGGAAACGCCCGCGAAAGCGCATCTGTATACGTTTTATGTTGCCGCGCGACACGGAGGCGTTTTCAAAACGACAAACAACGGCACAACCTTCACGCCCGTTTTCGATAGTCAAAATATGGCCGCAGTTGGCGCTGTTGCGGTTGCGCCGACAAACGAAAATATCGTCTGGGTCGGCACAGGCGAAGCGTCGTGCGCGCGTTCGGCGTATTGGGGTGACGGCGTTTACAAATCTACCGATGCCGGCAAGACGTGGCAAAACATGGGCTTGAAAGAAAGCCATCACATCGCGCGCATCCTTGTGCATCCGACCAATCCTGACATCGTGTATGTTGCTGCGATGGGGCATCTATACACGACGAACGATGAGCGCGGTGTTTTCAAAACGACGGATGGAGGCAAAACTTGGAAGAAGGTTTTGTACGTCAACGACCGCACAGGCGCGATTGATCTGGTCATCAATCGCAACGATCCAAACACGCTGTACGCCGCAACCTACGATCTGAAGCGCGATCCGTGGCGCATTGTGGACGGTGGCGCAGGCAGCGGGATTTACAAGACAACCGATGGCGGCGCGAATTGGAAGAAGTTAGAGAATGGCTTGCCCAGCGGGACGATTGGCCGCATCGGCATTGACCTCTATCAAAAAAATCCGAACATCTTGTATGCCGTCGTGGACAATCGCAATGCCCGGCAAGGATCGCAACAACTGATCGGCGGCGAGGTCTATCGCACCGATGACGCGGGCGCGACGTGGCGCAAAGTGAGCGCCGACAAAGACGACGTGAGCCGCAAATCGGGCTATGCCTTCAATGTGCTGCGCATTGCTACTGACAATCCCGACCGCGCGTTCATCACTGGCTCGAATCTGATCGAAACGACGGATGGCGGCAAAACGTGGATTGGATTGGCAGGCGGGTTTCAGCAACAGAGCTATCGCCCGTTTCGCCGCGCGTTCGGTGATTTCCGCACGCTCTGGCTTGATCCAAACGATCCCGAACGCATGATCGCTGGCTCGGATGGTGGCGTGTACATTTCCTACGATGGCGCGAAGACCTGCGATCATTTGAATAATTTGCCGCTTGGTGAAATCTACGCGCTGACGGTGGATATGGCGGAACCGTACAACATCTACGCGGGCTTGCAAGATCACGAATCGTGGCGCGGGCCGAGCAATGGATGGTCAGGCAGCATCGGCGTCGAAGATTGGACAACGACGGGCATCGGCGATGGGATGTACAATCAGGTTGACCCGACCGACAACCGCTGGGTGTACAACACGCAGGAATTCGGCAGGCCCGCGCGCTTTGATCAGAAAACACGCGAACGCAAAGTGATAGCGCCGACGCGAGCACAAGGTCAACCGCTTCTGCGTTTCAATTGGGTCACGCCGCTGCGTCTTTCACCGCACGATCCGAAGGCGTTGTATGTCGGCGCACAGGTGCTCTTTCGTTCGACAGATCGCGGCGACACGTGGCAGGAAATCAGCTCCGATTTGACGACGAATGATGCCAACAAAATCAGCCCACCCGGCGCGGCGATTCAGCATTGCACGATCACGACGATTTCCGAGTCGCCCAAACAAGCCGGGGTGATTTGGGTCGGCACAGATGACGGCAAAGTGCAGGTGACGAAAGATGCGGGTGCGACCTGGTTCGATGCGACAAGCACGCTTCCCAAAGTCGGCGGCTCAGAAGACGCATGGACGAATCGCGTGTTCGCTTCACAGTTTCAGGCAGGAACGGCATACGTGGCGAAGTCGCGGCATCGGCAAGATGACTTTCGCCCGCTCCTCTACAAAACCACTGACTTCGGCGCGACGTGGACAGCCATCACGAATGGTTTGCCCCAGCGCCCGATCAATGTGATTTGGGAAGACAATGTGAATCCTGACTTGCTCTTCGTCGGCAACGATCTGGGCGTATACGTTTCGCTGGATGGCGGCAAGCAATGGACAGCCTTGAAAGGCAATATGCCGCCCGTCGCTGTTCACGATCTGATCGTGCATCCACGCGATGGCGATTTGGTAGTCGGCACGTACGGACGCGGCATTTGGGTGACGGACATCACGCCACTGCGCGAAATGCAGAAAGCATTGCAAAGCGATGTGTACCTGTTCGCTATCGAAGCGAAAGCTCGACGCCGCGAAGGCGCGCTTGGCAATTATCGTTTGTATGGTGACCGTCTGGCCGTGACACCGAACGAGCCGAATGGATTGACGTTAGTGTATTACCTGAAAGATGCGGCAAAAGAGAAGGTGACATTAACTGTTGCCGATGCCAGCGGCAAAACGATTCGCACGTTGGATGGAGCAGCCAAAGCAGGATTAAACCGTGTCGTGCTGCCGCTGATGGATTTCGGACAGCAATTCGGCGGCGGACGCGGGGCGAATGCGTCGCCTATTGTGCCGGGTGATTACACCGTCACACTGCAAGTCGCTGGCAAACAGTTCACCCAAATGGCCCGTGTGTTGCCAATAAAAACTGAACCCTAAAAAATCCCTCATGCGCAAACAAGTCACTTTTCAAATCGTCTTTGCTCTATTGGCTGGTTGGGTGATTTCTGCTCAGTCGTTTGCTGCGCCTGCGGCTGATGAACCGATCATTTACACGATCAAATTTCCTGCCCCCGCAACGCACATCGCCGAAGTGGAAGTTTCCATCCCCGCTTACAAACGCCCCGCCGTCGAATTGATGATGCCCATTTGGTCGCCGGGGTTTTATCGCGTCGAAGATTACGCCAGCCGCGTGCAAAACCTGACGGCCCACACGGCAGACGGTAAACCGCTGACTGTCACGCAGCCACAAAAGAACCGTTGGCGGGTGGAAACGAACGGCGCAGCACGTGTGATCATCGCCTATAAATTGCTGTGCAACGGGCGCTCGGTCACGACCAATTGGGTCAGCGAAGACCTGCTGGTGCTGAACGGCGCAGCGGCTTTCATCACATTGGCCGAACAAGCGCAGCGACCGCATGAAATCAGGCTGGAACTCGCGTCGAAGTGGAAGCGGGCGGCGAGCGGATTGGCTGTTGCGCCTGACGGGAAGCCAAATCATTTTCGTGCACAGGATTACGACACGCTCGTAGATTCGCCGATTGTCGCGGGCGATTTGTCCGTCCGCGAATTCACCGTCGCAGGCAGCAACCATCAACTCGTAGACGCGGGCGCATATCAAAAATGGGACGGACAACGCGGCGCACAGGATTTGGAAAAGATCGTGGCGGAAACACAACGGTATTGGGGCAAACTGCCCTTCAATCGCTACGTGTTTCTCAACGTGTTTCGTCAGGGGGGCGGTGGCTTGGAGCATGGCAATTCCACATTGCTGACGAGTTCGCCGAATATGACGACACCAACGTTGCGCTGGCTCTCGTTCGTCAGCCACGAATACTTTCACGCCTTCAACGTCAAACGCCTGCGACCCGTGGAACTTTCGACCTTCGATTACGAACGCCCACCAAACACGAGCAGTTTGTGGGTTTCAGAAGGGCTGACAACGTATGGCGCAGACTTGGTCGTCGCGCGCGCGGGCTTGTGCAATACGCAGGAATTTTTGTCGTTGCTTTCGTCAAACATCACCTCGCTGCAAAATTCGCCCGGACGCCTCAAACAAACACTCAATCAGGCTTCGCTTGATGTGTGGACTTCGGGGACGTCAGGAGTCGGGCGCGATCCAAACAACCTGGTCAGTTATTATGTCAAAGGCCCAGTCGTCGGCTTTTTGCTCGACGCCAAAATTCAACGTGCAACGAATGGCCGCAAGAGTCTGGATGATGTGATGCGGCGGGCGTACAAACGCTATGGCGGCGCACGCGGCTTCACGCCAGAACAGTTTCGCCAAATCGCCGAAAACGTTGCAGGCATTGATCTGAAAGCAGCGTTTCGCACGTGGCTTGATTCGACGGAGGAATTGGATTACACCGAAGCCCTCGACTGGTTCGGCTTACGCTTTGCCGAAAGTGCGACGCCTGCCAAAGCGTGGCAGCTTGCGGTACGGCCTGACGCTTCGGCATTGCAAAAAAGCCGCTTGCAAAAATGGTTAGGACAGCCTGCGGAAGGCAAGGCTGATTAAGAGGTACACAAATGCAGCTTCGCAAATATTGCAAACTCCGGTTGGGCATCGTGACATTGCCGTTGCTCGCGTTCCTGCTTTTCGCTTTCCACACCGATGCCAAATGGGCGCAACAACCGACGCTGTCACAACAGGCGTACAAAATTCTTCAGCAGAATTGCTTTGGTTGTCACGGTGCGGCGAAAGCGTCCGAACTGGATTTGCGCACAGCAGAAGGCGTGTTGGCGGGCGGCGAGAACGGCAAAGTCATCGTGCCGGGCGATGCGCAGGCCAGCCGGTTGTTTCAATTCATCACGCATCAGGAAAAGCCGACGATGCCGCCGGGCAAGAAGCTGAGCGATGCCGACATCGAAACATTGCGCCAATGGATTGCGGCGGGCGCACTGTTCGATGGCTTTGCGCCGCTTGCCGTAGAGGCAGCCAAAGCAGAAACCGCCAAATTGCCGGAGCGCCCATTCACCGATGCAGAACGCGGCTTCTGGGCTTTTCAAGCGATCAAGCGAACCACGCCTCCCCGCGCAACTCTCGCAAGCTGGAATCGCAATCCGATTGATGCGTTTTTGTTCGCGGCGATGAAGGCAAAGGGTGTGAAGCCTTCGCCAAAAGCAGATCGCCGCACATTGATTCGCCGCGCTTACCTGGATTTGACGGGCTTGCCGCCAACGCCCGAAGAAGTCGCGGCGTTTGTGAATGACAAGGCACCAGATGCGTATGAAAAGCTGATTGACCGACTGCTTGCCAGTCCGCATTACGGCGAACGCTGGGCGCGGCATTGGCTTGATCTCGTGCGTTATGCCGATTCGGGCGGGTTTGAGTTTGACGTAGATCGCCCGGAAGGCTGGCGCTATCGCGATTACGTCGTCAAGGCATTTAATGAAGACATGCCCTACGATCAATTCATCCGCGAGCAATTGGCAGGCGATGAATACGCCCCCGAATCCGACGACGCGATGATTGCGACGGGCTTTTTGCGGCTTGGCCCGGAAGGCGGTGGCGGTGGCGAACGCGGGCGGCAGGATGCGCTTGACGATGTGATTACAACGACTTCGTTGACGTTTATGGGGATGACGGTGGGTTGTGCGCGCTGCCACGATCACAAGTTCGATCCGATTCGGCAAAGCGATTTTTACCGCATTCAAGCGGTGTTTGCTCCGACACGCCCGGTCAATCATCCGCTCGTAAAACCGGATGTCGTGGCGGCGCATCAGGCCGAAACGAGGCGCATTGAAACGCAACAGCGTCCGCTCAAAAAAGCCAAAGACGAACTCGAAGCGCCGTACTTGAAAATGCTGGTGGAAGAAGCCGTCAGCCGTTTGCCGGAATACATGCAAATTGCCTGGCGCACGCCCGAAGACAAACGCACGGCGGGGCAAAAACTCAACGTGCAGCAAATCCGCAAGACGCTCGAAGACGACACGCTTTCGATGAAGCTCACTGACAAAGACATTGTCGCGCGGATGTCTGCGGAAGATAAACAAAAGCATCAGGATTTAGTCACTCAAATCAGAGCATTGGACAGACAAAAACCGAAGCCGTATCCGACTGCGCGCGCCATTGGTGAGATGAGCGCGAAACCTGCACCAACGCATTTTCTGCATCGCGGCAGTGCTGATGCCAAAGGCCCGGCGGTGCAGCCCGGTGTGCTTTCGGTAATCGGCGAATGCGATTTCCCGACGCCGCCTGCGAATGCGAAATCCAGTTTCCGTCGGCGCGGTTTGGCGGAATGGCTGACGAACAAACAGAATCCGCTCACCGCCCGCGTGATGGTCAATCGGTTGTGGCAACATCATTTTGGCGAAGGCCTGGTGCGCACGCCGAGCAACTTCGGCAAGATGGGCGAACTGCCCACGCATCCCGAATTGCTGGACTGGCTGGCGCTGGAATTTATGAATGCAGATTTTGGAGTGCGGAATGCGGAATCAGCAACGACTCCGCACTCCACACTCCGCGCTCCGCACTCTCAGGCTTGGAGCCTGAAGGCAATGCACCGTCTGATGATGACTTCGCAGGTGTATCAAATGGTGAGCGATGACATTGCGGCGAACGTAGCGATTGACCCGGAAAACAAATTGCTCTGGCGCATGCCGCGCGTGCGGCTCGAAGCCGAAATCATCCGTGATGCAATCCTCGCCGTCGCGGGCAATCTGGATCGCACCTTGGGCGGGCCGTGCGTGTATCCGTACATTGATCCGAAGCTGTTTCAATCCAGCACCAAACGCACGTGGCCGGGCAAACCGGACGATGATCCTTCGACGTGGCGGCGCAGCTTGTACATCTTTTCCAAACGCAGCATTCGCTATCCGCTGTTTGAGACGTTCGATCAACCGAACCTCATCAATTCGTGCGAACGCCGCAACCGCTCGACCATCGCGCCGCAAGCCTTGCTGCTGATGAACAACAACTTCGTTTTGTTTGAGGCGCAGAAGTTCGCCGAACGCTTACGCAAAGAAGCGGGCGCGGATGTAGCAAAGCAAATTGAACGCGCGTATCAACTGGCATTAGGCCGCGCACCAAGTGCGTTTGAGCGGACGAAGACAGCGAAATTCATTCAGGGAAATCCAACTGGCTTGGCCGAGTTTTGTCAGGCGTTATTCAACTTGAATGAATTTGTGTATCGGCAGTAAGAACGAGATTGTAACGATTCAGGTAGCTGCTAAGAGTAGCGAAACAAGTGACTGTCGAGCGCCGCTCAGGACATTTTCAACGCCTAGTGCTAGGATGGCTTCCATTGTTTCGTTTCCCGTGGGAAACGACTGTACTTGCTAACACGACAAGGAGAATGAAGATCATGAAATTAGTAAGAGTAGCGTTGCTGCTAGCGTTGGCGTCATCGGCGGTTTTGGCCCAAACCAATGTCGGCGAGCAGGAAGCCGAAACCACCCTGCCTTTTCAACTGACCCCGACCTCCACGTTTGGGCTGCCCTGGCGAATTGCGTTCCTCCCGGATGGCCGCATGTTGGTGACCGAAAAGATCGGGCCGATTTGGCTGGTTTCAGCCAATGGAGAAAAGATCGCGCCCTTGGGCAACACGCCCCCCGTTTACTGGCAGAACCAGAACGGCATGCTGGGCGTTTTCGTCTCTCCCAATTTTGCTACCGACGAAAGCATCTACATTACCTATATCGAGCCGGGGGATTACGGCGGAGGCCAGGCGTTGGCCCGCGCCAAGCTGGACTTCCGACGCAATCGCTTGCTGGAGTTCAATGTGTTGTGGCGTCAGATGCCCAGAGGCAAGGGCGGGCAGGCAGGCGGGCAGATCGCTTTCGCGCCCGATGGTCAGTCTCTGTTCATGACGGTGGGCGACCGTCAGCGCATGACCCCGGCCCAAGACCCGGATCAACCCGTAGGCAAGATTCTGCGGCTCACGCTGGATGGCAAACCCTTCCCAGGCAACCCCAATGCCGGCAAAACCGGAGCTTCCACTATCCCGCTCATTGACCCGCCACAAGACACCGAAGTCGCCAAGACCGCGAAGGTGGTGAGTACATATACCTTTCCCAGTCCCAATCTGACGCCCGCCGAAACCTGGGCGAGTGGCTTCCGCGCCCCGTATGGTTTGGCGTTTTCGCCGACGGGGGAATTATGGGAGGTGGAACATGGCCCCAGCGGCGGCGACGAGTTGAACCTGATCGAGAAGGGCAAAAACTACGGCTGGCCACTCGTTTCCTACGGGAAGAACTACAACGGAAAGCCGATTCCCAGTCCCGACACGCGGCCCGACTTGGTGAAGCCCGTCCTCTATTGGGTGCCAGTGATCGCGCCGGGCAACCTGATGTTCTATCGCGGTAGCAAAACGTTTCCGCAATGGGACGGCAGTGGCTTTGTCAGCGGACTGGCGTCAATGTCGCTCACGCGCCTCACCTTTGATGGAAAAGGGGGAGCTAAGACGGCGGAACGGTGGAAGATTGGCAAACGGATACGCGATGTGGCACAAGCGCCCGACGGATCGCTGTGGTTGCTGGAAGACGCGAATCCCGGCGCGCTGATCCATGTGACACCAAAGGTGACGCCGAAGTGATGACGCTGCGTGAAGGACACGATCTACTTCGTTGCCCTGACGAGCAAGGGCGAACGGTGTCGGTAAAGCGCAGCTTCTGGGTGATCCGTATTCTTAAAAAAACATCAATATGAACCCCAACTGTTTTTCACGCAGACAACTCCTCTCCAAACTTGGCGGCGGCATCGCGGGCGTAGCCTTTGCTGATTTGCTCAATCGCAACGGCCTCCTCGCACAATCTAAATCGCCACTCGCGCCGAAGCCGCAGCATTTCGCTGCCAAAGCGAAAGCCGTGATTTCGATTTTTTGTTACGGCGGCGTCAGTCAGGTGGACACCTTCGACCCGAAGCCTGCGCTGCTGAAATATCAAGGCGAAACGATGACGGGCGTCGGCGAAGTCCGCGCCACGATGGGGACACCGGGCGGATTGATGCCTTCGCCCTGGCAATTCAAAAAGCACGGGCAATGCGGAATGGAGATTTCCGAACTGTTCCCGCACGTGGCGCAGCACGCCGACGATCTCGCATTGATTCGTTCGATGACCGCGCTCAGTCCGGCGCACGGCCCGGCGCTCTTTCAAATGAACACGGGCAGCATTCTCGCCGGGCATCCGAGCGTCGGCAGTTGGGTAACATACGGTTTGGGCAGTGAGAACGAAAACCTGCCGGGCTTTATCGTCTTCACCGATCATCGCGGGGGGCCGATCAATGGCGCGCCGAACTGGGGCAACGGTTACATGCCTGCGGCGTTTCAAGGCACGCCGTTTCGGGATTCGGGCGATCCGATTGTGGACTTGCATCCGCCCAAAGGTCGCACGCCGGAGCAGCAGCAGAAGTGGCTTCGGCTCTTGCGCGAACTAAACGAAAAACATCTGGATCAAAATCCGCAGGATAGCGAATTGTCCGCGCGGATTCATTCGTATGAACTCGCCTTTCGCATGCAAACGCACGCGACCGACGCGATTGACATCAGCAAGGAATCTGCCGCGACGCAGAAGCTCTACGGTGTGGGTGAACAGCCGACCGACTATTTCGGGCGGCAAGCGTTGATGGCACGACGACTGGTCGAACGCGGTGTGCGCTACGTGCAAATCTTTTCGGGCGGCGGTAACTTCGAGCCGAGCTGGGATGCGCATTGGGATTTGAAAACCAATCACGGCCAGCATTGCGCCGAAACCGACAAACCGATTGCCGGACTCATTAAGGATTTGAAGAGTCGCGGGCTTTTCGATTCGACGCTGATTTTATGGCACGGCGAATTTGGGCGTTTGCCGATTTCCGAACGGATGGACGGGCGCGATCACAACGCGCTCGGCTTCAGCGTGTGGCTTGCGGGAGGCGGTGTCAAAGGCGGTACGATTGTTGGCGCAACCGATGAATACGGCTATCGCGCCGTCGAAAACAAAAAGACGATTTACGAATTGCACGCGACGATCCTCCATTTGCTCGGTTTGGATTATGAAAAGCTGACCTACCGATTCAACGGCCGTGACATGCGGCTGACCGATGTGCATGGACGTGTTATCAAAGAGGTTCTCGCATAGCCGGAAAACGTCAGATATTCCCGAAGAACTTATTCCCACGCTAAATTGGTTCAAGGCTTCCTAAGCCCGTACAAGACCGGGCGTCGTCTCTTCGTGTCCTATTTGCGAGGCTGCTTATTTACACAGGAAATGAGCATAAAGACGAACAAAATACGAAAAATCGAGCTTAATGGATAAAAGCTGAAGCAGAGCCGCAGACAGCTTTGCTGGGATCAAAACTCAGAGGGGCTAAGAGCAAACCAGCCCTTGAATATCCCTTTCCTAACTGGGGCGTGACCCCAATTCCGATGGAGATTTGTTTATGAAACCGCAAGCGAACCAGCTACACGCACTTTTTGCATTGACCCAAACGAAATCCTTGATCCGCATTTTGGGGCTGTCGCTCCTGCTGCTGGGACTTTCCCCCGTGGTTTGGGCGCAGTTGCGCATTGTTGGTGCGATCTCCGGCACTGTGCAAGACCCGACAGGGGCCATCATCGCCAATGCGCGCGTCGTTGTGAAAGACGACGCAACGGGCGTCACCAGAGAAACGACTTCCACTGAAAAGGGCACCTTTCTGTTTCCCGATTTGGCCAGCGGTTCATACGAAATCACTATAACTGTCACTGGATTCCAAACTTCTGTGGTTTCCAAGATTGTTGTGCAGACCAGCCAGACGACCGATGTGAAGGTCAATCTGGCGGTTGGGGCCACCACCGATACTATCACCGTGGCGGGCGGAGAAGCACAGGTTTTGGAGACCACGTCGCAATTGGTCGCCGCCACGCTTACCACGCAAGCCATTGCCCAATTGCCCGTAGCAAATCGCAGCAACGTGCTCGCACTCGCCCGACTCGCGCCCGGCGCATCGCCTCCAACAGGCGGCAGCACGCGCTACAACAACCTCGCGGGGGGCGCGGTCAACGTGACAGTGGATGGCATCAACAACGCGTCGAATGGCTTCAAGAGCGGCGGCACAGTCTTTTTTGCGACGGTTCCGGTGCGACTTGGTGCGGTGGAAGAAGTCTCGGTTGAGACAGGCGGACTCGGTGCGGATTCGGGCGCGCAAAGCGGCGCGAACATCAAATTCACGACACGACGCGGCGGCAAGGAATATCACGGCAGTGGGTTTTATGAACTGCGTAGCGATCAATTGAACGCAAACACCTGGACGCGCAATGCACAGGGCTTACCGCGTCTGTACAACCGCAATCACGAATTTGGCGGTAACTTCGGTGGGCCGCTCGTCCCGTTTTGGGGACTGAAAGAAAAGCTGTTTTTCTTTGTGAACTACGAGCGCGTGTACAATCCGCAATTCGTTGCAACAACGGTGGCGATCCCGACTGCCGATGCGCAGCGCGGCATTTACACCTATATCGTCAGCGGCTCGACAAATCAGACGCGCTCGGTGAACGTGTTGGATTTGGCGGCGGCGCGTGGCTTACGCACAACGCTTGATCCTGTGTCGCAAGCCATCTTGCGCATCAACAACGAGATTCCCAAATACTCGCGGCAAGTGGCGGACACCGATCTTAACCGCGACACTTACACGTTCAATTCCGACAACAATCTGAACGCTCAGTTTCCGGCCACGCGCGTAGATTACATGATTACGCCCAAACAACAGCTTACGTTTACCTGGAATTATCGGCATAGCTTCCAGCCGGGGGCGCGACGCTTGCCCAATCCTGAAATTGAACGGACGGGGCCATTCCGACTGGGCTATTTTGTGTATGCAGGCGCATTGCAATCCACGTTTACCTCGAACACTTTCAACGAATTCCGCTACGGCGTACAGCACAGCGGTGACACGAACACACGCGACGAATACGGGCCGTATCATACCTTCAATGGCAAGCCGCTGCGCATCGGTGCGACGCTGCCGTTTAGTGGAACCCCTGCTGGCCCCCTGGTTCCTTTTATTGATCAGCAAAACGTGACCGGTCGTCACTTCATTACGACGATCTATGACACGTTGACGATGAATCGCGGGCAGCACACGTTCACCTTTGGCGGCAGTTATCGCAACACGGAATGGAATGATGTGGCGGTCGTGTATCAAGTGCCGACTTACGCCACAGGGACGCCTGCGGGAGACCCGCTGCAAGTCGCCAACACTTACACCACAACCACGTTGCCCGGCATCGTTAACACCGAACTGGCGAATCCGCTGGCGTTGTACAACCTGCTGACAGGCCGCGTTGCTTCGTCGAGTTTTACGCGTGTCGTCAATCCTGACTCGCTCAAATACGACGGCGTTCAGGAACAGAATTACACCTGGACGAATTCCAAAATGGGCGGTTTGTATGCACAGGATCGCTGGCGCATTAGTCGCGGATTGACGCTGAATTATGGGTTACGCTGGGAGGTGCAAGGCCCGATGAAGGATGGTAAGGGGCTGACCGCTTCGCCCGATTTAGCCAGTATTTATGGGCCTTCGACGCGATTGTTTGCGCCGGGGCAATTGAGCGGTAATAACAATCCGACGCTCGAAGCCGGGCGCGTGCCCTTCAAGACCGATTGGAAAAATTTTGCGCCAAACTTCGGCTTTGCCTGGCAACCAAGTTCCAGCGAGGGCTGGATCGGCAAATTGCTGGGCGGCGAGAAGACGGTTTTGCGCGGCTCGTATTCTGTCAGTGTGTACGATGAGGGAACCCAGTTTTTCGCCGCCAACCTCGGCGGCAACGCAGGCAAAACGATTGCCGCGACGCAGCTCATTCCAGGTACAGCAGGCGCAACGAATCTGCCCGCGTTTTATACGCTTAATGACATTGTTAACAGCCCGCTGACAGTCAATAACTTCGCTTTCTCAACGACTGAGTACAAGAAGACAATCAACCAGGCCGATCAAACGTTTGTGCGGACGATTGCCGGATTCGATCCGAATCTGCGTGCGCCGTACACCCAAAATTACACCTTCGGCATTCAGCGCGAATTGTGGAAGAACAACGTTCTTGAAGTGCGGTACGTTGGCAATCAATCGCGTTTAGCGTGGCGCACCAGCAATCTGAACGAAGTGAACATCTTCGAGAACGGTTTCCTGGCCGAGTTCAAGAATGCGCAACGCAATCTGCAACTCAATCAGGCGGCAAACGTCAACAGCTTCCAGAATCGCAATTTGCCGGGGCAGGTCGCATTGCCGATCTTTGACGCGGCATTCGGTGCGCGCGGCGGTTTAGCGGCGATTGCAGCGGCTTCGGGTTATACCTCGACGGCGTTCATCACCAATTTGCAAAATGGCGAAGCCGGCGCGTTGGCGAATACCTTGGCGACGAATCAAAACTATGTTTGCCGGATGTTTGGCAATAACTTCAGCCCCTGCGCACGTGTGCTGCCGACGGCGAACGCACCGGGCGTGTATCCGATCAATTTCTTCCTGCTCAATCCGTTTGTCGCGGGGCGGCTGAACTACATTGATAACGGCGGCTGGCACAATTACAACGGCTTGCAGGTTCAATTCCGGCAACGGCTCGGCCAGAGCTTGAACTGGTCAACCAATTACACGCTCAGCAAGAGCCTGACGAATCTGGCCGCAGACAATCAGAACCAGCTTCTGGATTATGTCACCTTGCGCGATCCGGGCTTAAATCGGCGCGTCTCTCAATTCGATTTGCGGCACGTGATTCAAACCTTTGGCGCGTGGGAATTGCCTATCGGACGCGGCAAACGGCTCTCGACAGGGAACAGACTGGTAGACAATTTGATTGGCGGCTGGACGTTGGGGAATGTGTTCGTCTTCAACACGGGTGCGCCGATTCAATTGACCGGAGGGTTTGCCACCGTCAACGGCAGCAATAATCCAGCGATCAATGGCGTGCGACTTGCGCCGGGAGTCACGCTAGAGCAGATTCAAAAGCTCTTTGATGCTGAACGCACCCGCCTGACCGGACGGGCAGGGACAACCGATTTACAACGGCTGGCGGTGGACGCTTCGTTGATCGGTTCGGACGGGCGCGCGAATCCTGCCTTCCTGTCGCCGAACCGCACGCCGGGTGAGTTCGGGCAGCTATTATTCCTGCGTGACCGCAACACATTCCAGTGGGATGCGTCGGTGACAAAAGCATTTGGCATCACAGAAAAGATGCGCTTTGAATTATTCGCCGGATTCAATAATCTGCTGAATACGCCGCGCTGGGGATTCCCCGACACGAACGTGTTTAGCACGACGTTTGGCGTCGTGGGTGCGCCCGCCAATAGCCGTACGATTAATTTGCGTGGGACGCTGAGTTTTTAGGCACGAATCCAAAGACGGATTTACGATACGAAGGGACAACGGTATAAACACCTTGTCCCTTTGTTCCTTTGTATTTTTGAGTTGAAATCTACTTATGCTGGAGTTCTCGATGTTCACCAAAAGAAATGCCCTTCAACTTGTTTTCATCGCCTTGCTTGTTGCTGGCGGCGCTCTTGCACAGCCCATCAAGCCCGCGATTCCTGATGCTGCGCGCCCGCTGCCTTTGTCTGCCATTCGTCTGACCGGCGGGCCGCTCAAACGTGCGCAGGAACTGGACGCCGATTATCTGCTCAAACTCGAACCCGACCGGATGATGGCGTTTTACCGAAAGCGCGCCGGACTTGAACCGAAAGCGCAAGGCTACACGGGTTGGGACGGCGACGGGCGCAACCTGACCGGGCATATTGCCGGGCATTATTTGTCGGGAGTGAGCTTGATGTACGCCGCGACGGGCGATGCACGTTTCAATGAGCGCGTGGATTATTTGGTGCGTGAAATGAAAGAAGTGCAGGACAAACAAGGCGACGGCTACTTAGGCGCGATCTTCAATGGCAAAGAGCAAATGCTCGAAGTGGCGAAAGGCAACATTCGTTCGGCTTCGTTCGACCTGAACGGCATGTGGTCGCCGTGGTACACGTTGCACAAAACCTACGCGGGTTTGCGCGATGCATATCATTACACCGGCAATAAAACGGCACTCGAACTCGAAATCAAATTCGCGGCGTGGTGTGAAAGCATCATGTCAAAACTTGATGACGCGCAAACCCAGAAGATGCTCGGCACTGAGTTTGGCGGGATGAACGAAGTGCTGGCCGATTTGTATGCCGACACAGGTGACAAGCGTTGGCTCGCATTGTCACATCGTTTCGATCACCGGGCTGTGCTTGATCCGCTCGCAAACAAGAAAGACATCTTGAACGGATTGCACGGCAATACACAGGTGCCGAAGCTGCACGGGCATCTGATGCGATATGTTTACACGGGCGACAAGACGGATGGCGACGCGGCGCATTTCTTCTGGGATGCGGTCGCGCTGCATCACAGCTTTGCGACGGGCGGCCACGGCAAAGACGAATACTTTGGCCCAGCGGACGACATGGACGAACGCATTGACGGGCGCACATCAGAGACTTGCAACATCTACAACATGCTCAAAATGACGCGAAAGCTGTTCGCGCTGCATCCCGAAATGAAGTACGCCGAATTCCACGAACGCGCGCTGTTCAATCACATCCTCGGTTCGCAGGATAGCGAAGACGGGCGGACGTGTTACATGGTTCCGGTCGGACGCGGCGTGCAACGCGAATACGCCGATATGATGCGCAGCTTCACCTGTTGCGTCGGCACAGGAATGGAAAGCCACGCGCTGCACGGCGATGGACTGTATTACGAATCTTCTGATAAAAAACTTGGCGATAAGCTTTGGGTCAATCTTTACACGCCTTCGACCGCGAAGTGGGGCGATGTTGACTTGACGATGGACACGACGTTTCCCGAAGGCGACGCGGCGACGTTGAAGCTGACGATGAAAGCCGCGAAGCAATTCACGCTCGCATTGCGCCGTCCGTCGTGGGCAGGCGAAGGCTTTGCAATCAAAGTCAACGGGCAAACCGTCAAACAACTCTCTGCGCCCGGCACGTATGTTGAGATCAAACGCAAATGGAAAACGAGCGACACGGTGTCGTTGTCGTTGGTGAAATCCTTGCGCCTTGAACCGTTGCCTGACAATCCGAGCATCACGGCGATTATGTGGGGGCCGATTGTGCTTGCAGGCGATTTAGGGCCGGAACGCGAACGCCGTCGCGGCGCAAGCGGGCAAGCGGGCGCACAACAACAAGTCATCAAAATCCCTTCGCTCGTCGCCGCTGATCGCAGCCCTGCCGCGTGGATCAAAGCCGTCACTGACAACCCCGGTGCCTTTCGCACGAGCGGCGTGGGTCGTGAAGCAGATGTAGACCTCGTTCCGTTTTATCGCCTGCATCGTCGCACCTATTCGGTGTACTTCGATCTGTTCACGCCCACCGAATGGGAGAAAAAAGCCGCCGTCCTGCTGGCCGAACAGGAACGCCAACGCAAGCTGGAAGCGGCGACCATTGCCTACGTTGAAGCGGGCGAGGTTTATTTCGAGCGCGACTTCAATCAAAAGGGCGAAGAGACGCAGCCGCTGCGCAATCAAGGCCGACCGGGGCGCAGCGCGCGCAAATGGTTTTCCTATGACATCCCGGTGAATGCGGCGGTTCCGCTGAAATTGATTGCCACCTATCACGGCGAAGAACGCGCCACCCGCACGTTCGAGATTTTGGTAGACGGCACGCGCATCGGCGAACAACGCATCGAACGCCATCGCCCCGGCAGCGAAACCAAACGTTTCTTTGATGTCGAATACGCGATTCCGGCAGTAGCGGTGCAAGGCAAACAAAAGGTAACAGTGAAATTTCAAGCAACGGGCGGCAATGAAACGGCGGGCGTGTTCGGCGTGCGCATCACTCGCGCGGACAATTGAGTTAAAGTCATTTTGGAAACGCGAAGCGCCTGGGAGCGCAAGCGTCCCGCTTGCTGAAACGTCCGCAACAGCTTCGTTGAAAATCAAGCTAACCTTTCCGCCAGACAAGCAAGCGGGACGCTTGCGCTCCCAGGCGCTTCGCGTTTCATTTTGCGGCGCACCAACCCACAAGGAGAGATGACATGAAACGTTTATTGGCTATCACCCTGACACTGCTCTTGACTGCTTCACTCGCACAAGCCCAGCCCGAACAGCAACAACGTGGCGGTCGCGGCGGTCGTGGCGGAGGCGCGGAACAAGCTACTCAAACAACGCCGCCCGCAACCACAGCACCGACACGCCCTGCCGCACTGCCCGAAGAAAAATCGTCCGTCACAAAAGGCAGCGTGCGCATCGGCGGGCAAGCGATCAATTACACCGCGACTGCTGCGACCTACGTCATCAAAGCCGATGACGGCACGCCGAAAGCCACCTTCTTTTTCGTCGGCTACACCAAAGATGACGTTGCCGACAAATCCAAACGCCCCGTTTCTTTCATCTACAACGGCGGCCCCGGCTCGGCGTCGTCGTACACTCACATGGGCTTGGGACCGAAGCGCGTTTTGCTGACCGATGATGGCTTTGGAATGCCTGCGCCCTATTCGATTGTCGAGAACGGCGATTCGTTTTTGGACGCGACGGATATGGTGTTTGTGGATGCGATTTCGACTGGCTTCAGCCGCCCCGCGCCCGGCGAAAACACCGCACAGTTTTATGGCGTCGAGCAGGACGCGCAATGGTTCGCGGATTTCATTTACCAATACATCACGCGCAACGAACGCTGGGCGTCGCCGAAGTTCCTGATCGGCGAAAGCTACGGCACGACGCGCTCGGCGCAGCTTTCGTACACGTTGCAACGCCGCCATCAGATTTATCTGAACGGCGTCGCGTTGCTGTCCGCCGTCGGCTTCGGCAACTGGGGCGCAGATGATCGCACGATTTTCTTTCTGCCGACGCTGATCTCTTCGGCGTGGTATCACAAGCTGCTCGCGCCCGATCTGCAAAAACTCAGCGCCGCCGAAATCGCGCAACGAGCGCGCCAGTTCGCGCACGGGGAATACGCCGCCGCGCTCGAAAAAGGCGATGAACTCGCGCCCGCTGAAAAACAGAAAGTCGTCAAAGAACTCGCGCGCCTCACGGCGCTCTCGCCAACTTACATTGAGCAAACTAACCTGCGCATCAGCCCGCAACGCTGGTTCAAGGAATTGCTGCGCGACAAACGCCAAACCGTGGGCCGCATTGATTCACGCTTTTTAGGGATGGATGCCGACGCGGCAGGCGAGCGGTACGAATACGATTCCAGCCTCGCGTCGTATGATGGTTCGTATGTTGCAATGTTTCAGGATTATGTGCGCCGCGAATTGAAGTGGAATACCGAGATGTTTTACACGCTCTCGGCCCGCGTCCAGCCGTGGGATCAAGGCACGCCTGGCGGCCCCGCCGAAGCCTTACGTTCGGCGATGACCCAACAACAACACTTGAAACTGCTGGTCATCAGTGGCTATTACGATGTCGCCACGCCGTACAACGGCATCGAGCATACGATCTCGCACATGAACCTGGAGCCTGTGATTCGCAAAAACGTCAGCTTCACCTACTACGAAGCCGGACACATGATGTACATCGAAAAGAAATCGCGCGAGAAGCTGCGCAAAGATGTGACAATCTGGATCAACGGCGCGGCGAAGATGGAGGGCGCAGGTGGCGGGAATTAGCACGCGATTTAAGCTTCGTACGGGCCGAGATAAAGCAGTTGCTCGTAGTCAACTAGTCCAACTTGCAAACGATCAAGAAAGCCAATGCGTCCGACGACATTGATGGGAAAGTTTTCTGGTTCGGCAAAAAATATCGTCGTTTGCCATTCCAGATCACCAATCTTCAATATGACTTCGTGGCCGTACGCAGGAAATGACCCGGCAGCGGTGCGGATGTGTTGGAGTACGCCGCTGTACAAGTCAAGTCCAAGCCAAGCGGCCCAGCCTGGCTGAAAAATACAAAATTTACTGCCAGTGTCAAGCTTGGCATCTACCTTGACTGAAACGGCACCATGTACAAGGATGACTTCCGCCGTAATTTCATCGTGCGCGTGATAATCAACCACTGTGGGGAAAATAAGTGACCAATGGTTCATGACCACATCATCCAGATTGGCTCATCGTCCAACGGAATTAGTTTGATGTAAGGAGAGCGCACACCTTCAGCACGCGCCTGCTCGACAAATTGGGTCGCCTCGGCAGCGGTAGCTGCATGACCGACGAGCCGATCTCCATCCAGGACGACCCATCGCCCGCGATATTCGTCACGATGTTGTCGTACCCACTCGCGTTCTTTAGAAAGATCAGCTCGCCCGTGCGTAGAACGGCGGACTTTGGACACCGCATTGCCGACAGTAGCATCCTGTTTTTCTTCCTCTGTGTTTCCAGTCGGTTTGGCACTCGCCTCAATATCTATGAAACGCTCAATATCTACGAAAAGCTCACTGCTTGTAGGCATCTCTGCCACACGCTGCAATGCCTCCAGCGCAAACTGTTCGACGTTGAGTCCTTTGATCGCAGCCTTTTTCGCCAGCAAACTTTCCAGTTCCTTCGGTAATGTGATTATCGCACTCATAGCCATTTCCTCTCACCAAAGCATACAACCGAAGGAAAGCCTTCGGCAACGATTGTTTTTGTTGTTCCAATTCGCTCAACGCTCGTTGCTCAACTCTACCCACGTCGTACCTTGTTTGAGCGCAATCACAAACGCCTCGCGTTCCTGCTTAAATTGCTCGCGCAAACGATAGTTGCCAACCCCAGCAATCTTCGCAGGTTGTTCGATGCGCAGGCGGGCTTGCGGTGTTTCTGGTGTTGCGTTCGCCAAGCCAATCCGCACTGCACCTGTCTTGGCATTCACTTCCACTGCTTCAAATCGTCCCGCATCCAGCGTCAGCCACAACCCGCGCGAAGCCAGATAAACGCGCGTACGCAGCGCATCCAACGGCGTCACGCTGATCCAATCGCCTTTGCGTTTCAGGTTGCCGCCGAAAGCCTGCCAGCCGAATTCGGAATGATTGATGACATAGGTTCCCGCGTTCAGTGCATAGCCGAAAAAGTTCGGGCCGTAATCGCCCGTGTACGGGTCCCATTTGAGCGTCGAGGGGAACGAATGAAACGCGACGGAAGCAAAGCCCTCGCGGTCAATGTTTGTCAGCGCGCCCATCGTGCCGCCGTAACCGATGCGCAACAGGTAATCGTCCTCCGGGTGTTTGCGGAAATGTGACAGCACCGGAATCGCGTTCAGGCCGGAACCGTAATGATGCAACTGCCGTTCAATGCGGCGGATTTTGCCACCATACAAGAAATCCCAATAACGACGGGCGTTCCCGTTGTAGCCCCAATGCGGCACGGTCGGCATATACCCGATGATCGAATTCAACGACACCTGCGCCTTGTCGTCATAGCCGAAGTAATCGCACCACGCATAGACCTCTTCCTGCCCCGTCGAATCCCACGCCATTTCGCTGCCGAAGGGATAGGCTTCGCGCTTCCAGCGTTCGGTGCGCTCTTTCATCAACGCTTCGATGTCGTTGGCTTTTTCCGTCCAGCCTTCGCGCTTCAGGTCTTGCAGCACCATCAGGAAAATGTCGCCTTCCATCAAGCCGAGTTCGACATAACCGACGCGGCGACGGTTGCGGTTGTCGGCGTTGCGGCTGAAGGTGAATTTGGTCGTTTGATAGGCTTGTTCCAGATACCAATCCCAGGCGTGATTTTTGACCAGGCCTTCGTGATTGCGCGCGACGCGGTACATTGACCAATAGGCCGCGACGACGTGCGGATAGTTGTAGCCGCGCCCGATGGATTCGGCATCAGCTTTCTTCCAACTCGTCCACGTCGTCCAATTCAGCGACGGATCGTATTGAAAGCCGGGCACGTCAGCGGGCGAGTAAAAGAACATGCTCTTGCGCACGCCGTATTTGTTCGGGCCGTCTTTGTATTGCAATCCGCCCCACAACACACCGTCAATGAACTGTTCGTATTTGGCGATTTCTTCGCGTTTGGGTTGGCCGAATTGTTTCATCGCGGCGGCCAGCCACGATCCCGATCCGCCTTCGTCACCGAGTCCGGCAATCCAGACGCGGCTGTCTTGCGACACAATCTTGTCAGCTTCGCGGTCATAGCTCATCACCGAAGGGCTGCGGCGGAACGGATCGTTCGGGTCTACGAACCATTGCTTGGTGAATAGGAAGTTGCCCATGTCGGCGACGGCTTGTGCCGAAGGTTTGATGACGTAATAGCTAATGGCTTGCTGATTGCCGTCGGCATATTTCACCAACAAACGCGCACGTCCCCACGTGTTGCCGCTCAGCGTATAAGCCTGCCAACCTTTGCTGGTCGGTTTGTCTTTGCGAATCGTGATAGCTCCGGCGGGTTCCGCCACGATGCTGGCAACTTTGCTTTTCGCGTTCAGGAACAGCTTGCCTTCGATGTCCTGCGGCAACACGTAGCCGGGAATGCCCACAGCCACCGGGCGATTGTTGGCGGCAAGCGTTTTTTCGATGTTACGGATTTCATCTGTGACGAGAAAGCGCACGCCATAAGTTCGGCTGGCATTTGGTGCAAGCGTCGCGCTCGTGGGAGTGTTCCATTGCTCGACGCCTTTCCATTCGTTCTCAGCGTAGGCTTGCGAGTGCGCCATCCACGCGAATGTGCCTTCAAAGGTTTGCGCGGGTCGCATCGGCTCGTTCAGCAATTGATAGGCTTCAAACGGCGTCTTGCTTTCAGGCACGACCACGAGCGCGGGGCCGTTGCCCTTCAAGCGCGTCACCTGCAAATAGCCTGCGTCTTGGCCGATGTACGGATCAGAGAACGAACAGATTTCGTGTGACTGTTGCAGATTGCGGCCCGTAATGTGGTTATTGAAGCCCATCGGAATGCCGAGCGCACCGATTTGCAACGGTTCAGACGTTTTGTTTTTCAACTCGTAGCGCAAGGCGAGCTTGCCATTTTCGACCACCCAACTGCGCGTGATTTGCACCGGGCAATCTTCCGGCAAAGTCGGCGATAAATCTGCGGCGGCGAGTGTTTGACCGGAAGCAGAAAGTGCATTCACGGGCTTGCGCGCAGTCGTTGTCGAATACTCTTTCCATTCGCCCGTGTTGCCCTTACGCACGCGAATCGTCAAATCGCCAAGATGGTAATGCCCATTGCTCGCGCGCCGTTCCAACCGATCTGCGGGCGTGAAGTCGAAGCCGTTGCCGCCTTTGGGTTGGAGCGCGGCGATGGTTTGCGAAGCCTTCACGAGCTTGAGCGTGAACTCTGGCGTATCGAATTCCAGATAGCCTTGTTCCAGTCCCAGCGTTGGTGTCGGCGTGGGCGTCGGCGCAGGTCTGCCGGGTTGAGCGGGTTGATTTTGTGCTTGATGGACGAAAGGGAAGAGCGCGCAGGCCAGCAGCATTGCGCCCATGATTTTTAGTTTGATGTTCACTTACAGCTACTCCTTTAGAGCTTGATCTCCAGCGCGCGACCAGTAAAGACGGCCTGACGCGCGGCCTTTTCACCTGCGAGGCGAATTTCCAGTTTGTGTTGTTGTCGCAGTTTCGATCCACTTGCCAATCGCAGCGAAAGCGTGCGCCGTGCATTGTTCCAGTTGATTTGAATTTTGGTGAAGTCGCCACGTTGATAATTGAATGTCGTGCCGTCGTCTTCGTACAACGTGAATGCGCCATCTGCGCCGGGATAAACGACGAGCGTCAATGGGCCGTCTACGTTTTCAGCCGTGTATTGCTTGACCGGGCCGAGCGGCAGAATCGCTCCGGCGCGCACATACAACGGCGTGGTTGCCAGATCAACCGCTTTGCTGATTTCGCGTCCGCCTGCGAGTTTTTCTTCGGTCCAGAAATCGTACCAATCGCCGCGCGGCAAATAGACGTTGCGCGTTGTTGCGCCTTTTTCCACGACGGGAGCGACCAGCATATCGCGGCCCCACAAATATTCATCGCCGCGCGCCACCGCCGTTGCATCGTCGGGGTAATGCAGCCACAACGCGCGCATCACGGGCAATCCTGTCTCGTGCGTTTCGCGCACCGCGGAATACAAATACGGCATCATTCGATACCGCAATTCCAGATACTTTTTGCAGATCGGTTCGACTTCGGCGTTGCGCAATTCGCTCAGATCAGGATTCGCCGCGCCGCCTGTATAACGCGCGATTTCATCGTGTCCCAGTTGCCCCGTGTTCCAGCCCCACGGCAAGCGCAAATGCCACGTGCGCCCGTGTGCGCGAAAGAGCGGACAGAATGCAGCGAATTGAAACCAGCGCACGTGCAATTCGCCCGTGTATTCTTTGGTCGGCACAAAGCCGCCGATGTCTGTGCCCCACCACGGAATGCCCGTCAATCCAGTATTCACCGCAATCGGCACGTGAACCTTCAACGTTTCCCAGGTCGAATACACATCGCCCGACCAGAGGAAGCCAGCAAAGCGTTGCATCCCCGCGTGGCCGTTGCGATGCAATGCGTAAACACGCTGATTGGGCCGGAGCTGCTGCGAGCCTTCGTAATACATCCGAATGCGCGCCAGCCGCGAGGTCGCGTCCAAGCCATCGCCCTGATCCGGCCACCAGCCGTCAATGCCTACGTCATACAGTGATTTGTGAACCGGCCAATAACACGCGACCTGCCGATTGTCCGGCCATTTGCCGTCGGGCGTGCGACCGCTTGGCAACGGCGCGGCGGTGCAAGCATCATTGACTGTGCCGGTTAATTTGCGCCCTTCGATGACGGTGTGCAGCACGACTTTGAAATTTTGTGCGCGCAATTCGTCAATTTGCTTTTTGGGTTCGGGGAAATTCTTGGGATGCCAAGTGAATTCGCCGTTGTGCGTGTTCCAGCCGGACGGCGTGAAATCGGTGCCGAGATAAATCAACGTGTCGCATGGCAGTTTCTTTTCGCGCATCGTCCGCGCCACCCATTTGATTTCTTCCGGCCCGGCGAGCGTGCGATGCGATTGCTGGTAGCCGAACGACCAGAGCGGCGGCA
>JAFDVL010000027.1:0-1222 GCA_018268995.1 Acidobacteriota bacterium | reverse complement strand
AATCAACCATTGAATCGGCACGCGCCCGCCGTGGGTGCGCAGCCGATAGCCACCTTGCCCGTTGCGGTTTGTATACGTTTCGCCGCGCCGATCAAATTGCGGCCCGCCTTCGCCAAAGCCGAGAATGGGGTTCTCTCCAGTCAAAAAAGATAACGCGCCGGTCTGTTGATCCACGCGCAATTCCTGCACCAAACGCCCGTCACTGGCGGCGATGCGAATCGTCAACGGCTCTGGCAACAGCGTCACTTTCAGGCTGCCGCATCGCACGCTGCGTTCTCGCGCGAGCGTCGTCAAGCGAGTTGTAGGCTTCAGCGAGTTTGACAACGTCAGCGAACCGTCCATCGGCACGGGTTGCGCCTTGCCGTTTTCCAGCGGTGCAATCGTCAAGCGTATGGTTTGCGTGCTGATAGGGGTGAGTGCAAGCTCGACTGCGCGTCCCGTCACACGCAGCGACGTTTCCTGTGCTATCAGCGGAGTGGCCAACAATGCGCCTGCCCCTGCGGCAGTAAAGCGTTGCAGCGCATCTCTGCGAGAAATAGATTTTGTCATGAAGTCACCTTTGTGTTGTGCCTGTGGCAGATCACAAGTTTATTCTTGCGATGCAGGCGCTGCTGCCGCTTGCGGACTTGGTTTCTTCGGTATCGTGTTCCAATCCGGCGGCTCAACGCCCAGCAGGTGATGCACGAAGAAATCGTATTGCTTCTTTGTGCCGTACGGCCCGCCGTTGGTGTGGCCTGCGCCGGGAATCATCAGGAAATCAAACGTCTTTTCGGCCTTAATCAACGCATTCACCACTTGCATTGTTGAGGCAGGGTCAACGTTCGTATCCAATTCGCCGAGAATCAACAGCAGCTTGCCTTGCAGCTTGTGTGCGTTCACGACATTTGAGGCGGCGACGTAATGCTCATCCAGCGGCCAGCCCATCCACTGTTCATTCCACCAAATCTTGTCCNNGTCCATCCGGTTGTCGTGACAGCCGCAAGCCGACACGCAGACCTTGTAAAATTCTGGATGAAACAGCAGCGCGCCGAGCGAGTTTTGCCCGCCTGCGGAGGTGCCGTAAATGCCGACGCGGTTGATGTCGTAGTAGCGATATTTTGCCGCCGCTGCTTTGTGCCACGCGATGCGGTCGGGGAATCCAGCATCGCCCAGATTTTTCCACGCGACGTCGTGAAAGGCTTTTGAGCGATTGGACGTGCCCATCCCGTCAATCTGCACGACG